>DHCV01000040.1:91424-97253 GCA_002399025.1 Bacteroidales bacterium UBA4893 | reverse complement strand
ACTAAAAACAACCGCATTGTTTTAATGAAACAATGGCATTGTTCTGGCAAAACAATGGCATTGTTTCGAGGAAACAACCGCATTGTTTTTAGTTCTAAGTCTTGTTTAAATTTTTCTAATCCTTATTTACTTAGTTTTAAACTTGATATGGAGAGTAAAACTTCTTGAATAATTTTCAATAAATAGGTTATCTATCTCCTTAAAAAAGGAATAGAACAGTAGTTTTAATCTTATTTTGTGGTTAGCCTTATTTCCCTTCCTTAATCCAGCTTAGAAGCATTGCAAAGGCTTGGTTGGTTGTTCTGTTTATGAAGTTTTCTCTGCTTGAATAAAAATTGAATTGTTTGGAATGGCATTCTCCTTTTGCATTTGCAACTGCAATCCATACTGTGCCTACTGGTTTTTCATCACTTCCTCCACTTGGTCCTGCAATTCCTGTTGTTGAAACACAATAGTCTGTATTTAGTTTCTTAACTCCTTGCAATGCCATTTGTTCTGCTACTTCTTTGCTTACTGCTCCTTGGTTTTGGATTGACTCTTCTTTTACTCCAACAACATCAGTCTTGACTTGGTTGGCATAGGATACAATTGTGCCTTTATAGTATTCTGAAGAGCCTGCATGAAGTGTGATTGTGTGTGCAATATTCCCTCCTGTGCAGCTTTCAACTGTTGAAAGGGTTTTGTTTTTTTCTAATAGTAGTTTGCTAACAAGAACACATAAATCACCTTCATCAAATCCTATAAAATAGTCTTTAATAAGTGGTATTAGCTTTTCAACTTGATTATCTAATTCTTGCTTAATTGCCTTTTTATCTTCTCCTCTTGCAGAAAGGCGAAGTCTTAAAAGGTTTGGTGCAGGAAGATAGGCTAACTTAATGTATTTAGGGAGTGCTAATTCAAATTCTTCAATCTTATCTGAAAGAAAGCTTTCTCCCACTCCTTGAGTTATTATTGTTTTATGAAATATTGCTGAGGGTTTGTAGTGAGAAAGTAATAGAGGTATAACATACTTTTGCATCATTGCTTTCATTTCAAAGGGAACTCCAGGCATTGATATAATTAACTTACCCTCTTTTTCAAAACACATTCCTGGTGCTGTACCAACTAAGTTTTCAATAACCTTACATTTCTTTGGCACCAATGCTTGAAGACGATTTGTTGGTGTAAGCTCATATCCTCTATGGTCAAAAATTCTTTTAATATTTGCCAAAACATTCTCATCTTCCACCAACTCACTATCAAATATCTTTGCTAAGGTATATTTTGTTATATCATCTTTGGTTGGCCCCAAGCCTCCAGTTATTAGAATGCAATCGGAATGCTCTAATGCATTAAGAATAGATAATTCAATTTCATTTGCATCATCAGCAATTGTAGTTATCCTATTTACATTTAGTCCTACATTATTCAAATGCTCCGCCATAAAGGATGCGTTGGTATTAACTACTTGACCAATCAAAAGCTCATCGCCAATATTTATTATTTCAATATCCATTTTCTTGTATGTTTTAAATCCATTTAAAAAATAGTTGTGCAAAATTAATGATTTGTTTCATTGGAGTGAGAATTAGCAGAATTAAATTCAAAAAATGGCTTGAAATTATAAGCAAGAAATATGCTTTAATGGTTGAATTAGTTAAGAAAAGAAAGGACAAGGAAAGTAATTTGATGAATTATTGTATCTTTGTGCAGAATTTGAGTTAATTATAATTGCATTTTTGTAATATGAACATGTACGATTTAATCCCTAAGGAATATCTTTTGAGACATATTGAACTATCTTTAAGAGAAGATATTGGAGATGGAGACCATTCTTCTTTAGCTTGTATTTCAAAGAGCGAAACCAATAAGGCAAAACTTGTTGCTAAGCAAGAAGGAATTATTTGTGGGATTGATATTGCAAGAGAAGTTTATTCTAAGGTGGATAGTAGCATTAAGTTTACTGCACTAATGAAAGATGGGGAGAGAATTAAGAAAGGAGATGTGGTTTTTAGGGTTGAGGGGTCTGCAATTGGGATTTTAACCTCCGAAAGAACTGCTCTTAACTATATGCAACGCCTTTCTGGGATTGCAACCTCAACTAATGAATATGTTGAATTGATTAAAGGGACAAGAACAAAACTTCTTGATACAAGAAAAACGACTCCTTCAATGCGTTTATTTGAGAAATATGCCGTTAAAGTTGGAGGAGGCTACAATCATAGAATTGGACTTTATGATATGATTATGCTTAAGGATAATCATGTTGATTTTGCTGGTGGGATTGAAAATGCAATAATGAAAACAAGGGAATATTTGAAGGAAAAGAAAAAGGAATTGAAGATTGAGATTGAAGTTCGTTCTATGGAGGAGTTGGAAAGGGTGCTTAAGATTGGAGGAGTTGATAGGATAATGTTGGATAATTTTACTCCGGAGCTTTTGATGAAGGCTGTTGAGAGGATTGGTGGAAGATATGAGACCGAAGGTTCGGGAGGAATTAACAAGGAGACCATACTTAGCTTTGCAAAGACAGGAGTTGACTTTATTTCTGTTGGAGCCTTAACTCATCAAATCAAGTCTTTGGATTTAAGTTTAGTTGCAGACAATTAGGAATAAACATAGAAAACTGGCTTTCTTATGCCAAAGAAACAAAACAAAATACTTAGACGCTTTCTTTATTGGCGACCAATAAGGAATATCTTGCATTTCTCAAGGCTTATTGTCCTTCCTGGCTTTCAAGGAGTGCCTTTATTTGATGTTTTGTTCTTTTTCATTCAAGGTTTGGCTAAGGGGTTCATTAATCAAAGAGCAGCAGCTCTTGCCTATCACTTTGTTTTGGCAACCTTCCCTCTTCTGCTTTTCTTTTTTACACTCCTCCCCTATGTACCTATAGAATCTCTTTACCTACAACTCATTGAATTTATTGAATCCTTAGTCCCAGAATCAATTTCAGAGAAGGTTATTTCAGTTATCAATGGGATTTTCCTAAAGAAGAATCAGGGCTTAATGTCTATTGGGTTTATAAGTTCTATTTATGTTGCCTCAAGCGGTATTAATGCAATGATGATGTCTTTCAATAGTTCAAAATATAATACTAAGAAGAGGAGTTGGATAAAAAGAAGACTAATAAGCATTGGATTAGTTTTTGCAATTGGATTAGTTGTAATACTTTCATTTACTTTAATAGTTGGTTCAACAACATTTTTCAATTTCTTACTCAAAAATTCCTTTATTCAGGAAGGAATTATCCTTTTCCTTCTCCAATCTGCAAAATGGTTACTACTTATTGCCTTAGTTTATATTATGTTCGTTATGATTTATTACTATACTCCTGCAGATAAATCAAACTTTAAGTTCTTTTCGGCAGGAGCAACCTTAGCAACCATCCTCTTTATACTTTCTATTTCGGGGTTTAACTTCTATATATCAAACTTTTCACGCTATAATGCCCTATATGGCTCAATTGGAGCCTTGATTATATTCCTTTTATGGTTCTACCTAATATCTTATATATTGATTATTGGCTACGAACTCAATGCAAGTATTGCTTATGCTGTTGGTGAAAGGGTGTCGAAGAAAGACTCTATCAATGAAGAAGAAGGAATGTCAATTAGTCGTTCGGCTGGGAATAAGTCAATTTATAGGAGGTGGGATAGAATAATTAGAAGAATAATTATTCTCTTAAAAAGAAGAGGCAAGAGAAATTAAAAACAAGTATTTATAATAAATTTAAAATAAAATATATGGGTAAGATTGTCGCAATTGTAGGGAGACCAAACGTAGGAAAATCAACTCTTTTCAATAGACTAACAGAATCGAGAGATGCTATAATACATGAAATGGCAGGAGTAACAAGAGACCGCCATTATGGAAAGAGTAATTGGAATGGAAAGGAGTTTTCTGTAATTGACACAGGTGGATATATTATGGGAAGCGAAGATGAGTTTGAGGAGGAGATAAGAAAGCAGGTTATTTTGGCAATTGAAGAGGCTGATGCAATTTTGTTTTTGGTAGATGTTAAGGAAGGGCTAACTCCTATGGATGAAGACGTTGCTCATTTACTTAGAAAAACGCCCAAGAAGGTTATTTTGGTTGCCAATAAGGTTGATAATACGCAAAGAGCAAACGACCATGCTGAGTTTTATTCTTTGGGACTTGGTGAGATTTTTACTATTTCTGCAATCAATGGTTCTGGAACAGGAGATTTGCTTGACGAGCTGGTAAAGGACTTTGAACTTGAACAAGAGGACGAAGGCTCAGAAACCGATTTACCAAAGATTGCTGTTGTGGGAAGACCAAACGTTGGCAAGAGTTCAATGATAAATGCTTTAATTGGGCAGGAAAGAAATATTGTTACAAACATTTCCGGCACAACCAGGGACTCGCTTCACACAAGATATAATCTTTTTGGATTTGACTTTATGATTGTTGACACTGCAGGGGTTAGAAAGAAAGGTAAGGTTTTTGAGGATGTAGAGTTCTATTCTGTTATGCGTTCCATTCGTTCAATTGAGAGCAGCGATGTTTGTATTTTGATGCTTGATGCCTCTCAAGGCTTGGAGTCGCAAGACCTAAACCTCTTTAGTCTTATTCAAAGAAACAATAAAGGAGTTATTGTTGTAGTCAATAAATGGGATTTGATTGAGAAAGAAACCAATACTTCTAAGGAATTTGAGAGAAAAATCAGGGAAAGGATTGCTCCTTTTGAGGATGTGCCAATAATATTTACGTCTGTTATCAATAAACAAAGAATCTTTAAGGTGCTGGAAACTGCAAAGAAGGTTTATGAAGCACGTTCCCAACAAATCTCCACTTCAAAACTTAATGAAGATATTCTTCCAATTGTTAAGGAAGAGAATCCACCACCATCCTATAAGGGAAAGCATATTAAGATAAAATATGTTATGCAGCTGAAAACAGCCTATCCTCAATTTGTTTTCTATTGCAACCTTCCTCAATATATTCGCGAACCTTATAGGAGATATGTGGAAAATAGGATGAGGGAGATTTATGACTTTTCGGGAGTTCCAATCACTCTTTATTTTAGAGAGAAATAAAATATAGGTTTAAGGAATGGCTGTTAGATTAGATAAGTGGCTTTGGGCAGTGAGGCTTTATAAAACAAGAGCTTTGGCAACTGATGCTTGCCGACTGGGTAAGGTAACTCAAAATGGTGTTATTGCAAAAGCTTCAAAGGAAGTGAAGGTTGGAGACAAATTTGAGATTAACATTAATCAACTCCATAGAGAAATTGAGGTTAAGGAACTGCTAAATAATAGAATTCCAGCCAAAATGGTTGAAAATTATATGACAGACCTTACTCCAAAGGAAGAATATGAGAGAATAGAAATGACTCGTAAATTTGCCTTTGAGAAAAGAGATAGAGGGGTAGGGCGACCAACTAAAAAAGAAAGAAGAGATATAGATTCTTTAAAAGATTAGAGGGGTTGTTTAGTTGTGTAGGGTTTAGTTGTTGAGTTGTGTAGGGGCATGCCTTGTGCTTGCCCAATAATGTAAAGGGCTTTAAACTCCTTATTTAGTTTTATTGAAATCAAGTTTTAATTTGCTGAAACTTCGTTTTAATTTTTTCTTTCTTCGTTTTAATTTACCGCAAAGGAGGTTTTATTTTTTCTTAATCAAAAGCATCATTTTCTATTTAAATAATATAGTTTTTTGAGTCTTTTTGGGGAAAAGACAGCAAATTCATCTTAGTTTTAAATCACTGAAAACAAGCATACAAATATTTTACTATCACTTTTCAGGTTAGATTATTTGGTAGTTACAAAATGTTATACTACTTTTGCACTCACAAATAAGACGCGGGGTGGAGCAGTGGTAGCTCGTCGGGCT
>DHCV01000040.1:0-91268 GCA_002399025.1 Bacteroidales bacterium UBA4893 | reverse complement strand
GCTCGTCGGGCTCATAACCCGAAGGTCGTAGGTTCGAGTCCTACCCCCGCAACAAAGGTTAATTATAATTGTTGAGAAAAGGATAGCTTTCGGGTTGTCCTTTTTCTTTTTTTATACAACTTCTCTTTAATTTTTAATTCAAAAAATTAGAAACAATGCAATAATTCACGTATTTTTGCACTTTATTTGTAATTTTAATTTAGTATGAGTACAGAACTTTCTGAACAAGAGATATTACGCCGCCAAGCTGCAGAAGAGATGCGTAATTTAGGCATTAATCCCTACCCTGCCCCACTATTTGAAGTAAATGCTAAAACAACAGAAATTTTAGAAGAATACCCTAAAGACAATACTTTGTTTCAAGAAGTAAGTATTGCAGGAAGGATAATGTCAAGAAGAATAATGGGAGCTGCTTCCTTTGTTGTTATTCAAGACAGCGTTGGGAAGATTCAACTTTACATTAAGAGAGATGAAATTTGTCCTGAAGAGGATAAAACAATGTATAATACTGTTTTCAAAAAGCTTTTGGATATTGGGGATATTATTGGAGTTAAAGGATATGTTTTTGTTACTCAAATGGGAGAAACCTCCATTCATGTTAAGGAGTTAACTGTTCTTTCAAAATCCATACGTCCTCTTCCAATCGTTAAGGAAAAGGATGGTGTGATATATGATGCTTTCACTAATCCAGAACAAAGATACCGTCAGCGTTATTTAGATTTAATTGTAAATCCACAATACAGAGAAATATTTATTCAAAGAACAACTTTGGTAAATACAATGCGTGATTTCTTAAATGAAAAAGGATATTTGGAAGTTGAGACTCCAATTTTGCAACCTCTTTATGGAGGAGCAGCAGCAAGACCTTTCAAGACATACCATAATACATTAGATACAACACTTTATTTGCGTATTGCAAATGAATTATTCCTTAAAAGACTTATAGTTGGTGGATATGATGGGGTTTATGAGTTTTCAAAAGATTTCCGTAATGAAGGAATGAGCCGTTTCCATAATCCTGAGTTTACTCAAATGGAACTTTATGTTGCCTACAAGGATTATTTCTGGATGATGAATCTTGTGGAAGAGATGGTTGAAAGGATTGCAATTGCCTTACACGGAACTACTGAGGTTAAGGTTGGAGAAAACATTATTGATTTCAAACGTCCTTGGAAGCGTTATACTATGTTTGAAGCAATTGAACATTTTACTGGAATTGATATTTCAAGCATGGATGAAACTGCACTAAGAGACACATGCAAGAAACTAAATATACCAACCGATAACTCAATGGGAAAAGGAAAGCTAATTGATGAAATATTTGGAGAAACCTGCGAAAGCAAACTAATTCAACCTACTTTCATCTATGACTATCCAATTGAGATGTCGCCACTTGCTAAAAAACACCGCTCAAAAGAAGGATTGGTGGAACGCTTTGAGGCTGTTTGCAATGGAAAGGAAATATGTAATGCCTATTCGGAACTTAACGACCCAATTGACCAAAGAGAACGTTTTGTGGAACAGCTGGAACTTGGGAAAAGAGGCGACACAGAGTCAATGGTCCTTGATGAAGACTTCCTTAGAGCTTTAGAATATGGTATGCCTCCAACTTCAGGATTGGGAATTGGAATTGATCGCTTAGCTATGATGATGACTAACTCTCATTCAATTCAGGATGTTCTTTTCTTCCCTCAAATGAAGCCTGAAAAACATGTTGAGGACAATCAAGAACAAAACAAAGAAAAATAATCTACAAAAATGAAGAATAGGGCAAGGACTCCTTTATTTATTGCTATTTCTCTAATCATTGGAATAGTTTTAGGGTACTATATTATACCAAGCAAGGAGTCTAAGGCTACCTTCGTTTCTTCATCCAAGTCAGCCTTAGCTCAAAAGTTTGCCTACATAATGGACTTAGTAGAGGATGATTATGTTGATGAGGTTGACTTTGATTCCATTTCGGATAACTTTATACTTTCCTTTTTACAACAATTAGACCCCCATTCTACCTATTTGACCACAAGCCAAAATAAAAGAGAGCAGGAATCTCTTACCGGAGGGTTTGAAGGAATTGGTGTTCAGTTTAGGATTATTGATGATACTGTTGCAGTAATTCAACCAGTTAAGGGTGGTCCTTCGCAGAAAGCAGGCATTATGGCTGGAGACAGAATTGTTACCATCAATGATTCTATTTGGGCTGGCAAGAAAATTGAAAACGAAGATGTGATGCAACTTCTTAAAGGAAAGAAAGGCAGTAAGGTTAAGCTGGGCATAAAACGTGAAGGCATAGCAAAGCTTATTCCTTTTGAGATAAAAAGGGATGTTATCCCTACTTTCAGCGTTGACTATCATGGAATGATAGATAATAAAACAGGCTATATCCGTCTAAATCAATTCTCACAAACCACTTCTGAAGAGGTTAATATTGCAATTCATGACCTACTAAGGAAGGGGATGAAACAATTGGTCTTTGATTTGCGAGGAAATGGTGGAGGATATTTAGACCAAGCCTATAAGGTTGCGGATGAATTTTTGCCTTTGGGCGATTTGATTGTTTACACACAAGGAAGAAAAAGAGATAGAAACGATTTTGTTGCAACACGAGGAGGAGCATTTGAAAAAGGGAAACTCATAATCTTGATTGATGAACTTTCAGCCTCTGCATCCGAAATTGTAAGTGGAGCAATGCAAGACAACGATAGAGCAATGATAATTGGGAGAAGAACCTTCGGAAAGGGATTGGTTCAAGAACAAAAAATCCTACCCGATGGCTCTGCTGTTAGAATAACCGTTTCTCGCTACCATACACCTTCAGGAAGAAGCATACAAAGACCTTATATATCAGGAAATCCTGACCAATATTTTGAAGACTTTACTAACAGATACGCCACAATGAGCAAGGGCGACAAAGACACTATTGCTCACCCAGACAGCTTAAAATTCAAAACCAAGAAAGGAAGAATAGTCTATGGAGGAGGAGGAATTGAACCCGATATTGAATTACCATACTATAACTATAAGAAATCAGAATTTTATAGCCAAGTCCTAAGAAAAGGACTACTCTATAAGTACTGCTTTGATTATGTTGACAAAAATCGTAATCAATTTAAAAAATACTCTAATGGCGATGATTTCATGAAGAACTTTAATGTTGAGCAAGGAATGTTTGATTCTATGATTGAGTATGTGATAAAGAATGGAGTTAATGAAGCTATTCCTAAAGGAAATGAGAAGGCTGAGATTTTATTGTTGATGAAAGCCTATATAGCTCAAACCTTGTATGAGGATAAATACTATTATTCTATATTTCTTAAATTAGATGATGACTTGCAGAAAGCTTTGCCTTATTTTGGATATATTAATTAATAATGGTTAATGGTTAATTAGTCTGAATCAGGATTTACAGGATTAAGGGATTAATAGGATAATAGTTTAAACGTCATTGCGAACCGAAGGTGAAGCAATCTAGTATAATTATTCTACTTTTTTCTGGATTGCTTCGCTTTCAGCTCGCAATGACGGAAACACCTAAACACCTAAACACCTCCCTTAATATTGAACTCTATTTCTAAAGTCGTCTCTTAATTCATACTTTAGGTCTTGAAGCATGGAGGCTTTTATAGCAATGGTGAAGTTCCATCCTTGACGGAAACCAAAAGGAACCCAATTCATACGCATTTCCCAACAATGCAAATCTCTGTAAAAATCTATGGATGTATAGGTATAGTCCTTATTAATAAAGTCATAGCCTGAGGTAATCCCTATTTTCCACTTTGGGGTAAGGTTAATATCTCCTCTTATGTTGAAAACTGCCGATTGATTGGTTTCATATCCTGCAATTGCAACAACAAAAGAACTTAACTGACTATATGTTAGCCCAAGATTTAAGCTCCAAGGTATTGTAAAGTCAACATCATGTCCTAAGATTTCATTGGGATTCACAAAAGGCGAATAGGTCATTTGGCTTGGAGAAACAAATTCATTGTTTTGAGGATTATTATCCGAGCCTGATTTGCCTTTCTTACCGGTTAATTGCCATGAGAGGTTTAAATCCCATTGGGAGTTTTGGCGTTTGAAGAGTTTGTTTTCTGTATTTATAAGGAATTGATTTGTCAATCGTCCCATACTATCAATTGCATAAGGAGTATAGGAGGCAGAGAAATTGATGATTAGTCTTTTGAAAAGGGTTGTTCGAGCATTAAGTCTTAGAGGTTGCCAGTTAACAGAATCTTTTGCCAAGTCGTAGCCTGATGCTATATTTAAACTTTCTAATAATGTTACTTTTGAGGTTCCTGTAACGGTGTCTTTTGAAGACTTAACCTTAATTTCTAAATTATTTCCGACTGAGAAACCAAGAATTCCCGACTGACCATTTGGAGGAGAACCAAACATTCCGTCTTCTGTTCTTGAATAATAGACCTTATTATTGTTCCTATCCAGATAAAAATCATAGAAACCCAATGAAGGATTGGAAAAATCAGGGGTATAGGTAAAGCTTATTGCTGGATTTATAACATGTCTAATTGCTTTTAGGTAGCCTTTCTTAAATGTAAACATTCCATAAATTCGAGTGTTGAGATTGGAACTAAAGTTTGCATCCCTATTTGCAAAGAAACCCATTATTGTGTCTTTCAGTACTGCAGTTTGGTTGGTATCGAGTGGGTCAAGGCGTTTTGTGATATAATTAAGATACCATCTTTCATTATAGTTGATTGAGTTTGTCCAATTCAAATGTTTAAAAACCTTTACATTGCTTTGAATGGGTATGGAATGGTGCATCCCATTTTTCATATACTTTACAATTTCTTTAGTTAGCAAAAGTGAATCGTAGGTGTTAATGCTGTTAGCAAGGCTCGTACGATAAGAAATTGAAATATCTTCATACCATCTTGCTTTGCCTTTCATTTGTTTTCGCCTAAAGGGATAGAATTGGGATGTGGAAATAGAAATTGAAGGCAGGTCTAAACTAATTGCTCCGGTATTAGCATTATAGACCTCTCCCAAGTTGGCTGTGAAGGAAACCTTTTGACCAAAGCGAGTTGAGAAAGCAATACTTGATGTTGTGGTATTATTGAAATAGTCGCTTGTGCTTACTGCATATTGATTAAAGGTGCTACTTACAAGATTTACATTGGCAGAGAAATTTCTGTAGGGGTGAGATTTGGCATCTTGGTTATGTGTCCAGCGAAAACGAAAGTCAGCCTGTTCGTTATAGGTTGGGGTATTACTAATTCCTGTTTTGTTTACTTCGTATCTTAGGTCAAACCCTCCTCTATATTTGTATCTCTTGGCATAACTTGACTTTATGTTTCCAGCCCAACTCAAATTGGTGTAAATATCGGCTTGAAGGGTTAGGTCAATATAATCGCTAATTGCAAAATACCAACCAATATTTCTAAGATAATATCCTCTGTTTTGAGCATAACCATAGGTTGGCATAAGAAAGCCTGATTTTTTCTGGTCAGTGAAAGGGAAATATCCAAAAGGAATTGCAAGCGGAAGAGGAATGTCTAAAACAGAAAACCATGCAGGTCCTGTAACAATTTTATCTTGAGTAATTACTTTAGCTTTATTGAAGTTTATTGCAAAATGAGGATGTTCCAATTCGCAGGTTGTAAAGACTCCACCTCTTATAAACATGGTCTTATCATCAATTTTCTTTACCTGCTGCCCATGCAAATATCCCTCCCCCTCTTTAGTAAACACCCCACTAATCAAGCCCTTCTTTGATTCAATATTATAGTCTATTACTTTAGATTTATATTCTTTACCTCCTTCTTTAAAGATGGGATACTGTGAAATATTCTTTGATGAGTCTTCAATTCCTTCTGCATGAAGTTGTTTTGAATCAAAGCCAATTGAAATATGTCCTGCCACCAACTCAATCTTACCCATCTTTATTTGGGAATCGTTATATAGATATACCTTTTTGGAACTTAGGTCAATAGCAACTGAATCCTTTGAAGAATAATTAACCCTTTCGTCAAAAGTTTTCTTCCTTCTTGGTGCTTTTATCGTATCATTCTTAGAAATAATTGTATCAGAAACAATATTCAAAGAATCTATGTTTGAAGAAAGTAAATTTGAAGTGGAATCTATCTCATTTTGAGAATAGGAAAACAAAGGCAGAATGCACAAAAACATTAGCACATAAATAAAATTTAGTGGATTAATTATGTAAAAATGTTGTTTCAAGTTGCTATTTCTTATAAATTATTTATCTTTGTAACGAATTTGCAAAAATAATGTTTTATTCCCATAATTGAAGAATAAAGAGAAAACTAAAATAAATTTGACTTTTAAGATGAAAAAACTTTCAATACTACTATTGGTTTTGCTTGGTGTACTGACTTATGGTTTTGCTCAGGAGACAAATTCATCAAGGTTGTCAAAAGTTGTTATTGACCCAGGTCATGGAGGAGATAAACCAGGAGCAAAAGGCAGAAAAAGTTTGGAAAAAGATATAAATCTTTCTGTTAGCTTGAAGTTAGGTGAATTAATTAAGAATCATCTCCCTGATGTAAAGGTTGTTTATACAAGAACAAAGGATGTTGATGTTGATTTAATTAAACGCTCCCAACTTGCAAACAAAGAAAAGGCAGATATTTTTATTTCCATTCATTGCAATGCTGCGAAGAACCCTTATGCCAATGGAACAGAAACCTTTGTTATGGGGCTTGCTAAAACCCAAGCTAATATTGAGGCTGCAAAGAAAGAAAATGCTGATATTTTAACTGAGGCTAACTATGCAGAAAACTATGATGGGTTTGACCCAAACTCTCCTGAGTCAAATATTTTCTTTGCTCTTTATCAGAATGCTTATTTAGAACAAAGCCTTTCACTTGCTGACAAAATACAAAAACACTTCACCTCCAACACAAAGCTATTTGATAGAGGTGTTAAGCAAGCACCATATTTGGTGCTTTACAAAACTTCTGTTCCGGCAGTATTGACCGAAATTGGTTTTATATCAAACGAAAAAGAAGAAAAATACTTAAATACAGAAAAAGGACAATACGAAATTGCTGCCTCAATCTTTCAAGCAATCTATAGCTATAAGAACAAAATTGAAGGAAGGAGAATGGACACCCCTCATATTGCTGATTTAATTCCTCATAAGGTAATTAAGGATGAAGAAGAGAAGATTAGAATGGAGAAGGAGAAAGAGAAAAGAAAGAGAGAAGAGGAAGAAAAATTAAAAGCTGAACAAGAAAAAACTAAAGATACAACTTCCGTTGAAGGAGAAACTAATGAAGTTATTTATAGGGTTCAAATCTTTGTTGATAAGAATAAAATATCAAGTAATGACTCAAGACTGAAAGGCTTGGATGATGTTTGGATGTACTTTGATAACAAGATTTGGAAATATACTTCAGGCAACTTTAAGAGTTTTAGTCAGGCAAATGAATATAGGAATAAACTTAAGGGAAAAGGATATAAGGATGCTTTTGTGGTTATTTTCTATAAGAATGAGAGGATAACCCTTGATAAGGCAAAAGAAATAGAACAAAATAATAATAAATAATATCGTGAAAATTAAAACAGAATATAAAATAGGTATAATAGGGTTAATATCTATTTTAGTACTTTATTTTGGAATCTTGTTCCTTAAAGGACAAGATCTTTTCAACGTTGAAACAAGTTATTACGCAGTATTTGATGATGTTTCAGGACTATATAAGTCTAATTATATTTACCTCAACGGAATGAAGGTTGGATATATTAAAGACATAAAGAATGTTGACCCATTGGCAAGTAAATTTTTGGTTTGGATAGCCGTTGATAGCGAAATTAAGATTCCTAAAGACTCTAAGATTATGATATTCTCGTCGGACTTGCTCGGCTCTAAAGCCCTGAAAATAAATATGGGCATTAGCAATGAGACATTTCGCAGGAAGGATACGATTGAGTCAGCAAAGGAAAATGGAATGATTGATCAATTGGCTGACAATATCACTCCAATTGTAGTTAAGCTAAATAGTGTAATGACAAATTTAGACACATTAATTGTTGGTGTTAATAATATTTTGGACAAAAAAGCACAGGATGATGTTAAGGCAAGCCTTGACAACATAAAGCAACTTACCCAAAACATAGAAAACATAACAATTGAAGTTGATGGCTTATTGGATAAGGAAAAGGCGAGGATAAGTACTATAATTGCAAATGCAGAGAGCATAACAGAAAATTTCAAACAAAATAATGAAAGTCTAACCAATGCAATCAACAATTTTAGCAATATAAGTGATACAATAGCTAAGGCTAATTTGGGAAAAACCATTACAGAAGCTAATGAAAGCCTAACTTCTCTAACGAAGACCATGCGTTCCATTGAGAAAGGGGAAGGAAGTGCTGGACTTTTAATAAATGATGATAAACTCTATAAGAACTTAGAGAGTTCTACAAAAAAATTAGATGCACTCATTGAAGACATTAAGCAAAACCCTAAGCGATACCTAAAGTTCAGCGTATTTTAATCTTCCATTTTCAGCAAAATCTATTTCTCTTAAATCAAATTTTAAGAACTAAGGAAGCATTAAACCCTTGTCTTATTAAAAGAAATATGCTTAAATTATATGAAAAACAATAAAAATTGGCACATAATCCAAGTTAATTCCCCAACAAACTAAGTATTATTGAGCTCAAAACTAAGCTTTCTTGACCTTAAATCAAGATTCCTTGACCTTAAAACTTCGTTTTTACGATAACGAAATGCCATTTCGTTTTAATGAGATGGCATTTCATAAATAACGAGATGGCATTTCATCGCAACGAAATGGCATTTCGTGTTCATAAACTCTTCGTTTAAGTGTCATAAAAACGATGTTTAAGCTCACAAAAAGGCTGTTTTGGAGTCATGAAATCTTTGTGAGAGTGTAGTGAAGTTTATCTTACTCTTAGGTTCTGACCAATTTTAATGATTGATCTCTTCCTATTCATATTATTAAGCTTAAAAATATCATCCATTGGGACATTATATTTTCTTGAAATTGAAGATATGGTTTCTCCTTTCTTTACCTTATGATACTGAGCCTTTGGTTTGTTTTCTTTGGGCTTTTCGGTTACTTGTTTGGAATTTGTCTGAACTACCTCCTCATTGCTAACAGTTGTCTGCTCAGTAAATGGACTTGATTCTTCTTTGTCCTTTTTAGTAACTTCTACTTTTTGGGTTTTGTAAATACTTAGTACCTTACCTCTTTGCAAAACCTTCTTATTTCCATTCCAACGCCTCAGATTATTAACGCTTACTCCATAACGTCGAGCAATTGAAGACCAGGTTTCACCCTTCCTAACCTTGTGTGTTAGCTTAACTTCTTTTGTAATATACTCTTTCTCTTCCCAATTTGGTCCAAAATACTTTTCTTTCTCATATTCTGCAATGCTATCCTCCAAACTAATAAAGGTGTTGATATAACGGAATGGAAGCTTAAGGCTATAATTGTCTTGTGTGCCATAAATCAGATCTCTTTTGTATTGTGGATTAAGGTCTTTTATCTGATCTGTAGAAATATCTAAGACGCTTGCAATTTGTTCAAAATGAATATCTCTTCTGACCTTTACTGTGTCTGTTGCAATTGGTTTGGACAAAACTGCTGGTGTAATATTATGTTCCTTATAGTAGTTCATAACATAGCAAGCTGCAATGTAGGCAGGTACATATCCTCTTGTTTCTCTTGGAAGAAAGTTATATATACCCCAGAAATCTCTTTTGCCTGAACGCCTAATGGCTTTATTGACGTTTCCTGGTCCACAGTTATAGGCAGCTAATGCCAATTGCCAATCTCCATAAATTCTATGAAGATCTTTAAGATAACGAGCTGCTGCTACGGTTGATTTCAAAGGGTCTTTCCTATCATCAACATTGGCATTTATCCTCAAATCATACATCCTTCCAGTAGAATACATAAATTGCCAAAGCCCTGTTGCTCCAGCTCTTGAAACTGCATTTGGATTTAGTGCTGACTCTATTACGACCAAGTATTTTAACTCATGTGGCACAGAATATTCATCGAGTATGGCTTCAAAGATAGGGAAATAGTATTTGCTAAGTCCGAGCATTACTCCCACTCTTGCCCCTCCTTTGTCAATATAATATTCAATAATATTCCTTACCTGCTTATTATATGTTAGTTCAATGGCACTTGGTAAAGCACTAAGGCGTTTGGCAATTATTGAGTCAGAAACATTACTCACTGATGTTGGAGGACATAGATTGTCTGAGGCTTTTTCGTAATTAGCTTTGGTTACTCTTGTATTTTGTTTAATATAGAAAGAAGTGAGAAGTGAATCAAAATTACTTTCAAAGTTACGAATTACATTTAGCTCTGATTCTTTTTGAGAGAAAGAAACAAAGGGTAGCAAAAGGATAATTATTAAGAGTTTCAGCTTTTTAGTTTTATACATTATATTATTTGGCTATTTTATTGAGTGGGTAAAATTACAAAAAAACATTTAGTTAACGTTAATTCTAATTAGTTTATTATTTTTTGTACTTTTGTAGTCTATTATTTATCAAATTAAAAAAACAGAGATATAGATATGAATATAGTTATCCCAATGGCTGGCATGGGCAAGAGAATGCGTCCTCATACTTTAAGCGTTCCAAAGCCCCTTATTAAGGTTGCTGGAAAGCCTATAGTTGAACGTTTATGTGAGGATATTGTTGAGGTTTGTAACGAAAAGGTGGATGAGATAGGATTTATTATTGGTGATTTTGGGAAGGAAGTGGAAGATAGATTGATTGAAATTGCTAATAGATTGGGGGCGAAAGGGAGGATATACTATCAAGATGAACCACTCGGAACTGCTCATGCAATTCTTTGTGCAAAGGAGAGTTTGAGGGGAAAAGTTACCGTTGCATTTGCAGATACTCTTTTTGATGCTGGGTTCAAATTGGACACTCAGAGAGATGGAGTAATCTGGACGCATAAGGTGAAAGACCCTTCCGCATTCGGCGTAGTGAAGAAAAACTCCGAAGGAATCATAGATGGGTTTGTTGAGAAACCAAAGGTTTTTGTGTCCGATGAGGCGATTATTGGGATTTACTACTTCCTCGATGGGGAAAATTTACGCCAAGAACTGCAGTACTTAATAGACAATAATATCAACAAACAAGGGGAGTTTCAGCTTACGGATGCTCTTCAAAACATGCTCGACAAGGGCTTGAAGTTTGTTACTAACGACGTTAAGGAGTGGTTGGATTGTGGAAACAAGAACGCAACTGTGAACACTAACCAAAGAGTTCTTGAGTTAAAGAAAGATAAGGAAAGTTTGATTGGAAGGGAGATTGATCTCGTTAATTCGGTGATAATTCCTCCTTGCTATATTGCCAAAGGAACGAAAATAATCAACTCAAAGGTCGGTCCACACGTTTCGATTGGGGAAAATACAAGGGTTGAAGATGCCGAAATCAGCAACTCAATTATTCAAAACTCATGCACTATTTCGAAGGTTTCATTCTCCAATTCCATGCTTGGAAGCTACGTGAGAGTTGAAAACAGAAATACAGAAACCTCTATTGAGACTGAGCTAAACCTCGGCGACTATTCAGAAATTAAGCTATGAGAGGACTAAAAAACTTTGCTTTTCTATTCGCCTTTTTGCTTTTCTTGGGGTCATGCGGCTCAACAAAGAAATCATCAAAAGGAGATTCAAACCCCTCAAATAAAGAATATTCAATCAACGACTTGAAGATTGATGGGGTGTTTTTGGATGCTTGCACTCAGAAACAATTGGGCAATCAGGATAAGGCAATTGAGCTTTTTGACCAGGTGATTTCTGCAAACCCCAACTACGCTGCTGCCTATTTTGAGAAGGCAAGTATTCTTTTTAATAGGAAGGATGTGAAGAGTGCGATAGATTTAACGCAAAAGGCAATAGACCTACAACCCCGAAACAAGTGGTACATAATGCAGAAAGCTGAGATATATCTAATCTTGTCTGACTACGTGAATGCTGCTAAAGTGCTTGAGGAATTGATTGTTTTGGAACCCGAAGAGAAGGATTATTACCTTCAATTACTACAACTTTATACCCAAGCATCCGACGAAAATAACTCCCTCAAAACCCTCGAAAGGATAGAGAAGAAATGGAAGTCCGACAAGGAATTAACAGCGATTAAGAAGCAGTATTACGCCATATTTGCAGAGAAAAATATGAAGAAAAGAGATTATCAAACTGCCCTTAAGTACTATCAGAAGATTGAGGAGTTAGACCCTTCCGATCCCTATATTCATGCCTCTTTAGCTAACTATTATCTTATTCAGGGAGAGAGGGAAAAGACCTTCTCAAACCTCGAAAAGTCCATCAGCAACACGGAGCTTGACTACAATACAAAACTTCAGGTTCTGATTGCTGTTTATGGGAAAACGGCTGACTCAAACCAAGAGGATTTCACCCATTTCTTTGAACTTCTTAAGAAGCTATCGAAGCAATACCCTATGGAAAAGAGTATTTGGGAACTCCTCTCAACGGGTTATAGCCAGGTGGAAGACTACCAAAAGGCAGTGGAAAGTCTTAAAACCGCTATCGAATTGGGCAACATTCCTAAGTCTCAACAGCCCAATAGTTACCCCATATATCAAAGTCTTTTGTTTGCCCAAAGCAACTTGGGAGCATCAGATAGCTTGATTGTGTACGCTAAGAAAACGATAGAACTTTACCCCGAACAGCCCATTCCATACCTACTGCTTGGGGCAAATCAAATGTATAAAAAGGACTATAATGAGGCTATTGAAACCCTTGAGCAGGGGTTAGAATTGGTGATTTCGGATACAGTTTTGTTCGAAGAGTTTTACATAAATCTTGCTCATGCACACTACGAAATCAAGGCTTCAGACAAGGCATTTGCCTATTTTGACAAAGCTCTAAAGATGAATCCCAACAACTATATCGTGCTAAATAACTACGCATACTACCTTTCCGAAGAGGACAAAGACCTCGATAAGGCACTACAAATGGCGGAGAAAGTGGTGGAGAAATTCCCACAAATGCCTACCTATATCGACACTTACGCATGGATACTCTTTAAGAAAAAGGACTATAAAAAGGCGTATGAGGCAATGCAAAACATCATTTCCCAAAAGGAAAACTGGAGTCCTGTTGTTGTCCAACACTACGAAGAAATACTCAAAGCTCTTGAAAACCAATAGTCTTTTTCCTGCACTTTTAGCCCTCTGCACGCTGTTTTTCCTCTCCTGCAACAAGGAAAAGACTACCAAATATACCCTTGACGGAATCGCCCAAGGAAGCTATTACCATATCGTTTACCTCGCAAATGAGGGTCAAAATCGAGGAGTTAAAGAAGAGATTACAACGCTTTTGACACAGATAGACAACTCTTTGTCTCTTTGGAAAGAGGGAAGTTTAATTAACAAAATCAATCAAAATCAAGACCCAATCTTGGATTCTCTCTTTATTGATTGCTTGAATTGGAGCCAGAAAATCTCCCATCTCACTGGTGGATATCTTGATTGTACCATTGGTCTTTTGGTTGAAAAACATGGCTTTGCAGCCAAGAAACAAGAGCCCCTAAACCAAGAAATCATAGATTCATTACTCCAATACGTTGGCTACAAAACCATAAGTATTGAGGATGGAAAACTCCGTAAGACATACCCTCAAACAAAGATTGACCTCAACGCAATCGCACAAGGATACACCACCGATAAGGTTTCTTGGCTGCTCAAAAGCAAGGGAATAACTAATTTTATCGTTGATATTGGGGGGGAGGTACGGGCAAGCGGCACCAAAGAAAAGGGGGAAAGCTGGCTCTGTGGCATCGAACAGCCTGCCCAAAACAGCCTTTCCGAGCGCTCCTACAAGACCTTTTTGAAGCTAAAAGACGAGGCAATCGTAACCTCAGGAAGCTATCGCAAGTACTACCAAGACTCGCTTGGCAATCGCTATTCTCACGCAATTGACCCTTTCACAGGCAAGAGTGTTAGGCATAATTTGCTCTCTGTTTCGGTGGTGGATAGCTCGGCAACCCTATGTGATGGCTTAGCAACAGCCCTATTGGTTATGGGGTTGGATAGTAGCAAAACCTTCCTTTCCGCCCACCCAAACCTCAAAGCACACTTCATCTATTTTGAAGACAATCAGTACAAAACCTTCACAACACCCAACCTTAAACTTCAAGAAACGAGTGAGTAAACTTCGTGTTGAAGGTTTAAGGGTTAAGTTTTAGGATTTTAATATAAGCATATTACTTATATTCAGTATAAGTATCGTCGATATACTACTCCTATATCATAGATATTTGGAGCTCAACTCCTTAAGACAGTAAGGACATTAAGGTCTTTAAGGACATTAATGTCTTTAATTTTGTGATTAAAACTCCATAATTTTAATCCTTGATTATTTCTTTTTGATTGAGCTAATCAGGTGTTTAATGTGTTGGAGGTCTTGCTTTTGGGGGATGAAATCCTTGATTTTGCTATTGGTCATACGGCGAAAATAGTGGTACTCTATGAGGAAAATGAGAGTGTAGGAGGCTGTGGTTGAGATGGCTGCTCCAACAATTCCGTAGTTTGGAATGAGGGTTATGCCGAGTAGGAATGTGGGAATAAGTCCTATGGATGAGGCTATTGTCGAGATATGAAAATTCCCTTTTGAGGCGAAGTATTGAGTGAAGGTTGTTGTGGTGTTGAGAAGTAATACGCCCAGCAAAAGGAGTTGTATTATGGGTTTGATTTGGGAAAATTCGGCTCCGAAAACGAGGATATAGAAGCTTTGGGGCAGGAGTGCAAAGGTGGCAAGTGCGAGTAGTGATAGGGTGAGATTGGTCTTAGTGAGCAATAGGGTTAGAGCTTTTGAGTAAGCATGGTCTTGGGTATTGGAGAGTCGCGAATACTGAACTAATGCAAGGCTGGAGGAGAAGAGAAGGGTTGATTCTGTAAGACTTATGGAGTTGGAAAAGACGCCCAGAGCCTCTTTGGTTGAATAAATGGCGATTAGGTAATAGGACATTCGGGCGTTGAGTTGTTGGGTTAGGTTGCCTATTTGCTTGATGAAGCCGAGTGCGAAAAGGTCTTTGAAAATCCTTAGGTTGAGGATTTCTTGGGCTCGAATTGTCTTGTATTCGTCTCTAAGAAGGTAGATTCCATAGACCAAACTCAAGCCGTAGCCTATCAAAAGGGAGGTTATGTAGTGTGTGATTGTGCTAAATCGTCCCAATGTTATGAGTATAATAATGTATATGATTGATGCTGTTGGGCTAATTAGTTTGAGAATATTTGCCTGTCTAATCCTCTCTTTTCCAATGAGTATATTGGCGTTTGTTTCGCTCAGAGCAGCCATAAATGTTATGCAAAAAAGCTGTTTTGGGTATGTTATTATGGGGATTTTGAACATCCAGAACACAAGGAAAAGCACTGACAACGAGCCGATTGTCCATATTAGGGAAGGGAAGAATATGTTGGAGAAACTATGTCTTGGTGTTAGATATATTAGGGTTGTGTTACCCACGAGTGTTGCAATCAGCAGTAGTAAAACGATGTTAAAGAGAAATATTGACTGCTCTCCTTTGCCTGTGGCACCAAGATATTGACTCACTAAAACTATGGTTAGGAGTCCTGCAATCGAGGTTATTGACTTTGCAAAAAGGGTATGTATAATGTTCTTTATCAAGGTTTATTGGGCTTGTTATGAAGATTTTCTAATGGTTTATTTTCTTTTTTTATTCAAAATATTTTGGTAATAGATAAAAACTCTCTACCTTTGCAACCCTAATTATCGTACGGTATGCGTAGCTCAGTTGGTTAGAGTAGCGGATTGTGGTTCCGTTGGTCGTGGGTTCGAATCCCATCGCGTACCCCAAAAGGTTTATAATTGTTTATTGAGATTTGCCTATTTCACAATAGTGCAAATCTCTTTTTTTATATAATACCTTCCCTTATCAGATCGTGCAAATGCACTATTCCTTTATATTCATTTCTTTCATTTACTACTATTAATTGGGTGATATGGTTCTCTTTCATTAGGTTTAGTGCCTCAACAGCAAAGGCGGTTTCTACAATTGTTTTTGGGTTTTTGCTCATAATATCTTGAGCGTTTTGGTCTTGAGAATTGAGGTTTTTGCTAATCATTCTCCTTAGGTCTCCATCTGTAATAATCCCTTTAATCATCACATTTTCCACAACCACAGCACATCCCAATCGCTTAGAAGTCATCTCCAGAATTGCCTCTGAGAGGGTAGTGTTTGGGCTTACTTGGGGCTTTTCATTGCTTGGATAGAGGTCTGAAACCTTAAGATATAACCTCTTTCCCAATGCACCTCCTGGGTGATATTTGGCGAAATCTTGGGAAGAAAACCCCCTGCATTCGAGTAGACATACTGCTAATGCATCACCCATAACCAGCTGTGCCGTAGTCGAAGAGGTCGGTGCGAGATTATTTGGACAAGCTTCCTTATCCACGTGAACGTTGAGAAAGTAGTCTGATTGCTTCGCCAAAGCCGATTGACTATCACCTGTTATAGCCACCAACTTGTAGCCTAAGTTCTTTATTAACGGTATTAAAGCCTTAATTTCAGGAGTATTTCCACTCTTCGAAATGCAGATGATTATATCTTCAGGCTGGATAATTCCGAGGTCGCCATGAATTGCATCGGCAGCGTGCATGAAGATTGAGGGGGTTCCGGTTGAGTTAAAAGTGGATACAATCTTGGTAGCTATATTAGCACTTTTCCCTATTCCTGTAACCACAACCCTTCCTTTTGAGCGGTAAATTAGCTCAACAACATCTGCAAAATCGTCATTTATGTAATTCTTCAATTTCTCAATTGCCAGATATTCTTTCGTAATTGTTTGTATTGCAATGTCTTTTATCTCTTGTTGTGTTTTCACTATCAAAAAATTTTATTATTGTTTTGTATTGTATTGAAAAAAGCAGTAATTTAGCATAATGAAATATGTAAAACTTGAGTTTTCAACGACAAAAGTAATGAATATATTTTGATTTTTATAAATTGGAGAAATAAAAATGAGTCAAAAACAAATCAAAACAACTAATCTTGACTTATACAAGGAGCTAAAAAGAATATTTGGGTTTGATAAATTTAAGGGCAAGCAAGAAGAGGTTATTAGAAGTTTGCTTGCAGGCAATGATACTTTCGTTATTATGCCTACAGGTGGTGGAAAGTCCTTATGTTATCAATTGCCAGCATTAATTCTTCCTGGTTGTGCCATTATTGTATCACCATTGATATCTTTAATGAAAAATCAGGTCGATGCAATAAGAAACTTTGGTTCGATGCATGGGGTTGCTCACTTTCTAAACTCTTCTTTATCAAAACAAGAGGTTAAAGAGGTTAAAGACGATTTAAAGAGTGGTGTTACAAAATTACTATATGTTGCTCCTGAAAGTTTAAACAAGGAAGAAAATGCCGAATTCTTAAGAGATATTGAGATTTCATTTTATGCCATTGATGAGGCACACTGTATTTCTGAGTGGGGACATGATTTCCGCCCAGAGTATAGGAGGATGAAACCAATAATTGATGCTATTGGACAGAATGTTCCAATAATTGCACTTACAGCAACTGCAACACCTAAGGTTCAACAAGACATAATGAAGAACCTTGAAATTAATGATGCCAACGTATTCATTTCCTCATTCAATCGCCCTAATCTTTATTACGAAATACGACCAAAGCCTAAAAAGGAAGTTGATATGAATAGGGAGATAATTAGGTTTATTAGGGAGAATCCTAATAAGTCAGGAATTATCTATTGTCTAAGTCGTAAGATGGTTGAAGAGTTGGCAGAGACTTTAATCTTAAATGGAGTTAGAGCCTTACCCTATCATGCTGGATTGGATGCTCAAACAAGGGCAGAGAATCAAGATAAATTCCTAATGGAAGAGGTTGATGTAATTGTTGCAACTATTGCTTTTGGAATGGGTATTGACAAGCCAGATGTTAGATTTGTTATACATTATGATATGCCTAAAAGCTTGGAAGGATATTACCAAGAAACCGGAAGAGGAGGAAGAGATGACGGTGAGGGTAAATGTATTGCCTTCTATTCAGAACAGGATATTGTTAAGTTTGAGAAGTTTTTAAATGATAAGCCTGTTGCTGAACGCGAAGTTGCTTTACAACTAATGGACGAAACAATATCCTATGCTGAAAGCTCTGCTTGTAGAAGAATTAACCTACTGCATTACTTTGGAGAAGAGTACAGCCAGAGTAATTGTGGTTCTTGTGATAATTGTATTAATCCTAAACCAAGAGTTGATGCAACAGAAGATATTGAGATTGTTCTTGAAACAATTTTGGAAGTCAAACAAATACTTAAATCTATTGATATAGCTAATATCCTTGTTGGAATTAGCACAGGACAAACAAAAGCCTTTAAAAATATTTCAAATTGGGCAATAGGTTCTGAAAAGAAGTTTACTTATTGGAAAGCTGTTATTCGTCAAGCCCTTATTGAAGGACTTTTAATTAAGGAGATTGAAAACTATGGAGTATTAAAGCTTACTCAAGAAGGTTTTCGTTTCTTAAAGAAGTCATTCCCTATCTTAGTTGCAGAAGATCATGATTATGAAAATGCTGAAGAAGATATTGAGTCAACAATTGTTACAGGAAGTGATGGTGGAGGTGTTGACAAGGTTCTTTTCAGTATTCTCAAAGATATGAGGAAGAAGATTGCAACAAAAGAAAACCTACCTCCTTATGTAATCTTTGAAGACCGTTCGCTTGAAGACATGACTATTCAATATCCAATTAATATGGAAGAAATGAAACAAGTAATTGGAGTTGGAATAAGTAAGGCACAAAAATATGGAGAACCATTTGTTCAAACAATTAAAAAATATGTTGAAGAAAACGAAATAGAGCGTCCTCAGGATTTAATTGTAAAGAGTATTGTTAATAAATCTGGGTTAAAAGTATATATAATTAAAAGTATAGACAAAAAACTTCCATTAGAAGATATTGCAGTTGCAAAGAATCTATTAATGGATGACCTATTGACAGAAATTGAAAGTATTGTTGCCTCTGGGACTAAGCTTGATATACAATATTATATAGATGAAACTGTTGATCCATATCATCAAGATGATATTATGGAGCTTCTAAGAGAAAGTGAGCATGATAATATTTCAGAAATCCTTGAAGAACTTGGCGAGGAAGAATATACTGAAGAGGAAGTTAGGCTTATGAGAATTATTTTCTTGTCCAAATTTGGTTAATTGATGAAAAGAAAGGATTTATCATATCTACAAAAGTCATTATCTAAGAAGCCCTATTCTAAAAAGTTCATCCTTTTGGATGAAAATACATATAAATATTGCCTTCCTATTCTAATTGAAAATGTTGAGCAACTCTATGGTGCAGAGATTTTAGAAATTGAATCAGGAGAAAATAGCAAATCGCTTAGTATTGTTGAAAACTTATGCCAAGCAATGATTGAATCTTCTGCCGACAAAGAAAGTATTTTGATTTCTTTGGGAGGAGGTGTAATTACTGATATTGGAGGTTTTGTTTCTTCTGTTTTCAAAAGGGGTATTCAACATTTTGCTGTTCCAACAACTCTTTTAGCAATGGTTGATGCTTCAATTGGAGGCAAAACTGGAGTTAATATTGGTGAGATAAAAAATCAGATAGGGACATTCAATACAAATACAATAACGTGCATAAATTTTGAATTTCTTAATTCTCTAAATAAAAGGCAGGTTCTTAATGGAGCCGCCGAAATGATAAAGATTTCTCTTTTAGATGAAACTCTTGGAAATAAAATAACAAATGATAAACCTTGGAATAATAAGAAACAAGGGTTTGATTATGATTTAATTGAGAAATGTATTCTTCTCAAGGAAAAGATTGTAAAGGGAGATAGGTTTGAAACGGGCAATCGTAAAATACTTAATTTCGGACATAGCTTGGCTCATGCGTTTGAGAGTGTAGCTCTTCTTAAAAAGATTGATTTACTACATGGAGAGGCAGTTGCTTCAGGAATTTACTATGCAATTAAACTATCTGAAACAAAACTTTCTTTTCCAAAGGATAAGGCTAAAAAGATTAATTCTTACTTAAAAGATAATTATAGCATCATTGATATTCAAGAAAATATTGACCTTGTTATTAATTATCTTAATGCTGACAAAAAGAATATTAATAATGAGTATAGATTTATTTTGTTAGAAGATATAGGTAAGCCTCATATTAATATAACAATCACTCAGGATGAATTATTCAATCTAAAACTTATTGATAATCATTAAGTTTTCCCACATCCTTCTTTTAGTTACCTGTTTTTCTTGCTTATTGACTTATTTTTTTATACATTTGCAGGTTGAATAAAACGTTTTTCTAAAACATATTTCATTATGAAAAAAATTATTTTATTAGTTTTAACCCTTTGGGCTTTCACAGCAAATGCTCAAAGTGTTTTTCAAAACGCTGGTTTTGAATCATGGAATGAATCATCTCCAAGCAATTGGAACACATTATCTATAATGGGTACTACTCTTTGCGACATAAGCAAATCAGCAGTGTCTAATTCGGGTGATTTTGCTGTAAAGATTGCTCCTCAGCAGTTGCCTCCTGCAATTGCAGCCTTTATTGGCGTTGATGGAATGGTCGTTCCTGGTTTATTAACTAACGCTACAATTAATATGACAGCCATAACCTCTGCCCTATCTTCAGGACAACTTAACTTTGATAATAACACCCTTATTTCAGTTTTCTCTAATGGGGTTCAACTAAATGAAAAACCAGCATCAGTCGATGGGTTTATTAGTTGGAATCCAATTGATGAAACAAAAGAATCAGTGATTCTTGGAACTTACGTGATAAGCAATCAAAGTGGAACGAGAGAAGTTATTGGTATGGGTGCTGCGTCAGTTATGATTGGCACTAATGGTACCTATGCTCCTTTTAAAGCATCAATCATCTATCAAGACGAGCAAAAAGTTCCAACGGAATTAATCTTTATTACTTTGGTAAATTCACTTGATTCAAACGCTTCTTCTTTTGGTTATTTATTATTGGACGATGTTTCAATCACTCCTCAAGTAGGATTGGAAAACATTTCTGCAGATTCAAAGAAACTACCATTTATTTTCCCTAATCCAACTAATGGCGACTTTAAATTAAATGTTACTAATGAAGTTGAAATCAGTGTTTATAATCAATTGGGACAAGTAATTATTCCTCAAACTGAATATACTCCTAACAAAACCTTATCGTTAAAAGAAAAAGGTGTATATTTTGTTAGAATTAAGGATTCTAAAGGATTTAAAACTCAAAAATTAGTTGTCAAATAGTATAAATTAATTCTTTTTGACATTAAATTAAATTGAAAAAACTCCTATTTGCTATAATAGCATTTGTTTTTAGCTCTTGTGCAGGAGGTTACTCTTTCACAGGAGCTTCTATTTCTCCAGATACCAAAACTTTTTTTGTTGATCAATTTATTAATCGTTCGAGTATGGTTAACCCTATGCTTGCACCTGAACTAACTCTTACTCTAAACACTAAAGTTAGCTCAGGAACAAACCTCCAATCAGTAAATGATAATGCGGATATTAGTTTTAAGGGGACAATAATAGGTTATTACATTACTCCCGTTTCAATTCAAGGAGACGATAGGGCATCGAAGAACAGATTGACTATTTCGGTTAGAATTGTTTGTGTGAATAGGATTGATAAGAAAATGAATTTTGAACAAACCTTCTCAAGGTTCAAAGATTATGATAGTGCTCTTTCCTTAAGCGATGTTGAGGAGGCTTTGATGAAACAAATTAATGAAGAATTGGTTGAAGACATTTTCAACAAGGCTTTTGTTAACTGGTAAAACAAAAATATAATTCCTACTTATTTTTGAGAAATCTAATACTCTACAAGAGGAAATGATAAAATATAAGAAAACTGTTAATCATATTGGGTGGATATTAGGGCTACTAACATCAATTCTATATATAATTTGTTTAGAGCCTACACTATCGTTTTGGGATAGCGGTGAATATATTCTCACAAGTTCCAAACTTCAGGTTGGGCATCCTCCTGGGGCACCATTCTATCAACTCTTGGGAGCATTCTTTTCTATCCTTAGCTTTGGCAATCCCAAACTTATCCCAATATTAGTAAATTCTCTTTCCGCAATTGTTTCTGGTGCAACGGTATGTTTCCTATTTTGGATAATTGTTAGGCTAATGTATCGCCATAGTGATAAGTTTATTAGTAATATAATTGCAGGAGTTATTGGGGCTTTGGTTTTTGCTTTCTCCGATACATTTTGGAATTCAGCAATCGAGGCAGAGGTCTATTCTCTTTCCATTTTGCTTACAGCAATTATTTTTTGGTCAATATTGAAATGGGATGAAAAGCCACATCCAAGATGGATTTTCTTTATAAGTTTAATAACTGGACTTTCGATTGGGGTTCATTTGCTTTCCCTTCTTGTTTTGCCTACAGTTTTCCTAATTGTTTATTTACACTATAAGAAAGGTTCGCTCTCAGGAATAATCTCTACCTTGTTTGTTGGAGCATTTGTTTTACTTTTCATAATTCGAATTGCAGTTCCCTACCTTCTTTTAGGCATTAGTTTTAGTCCAAGATGGATAATGTTTTCATTGTTTTTAGTTTTCATCCTTTTAATAGGGTTATCTATTTGGAAGAAACTTCCCTTGCTTAACTCAATTGTGCTTTCGTTCTTTTTCTTCCTTATAGGGTTATCAACTTTCTTTATTATAATTATCCGTGCTAATGCCGATACTCCAATAAATGAATATAATCCAAGCGACACAAAAAGCTTGGTTGAGTATATTAATAGGGATGCTTATGGGAAAACGCCTTTGATTTATGGACCCGCATACACAGCTCTTCCCCCAAAGGATTTCAAAATGACCGAGCAGGGCATAAAGCCAATCTTCGAAAGGGAGCTAATGATGTTTTTCCCCAGAATGTGGAACTATAATAATCCAAACTACGAATGGGGCTATATTGATTGGGTTGGAATACCTCAGGATACGGTTTTGATTGATGGGGAGCTAAGGGCTAAGCCAAGCTGGATACAGAACTTGCAGTATTTTGCCAACTATCAGATTGGATATATGTATAGCAGGTATTTGCTTTGGAACTTTGTTGGGAGGACAAATGACCTTCAGGGCTACGGCGATAATCATAAGGGACAATGGTTTACGGGGTTTTATGTGTTTGATAAATTTTTAGACAAGGAAGGTCTTCTTTCGCATGAGGATTGGAAAAATAAGGCAAATAATAAGTTATTTGCCATCCCTTTTATTTTAGGACTTATTGGAATGCTTTTCCAGATTGGTAAGGATACCAAGGGTTGGTTTGTTCTTGCTACTTTATTTGTTTTTAGTGGTATTGCAATAAGCATATATCTAAATGATTATGCCTACCAACCAAGAGAAAGGGACTATGTTTATGTTGGTTCTTTTATGGTATTTAGTATTTGGGTGGCTATGGGTGCCTTTGCTATCAGCAAATGGTTGCTTGGAATTATTAGAATAAAGAAACCTAAATATGTATTGCCAAGTTTCCTCTTGGTTCCAGCCCTTATGTTTGCTCAAAATCTCGATGACCATAATCGTTCCTATCGCTACACTGCACATAATTTTGCCTATTCCATTCTAAACAGCTGTGAGAAGAATGCAATCCTATTTGTTAATGGGGACAACGACACTTTCCCTCTTTGGTATTTGCAAGAGGTGGAAGGAATAAGGCAGGATGTTAGGGTTATCAATTTTCAGTATCTTAATAACTCTGACTATATCTCAAAACTCAAAACAAAAATACATAGCTCCGAGCCACTAAACATCCTTGCCAAAGAATCTGTTTACTCAAGTCCTAATAGGGAAATTAGTTTCATTAATCCAAGCAATAGTAAATTGGAAGTGAATACTGCATTAAAAGAGCTTTATAATGATAGTAATGCAATAGTTCTGAATAAGATTAAATTCTTTGCCCTACCGACCAACAATCTTTACTTTAACGCTGACAGCATTACCAAGATTGACTTTTCTATTGAAAATCCTGATATGAGCAAGAGTACAATGATACTCTATGATATAATTGCAAATAATTTCTCAAATAGACCCATCTATTTTTCGGCTTATTCCTTTGAAGAAAATTTCGGATTGCAAGATTACATTTCCAACGAAGGATTTGTCTATAGGCTAACAAAGGAAAAGCAAAAGCCAATCTTATCATTCGCAGACACAAAGCTTTCAGCTATTAATACTAAGAGAATGTATGAGAACCTAATGCACAATTACGAGTGGAAGAACTTTGATAAATCAGGAGTATATTACGACGAACTACATAGAAGCATAATTGAACAGTTTGCAAGCCAAGCCTCAGTTCTTGCACACGCCTTTATTGAAGAAGGGGAAACTCAAAAAAGCCTTGCCACACTAAATCTATGTTTGGAAAAACTCCCTATAAGCATTCATTCCTACCCTTATATTTTGGCAGATATCTCAATTGCTTACGGAGCATTGGGAGAGGAAGAGAAATCAATCTCACTTATGAGCAACGTTGTTGAAAACTTTTCAAAGAACATTAGTTTTTACCTTAGATTAAAGCCTCAAGAGCAATCGCAAAGAAGTGCACAAGCTCAAAGGACAATGTTTACTTGGATAGCTCTTTGTGAGAGTTCGGAACTAATGCAATTGGAGTCATTAAGAGTGGTTTTGGCAAACAGGCTTTTCAACTACCTTTCCTCCTACTACCTAACCCTTTACGACCAAAAGCAAAGATATTTAAAGGATTCGCAATATTACATAGAGGAAATCAAAAATGTTGATGAATTGATTGAAACAATAAAGAATTTTGCCAACAAATACGAGGAGGTTCTTCCTGAATATCCTCAACCAATCAACTCTTAAAATAAAAAGATACTAATCTTTTAAATTTACATCCTTATTCTAATAAAACAAAAACTTCGTTTGAGGTAAATTAAAACGAAGAAAGAAAAAATTATTACTTGACTTTAATAAATTATTACTTGATTTCAGTAAAATGAAATAAGGAGTGAGAAAAAAACTCAATCATAATGAAAAATAAGTCCCTTATATTTGGAAATATGTCAATCATATTTTCATTTATGTCCCTTATATTTTTGTATATGATGGACTTATTTTTCATTATGATTGATATTTATTGATAATAGATTTGATTTTGGGAGTAATTTAATAGCTTTTATTTTTCCTTTTTAAGCAGAAGCATTTTTAATTCCTTTATATAATTGAATTTATATCAAGGAATAATTCATTAAAACGAAGAATAAATTTTACATCCTGGCAGGATGCAATGTGCAAGGTGGCAGGATGTATATTACATGGTGGCAGGATGTAGTGTGCAAGGTGGCAGGATGCAAGATTTATTCCTTATATAATTAAATTATAATAAGGTTTTCGCACATTTATATAGGAGAAAAATAAAATTATGCAGCATTAAATATAAAATACTACTCACAAATTCTGAAGGAGAGCAGAAATACAAAATGACGTATCAATTTCTGGATTAGAAGTTCGCTTATTCAGAAAAAAATTCTTTCAATAAAATAATGTAGGGAGATTACATCTTTAAGAATTCTAATAATTCATATACTAAAAAAGCAGGCCATACCAAAGCTTTTAAAAAGCCTACTACTCCAGCTCCAAAGGTTGCAGCATGTGAAATGAAATAGATTGCAGCTCCAATAAATCCTAATCCATAGAAGCCACCACAACTTGCAGCATTATTTACCTTGCCGCTTTTGTTACATTTTTTTGTTTCTTCATTCATGATAATAAATTTTTTATGCCGCAAATATAAATAGAAATATTTTCTTAAGCATAAAATAAATCAGAATATTTAAGGAACAAATATAATATAAAACACTCAAAGCCCTTTATTTATATAAAAAAGCTCTGTGTTTAATTATTAAAATAAAAAAATGTTTATGCCTAAATTAGATTCTTTTAAAAGAAGATATTAACCATTAATCACTAACCACTAACCATTAATCCTATACATTGAAACGAAAGTGCATTATATCGCCGTCTTGAACTACGTATTCCTTGCCTTCAACACTCATCTTGCCGGCTTCTTTGCATGCTGCTTCACTTTTTAGGGCTATATAATCATCATATTTTATTACTTCGGCTCTAATAAATCCTTTCTCAAAGTCGGTGTGTATTACTCCAGCACATTGCGGGGCTTTCCAACCATTATGAAATGTCCACGCCCTAACTTCCTGAACTCCTGCAGTGATAAAGGTCTTTAAATCCAAAAGTCTGTAGGCTTCCTTTATTAGTCTATCCACTCCACTTTCCTCCAAACCCATTTCTCCTAAGAACATTTCCTTTTCTTCGTAGGTTTCCAACTCAGCAATTTCCGATTCTATCTTTGCCGCAACTATAAGTATTCCTGCTCCTTCCTTCTTTGCAATTTCAGCAACTTTTTGGGTGTGGGCATTTCCGTTTTGGGCTGACTTCTCATCCACATTACAAACATAGAGAACAGGTTTGGTTGTTAGAAGGAATAACTCCTTTGCTGCTTTTTGCTCATCCTTGGTTTCAAACTCCACCTCTCTTGCATTCTTTCCCTGAACCAAAACCTGACGATACTTATCCATTACTGCAAGTTGGATTTTGGCTTCTCTGTCGCCTCCACTCTTTGCTTGCTTTTCGGTTTTGGAATAACGCGACTCTATTGTTTCAAGGTCTTTTATCTGAAGTTCCGTATCAATTATTTCTTTATCCCTAATTGGGTCAATTCCTCCCTCAACATGAACAATATTATCGTCCTCAAAGCAACGAAGCACATGAAGTATTGCATCACATTCTCTAATGTTTCCCAAAAACTTATTCCCTAATCCTTCTCCCTTTGAGGCTCCTTTAACCAATCCTGCAATATCTACAATATCTACCGTTGTTGGTACTATCCTATTGGGATTTATTAATTCAGCCAATGCTGTCAATCTATTGTCTGGAACAGTAATTACTCCCAAATTGGGTTCAATTGTACAGAAAGGGAAGTTTGCCGACTGAGCCTTTGCACTTGACAAACAATTAAAAAGAGTTGATTTTCCAACATTTGGCAATCCTATTATCCCACATTTTAAAGCCATAAACTATATTATTTTATTGTAGTAAATTCTTATTCAAGTTTGCAAAATTAGTAAAATAAGATATGCAAAACTATTTTCATCTTCTCCAAAGAGTAAATTATTAGTAGTAATATTCGTTTTTGAAAAAAATAATTGTATTTTTGTCAAATGAAAAAAGTTTTATTAATTATTGTTTTACTTCCTTTTCTTTCTTGTTCTAAGAATGAATCAACCAATAAGAATATTATTCCAAAAGAAAACTTGGCTGAGATAATTGCCGACATTCAAAAGGCTCAGTCTTTGGTTAATATTAAGGAAGATTCCAATATGACAGTTAGGAACATAAGGCAAAAGCAATATAATGAAGACATTTTTCATAAACATAATATTAGTGAAGAAAAGTATAATAAGAGCATTGAATACTACAGCTCTAATCAAAAGGAGTTCACTCTTTTATTAGATATGGTCTCAAAAAAACTAAATTAATATGTTGGTAAAAGCTTTTGGAAGTGCAATTAGTGGAATTACAGCAACAACTATTTGTGTAGAGGTTTCGGTTGAACAAGGGGTTGGTTTTTTTCTGGTTGGACTTCCCGATAATGCTGTAAAGGAAAGTTATCAAAGAGTTTCGTCTGCCTTGCAGTGTTTTGGTTATAAAATCCCTGGTAAAAAGATAATTATAAATATGGCACCTGCCGACATTCGTAAGGAAGGCTCGGCTTATGACCTACCTATTGCTATGGGTATTTTGGCTGCTTCGGAACAAATTATTGCTGATAACTTGTCGCAGTATTTAATTATGGGGGAGCTTTCTTTGGATGGAAGTCTTCAACCAATTAAAGGAGCCTTGCCCATTGCTTTGGAGGCAAAGGCACAGGGTTTCAAAGGTTTTATCTTACCTAAAACAAATGCTCCTGAGGCTGCAATTGTTAAGGGGATTGATGTTTATGGGGTTGAAAATATATTAGAGGTTATTAATTTCTTCAATGGAACTAATCTCTTGGAGGCAACTCAGGTTGATTGCGATGAGGTTTTTAATAGAGGGCTGGAGCTTTATGAGTTTGACTTTACAGATGTTAGAGGTCAGGAAAACATTAAAAGAGGAATGGAGATTGCTGCTGCAGGAAGTCATAATGTTATTTTAATTGGACCTCCTGGAAGTGGAAAAACTATGCTTGCAAAAAGACTTCCGTCCGTTTTGCCTCCTTTGTCTTTGGAAGAGAGCTTGGAAACAACTAAGATACATTCCGTTGCTGGCAAGATGTCAAAGAATACTCCTTTAATTTCAGTTCGTCCTTTCCGCAATCCTCATCATACAATTTCGGATGTTGCACTTGTTGGAGGAGGAGCTTATCCTCAACCTGGAGAAATTTCTCTTTCACATAATGGAGTTTTGTTTTTGGATGAGCTGCCTGAATTTAAAAGAAATGTTTTGGAGGTTTTGCGTCAGCCAATGGAAGAAAGAGAGATTACTATTTCGCGTTCAAAGCAAGCCATACGCTATCCTGCGAGCTTTATGCTGGTTGCTGCAATGAATCCTTGTCCTTGTGGTTACTATAATCATCCAAATATTAGTTGTACCTGTGCTGGAGGTGTTGTTTCGAAGTATTTGAACAAGATTTCTGGTCCTTTGTTAGATAGGATTGATATTCAAATTGAGGTTGTTCCTGTTCCTTTCAAAGACCTTTCGGAAATGAGGGATGGAGAGGCAAGCAGTGTGATTAGAGAAAGAGTTCTTAGGGCGAGGAAAATTCAACAAGAAAGATTTAAGGACAAGGAAAGTATTCATTGTAATGCTCAAATGACTCCAAAAATGCTTAAGGAATATTGTAAGTTGGATGAGAATGGTGTCAATCTATTGAAAAGAGCTATGGAAAAGCTTGGTTTATCGGCAAGAGCTTATGATAGAATCCTAAAAGTTTCAAGAACAATTGCTGATTTGGAAGGAAGTAAAAACATAGAAAATCCTCACTTGGCTGAAGCAATTGGATACAGAAGTCTTGATAGAGAAACTTGGGGCAGATAATTACTAAAAAAAATACTATGAGCTTAAAAAGATTTTTATTCACTTTCATTATTGCATTAGTTATTCTCCCTTCAACTAATGCTTTTTCTCAAAATTCTATTGAAAGAATTAAGAAAGATGTTTATGTTTTAGCTTCCGATTCTCTTATGGGAAGAGGTGCTGGAACAATATATGGAAATAAAGCTTCTCAATATATTTATAGTCGTTTTATTGAAAATGGGTTAAAGCCAATTTATCAAATTATTAGAGAAGGAACAACCCAAAAGAATATTTATTGTGTTATTGAAGGAAGCGACCCAATACTTAAAAATGAGTTTATTGTTCTTGGGGCTCATTATGACCATTTGGGTTATAGAATTAAAAATGGTGATACAATAATATATAATGGAGCAGACGATAATGCTTCAGGAACTTCTTTAATTTTGGAATTGGGAAGAAAAATAAATGAGAACAAAGAGAAATTTAAAAGGAGTATTGTCATAATTGCTTTTGATAGTGAAGAAACTGGATTAAATGGTTCATACTATTTTGCAAACAGTAAAGCAAAACATAATGATATATTAATTAGCAATAATACTAAACTAATGATGAGCCTTGATATGGTTGGTTTTCTTAAAACCTCTAAGGAATTAAAGATTGTTGGAGTTGGGTTAATTGATAACTACTCTCAATATTTCAAAAATTATTCCTTAAACAATAAATATAAGGTTAAGTTTAAAGATTTTGACAATAGTATATTTACTGGTTCTGACCATGATTCTTTTCTAAAAAAGAATATTCCTTCTTTTTATGTTTCAACTGGACTAAAATCACCTTATCATAAACCTGAAGATGATGCACAGCTAATAGACTACGAAGGAATAAATGATATTTCAAATTTCTTTTATGAAGCAGTTCTAAACTTTGCTAATGTTGAACAAATAAAACCTTCTAAGAAGAGTCTTAGAATGAAAAAACCAATTCCTTCAAACTATTATGGTTTTGAATTAGCGATAGGGAATAATAAACACTACTATTCAGGAGGAAGAATGACAGGGAAAACAGATTTTGCTTATGGAGCTGGTTTTTTTGGCAAATTTGAGTTAAGTAACTTCTTTGCAATTAAAACTGGTGTTAATTATAATTATTTGGGAGCAAATAGATATGAATCAGAAGTAAAGTATCATAGTGCTTCTATTCCAATTCTACTTTCTCTAAAGGCAAATACTCCTAATAATGATTATGAATTTTCTGTATCAATAGGAGGATTTTATAGTTATATTTTTGATAGCAGAGCAAATATAAATGGCGTTGAACAAAAGAATTATTTAAATAAAAATGTTTTTGGAGTTCAAACTGAGGTTGAATTCAGATTTAGAAGATTCATCTATGGTTATCAATTTCAAAGAAGTCTTTCAAATATTTTAACTGACCCTATTTCAAATGGGAAGACAAATCAAATTACTAACAATTTTAAAATTGGATATGTATTCTAAAACAAAAAACATCTCAAATAAATACTCTATAGTATTATTTCTTTTCTCAACTATAATTCTTTTTTCAAGTTGTAAGAAAGAGAACAGTATTAAGGAGTTTAATCTTGATTTTTCTAATTTAATTATTGATAATAAGTATAATATTCTAAAGGATGACACCTTATCAATGATTATGGATATGACCAATGCTATTACTGAGGGGATTATTTTTCCAACACCAAATCAATCTAAGGATGGACTTTTGCATTTCAAAGCCAAAGTAAAGACTGATGAAAAGCTATTCTATAAGATTTATTATCAGAACGAATCTTATAAGTATGAATTAGGAGATGAGTTTGATAACGAAAATTTCTATGGTTCATGGGAAGAGACAGATACGGAGTTTAAGGCAGTGCCTGCAAATGGAGTAATTGAAGATGCCTTTAGAATTGTTGGAAATCCAAGAAACGAAAAGATTTACTTTGGTTCAAATCCAGAGTATAGGGATTTGCAAAAGGAGATACATAAAGGAATGGATATGATTAGGGGAAATACGGAGTGGTTTAATTCCATTAAGGAGAAGGCAAAGATAAGCAAGGTATCGGTTGATGAACAACTCTATAGGGATATGTGTTGGGTTCTGCAAAATGATGAGCAAAATAAAGAGTTTAATAATAGATTTAAACGAAATCCAAGAACAGGAACATATAGCTTTTTGTTGGTTGTGGCAAATGAGGACGCCCTCAATAAACTCCCTAAAGAAATTAAAAACATATCTCTTTCTGACTCCACTAATGGTTTTACTAATCCTTATACTTATTTCCTAAAAGGCAAGGGTAAAAACCTTAAGGGAATTAGTACATTGCACACTAAAGAATCTCTAAAACTAAAGGCTGTCTTGAGTACTGACAATGGGGTATATGTTGATATGCTCACTTATCCAATTAATAATTTTAGAATTTATCCTAATAATGGGAAGGTGGGAAATAGTAAGGAAAATTATTTATCATCTCTTTACCAGCAATTCTTTCATAATGTTCCAAACACATATTATTTAAAGAATATCCCACTCGTTCAAGATATTTTGGATGATTCATATACTAAGGATGAATATACCAAAAACATAGAAAAATACTCCGATACTTTAAATAGAGTAATTGAGCATCCGTACATTAGCGACTATCCCGCAAAGACAGTTAGGGTTGAAGATAATGGGAAGTATATTTCGCTTATTAACCCTGGCAATAAAGAAAGAATGTCTAATCCAAGAAAGGAAAGCGTTGGAATAAAAACAAGGGTGGGTTTCACTTATGGAAAGTTTAGAGGGAAGATAAAATTCCCTGCACAGCTTAATAATACAGGGGTTTGGAGTGGTATTACTAATGCATTTTGGCTAATCTACCAATCGGAGCAGGATTGGAATAAAAGAAGGATTTGCAATAAGGACGGCTATGTTAAATATGGTCTTGATGATGGGACAAAGGCTGAAAGGACTCCTAATTCTAACTATTCTGAAATAGATATTGAGATAATTAAAACATCCAAATATTGGCCTGAAGGTTATCAAAAGACCCCTAAAGACTACGATGCTTTCAACAAGGACGAATGTATTTTGGCCTGCACTAATTGGGATTTGGCTTGTCCAAGCCCTACTAACTTTTTCAAGGGAGGAACACATAACTACAAATACATAAACAAAGATTATACATATCTTCGCTGGTACGATACTTATAGGGCACTGACTTCAAGAGAACCAATATCAAACAAGATATTCCACAAGGAGTATTATTATTACGAAATAGAATGGAAGCCAACGGAAATCATTTGGAGAATTGGAGAAAGCCCAGACAAAATGCAAGTTGTGGGCTATATGAGTGATAAGTTTACTGTTATTCCAAACAATCAAATGTTGACTGTAATAACTCAAGAATATCACTATACTGAGTTTTGGCCTCCAGTAGTCTATGACCAAAACTTCCTTCCTTTCCCTGAAAACGATATTGAAGGAAGGGTTTACGAAGTTGTTGTTGAATAAAAATTCCTTAAATATATTACCCAATACGATAATAGAATGAAATCAAGCCTTAGAACAGTTTTTATATTTGCTATTTGCATTACATTTCTTTCATCCATAACAATAGCACAGGAAAAAAGACCAGACTTTGTTAATAATAGGGAGTATCCTCAGTGGTTTAAGGATGCCAAACTTGGAATATTTGTTCACTTTGGACTCTATTCTGTTCCGTCTTGGAGTGGAAAGGAACAATATGCCGAATGGTTCTACAAGGGCTTAATTAGTGGTGATAGTGCAAGAATAAACTTTCAGAAAAAAGTCTTTGGAGAAGATTTCAAATATGAAGATTATAAGGATTTGTTTAAGGCAGAACTCTTTAATGCTGAACAGTGGGCAGAACTGTTTTACAAAAGTGGAGCCAAATATATTCTTTTCACTTCCAAACATCACGATGGATATTGCATGTGGGATTCAAAATATGCAAAGAATTGGAATAGTATGGAAACTGCTCCAAAGAGAGATTTCTGCCAAGAATTAACTGATGCTGTTCGCAAAAGAGGTATGGAGATGGGATTATATTATTCTCTTACCGAATGGACAAATCCTCTTTACAAATGGACAATTGACACAAATAAATCAATTGAAGACTATGCACAAAAACATCTTATTCCTCAATTCAAAGAATTGGTTGATAAGTTTAAGCCTACAATAATATTTTCAGATGGAGATTGGGATCACACCTATAAGGAATTGCACTCCGATGAGTTGGTGAATTACTATTATAAGGTTGTTGGAGAAAAGGCAATTGTTAATGATAGATTTGGAAAAGGTTTCAATCATGGTTTCCTAACTCCAGAATATAGTGCTGGAATTATAGAAACTAATCGTCCTTGGGCAGAATGCAGAGGAATTGGCAGAAGCTTTGGACTTAACAGAAATGAAGACTTAGCAAGCTATAAATCATCTGAAGAAATTATTCAACATTTTGTACAATTGGTTGCAAGTGGTGGAGGCCTAACTCTAAATGTTGGACCAAGTGCTGATGGTCAAATTCCATTACTTCAACAAGAAAGACTATTAGATTTAGGTAAATGGTTATCTCAAAATGGAGAAGCAATATATGGAACAAAACCTTATAAAAAACCTTATGATGAATCAATGGTATCAATTCCTGGTTTAATTGACAGTGTTATAAACTTTGATTGGGTAAGAAATTCTCCTAAAAAACTAATTTCAGAAGATAATTTTAATGTTACTTGGTTTGGTATTATTAAGCCAAAGTTTTCTGAAAAATATACAATTAGCTGTAAAGCTGATGATTATGCTTTAGTATATTTAAACAATAAAATAATTATTGATACAAAGAATAATATCAATTTCTATGAAGTTGAACTTAATAAAGGTGAGGAGTATAAAGTTTATGTTGAATATGTTGAAAAAAATCTTGAAGCTTCAATCAGTTTAAAATGGAAAAGCAAATCTCAAGAGGAAGAACCGATAAAAGCAAAATGGAAATCTGAGTACAAATGTAATAAACCTTATGTTTGTTACACAACAAATAAAAATAATCTTTATGCAATTGCATATTCAATTCCAGAAAAAAATCTTGTATTAAAGCTTGATAAAGCTCCAAAGGATGATATGATAATATATTTCTTAGATAATACTCATCCTGAAATGCAATGGAATTATAAGGATGGGGAATTAATTATCAATACCTCAACAATTAAATTTTCAGATGTCAAATCAAAATCAGCATGGGTGTTCGTACTTTCTGACTATCTGAAAGATTAAGGACAATATCCCAAAAAACAAGGGACATAATTGAAAATAAGTCCCTTATATTTTTATTTATCTCCCTTATATTTTTATTTATAAAGGAGATATTTTTCATTATGTCCCTTATATTTTTCAATATGATGGGGGTTTTTGTTGTTGAGTTGTTCAGTTGCATAAGGAGTTAAAGAGCTTAAGGAGTTTAATATCCTTAAGGTCTTTAGAGTCCTTAAGGTCTTTAAAAATTACTATTTACTGAAATCAAGTAATAATTTATTAAAGTCAAGTAATAATTTTTTCTTTCTTCGTTTTAATTTACCCAAACAAGGTTTTATTTTTCTTATCTATTTTAGAATACATACAAACACTAAACAATAAGAAGGAGAATATTGAATACTCCCCTTCTTTGTTTGTATATATAATTTATAATTACTTTATTTTAATTTCCGAAGTCGTCGAATAGGATATTTTCTGGTGGTACTCCTAAGCTATCCAACATCTTAATTATTGCATTGGTCATTAGTTGTGGTCCACAAATATAGTATTCTATCTCTTCAGGTTCTTGGTGATTTTTAAGATAATTGTCAAAGATAACTTGATGGATAAATCCAACATAGCCTTCCCAATTGTCTTCTTTCTTTGGTTCGCTTAATGCGATGTTGAAAGTGAAATTAGGATTTTCTTTTTCAATTTGTTTAAATTCATCAACATAAAATAGTTCTCTAAGTGAGCGACCTCCATACCAGAAAGTAGCTTTACGAGAGGTATGTTTTGTTTTGAATTGGTCGAAGATATGCGAACGCATTGGTGCCATTCCTGCTCCTCCTCCAATAAACATCATTTCCTTTTGTGTGTCTTTAATAAAGAATTCTCCATAAGGTCCAGATATTGTTACCTTGTCTCCTGGTTTTAGCGACCAAATGTAGGATGAACAAACTCCTGGATTAATGTGTTTGAACTCACATTTTTTTCTATCCCATGGTGGTGTTGCAATACGAATATTGAGCATTATTATATTTCCTTCAGCTGGGTGGTTAGCCATTGAATAGGCTCTATATACCAATTCAGGGTTTTTCATTTTCAAATCCCAAATCTTCATACTGTCCCAATCTTCATGGAATTCAGGTTGAACATCTATTGATTTGTAATCAACTTCGCATTTTGGTACATCAATTTGAATATAACCTCCTGAACGAAAATTAAGACTTTCTCCTTCTGGGAGTTTAACAACAAATTCTTTTATAAATGTTGCTACGTTATTATTAGATACCACTTCACATTCCCATTTCTTTATTCCAAATATTTCTTCTGGAACTTCAATTTTCATATCCTGACGAACTTTAGCTTGGCAACCTAAGTGATAATTGTCCATTTGTTCTTTTCTGCTTAGGTGAGGCTTTTCTGTAGGTAACACTTCTCCTCCTCCTTCAGTAATCTGACACTTACACAATCCGCAAGTTCCTCCTCCTCCACAAGCAGAAGGAAGAAAGATTTTGTTTTCAGATAGGGTTGAAAGTACTGTTGAACCTGGTTGAACGGTTAGTTCTTTTTCGTTGTTAATGGTTAGTTTAACCTCTCCTTGTGGTAGGAGTTTTTTTCTTGCAAAGAGCAGTACCCATACTAACAAGAGTATTATAAACAAAAACACTACCACACTTATTATTAATATTTTTATCATTTCTTTTAAGATTGGATTTAGTTCTACAATTTTATTCCCAAGAAGCTCATAAAGGCTATTGCCATAAGTCCTGTTATTATGAAAGTTATTCCCAAACCTTTCAAAGGAGCTGGAATTTGGGAGTAACGCAACTTTTCTCTAATGGCTGCAATACCAACAATTGCCAATAGCCAGCCAATACCTGAGCCAAGAGCAAATCCAGTTACTTCTCCTAAGTTATTGTATTGTCTTTCTTGCATAAAAAGAGAAGCTCCAAGTATTGCACAGTTAACGGCAATAAGTGGAAGGAATATTCCAAGTTGTGCATATAGAACGGGTGAAGTTTTTTCAACAAACATTTCTACCAATTGAACCATTGCTGCAATAACTGCAATAAAGATAATAAAACTCAAGTAGCTTAAGTCTATTGTTGCAAACTTAGGACTAATCCAAGCAAGGGCTCCTTCTTTAAGAAGGTAATTATCTATAATGTAGTTTAGAGGAACGGTAATTAGGAGAACAAATACAACTGCAATACCTAATCCCATTGAGGTTTTAACAGTTTTTGATACTGCCAAATAGGAACACATTCCTAAGAAGAAGGCAAATATCATATTGTCAATAAAGATTGACTTAACGAATATATTAATTATCTCTTGCATAATTTCTTTCCTTTCTTAATGTGTTACTATTTCTCGCAGAGCTCTTTATTTCTTGCCCTATGTACCCAAATTATTATTCCAACAAGAATTAAAGCCATTGGAGGCATTATCATTAAACTATTGTTTTGGTATCCCATTTCATAGAAAGAATCGGGAATAATTTGATAGCCCCAAAGTGAGCCACTTCCAAACAATTCCCTAACAACTCCAATAGTAATTAAAATTACAGCATATCCAAGCCCATTGCCAATTCCATCAAGGAAAGAATCTAAAGGCTTATTGCTCATTGCAAAAGCTTCCAAACGTCCCATAACAATACAATTGGTAATTATTAACCCAACAAATACTGACAGTTGCTTACTCACATCATAAACAAAAGCTTTAAGAACTTGGTCAACCAAAATTACTAATAGGGAAACAATAACTAATTGAACAATAATTCTAATTCTTGGTGGTATGGTATTTCTCAAATAGGAAATAATAAGGTTTGAAAATGCAACAACAACAGTTACGCTTAATGCCATAACAAATGCTGGTTGCAACTTAGCAGTTACTGCCAATGCAGAACAAATTCCCAATACTTGAACCGTGATTGGGTTCTCTTTAGAAAGAGGATTTTTTATTAGTTTAAAATTAAATCCAGCCATAATACTATTTTTTTAAAGAGTTAAAGTAAGGAATATAGAACTGTAAGCAGTTTTTCAACATATCTGTAACTCCATTTGAGGTTATAGTGCCTCCAGATACTGCATCTACTTGATGAGGATTTGCTTTATCGGCTCTTTTAATCACCATAACAGAAGTGAAGTTATTATTTTCAAATATTTGTTTTCCTTTAAATTGATTTTGAAAATCAGGCAAAGCAATTTCAGCTCCTAACCCTGGGGTTTCGCCTTTGTGGTCGAAGTTTACTCCTACAATTGTATTCAAATCTTCAGAGAAAGCTAAATTGCCCCAAATTGGACCCCAAAGTCCATTACCCATAACAGGAACAACATAAGATTTCTTTCCGTCTTTCATACATATATAAATAGGTAAAGAGGCAGAAGCATCATTTGCTTTGTATAGAGCTAATTGTTTTTTTGTATCTAAGCTAAATGGAGATATTGAACCTGTGGTTTGTTTGCCATTAACTATGCTTGCAACAATTTCTCCTTTAGCATTTACAGCGTGTTGCTCAACAAAGTATTTTTGAAAAAGTTCTTCAGCATCTTTTGGAGTGGACTCAATTCCCACTGCACCCAAAAGTTGTTGCATTTTTTCTACCCTTATATTTTTGTCCTGATAGGGTTTTAATCCAACAGAGGCAAGGGTTAGAATTGCCGCAGAAACAATAACTAAGACTGTGGCATAAATAAAAATATATCTATTACTGAACATTTTGCCCTCCTTTTATTTTCCAACGTTTCATTCTTTTACGAATATTTGCATCAACAATATAATAGTCAATTAGTGGTGCAAATACATTAAGCAATAATATTGCCAACATCATTCCTTCTGGATATGCTGGATTTACAACACGAATTAACACTGCCATAACTCCAATCAATATTCCATATATCCATTTTCCTTTGTTTGTTTGTGCTGCAGTTACAGGGTCGGTTGCCATAAAAACTGCTCCAAACATAAATCCTCCCATAACATAATGATAGTAGAAAGGAATTTGAGTGTAAGGATTTGAACCAAAAAGATTAAAGGTAAGTCCCATTAGAGCTCCTCCCATAAAGACTGAAAGCATAATCCTCCATGAACCAACGCCTGTGATCAGAAGGAAGGCTGCTCCAAGTAATATTGCAACTGCAGATGTTTCTCCAATACTTCCTGGCATAATTCCAAGGAACATATCCCAGAACGAGGTAGAAGGAAGCTCAGCACCCATCATCATTTCGGCAAGAGGCGTTGCCCCTGAAAAAGCATCAGCCTTTTGAGCAATCCAAACATTATCTCCTGACATTGAACTTGGAAAAGCAAAGAACAAAAAGGCACGAGCAAGTAGTGCAGGATTAAGGAAATTCATTCCCGTTCCTCCAAACACTTCCTTTCCAATAACCACAGCAAAAGCAGTTGCTAAGGCAACCTGCCAAAGAGGAACATCTGGCGGCATAACCAAAGGAATAAGCATTCCCGTTACCAAGAAACCTTCATTCACTTCATGCTTACGCCATTGAGCAAAACCAAACTCAATTGAAAGCCCAACAACATAGGAAACAACAACTATTGGTAGGATTTTTATTATCCCATACAATAAATTATCCCAAAAGCCTTCAAAGAAAGAAAGTTCTGGATTTATGCTGTGGAAATGCTGAAATCCTATATTGTATGTTCCAAACAAAAGTGCAGGCATAAGAGCTAAAATAACCATTGTCATTGTTCTCTTCATATCAATTGCATCTCTAAAATGTGCACCTGAAGAGGTTGTTGTTTTAGGAACAAAGGCAAAGGTTTCAAAGGCATCAAAGGTTGAGTGAAGCCAAGGGAATTTTCCGCCCTTTTCGAAGTTTGGTTTTATCTTATCTAAAAAATCTCTTACAAATTTCATTCTCCCATCTCCTTTCTAATTAGTTCAAGACCATTACGAATTATTTGTTGAATATCTGTTTTTGAAACATCAATAACTTCACAAAGAGCGAAATCCTCAGCATCAACCTCATAAATACCCAATTGTTCCATAAGGTCAATATCTTCAATTATGCAAGCCTTGATTAGTTGCATTGGATAAATGTCTAATGGCAATACCTTTTCATACTCACCTGTTAGAACCAAAGCACGCTTACCACCATGCATATTAGTGTCAATCTTAATTGGTTTTCTAAACTTTGAAGGCAAAAGATTGAGAAATCCAGTAGGGAATGTTCTTGAAAGACTGAACTTCTTAAAGCCAGGAGCTATCCAGCCCAAGAATTGATAATAGTCCCCTTCCTTAATGACTGAAACCAAATTATCGTATGCCCCCACATAACCATTCTCCTTAATTCTCTTGCCTGTTAGAACGTTACCACTAATATATCTTAAATTATTATCCTTACTAACATTATCCATAACCAATGAAGAAATGCAAGCTCCAATCTTAATATTAAAATATTGTGTATTCTTAACCTCTGGTCCAACTAATGCAACCATTCTATCTTTTTCTACCTTTCCAGAAACAAATAAATTTCCAATGATTGCCAAGTCTTGAACATCAATATACCAAACCATATCTCCCTTATTGATTGGGTCAAGTTTGGATATTTGAACACTAACATTTCCAACTGGATGCGGTCCCTCAAAACGATTTATCTGCACACCCTCCAACTTCAAAAGCTCATCGGCATTAGTTTCATTTGCTCTAATGTTTAGATGAATCTTTCCAGAGCTAAGTTTCTTCAAAACATCAACCCCCAATTGGATTTGAGCCCCTTTACCCTTTAGGATAAAATTATAGTTTGCAGCAAGTGGTGAGGAATCAAACCCAGAAATGATAATACATTTTGGTTGAAGCTCAGGATTTGGAATTGTGGAATAGGGTCTTTGGCGAATTAGAGTCCAAAGTCCTGACTTAAGTAGTTTCTCAATCACCTCTTCTCTTTGCATTGAAGCAAGTGATTCCGTTCCAAAGTCTTCGTATTCTTGCACACTATCGGCAGAAATAACAATCTCCTCAATGGCTCTTTTTTCTCCTCTATTTATGGACTCAATTGTCCCACTTACAGGCGAAGTGAAGAGGATTTTTTCATTTTGTTTTGAATAGAAAACAGGAGTTCCAGCCTTAACCCTATCACCTTCCTTAACCATAAGCTTTGGCGTAATGCCAATGTGGTCAGTCGGCTTAAGAGCATAGGAAGTAACCAAAGGAGAAGAAACCTTCTCAATTGCCTTTCCAGAAATCTTAATATCAAAACCTCTCTTGATTTTAATTATGTCAGACATAAATGATTATATCAGTTTTTAATAGAATTATTATCTAAAATAATTTACAAAAATACATCTAAACTACGGAATAAACAAAAGAAAATGAAGAATAATTTAAGTGGTTAATTGTTAATGATTAATGGTTAATGGTTAATCATTTTAATATCATTAGGGTCTTTAAGGTCTTTTAAATTATACGCTGACTTCTCAAATTTTTCTCAGAGATAATTTGAAATAAACTAAGGTTATTTTTGTTTAAGTAAGGGTTATTTTGGTTTAAGTAAGGGTTATTTTTGGGAATATACCTCTTCTCCATTTACAAAGGTAGCAACTATCTTTGAATTGAATGTTTCTCCTTCGAAGGCTGACCACTTGCATTTGGAAAGAACAATATCGTTGGTTACTTTAGTTTTACCATTCAAATCAACCAATACTAAATCGGCATAGTAGCCTTCTTTAATATAGCCTCTATCTTCCAAATGGAAATATGTTGCTGGATTATGACACATTTTCTCTTGAACTTGAGAAAGCTTTAATTCACCTTGCCTTACTAACTCAAGCATAATGTTTAAGGAGAACTGAATGGAAGGGAGGCCTGAAGGTGCTTGGAAATATGGCTTTTCTTTTTCTTCCATAAGATGAGGAGCATGGTCGGTTGCCACAAAGTCTATCTTATCTTCTCGCAAGGCTTTTCTTAGGGCATCTCTATCCGACTTGGCCTTAATGGAAGGATTACATTTTATCTTATTGCCTAAGCGTTCGAAATCCTTTTCTTCAAACCAAAGATGAACAGGAGATACTTCTGCAGTAATATTTTTTGAGTCAATCTTTCCTGACTTAAGCAAGGATAATTCTTTTTCGGATGTAATATGGGCAATATTTAGCCTTGTGTTTTGGTTTGTGAGCCCAATGGCAAATTTTGTTGAAAGATAACAAGCCTCAGAGTCCCTAACTAATGGGTGAATTGTGGCTGGAGCATCATTATCTGGATAGATTTCCTTGTATTTTTTTGTGTTTTCCCTAATCCTCTTCTCATCTTCACAATGGGCAGTTATTATCAAATTACTCTTCTCAAATAAGCCCTCAATTGCTTGTGCCTTGTCAACTAACATATCTCCCGTTGAAGAGCCAAGATATATCTTATATCCACAAATAAGGCTTGGGTCAATGCTTAGAGCCTCTTGTAAATTATTATTGGTAATTCCCAAATAGAACTTATAGTTGCAAAGCATATTTTCTTTTGCAAGGTTTATCTTTTCTGTTAGGGCTTTAAGGTTTGTTGTTGGAGGAAGGGTGTTGGGCATATCAAAAACAGTTGTAACTCCTCCTGCAACAGCAGCTCTTGACTCCGAAAGCATATCTGCCTTATGTTCTAAACCAGGCTGACGAAAATGAACGTGAATATCTATAATACCAGGCAGCAAGGTCAATCCCTTTGCCTCAATAATTTGAGTTTGAGAAGGAAGGTTGGGAATCTCTTCTTCAGAAATCTTAATTATCCTATCGTTTTCAATCAAGATATTTACTTCCTTGAGCTCATTCCCAATAAGGATTGAAGGCTGGTGTATGTATTTATATTTTTTCATATTATCAGTTTTTATGCTTTTATAATCTAAGCTCATTGATATTTTAAGTTAATAACTAAAAATACACCTTTCTTATTATCCAATATTAAAACCTTATAATAGAAAATTAAAACCTCGTTTCAGTAAAATGAATCTTCGTTTTAAAAAATTAGATTGAAGATTAGATTTTATCCTTGCTCAACTTCAGCAACAATTGCTTGGTCAACCAATATCCTTCCGCAGTATTCACAAACAATAATCTTCTTGTGCATTCTAATATCCATTTGTCTTTGGTGAGGTATCTTGTTGAAACAACCTCCACAAGCATCCCTATCAACCTCCACAACTGCTAAACCATTTCTTGAATTGGCTCTTATCTTTTGATAGGCTGTTAAATATCTATCTTCAATCAATTGTTCATTTTCCTTGCTTTCCTCCAACAAAACTCTTTCTCTTTCTTGAGTTTCAGCAATAATCTCATCCAACTCAGATTTCTTAACCTCTAAGTCTTTTCTCTTTTCTTCCAAAATTGTATTTACTCTTTCCATCTCTTGCTTTTGATGTTCAATCTCAGCATTAGCCTCTTTGATTCTTTTTTCACAAAGTTGGATTTCTAAATTTTGAAATTCAATTTCCTTAGTAAGAGATTCGTATTCACGATTATTTCTAACGTTATTTTGTTGTGTGGTATATTTTTTAACTAAAGCAATGCAATCAGAAATCATTGATTTTTTCTCAAGATTCTTTTGAGTTAAAGCCACTTCTTCAGCCTTAAATTTCTCTATCCTTGTTTCCAATCCTGCAATTTCATCCTCAAGGTCTTGTACTTCCAAAGGCAATTCCCCTCTAATAATTCTAATGCGGTCAATTTGAGAATCTATCTGTTGTAATTTATACAAAGCAATTAATCTCTTTTCAACAGTTATGTCTGCTTCTTCGCTTCTAATTATTGGATTAACTTTTGATTCTGCCTTTGTTTTTGATGTAACTTTCTTTGCCATTATGATTTATTATTTTAAATATTTTACTCTATTTGCTGTCTTATCGGAAAATAAGGGCACAAAATTACAAAACTTTTCATAAAGAATTGCAATAATCCTTTCTTTTATAAATTGTTCACTTTCAAAATGCCCTATTTCTGCAAGCAGTATTTGATTATCGTTATCAATTAAATCGTGATATTTAATTTCTCCAGTGATGAAAATATCAGCCTTAGCCTTGATTGCATCCTTAATTAAGAAACCTCCACTTCCTCCACAGATTGCAACACGTTTGATGAATTTTTGATTCTTGGAATTATATTTCACCTGACTTAAGTTTAGCTTGGTTTTGATAAGTTGAAGGAAATCTTCTGTCTTCATTTTTTCTTTAAGTTCACCAATTGCACCTGAGCCTAAAAAGTTTTCATTTTGGAAGATTAAATCTTTGCTTAGAGATTTTAGATTTATTAATCCCATCTTTTCAGCCAATATCCCATTTACTCCATTAAAGGCATTATCGATGTTAGTATGAGCTGCATAGAGAGAAATATCATTCTTTATTGATTTAGTTAGGATTTGTCCTAAGGTGGAAGCGTTATCTATTTTCTTAATTCCCTTAAATATTATTGGGTGATGAGAAATTATTAAATTGCAATTCTTTTTGATTGCTTTCTCAATAATATCTTCCGACAAGTCTAAACAAACATAAACTCCCGAACATTCCTTACTTGTGTCCCCTAATGTTAGACCCGAATTATCATAATCTTCCTGCCACTGAAGAGGAGCAACCTTTTCGATGGTTTCGATTATATCCCTAATTAATACTTTCTTCATTTATAATCTTTCAATAAGTTTTTCCACAAGTAGCATCATTTTCTGCTCAGCATTCTTTCCAGCTTGCAAAACCTCATCATGAGTAGCATCTTCTCTAATATCCTCTCTGAAAACATTTGAAACAAGGCTCATTGCAAACACATCCATTTGGGAATGTGAGGCAACAATCACTTCAGGAGTTGTACTCATCCCAACAGTATCTGCCCCTACCTTACGATAGAACTTATACTCTGCTGGAGTTTCGTAGCTTGGTCCCGAATTTCCTAAATACACACCTTGCCTTAGCTCAATTTTATTCTCCTTTGCAATTTCCTTAGCCATATCAATCAACTTTGGAGTGTATGCCCTGCTCATTGGAGGGAAACGAAGTCCCAATCTTTCATCATTCTTCCCAATTAATGGATTTGGCAAAAGATTAATATGGTCTTCAATTATCATAATATCTCCAACATTAAACTCTGGATTAACTCCTCCAGCAGCATTGGTAAGGATTAGGGTATTTACTCCCAATTCTTTCATCACACGAATAGGGAAGGTTACGTCTTGCATTGTATATCCTTCATAGTAGTGGAAACGTCCCTGCATTGCAAGAATTTCTTTGCCTCCAAGAGTCCCAAAAACCAATTTACTCTTATGTCCAATTGCTGTTGAGAGGGCAAAATTGGGTATAGAAGAATAATCCAATACTTTTTCAGTATTAATAATATTCACAATATTTGCTAATCCACTCCCACAAACAATCCCTATCTTTGGTCTTGTATTAACATTTTCCCTAATATAATTTGCTGTAGCTCTTATTTTTTCTAACATCTTCTAAAATTATTTCTTTAAAATTAATTGATTTAGTTACCGATGAGGTAATTGTTAATCCAATTGGAAGAACATAAATAGGCAAATTCCTTAATTGCTCAAATTCTTTTAGCCTCATTGAGTCCTTTTCAGTAGTAATTATTATAGTATTCTCTTTTTTCTTTGAACCATAGAGATTAATCAAGGTTTCAATATCTTTATTTGTGAAATAGTAGTGGTCAGGGAATTCCATTTTCTCAATTATTTGAGTTTTTTCTGAAAGAAAATCTATCATTGGACTATTATCTGCAATTCCTGTTATAAGAATTGCCGAAGTATCTTCCAACTGAATTGTTGCATCCCTTTCAAACAAAGAATAGAGAGGCTTGTAGTCTGTGTGGCTAAAGAAAACCTTCTGATATTTCTTAGGTCTAATTCTCGACTCAAAAACAACCTTATCCCCCATTGTATAGTTTTGGGGAGATTTGGTAATGAGTATGTAGTCGGCTCTTTTGTACCCATTCTTATGCTCCCTAAGAAGTCCAAAAGGAATAATCTTATCCTTAAAGAATGGGAAAGAATAGGAGGTTAGAAGTATTGAAAGGTCTAATGATAATTTCCTATGCTGAAAAGAATCATCTAAAATAACTATTTCAAGACCATTCTTATCCTTCTCAAGTCTTTCAATTCCTTTGTTCCTATCCTCACAAACTGCAAAACAAATATTTGGGAACTTTGTTTTCATCTGCAAAGGCTCATCCCCAACATCAATTGCCTTATCCTCCAACTCAACATATCTAAAACCTTTGGTTTTCCTTCCATAACCTCTGCTCAAAACTGCAATTTCATATTCTTCAGAAAGAACCTCAATCAAATACTCAACATGTGGAGTTTTTCCTGTCCCTCCAACTCTCAAATTCCCAACCCCAATTGTAGTTACCTTATGTTTCTTAGAACTTATCCATTTAAAATCATAGAAACGATTTCTCAAATAGATAACTATACCATAAAGAATGGAGAGTGGGAATAAAAGATATGCAAAAAATACTCTCATAGCTAATTACAATTATATACCCAAAGATAGAGTCCGTCAAAATGTGTACAGTAGGAATAGAGACTTCTTTTTGCCTCACTACCAGAGGTTGGAGAACCATCAGTGTAGATGAAGCTTGAGTGACATTTTGGGCAATTAATAAGCATATTGGTTGTGGTATCAACCTCTAATCGTCCATGGCAATCAGTATTGGAGCAAGACCTTTCATAACAAACATATTCTCCATAAAGAACTCTAAAAACCACAACTCCTCTCATTCCTCCTTCAAAATATTCCCACCCCCTATTTCCAGTATTTAGATTAAAATACTCAGTGCTTTCTGGGTCAATATAGAAGTTCACATACCCATAATCATAAGGCTCTTCCTTACAACCAACAAAGCTAATTGCAATAAGAGAAAGAAGTAGGAGAAATGTTTTTTTCATAATTCCATAACGCTAAGAAGCACTATATATTGCAACTAAACAAACTTCGCCAACAGCCTTTAAAGTATTTTTACTTATGCAGTTAATATCATCCTTAAGAGTATGCCAATAGGGGAAAAAACTTCCCATTGGGTCATATTGAACTATGTCTATCATTGGTATCTTGGCATATCTATTTACCCAAACATGGTCATCCATTACTCCACCCGTAAGTTCATCGGAAAACATATTACCATATCCTTTGTCCTTTGCTATCTGCCAAACCTTGTTCATTATTGAAGAAGCATAGTACATTGATTGAGATTCCTTAGTGAAGAGAGGATTGGAATAACCAACCATATCTAAAAGAATACCATACTTAGCTTGATAGAAAGGAATATGAGGGTTCTTTGACCAAAACTGAGCACCCAAACACCAATCTGATTGGTCTTCAATATCTGTTTCATCCCACTCAGGACAGCCTTGGTCTTCAACATCAAACAAAACCATATCAATTCCTAAAGAAGTTGGCTTTTGCTTCAAGCATCTTGCCATTTCCATAAGTACTCCAACTCCTGAAGCTCCATCATTTGCACCAATAATTGGGGTTTTATGATTCTTCTCATCTGGGTCATTATCTGCCCATGCTCTCGAGTCCCAATGTGCTGCGAAAAGAGTTCTGTCAGTTGAAGCAAGATTAAAGCTAATAATAATATTTCTTCCGTTCACTTCCTTGCCATTATAGAGCTTGGTCTTAAAGTTCTGTTCAATAACTGTATCTGCAAATTGCTTAAAGAAGGAAACCAAATAATCTCCACATTCTTTATGAGCTTTTGACTCAGGAACTCTTGAACCAAAGTCGCATTGTCTTTTCACATAAGCATAAGCCGAATCTGCATTGAAATCAGGAATCTCAACATTTGCATAAGTGATGCTGCTTATTGCCGTATCTTGTTGTTTCTTACCTGTGCAAGCTGCAAAGACAACCAAAACCCCAACAAGAATAATAAAACTTAATCTCTTCATACCTAATTATTTTATTCTGAGTAAAAAATCAACCACCAGCTATTAACCATTAATCATTAACCATTAACCACTACTCCAAGCTCCAACTAACTCCATCCTTAGAGTCTTTAATCTTAACCCCTACTTCAGCTAATTTATCTCTAATTTCATCACTCTTAGCCCAATTCTTTTCTTCTCTTGCTTGCTTCCTAACATCAAGAATCAAATTAACCAACCCCTCAACAGTTGGCATCATATCAGAAACTTGCTCATCCTTAATCCCTAAAATATCACCCAAATAGCTATTGAATAGGGTTTTCAAATCTTCTAAGCCTTGAGAATTAATCTTTTCCTTCCCATCAACTATACTATTGATGATTGAGACTGCACTAAACAAATGCGATATAACGATTGGAGTATTAAAATCATCATTCATTGCCTGCATTGAGCTTTCAATTAGGGACTTAATGTTCAAATCACTTCCATCAGCCTTAGGACTAATCTTACTAATATTTCTTTGAGCCTCAAGCAAACGTTTTAGTCCTTTTTCTGCTGCTGTTAGGGCATCATTGGAAAAGTCTAAGGTTGAACGATAATGAGCTTGAAGAATAAAGAAACGTATTGTCATTGGAGAATAGGCTTTTTTCAGCAACCTATGCGTTCCATTAAACAATTCTTCCAATGTTATAAAATTATTCAAACTCTTACCCATTTTCTTACCCTCAATCGTAATCATATTATTATGAACCCAATAGTTGGTTGGCTGATGCCCAAAGGCGCAAACCGATTGTGCAATTTCTGACTCGTGATGTGGGAAAAGAAGGTCAAGCCCTCCTCCATGAATATCAAACTTCTCTCCAAGATACTTAGCACTCATTGCAGTACATTCCAAATGCCAGCCAGGGAAACCCTCACTCCAAGGAGAAGGCCAACGCATAATGTGTTCAGGTTCGGCTTTCTTCCAAAGTGCAAAATCAGCAGGATTATTCTTGTCGTCCTGACCATCGAGCTCTCTTGTGGTTTGAAGCATATCCTCAATTACCCTATTTGAAAGGATGCCATATTTCTGAGTGTCTTTATGATATTTCAACACATCAAAATAAACACTTCCTTTTGAAACATAGGCATAGCCAGCATCTAAAATCTTTTTAACTATCTCAATCTGCTCAATAATATGACCTGAGGCAGTGGGCTGAATGCTTGGACGAAGAACATTCAACATATCCATTGCTTGAAGATAACGCATGGTGTAGAATTGTGCTATCTCCATAGGCTCAACCTCCTCAAGGCGTGCTTTCTTTGCAATCTTATCCTCACCATCATCCGAATCATTCTCCAAATGTCCAACATCAGTAATGTTTCTAACATATCTAACCTTATAGCCAATGAAATTTAGGTAGCGAAAGATAATATCAAAAGTAATGCCTGGACGTGCATGCCCCAAATGAGCATCACCATAGACAGTTGGTCCGCAAACATACATCCCAACATGTGGAGGATTGATAGGTTGAAAGATTTCTTTCTTCCTTGAAAGTGTATTATAAAATTGAAGTTCCATATTATTGATTTAAATTATTATCAAACTTTATCCTGCTAACCATAATGGCAACAGAAATTATTCCAATGGACAAAACTAATAAAAAAATTGAAATTATATCCATAAACTTAAGCACAATTGGGAAGGCATCAACAATTAAATTATCACCGCCCATCTTTATTAGTCCAAAATGTTGCTGAACCAAACAAAATCCTGCTCCAAGAATCAATCCAACCAAAGCACCAATAACCGAAAGCATTAATCCATTGTAGAAATAAATCTTCCTAACCACAGAAAGACTTGCCCCCATTGAACGCAAGATGAGGATATCCTTCTTCTTATCCATAATCAAAAGAGACAAAGACCCCATAACATTGAAGGAGGCAACAAAAATAATAAATGAGAGTATGGCATAAACACCCCATCTTTCAACCCTAACAACTTTTTGATAGAGAGGGTCTTGCTCCAAAATATTCTTAACACTATAGTCTTTGCCAACAATAAGCTGAATTTCTTCTTTGAGCTTGGGAATATCCTTTTCCTTCTTAGGACTAACGTAAATTGCACTAATTTCATTGTTTTCATACTCCAAAATATCCCTCACAAAGCCAATAGGGAGAAAAACATCAGTTTCATCAATGGAAGCATTCATCATAAAGCAACCATTATATATAACCTCACCCACACTAAAAGTCTCTTCAATAATTGGAGAAATCTTCCCACTTCTTTTTGGAACAGCAAGCTTAATCACTGCCCCCATCATATCAGCATTATTGCTCAAGCCCAATCTCCCCATTAGCCCAATCCCCAAAACAGAGGCAGGATTTCCAAAACGCTCCAACTCAAATTTCCCATAAACAATTGAGGTATCAATCCTCCTGAGACCAAAAAAAGAAGAGTCAATCCCTTTCATCCTAACCAATGCCTGAGAAGAACCAAAGGTTGCTAATGCATTTTCCGTTAAGACAGCAGACGCAACAGAAACCTCTTTTAAGGAAGAAATCCTATGAATATCAATAGTGTCCAACGAAAAGACCTTCCCCTTGTTAGGCTCAACAATCAAAGGAGGATTGGAAAGAGATAGGACTTTCTCCCCAACAAAAGTAAAACCATTGAAGACCGAAAGAACTATCAAAAGAGCAGCAGTAGTAATAGCTATCCCTATCATAGAAATCATTGAAATAATATTAATAACCTTCAATTTTTTCTTTGAAAAGAAATACCTAAAAGCAACAAAGAAGGATAGGTTCATTTTTAATGATTAATGGTTAATGGTTAATGGTTAGGGTTTAATGGTTAGTTTTTTAGAAGATTATCTATTTTTTCCATATAATCCAAGCTATCATCAATAAAGAAACTTAGCTGAGGAATGACCCTAAGCTGATGACGCACCCTTTGAGCAAGCTTCATCCTAATAAGGGTATTTTTCTCTTCCAATAGCTTAAAAATATCCATTGAAGACTTACCACCAAGAGCAAAAATACTCACATACACACGAGCCACCGACAAATCGGCACTCACTCTGACCATAGTAACCGTAATCATAGCACCTTCAAACAATGCCACAGCTTCCATCTGTAAAATCTCACCCAAATCTTTCTGAATAAGGCGAGCAACCTTTTCTAATCTTTTTGCATCCATAGAAATGCAAAAATACAATTTATTTTTCAAAATCAAATCCATACTAAAGAATAAAGAGAAAGTAATCTTAGGAAATGAGAGAATATTTATCCAAGCATTTTTAACACTATTTAACTAAAAAAGAACATAATAAAATAGAGTTAAATGACTCTATATCAAAAAGATTTCTTATATTTGTACTATGATATTACAGTTAGTAATGTTGAAAGTTTAAGGGTTTAAGGTTTAGTTTTATGATTAAACTCCCTTTTCAATTATTTATTCATTTAAGAACCTCTCGATGATATAAGGTTAATCGTCCAGTTTTATGTTTAACTACACAATAGTTGAAAGAAAGGTTGCTTTAGGAGCTAATCCAGGGCAAAAGCACTTAGCAGTTATCTCTCGTAATGGGATAATGACTCAAGAGCAATTGATTGAACGCATTGCAGGAGCAAGTGCATTGGCTGAAAACGACGTGTTATCGGCTTTGAGAGCATTGCAAATGGTTATTACTGACTCCACCATGAATGGAATCACAGTTCAGTTAGACCAGTTAGGCAATTTCACTCCTTATCTTCGTGCAAAAGCAGTTGATACTCAAGAGGAGGCAGATGCTTCATCAATTAAAGGTGTTGCAATTAGGTTTAATCCAAATGTTCGATTCAAGAACAAGTTGAAATCAACCTATTTTGCTTTTCGCAATCCAGCACCAAAAGGATTAGTAGGCATTGAGCAACCAATCGAAGAACCAATGGAACCGTAATTAATGGTTAGTGGTTAATTATTAATGGTTAATTATTAGAGGTTAATTGTTAATGGAAATTGGCAGTCTATTTATTTAGATTGCCTTTTTTTATTCACCTCAGTAATAAAATCGGAATAGGTGAATACATATCCCTTAGGTAGCCTATCTATTTTAAACACTATATATTCACTTATTTTCATATACTATAAATTTGCTGCAAAGATAAACAATTTGTCCAGTTAATTAGCAAAAAAACTGGACATTTTTATATATTTCGTTGTGTGGTATATGTTATGCCGCACTTTTTTATTATTAGGATATATTATCCTTGTTAATGAAACAAATATCGGATTTTAAATCCTTATAATAATATAGTGCGGGAGTCGGAAATCCCGCACGAAAATATTTGATATATGTATTTTATGAATTATTATTTGTAATTTAGCAACTTCAAAAAATCAAACACATAAACCAAAAACCAAAGCCATATGCTCATATTTTAATATTCTCTATTAAAAACCAGCGTATAACCCGATTTGTAAACCACCGTCATTTCATTTCCCTCAACCTTTGCAAAATCAAAAGGAAATGGACTGTTATGCGTTATAAAAGTTACATAATCAGGGTCATAATCATACGTGCCATAACCATCATCCTCATGAATATAATTCCCACGTGGGTCAGTAGTATAATCTTCAAATTGATTATTCGAAGTAAACTCTATCCAAAGAATATCATTTCCAAAAGGAGCAGACCACACAGTATCCACCATTTCATTATCTTCTTCATATTCACAAGAAACAAAAGCAAAGGAACTAAATACTGTTAAAGCTAAAATAAGGAATAGTTTTTTCATATATAAAGTATTTATGACTGAAAATAAGGTTAATTATGATAGCAAAAATACAATTAAAATAACATATTCGGATAAATATTGAGAAAATATTTTTTAGAATGTATTTATTCTTTATGTTTTAGAAAGAAGTATAGGATTAAAAATCCTTATAATAAAGAAGTGCGGGATAGTTCATATCCCGCACGACGAAACAAATAAACTTTCTTCACGTTCAAAACTTCAATTTTCTTTACGCTTATTTGTAAAAGGTCAGTTGGTTAATGTTTAGTTGTTTATTCGTTTATTCGTTTAGTTGTTTTCTTCCCCTTTAGGGGAATGAGGGGTAACATCTCAACAACTCAACGTCTCAACGCCTCAACCCTCCTATTCAACAACAAGTTTCTTAGTTAAATCAATTCCTTTACTACAAATTCTAATATTATAAACTCCCCTGTTTAAATCTTTAACATCAATCTCCAATTCTTTTGTTTCTTTAGCAATAACATCTCTTTTAACTTCCTTACCCATAATATCATAAATAATAATATCAGCTATAAAGTTTAAACCCTTAAACTCAATTTTAGTCTTGTCTTTTGCAGGGTTGGGATAAATTAAAACATTAATATTATTAGCAACATTAATATCATCTAAACCTATTTGAATATTGTAGAAGTCTTGCCACCCTTCAGCAGCTTGATATAAAGGAATGGATGCTTCAGGAACATAAAGAGGTATTGATTTGTTAACATAATCAAATACTAAAACACCTAAACTTGGAGGAGTTTCAGCTAAAGAAGTTATTGATGTTAATCCACTACAATTGCCAAAAGCATTGTAATCAATTTCAGTAACAGAGTTTCCTATAGTTAGTGAGGTTAATCCAGTACATTCACCAAAAGCTCTATCTTTAATATAGGTAACAGAGTTAGGAATGGTAATAGAAGTTAATCCAGAGCAATTGTAAAAAGTAGAAAATTCAATAGTAGTAACAGAGTTGGGAATTGTTATTGAAGTTAAACCACTACAATCCAAAAAAGCATTATTGCCAATTGAAGTAACAGAATTAGGAATGGAAATTGAAGTTAAATTAGACTTATACCTGAAAGCATTTGCACAAATACTTTTTGTTCCTTCTTGAACAGTAATAGAAGAATTTTCTGGCATAATGCCTTTATAACTATACAGGATATTATTAAAATACACCACACCATCAGGCATATTGTTATAAAATGGAGTACCTTCAAAAGCAAAAGGAGCAATTGAAGTAATTGAGGCAGGAATTGAAATTGAGGCTAAAGAACCGCAATTCCAAAAAACACCCATACCAATTGAAGTTACAGAGTTTGGAATGTTTACTGATGTTAAAGCACTACATGCATAAAAAGCACAATTATCAACTAATGTAACAGAAGACGGAATAGTAATTGAATCTAATCTTCTGCAATTATAAAAACAATTTAAACCAATTGAACTTATAGAGTCAGAAAGAGTTATTGAAGTTAATTCAACGCAATCGGCAAAAGTTTCAATACCAATATCCGTCACAGAGTTAGGGATAGTAATTGAGGTCAGTCCAAAGCAATGTCTAAATACACTATTGCCAAATGAAGTAACAGAGTTTGGAATTGTTATGGAAGTTAATCCGTTACAACCATAAAAAGCACTGTAACCAATATATAAAATAGTATTTGGAAGTGAAATTGAGGTTAATTCATAACATTCATAAAAAGCGCCATTTCCAATTGAAGTAACTTTATGGTAATTACCATTATAAAAAACTGAATCAGGAATTGTAACACTACCTCTATATTCATTATAATCATTATAAAAATAAACACCTTTATAAGTTACTTCAACTGTATAAGGAGAAACAGAAGAAATTATATTATAATAAATAGTATCTCCTTCACTGTTTAATGAATAAAAATCATGTGCTTGAGTGTTTATGCTTAATCCTAAAATAAATGCAATTAAAACCAGTAATAACTTCTTCATAATATATTTTTTTATTTTACTTTTTCATACCAACTTTTTCTTGATAAAAAGTTGCAAAAATCAAGACTGTTCACAAACAAGTTAAAAATCGCAGCTTTTCACTAAAAGTTTAAAAACTCGCCTGCGGCTCAAACAAATAAACTTTCTTCACGTTCAAAACTTCAATTTTCTTTACGCTTATTTGTAAAAGGTCAGTTGGTTAATGTTTAGTCGTTTAGTTGTTTTCTTCCCCTTTAGGGGAATGAGGGGTAACAACTCAACATCTCAACGCCTCAACCCTCCTATTCAACAACAAGTTTCTTTGTTATATCAATTCTTTCATTCACTATTCTAATTGAAAAAACACCTTTAAAATATCCACTTAAATCAATCTCCAATTCCTTTGTACCTTTATTAACTTTATAAGTTTTAATAACCCTACCCTCCATATCATAAACCAAAACATCGGCATCAGATGTTAAACCTTCCAATTCAAGAACAGATTTACCATTTGTTGGATTAGGATAAAGTTTAGTTTGAATATTTGTGCTTTCAACATTTTCTAAACCAATAACAGCAACGCAAACAGTATCACTAAACTCACTTTCACAATTATATATGTTTTTAGCTTTAATTTTATAGCAATAAGTATGACCATTAATCATATTAAAATTATCCACAAATACAGTATCAGCAACATTAGCCACCAAACTGTCATCGCGATAAATATCATAGCTGTATGTATCTCCTTGCCAAGCTAAAGTTATACGTTCATTATCAATAAATCTTAAATTATAAGGAGCCTCAAGCAAAGGCATAACACTCAAAATCAAAATAACACTGTCGCAACCATTAACCAAAGTATAAACTCCAGCAGAATCAATGTTTGCACCATAATCAGTATAAAAACTTCCCTCGCAAATTGAGGTGTTAATATGTAGTGCAGTTTTAAATCCAATAATATTTGTAAACTCTCCCCAAAATATATCAGAACCATATCTTGAAACAGATTCACAAGGCACATAAAGAGGCAAAGCCCAACTAACCTCATTGAATGAATAATTATAAAGAGCTGGAGGATTAATTGCTTCAACTCTTATGTAAGTTAACAAATTGCAATTGGTTACAACATCAGAACCAATTGTAGTAACATTTTTAGGAATTGTAAATGAAGTAAACGAAACGCAACCAGCAAAAGCACCATTTCCAATTTCAGTAACCGACTCAGGAATGGTTATTGAAGTTAAAGCAGAGCATCCAAAAAAAGTATATCTTTCAATAACAGCAAGAGAATTGGGAAGAGATATAGACGTTAACCCTGTGCATTGATAAAAAGCAAAACCACCAATTGAAGTAACAGAATTGGGAATTGTTATTGAAGTTAATCCATCGCTTCCATAAAAAGCAGCACTACCAATTGACCTTAGGGAGTTTGGAAGATTTATAGAAGTAATGCTGTCACAATCAGCAAAAGCATAACTACCAATAGCAGTAACAGAGTTGCCAATCAACACAGTGGTAATTCCACTCATATCCCTAAAAGCACTTGCCGGAATGGTTAAAACCTGATTACCAAAATTAATTGTATCCAATGCAGGCATATTTTGAAAACAATTAGTTAATTCATTACAGTTAATTGCATTAAAATTTAATGAAGTTAAAGAATTACAATATTCAAAAATAGAAGTTTCAATAGTAGTTACCGACTCGCCAATAGTTGCAGTTCTCAAATTTGAACAATCAGCAAAAGCAAAAGCTTCAATTTTTGTAACCGAATCAGGAACAGTTATTGAAGTTAAACCAGTACAACCATTAAAAGCAGCATTTCCAATCAAAGTAACACCATTTGGAATAGTTACTGAAGTTAACCCAATGCAATTATTAAAAGCACTTGACCTAATAATAGTAACAGAGTTGGGAATAGTTACTGAAGTCAATTCAGTACAAAAATAAAAAGCATAATAATAAATTGAAGTAACCTTATAGTAACGTCCAGACCTCAAAACAGAATCAGGAATAGAAATACTATTTTTATATTCATTTTCATATTCATATTCAGCAGTACCTTTAAAAGTAACTGCAACAGTGTAAGGAGCAACATTTGATGTTATTTTATAATAAATAGTATCACCATCACTATTCACAGCCAAAAAGTCATGTGCTTGAGTGTTTAGGTTTATTGCAAAAACAATTGCTACTAAAATTAGTACTGTTTTTTTCATGATATAATTGTCTTTAGGTTTATCGTCTTTTATTACATCGTAACGAAAGAAATTAGTTTTTAACACTGCAAACTTACAATAAATAATGTATAAAAAAGAAATTATTTGATAAAAAATAATAAAACAACAGACACTTATAAGAAAAAATGTAATTTAGCCACCCAAAAAACCTTTTTAAGCTAAATAAACCACATAACACAAAAGCAAACCCCTACCCACAATTCAGCAAGCAAAAGCAAGAAATAAAAATCAGCAAAAAGAACAACTGAATAATGATTGAAGACCAAAAGATAAGCAATATAGATTCCGTCGTGCGGGATTTGCACTCCCGCACTTCTTTATTATTAGGATTTCTTTGCTATGCAAAGCGACAAAGTCGATAACTTGCTATGGCAAGCGGTAAACCGATAAGTAATCCGATATTTATTCATTTTAAACTCAATTTGCTGGCAAATGTACAAATACATTTTGATTAATATATTGTTTAGAAATATTCTTTGATGATTGTATATCTTACGGATTAAAAATCCTTATAGTAATATCGTGCGGGAGTAGGAAATCCCGCACGACGGAATATGTTATCCTTGTTATTTAACAACAAATATCGAATTTTAAATCCTTATAGTAATATAGTGCGGGAGTCGGAAATCCCGCACGACGGAAGCTACAAAAAATAATTTACAACGAAGGAAATTGGAAAAAAATTAAAAATAACATACACTTATAGATTTTCTTTGTAATTTAGCCAAATGGAAGTATTTGAAATGAAACTAAAGAAAAAATCATTCTTTGATGAAGATGATGAAAACTTAGATCCTGAAAGGAGAAAGATGAATGAAGAACAAAAGGCAAAAGATAATGAACTTTTTATCCAGCTTTTTTATCCTTTAAGTAGAAAGCATAAAAGTGAAATTTGGACTCTTTGGGAAAAAAGTATAGATGAAAATTTATATATAAGAAAAAAGGAAATAGAAAAATATTGTAACAAGAACGAATGTGATTTTTTAACTGCAATACTTTCAATTTATTCTACAGTACGATATCTATATAAGTGTAATTACTTTCTTGATAATGGTACAATAAAATCAAAATACCTCATTTGGCACTATGGTAAGTTCGATAACATTATTAGCTTTATAGAAAAAAGATTTGTAAAATATGTGAATCAAGGAAAGCCTATAACTGAAGAGCAAAGAAAACATATAAATAAAAAGATTGATTATATTTTAGATGAGAGATATAATTTACAATATGAAAACTCAGAAGAATTGTCTAAGTTCTTACACACATTAAAGATTATTACTTTTAAATTAATACTCATAGAGGATATTGAGTTAAAGGAATTAATTGCTCTACTTAGTAAAGAAAGGCAAAATAATCCAGAGACTTATATTAAGGACAACTTCAAAATTTTCATAAATCGGAAATCAATTGATTCTAAGCTTGGATTTGATGGTTATATACAAGATATGTATTATCCAGTTTCTAAAATAAAATCAGAAAATAAAACAAATGAAATTAATACAGAAGAGATTAATCAGCAATTAGAAACTATTGAGCAAATAAACACAAAAATAGATTCTGAGATTAAATCAATAAATACTAACTTATCTCCAAAACAACTAAATTTTTTAGTTGAAGGTCTTATAGAGCTTGGATGTATTGATGAAAAGAATAAAGGTGATTTGCTTACATTTTTAGGGATACAGAATAGAAAACAATCTATAAATACAATTAAATGGAAAAAGAGTAAAATGCTATGTGCTTATTTTGTAGATAAGTTTAATTGTGATATTCTAAATAAAGATAGGATTATTTGGAAGCCTTTTGAAGCTTTATTCTCTCAAAGTAAATTGGTTGACTCTCGTAATCATTATAGAAACAAAACTGGAGACAAGCCTATGGGCTATAAAGATATTAATGTTTTATTTGAAAAAATATTAAAAGAATAGTACCATATTACTACCTTAATTAATACCATAACACTACCATAATATTTAATTATGAGTCCCATTATGAGTCCCTTATGGGACTTTTTTTATGTCCTATTTTTTGAATCTTTGCCGTGTCAAACAATAAGATATTTTTCTTGTTTTGAATTTGGCTCTTTGAAAAAGGAAAGAGGGTAAGAAGTAGCTACTCTTATCTAAGTTAATTTAAAAAGCAAGATGTACATAGCTTTTTGATTAATGGAGATAAAACCCTCTTCCTTGATTGGAGATTTATTTATTAATTTTAAAATGGCAGTTTTATGCTAAACAATAAAAAAAGACAAAGCTACCTACTAAAAGAAAGTGCTTTGCAAAATGGAAAGTATGGCTGGGTTAATGAACTTACTGGTGAATGGGAGATTGAGCCTATTTATGACTACTACTATGCAATTAATTTCGACTTTCAAACTTACTTGAAGGAAATGAAGAAATTAAAGCAAGTGGCTATCAAAAGAGCTATGAAGAGCAAGAAGTTTAAGAAAAATCTTCGTAGTTCTTATAATGCAAATTTAGCTTCAATTCAATTTCTTTTTGGTGTTGCTCTAATTAAGCATGCTTGTGATAACTACGATGAAGAGTATTGTTTTAACAGTACCAACTTACAATGTATTAAATGTGAGTATAGATTTAATAATTTTGAGAAATTTGAAGAAAAAGGAGGTTATAATGAATAAGAATTCACAAAACATGGAAACAAAAAATGACGCTAATCAAGTATTAGCAAGTGAAAACAATCAAAAAGGTAATAATGGGGAGTATAAGCTCCCTAAGGTTACTTTCGACGATAAGTTTGTTGAAGAGATTGAAATGGAAAGGGCTTTGGAGAAAGAGGCTCATCTTGAAAGGTTCAAAAATGCTAATGCCCTTTATGGGAATAGGCAAAAGGGGTATGATGATATTCAAAAGGAGTTTGAAAGGATGCAGAAAGAGGCTGAAAGCTCTGAGCTTGAAAAAACAGATACGAATGCTGAATTTGGGGCTAAAATATCATCTGTAACTGAGCTTATTAATTCTCCTTTTGAGCCTATTCAATATGTTTTGGATAAATTTTTCCCAAAAGGTGAGCTATCTTTGATATATGGTGATTCCTCGTGCGGTAAATCCACGTTCATTAGATGTTTAGCTTTTGCAATTGCTTACGGAATGGAAGAATATCTTGGATTTAAAATTGGATTAGAGGATGATGAAAGAAGTGTTACATTTGCAATTACAGAAGATAATGAACGTCATACTAAGACTCTTCTACAAAAACAAAACGTATTCTTTGAGCCTTTTAGAACTATTGAAAATCCTGTCTTTGATGTAATTTCTTGTTGTGATAATGGTGTTGTTGATGCATTAAACAAACTAATGCCAAGCAAGAAATATAATGTTATCTTTATTGACACTCCTCAAGATGATATTTTGGGCTCAATGAATGATAATAATGTTGTTAGAGAGTACTTAAATAAGCTTTCGTTGATTGCTGCAAAGTATGATTGTGCTATTGTATGTATTCACCACAAACGTAAGTACACACTCGACAAAGCACCCTCAAAGGAGGATTTGAGTGGAACACGTGCTTTCTGTGATAAGCCAAGAGCTGTTGTTGAAATGCGTTGGCATGTTGATGAGCCTAATGCTGTTTGGTTTACTCCAATTAAGGCTAACTATGAAAGTCAAGAATTTTTGAAAGAGGCTTATTTGTTGAGGATGGATACTGAAACTCTTACCTTTACTCATAACGGAGAAAAAGCACCAAGTAATACTATTCATATGTCTGTCCATAAGAAAGATATGACAGAGGCAATAAAAGAAAAGATTATAGCCTATAGGTTCTCCAATCCTACCATAAGGCAAACAGAAATTGCGGAGTTGCTAAGAGAAGATTTCCCAGATAGGAAATTTAGTCAATCACAAGTTTCTTACCTTATTAAAGAAATTAATAATAGTAATAAAAACTAAGGTTGAAAATATGTAATATTCCCCTACTCTTGTAGGGGTAATATTCATAGATTATTATTATCTAATCAATATATATAGTAATAGATATTTAGATATTAGATATTTTAGAATTAAAAGCTTATAAATCATGGAATTATACAATATAGAAGATAAAAATAAATATGAGGTCTTTATTCCTTCAGGTATAGGGGAATTTTACACTCAATGTCCTGCTTGCTCGCATAAAAGGAAGCCAATAAATCAAAAGAAACGTTGTTTCTCGTGGAATAGGAAAAAGGAGATTGGTTACTGTTTTCATTGTGGGAGTAGCTTTGTGCAGTATAAACCTTTTTCGTCTTTGCAAGATCATAGCCCGAAGCTAATCGGCTTGCCTCTTGTAAAACAAGAATATATTCAAACAAATAAATATTCAAACTGGATTGCTTCGCCTTTGGCTCGCAATGACGTGGGGGACGTCTCAACAAATAAACAAATAAACAGCTCAACAGCTAAACAAATAAACACTATCGACTCAAAATACTTAAAGCTATCTCTTGGTTTAGATTCAAATTTTGGCACTTTCTTAAAATCAATTTTCAATGAAGAAGAATTAAAAACTATTTTAGATGATTATTTCTTGGGAATGACTAATGACAAGAGTGTGATTTATTGGTACATTGACAAGAACTATAGGCTAAGAAGTGGTAAGATTATGCAGTACGATGCTCTTACTGGCAAAAGAATTAAAAATGAAAATTCACCATTTACCACTAACAATTCACCATTAACCATTACTTGGGTGCATACCTTGTTGAAAAAGCAAGGGGAAATTAGTGAAGATTGGGAATTTAGTCGTTGTTTGTTTGGGGAGCATTTGCTTAGGAAATATCCTGATAGGAGTGTTATGCTTTTGGAAGGAGAAAAGTCGGCTGTTATCACTTCTGTTTATTTTCCTAATATGGTTTGTTTGGCAACAGGAGGCTCCAATATGCTTTCAGGTGAGGTTTGCAAGGCTTTGAGGGATAGAAAGGTTATTGTAGTGCCTGATGGGGATATGCTCTTAGAATGGACTGAAAAGGTAAATAGTCTAAACAAGGAAATGAACCTCAACCTAAAGCTCTATTCTAAGCTAAATCAACTTTTCACAGATGAGCAAATTGAAATGAAATGGGACTTGGCAGACTATTTGCTTAACAAGCTCTAACAACTAAACAATTAAACGACTAAACAACTAAACGACTTAATAACTAAACAACTAAACGACTAAACAACTAAACAACTAAACGACTAAACAACTAAACAACTAAACCCTATAAAATTAACCGTTATTTATCTGAAATTAATCGTTACTTATCTGAAATTAATCGTTACTTATTTTGAAATAACCGTTACTTATTTTTTATTAGTGCTTATATGTGTTTAATGCTCTTTTTTTTATTAATTTGCTTTCCTCTAAGCTTTTTTTTATATCTTTGTAGATTGAATTTGCTATAATTATATGAGTTTAAAAGATAAAATTATTCCTTCTCGTTTGCCTAAGCATGTTGCTATTATTATGGATGGGAATGGGCGTTGGGCTAAGAGGCAAGGAAAGGATAGGTTGTTTGGTCATCAGCACGGAACTCAAAGTGTCAGGGAAATTACTGAGGCTGCTGTTGAGTTGGGGATTGGTTTTCTTACTCTTTATGCTTTCTCTACCGAAAATTGGTCTCGCCCTCAAGAGGAGATTGATGGTCTTATGCTTCTTTTTATGCAGGTGATGGAGAGTGAAACTCCAACAATGATGGAAAATAATGTTCGCTTTAGGGTTATTGGTGAGACTGAAAAGCTTCATCCCCAAACTCAAGAGGCTGTGAGGAAGATTACTGAAAAGACAAGTGGGAACACAGGGCTAACGCTTATTGTGGCTCTTAGTTATAGCTCTCGTTGGGAGATTGTTAATGCGGCTAAAAGGATTGCTCAAGAGGTTAGGGCTAATGGGTTGAGTGTTGAGGATATTGACCAAGAGTCTTTTTCTAATTTCCTATGTACTAAGGATTTTCCTGACCCCGATTTGCTTATTCGTACTTCTGGGGAATATAGGATTAGTAATTTTCTTATGTGGCAAATTTCCTATTCAGAGCTTTATTTTACCGAGACTCTTTGGCCTGACTTCAATAAGGAGGAGTTCTACAAGGCTATTTTGGACTTTCAGAATCGTGAGAGAAGGTTTGGAAAAACGAGTGAACAATTAAAATAGTTGGCTTATAAAATTTATTTCAATAACTAACGTTAAAGTAGCATTACATTATAAATACAGAATAATGAATTTTTTGAAACCCTTACTTGTTTTTGTCCTTTTGGCTTTTGTGCCTCTTTTTGTTTTGGCTCAAGATGAAGAAAATAAAGGAAAAAACAATACTATTGAGCTGGATTATTTTTCTCCTAAGGAATATGAGATTGGGAATATTGTTATTACTGGTGCTGACCATTTAGACCATCCTTCCATTATTCTGATTTCTGGGCTAAGCGTTGGGGAGAAGGTGATGATTCCGAGCGATAAGATTACTAATGCTATTGACAATTTGTGGAAGCAAAATATTTTTGATGATGTTCAGATTTTGGTTGATAGGATTGAGGGAAGAACCATTTTCCTTAACTATGCTTTAGTTTCTAAGCCTCGAATGGCAAGTTTTAAGTTTGCTGGCACAAAGGTTAAGCGTTCGGATGGTGATAAGATTAGAGAAAACTTGAATTTGATGAGGGGTGATATTGTGAGTGAGAATTTGAAAATCAACTCAATAAATATCATTAAGGATTACTATTTTGACAAGGGTTACTACAATACTGAGGTTAGTGTTGAGCAGACTAAAGATACTTCAACTACGAGAAATGATGTGAATTTGACCTTCCATATTGAAAAGGGTGAGAAGGTGAAGATTAAGGATGTTATTGTTAATGGCAGTAAGAGTTTGAAGGGTACTTGGTGGAAGCTTAATGGGACTAATTCTCAGAGCGTTGTTAGGAGTCAGATGAAGGACACTAAGAGATATCGTTGGTGGAGGATTTGGAAGAGTTCTCGTTTTCAGGAAAAGAACTATATTACTGACAAGCAAGCAATTATTAAGAAATATAATGATGAAGGATTTCGCAATGCGAGGATAGTTTCGGATAGTGTGTATTTGGTTAAGGACAAAAAAGGCAAGCAGAATCTTATTGTTGAGTTAGATATTGAAGAGGGACAAAAGTTCTATTTCAGAAATATTACTTGGGTTGGTAATACTAAATATACTTCAGAGGATTTGGGCAAGCGTCTAAGGATTGATAAGGGCGACCCATACAATAGGACACTTTTGGAAACAAACATTAGTCAAGACCCTACTGGAGCTGATATTTCGGCTCTCTATCAGGACGATGGGTATTTGTTCTTTCAAGTTATTCCTGTTGAGATAAATATTGAGAATGACTCTATTGATATTGAGATGAGGGTTCATGAAGGCAAGCAAGCAAGGATTGGCTCAGTTACTATTTCGGGCAATACTCGAACTAATGACCATGTGATTATGCGTGAGTTGAAGACCCTTCCAGGTCAGTTGTTCTCAAGAGATGATGTGTATCGTTCGCTTAGGGAACTTCAACAGCTTCAGTATTTTGACCAAGAAAACCTTATTCCAGACATTCAGCCAGACCAAGAGAATGGCTTAGTTAATATTGATTATAAGCTCAAGGAAGTCAATTCGGATAAGTTTGAAATCTCTGGAGGATGGGGAGCAGGAATGGTTATTGGAACTATTGGAGTTACTTTCACTAATTTCTCAACCAAAAACTTCTTCAAAAAAGATGCTTGGAGACCTCTTCCTTCTGGCGATGGACAACATCTTTCCATTAGGGCTCAAACCAATGGTACTTACTACTATTCATTGAGTGCATCCTTCACTGAGCCTTGGCTTGGAGGCAAAAAACCTAATGCTTTGAGTGGGTCAGTTTTCTATTCCTATCAAGATGATGGCTATTGGAATAATTCGGGTAGTCCTTCCTATTGGCTAAGCATATTTGGGGCTTCACTCTCTTTGGGTAAGCGTTTGCAGTGGCCTGATGACTATTTCACCTTTGTGCAGGGAATTACCTTCCAACAATATAATGTAAAGAACTATCACGCCTTTACCCTATTTAGGAATGGTAGGTCAAATAACCTCAACTATAATTTCACCGTTGCTCGTAACTCATCTGACTCACCAATCTATCCACGAACAGGCTCCGACCTTTCGGTTACAACTCAGCTAACCTTCCCTTATTCATTGGTTAATGGAAAGGACTATGCGAGTATTAGCTCTGAAGAAAAGTATAAATGGCTTGAATACTATAAGGTTAATATTAGATCAGCATGGTATTTTAACCTAATTGATAATCTTGTTATGAGTACCAGAGCACGTTTTGGTTTCTTAGGACAATATAATAATAAGGTTGGGTATTCACCATTTGAAAGATACTATGTTGGGGGTGATGGCTTGCAAGGATGGGCATTGGACGGAAGAGAAGTTATTGCATTAAGAGGATATTTGGCAGGTTCACTTTCTCCATCGAGTGGTGCAACAGTTTTTGATAAGTTTACTTTAGATATGCGTTATCCAATTTCCCTCAATCCTGTGGCAACCATCTATGCCTTAGCATTCTTTGAGGCAGGAAACTCATGGGCAAACTTCGAAGGGTTCTCTCCTTTCAAGATGTATCGCTCAGCAGGTATTGGACTAAGATTATTTATGCCAATGTTCGGACTTATTGGTATTGATTGGGGCTATGGATTTGACAACATTCCAGGAACAGACTCTAAGGGCGGTCCTCAATTCCACTTCTCCATTGGACAATCAATGGATTAGATAAAACGTTATACTATAAATATTATTAAAAGTAAAAATAAATAAGTTATGAAAAAAATAATTTTAATTGCACTTTGTTTGATTTCAACAACTTCCATCTTTGCTCAAAAGTTTGCAAGCGTTGACACTGAGTATATCCTAAGCAATATGCCAGAATACAAACAAGCACAAAAGGAGTTGGACGATATGGCTGTTCAATGGCAGAAAGAAGTTGAGTCAAAATTTCAAATTGTTGATAAGCTCTACAAAGCATTTCAAGCAGAAAGCGTTCTTTTACCAGAGGAGCTAAAGACAAAGAAAGAAAACGAAATCATTGCTGCAGAAAAGGAAGCTAAGGATATGCAGAAACAACGCTTTGGAAACTCAGGCGACTTGTCTAAGAAACGTTCCGAATTAGTTAAACCAATACAAGACAAGGTCTATAATGCAATTGAGAAGATTGCTCAAGAAAAGAACTATGCTATTATTTTTGACAAATCCTCAGGAGCATCCATTCTCTATGTTGATGCAAAGACCGATGTTAGCGACTTAGTACTTGCCGAATTGGGTTACAAAATTAGTGGTTCAAGGAGATAGATAAGTAAAAATATGATAAAAATGTGTAATTTTGCACCCTCATTTAAAAAAGAAATAATAAAATAAAAACAACAATCAAGATGAAAAAAACAATCCAAGCATTAACTCTAATTGCAGTTCTGTTGCTTTGCACTAATCTCTTTGCCCAAAAAACCGTTAAATTGGGACATTTCTCTTCAACCGAACTAATTAAAAGAATGCCAGAAGGAGACTCTGCTCAAGCAACAATGACAAAGTATATGGCAGAACTTCAAGAAGAAGCCGAAACAATGCAAAAGGAATACGAACGCCTTATGACAGAATATCAAGCAAAGGAAGCACAGCTTTCAGATGTTTTGAAGCAAAGTAAACAAAGAGAAATCCAATCAGTAGGACAAAGATTTCAAGAGTTCCAACAAAATGCACAAGACGATATTCAAAGAAAACAAGGTGAGCTAATGTTAGCAATTACCGATAAGATAAGGGCAGCCGTTACAGAAATTGCAAAAGAAAACAAATACACCTATATTTTTGAAAGCACAGGAATACTTTGGTATTCTGAAGACAGTGAGGACATTACTCCCCTTTTGGTTAAGAAACTTAATCTAAAGTAAGAGAGCGAGGATATTTTTTTTAGAAAAAAAATTAAAATAAAATTTGGTGTAAAGAGAAAAAACTCTATCTTTGCAACCTCGTTTTTGGCGGATGTGGCGTAATTGGTAGCCGCGCTAGACTTAGGATCTAGTGTCGAGAGACGTGGGGGTTCGAGTCCCTTCATCCGCACAACAGCCTTTTAAGAGGAAGGTTAATACTATAAGGGCTTAATAAAGTCCATTGAAAGTGAAGAGCAGGAAACTACTTTTCACTTTCTTTTTTCCCCAAAGCCTATTTCCCCCCCCTAAACTTCTTATTATTATCCTTTATAATTATCCTTTATAAAAGAATCGTATTCTAAATCCAAGTCTCGCTAAGAATCTTTCCGTCAACACTTATTACAATTACTTTGATTGGGCATTTCCTTTTGGCGTTTTGGAGTGCAAGCTTGGCAATCTGAACAAGTCCTGAACAACAAGGAACCTCCATTATGGCAAGGGTAAGAGTGTCTATTTGAGCATCATCAATCATTGCAGTAAGCTTTTCTACATATTGTTCTTTATTAGTGTCAAGCTTTGGACATGCAATTGATACCTTCTTGTTTTTCAATAGGTCTTGGTGAAAACTTCCTAAGGTGAAAGCTGTGCAGTCGGCTGCTAACAATAGGTTACATCCCTTGAAATAGGCTGCATTTGGGTTTTGAAGATGAAGTTGTACTGGCCAATGGCTTAACTCAGAAGGGATAGAGTAATTAGTTTGTGATTGGTTGTTTTGGGTATTATTTTGATTTTGAGTTGGGGTTTGGTTTAGTTCTCTTGAGGCTGAACCTGGACATCCTCCTCCTTGACAACCTCCTTGTTTGGCTTTTGGTGCTTCTTCCAATGAGCTTAGGTCAATTGGGTAATTTCTTTCTTTTAGGAACTCAATTCCTTGACGAAGGTATTCCAATTCGTTGTGGTCTTTCATGTGCTTAAGGTGTGCAAGGATAACCTTCTCTCCTTTTGGGAGCATTCTTTCCATTACTGCAATCTCATCATAAGGCTCTGCTTCTCTTTCAATTAGTTCAATTGCTCCAACAGGGCATTCTCCAATGCAGGCACCCAATCCATCACAAAATATATCGCTAATCATTACGGCTTTTCCGTCTATTAGTTGAAGTGCTCCTTCGTGGCATCCACTAACGCAAAGTCCGCATCCATTACATAATTCTTCGTCAATTTTTATTACTGTTCTTTTCATGGTTTTGTATTGTTTTTTTATTTTATTTCTTTGTTTCTAATTGCAAATTTAGCTTGTTTTGGAGGGCTTTTCTGTAATATTGATTACAAAGGAAGTGTTTTTTAATAAAAAAAGGCTAACCCCTTTCGGAATTAGCCCTTAGCTTTGCTTAATTTAAGTGGTTAAGCTATCCAGTTTTTCATATCTTCTTCAACGGTTGAGATTCCGCCAATTCCGAAGTTTTGTACCAAAACGTTAACTACGTTTGGAGAAAGGAATGCTGGAAGTGTTGGTCCAAGGTGGATGTTCTTCACGCCTAAGGATAGAAGTGCAAGAAGTACGATTACTGCTTTTTGTTCGTACCATGCGATGTTGTAAACAATTGGTAATTGGTTTACGTCTTCCAATCCGAATGCTTCCTTAAGTGCTAATGCAATAACAACAAGTGAGTAGCTGTCGTTACATTGACCTGCATCCAATACTCTTGGAATTCCTCCTATGTCGCCAAGTGGTAATTTATTGTATCTATATTTTGCACAACCTGCAGTTAGGATTACTGTGTCTTTAGGTAAAGCCTCTGCAAATTCGGTGTAGTATGCTCTTGATTTCATTCTTCCGTCGCAACCTGCCATAACAACAAATTTCTTAATTGCTCCTTGTTTTACTGCATCAATTACCTTGTCTGCCAATTGCAATACTTGGTGATGAGCAAATCCAGCAACTAATTCACCATTTTCAATTTCTTGTGGTGGTTGGCATTGTTTTGCCATTGCTATAACTGCTGAAAAATCTTTTTGTTTACCTTGTTCTCTTGGTGCAATGTGGGTTGCTCCTGGTAGTCCTGCACTTCCTGTTGTGAAGATTTTACCATTATAGTTAGCATCTGCCTTTGGTGGAACTATACAGTTGGTTGTGAAAAGAATTGGTCCGTTGAATGTTGCGAACTCTTCTCTTTGATGCCACCATGAACCACCATAGTTTCCTACGAAGTTAGGATATTTCTTGAAGAAAGGATAAGAATTTGCTGGAAGCATTTCTCCGTGAGTATAAACGTCAACTCCTGTTCCTTGAGTTTGCTCTAAAAGTTCTTCAAGGTCTTTTAGGTCGTGTCCTGAAATAAGAATACCTGGGTTATTTCTTACTCCAAGATTAACCTTTGTAATTTCTGGATTACCATAGGTTGAAGTATTAGCCTTATCCAAAAGTGCCATACCCTTAACTCCTGCTGAACCAGTCTTAAGAACCATAGCTGTTAGTTCATCGGCTGATAAATCATGAGAAGATACTGCATAAAGAGCCTCTTCAAGTACTAAATATATTTCCTCATCTTCGTATCCAAGGTTGTGTGCATGCTCAACATAAGCAGCCAAACCCTTAACACCATATACAATAAGTTGTTTTAATGAACGGATATCTTCGTTTGTTTCGCTCAAAACTCCAACCTTATCATCAAAAGAAAGATAATCGTGTTGTTCAACCTTAAACCAGATTTCATCCATTTCAGGAAGGGAAATACCTTTTTCCTTTGCAAAAGCGATTAACTCATCCTTATGAGCGAAAGCATTAGCTATCTTTACTCTTAATGCATTATCGTCAAAGTTTGCATTGGTGATTGTTGAGAAAAGAGCATCCAAGATAAGATGTTCAGCTTTTTTGCAAGCCTGTCCTTTTTCTCTTAATATCTTATTAACAGCAGCTAATCCTCTTGTTGCATACATTAGCATGTCCATTAGTCTTGCTGTTTGGGGTTCTTTTCCGCAAACACCCTTAATCGTACAGCCTTTATTGCCCGCTGTTTCTTGGCATTGAAAACAAAACATTTGTCCGTTCATAATAAATTCCTTTTATAATTACAAGGCAAAAATAGTACCTAATGAACCAAAGTTTTGTAATAAAAATTACAAAATAGAGTTTTTTTTATATATTTGCATATGGAAAACTTGAATAAATGTATGCTCTTCTTCGGCATGAGCGAGGAGGAGATTAATGCAGTATTGGGGCAAAAGCTTGGAGTTAGGACATATAAGAACGGTGAAATAATTATCTCACAAGGGGATGAGGTGAATTATCTTTTCATCATTTTGGAAGGGGAAGTTTCCAATTCTATGTCGCATTTTAGCGGTAAGAATATGTACATTGAAAGCATTAAAGCCCCAGGAGTTATTGCTCCTGCTATACTTTATGCGGGTGTAAACAAGCTCCCTGTTGAGGTTACGGCAGTAGGAAATGTTAAGATTTTACCAATCCCAAGAGTAGAATTTACATATATGCTACAACGAACCCCAAAGCTCCTTTTGAACTTTCTGAAAATGATTTCTGACCGTGGTGCCTTCCTCTCCACTAAGGTTCGAGCCCTGAGTTTCGGAACAATTAGGAGCAAGATTGCAGGCTATCTGCTTGAGGTTTGTCAAGAAAAGGAGATGATGAAATTTACCATAAAACATACCCAACAAGAACTTGCCAATATGTTTGGAGTTACTCGCCCTGCCCTCTCAAAGACCATAAAGGAGATGATGGATGAAGGATTATTTGAGTCAAAACAAAAGACTTATCATATTCTTAATCACAAAGAACTCCTAAGGATATTCAAAGAAAGACATTAACTAAGGCTTATGGCACGACTCCAGAAAGAAATCTACTGCAAGAATGCATTGGAGTTAGCACCACTCCTAATTGGGAAACTCCTATGTAGGAAAATAGGCAATCAAACCCTAAAACTTCGAATAACTGAAACCGAATGTTACTTAGGAAAAGATGACACTGCCTCACATGCCCACAAAGGGAGAACCCCAAGAAATGAACCGATGTTTGAAAAGGGAGGCATAACATATATTTATCTCTGCTACGGAATACATCATCTTTTGAACATAGTTAGCGGAGAAAAGGACTCTCCAGAAGCTGTTTTGATTAGGGGAGTTGAGGGCTATAACGGACCAGGAAAACTAACAAAAGTACTTCAAATTACGAAGAATCTTAACCAAATAGACCTCACAAAAAGCAAAGAAATATGGCTTGAGGACGATGGTCAAACTCTTTGCTATACCCAATCAACAAGAATAGGAATTGACTATGCTTCTGAGGAGTATCGCAATAAAAAATGGCGTTTTGTCGTTAAGAATGAGCCAAAGAGAAAATAAAATATTATCTTTGCACATACATATATTATATAGAACAAATTAAAAAAACAAATACTATGTTAAGTAAAAAATTAGAAGAAGCATTAAATGCTCAAATAAACGCTGAACTTTGGTCAGCATATTTATATCTCTCAATGAGTGCAGACTTTGCAGCAAAAGGATTAAACGGATTTGCAAATTGGATGGAAATTCAATTTAAAGAAGAACAAGACCATGCAATGAAATTCTTCAACTACATCCTTTCAAGAGGAGGAAAAGTGGATTTAAGACCAATTGCTAAGGTTCAAAAAACTTGGAAAACACCACTTTCAGCTTTTCAAAGCACATTGGAACACGAACAAGTTGTAACAAAGCTAATCAATGACCTTTACGCACTTGCAACAGATGAGAAAGACTATGCAACACAATCAATGTTGAAATGGTTTATTGACGAACAAGTTGAGGAAGAAGAAAGTGCACAAGCAATCATTGACACATTAAAGCTACTTGACGGTAATGGCTATGGTCTTTATCAGTTAGACAAAGAACTTGCAGCAAGAGTATATACTCCACTTGCACAATCTGCAGAATAAAAAATTAAATATACTAAATAAGTTAAGACGTGGTTTATATCACGTCTTTTTTTGTTTACCTACGCCCCATCTAACCTAACTCAAAACCACAAAACCCCTATTTCAATCTCACAAATCTTGTTTTAAATTTAGTATAACGGCATTATATTATTTCTAAACAAGGATTAAATAGATTGATTGACCTATTCGCAGGTAAACACTTACACTAAAAATAGTTGATTAAGAGAACAAAACAATATTTTAGAAATAGACTATTAGACCAAAGGTTGGGAGTATTGTTCCTGTTGTGGTTGAAATCTTTCTAAGTATGTATTCTTGGTTATTTGGTGCTATGTTCTCAGTACCATCAGTCTTTAAATTTGTATAGATTGGTTCTGATTCTGCTTTGTAGTTATATACATTTTGAATGTCAAGATATAATGTTATATCAAAATTCTTCCAAGCAAATTCTTTATCCACTCTAATATCTAACTGATGATAGTTCCCTAAACGAAGAGAGTTGAATTTGGTGTAATCTAAATAAGGTTGACGTCTTGCATCCCATATATTTATTTGAGAGGAAACATATTCATCAATTGGAGTATAAGGACTTCCCCCAATCAAACGCCAACGAGCACTTACCAACCAATCATATTTAAACTTACGACTTGCTGTCAAATTTAAAATAAATCTATTATCCCAAGAAGATGAAACATATTTACCTTGAATATCTGTAAACTCAGAAATAAAATAGGTGAAAACTGCATAAATATTAAATTTCTTTATGTCATTTGCTGTAAAGAGAGCTTCAATACCATAAGCTCTTCCTTTTCCGTCTGAAATTAGAGGTTCATCACCAACAGCTCCAAAATCATTTCCCTTACTTGCAAGACTTATTCCTTCATTAAGAGTTATTGGATAGTTATAATATTGTTTGTAGAAACCTTCAACACTTGCTTTAATCTTTGCTTTTGTGTTGAATTCAAGACCTAATACATAATGATTTACATGAATGTACTTTAAGGTTTCTTTATTCACAAAAACATTGTTTGAATCTTTATATCCCATTGAAGTGTAGGAAGGTTCTTTGGTGTAGTGTCCAACGTTTGCATTTATGGATAAATGTTCGTTGAAAAGATATGAAGCTGAAATACGAGGAGAGAATTGAACTAATGGGTTTGACATTAAATCAGAATAGGTGTTTCCATCAAATCTTGCTCCCATTCCAAGTTTAAGCCTTTCTTTAAAGTAAGCATCTCCAGTTTGAACAAAAAGACCATAGGAGAACAAATCAATCAATGAACTATATGAGTCTTGAAACAACATATTATTTACGTTGATTGTTCTATTGCTATTATTTGTGTATTTTGAATAACGAGCATTTGCTCCAAAGCTAAGGTCAAAAGGAAGGGTTGTATATCTTTTTTCGTATCTTAGCTTGTTCTCTGCTTCAACAGATGAATAATCAAAAAGTTTTGCAGAGTTTTTATCATTATCACGGAATTTCTCAAAAGCATTTCTTAACATATTTCTACTAAGGACAACCATATCAATTGAGTTTTCATTATAATGTTTGTAAACTGCTCCAACTGTATAGCTCAACTGATTATAGTCTGGCAAAGTATTTAAAAGATATTGTTGAGATTCATCTGGATTATCTATATTAAGATTAAGTTCTGACCTGTCAAAGGCTGCAAGTCCAAGAAATAGAATTTCATTCTTTTGGTCAATATTCCATTTATAGCGGAACTGTATATCATCGTATGTGGGCAAGAAAGGAAGTCCTAAGGCAGTGAAAAGAAATTGGAGATAACTTCTACGGTATGAAAACAAAAGATTATTATCCTTTATTGGCAAATCATAAGTTAGAGCAAGGTCAGAAGCTCCAATTGAGCCTTTGAAATGCATCTTATCTCTTGAACCTTCTTTTTGTTTAATATTCATAACTGAACTTAACGCTCCACCCCTATTGGAAGGAAATGCTCCTGAAAGAAAATCTACTTGACGAACAAAATCAGGGTTAATAATTCCTACTGCTCCACCTGAAGCTCCTTGAGTTGCAAAGTGATTAATAATTGGAATTTCAACATCATCTAAATAGAATACATTTTCCGAAGGTCCTCCTCCTCTAACAATTAAGTCATTTCTATTTACAGCTCCTGCAGCAACTCCAGGAAGGTTTTGTACTGCTTTAGAAACATCACGATTACTCCCAGGAGATTTTTCAATTTCCTGAAGTGAAATTGTTCTTAGAGATATTGGGGACTCCTTACTTTTTTCCTGAACAGCAACAATATTTACTTCCAAAAGGTCTTTTGGGGCTTCTTCCATTTTAATTACTGTGTAGGCACTATGATTTGTAAAGATTTGCAACTCGTCAGAAATAACATATTTATATCCAACAACACTTACAACGATTCTAATAAATCCTACGGGCACATCCTTAATTTCAAAAAAACCTTTTTCATCTGTTGATGAACCTAATGTTGAGCCTAATATCATAACATTTGCATAGGGTATTGGCTCATTTGTGTTTTTATTCAACACTTTTCCAGTAACTCCACCTAATTTGGGAGCACTTGCCTGAGAATAAATATTATTACTAAAAACCAGTAATAAAGCGAATAAGAATATTATATTATTTTTCATGATTTAATCTTTTAAAGTTATTTTGAACAAGAAAACGGAAAAATATTTTGAAAAATATTATTTTCTAAAGGAAATCACATAAGTATTATTTTCTAATTTAGAGTTAGAATCAACCTCATTATTAATGAATTGATTTATTATTTTAGTCCAAGCTCGCCAATAATTCTACTTATCTTTTCATTTGCTTTTTTCAAAAGCTCAGGGTAGTCTTCTATTGAATGAAGTTTATTATATACTCCAAAATAGAACTTTATTTTAGGCTCTGTTCCTGAAGGACGTACAGATACTTTGCTTCCATCTTCCAAGAAAAATTGAAGGACATTTGATTTAGGGAAGTCAAGAGCTTCCTCTGTATTGTTTTTTAAGTCAATATTTAATTGCTTTTGATAGTCTTTAATTCTAACAACCTCAAGACCTATTAGAGTTTTTGGAGGATTTTTTCTAAAAGCAAGCATCATATTTTGAATTTCTTCTGCTCCTTGCTTTCCCTGTTTTGTTATTGAAATTAACTCTTCTTTGAAAAAACCATATTCTAAATATATGTCAAGCAAAATATCGAAGAAAGTCTTTCCCTGCTCCTTAGCCCAAGCACATACCTCAGCTATCATACAGCAAGCAGAAACAGCATCTTTATCTCTTACAAAATCCCCTATTGAAAAACCATAACTCTCTTCTCCACCACAAATATATTTTTCCTTCCCTTCCAATTGAAGGATTTTATCTGCAATAAACTTAAAACCAGTAAACACATCATAGTTCTTAACTCCAAAACTTTCAGATACTTTCTTTATAAGCTCTGAAGTAACAATTGTTTTAATTGTATATTCATTGCCCTTAAGCTTTGAATTTTCTTTTAAGTTCTTTAAAATATAATAGGTAAGAACTGTTGCTGTTTGATTACCATTAATAAGGATAAATTCATCACTTTGGTCTTTAACTGCAATCCCAACCCTATCGGCATCAGGGTCTGTTGCCAAAAGAATATCTGCATCAATTTCCTTTGCAAGATTAATTCCCATTTCCATAGCTGAGTGTTCTTCAGGATTAGGACTCTTACAACTTGGGAAATTTCCATCAATTATGGCTTGCTGGCTAACAATATTTATATTCTTAAATCCATACATCTCCAATGCTTTTGGAACTAAAGTTATTCCTGTTCCATGCAAAGGTGTATAGCATATTTTTATATCGGAATGTTTCTTTATTATTTGAGGGTTAAGACTTAATTTAAGAACTTCTTCTAAGTATATATCATCAAAACTCTTTTCAATAATGGTAATATTATCCAAATTCTCTTGAATCTTAACTTGAGAATAGTCAGTAATCTTCATTACCTTCTCAATTACAAGAGTATCGTGAGGAGAAACTAATTGTCCTCCATCATTCCAATATGCCTTATAACCATTATAATCTTTAGGATTATGAGATGCTGTTAACATTACTCCTGCATCACATCCAAAATATCTAACTGCATAACTAAGCTCTGGAGTTGGACGAAGTTCCTTAAAAAGAAAAACCTTAATTCCATTTGCAGCCATTACCCTTGCAGTTATTTGTGCAAACTCCTTACTGTTATTTCTATTATCAAATGATATTACAGCTTTAATTTCTTTATTAGGGTTAGATTCAATAATATAATTTGCAAAGCCTTGAGTTGCCATTGCAACAGTATATTCATTCATTCTGTTGGTTCCAATCCCCATAATTCCCCTAAGTCCTCCTGTTCCAAACTCAAGATTTCTATAAAACGACTCATTAAACTGCTCAATATTATTTTGCATCATGTCCTTGATTGAGGCTTTTGTTAATGAGTCAATTGCATCACTGCCTAACCATTGCTCTGCATTCTTTTGTGCAGTTAAGTCAATATTTGCCATAATTCTATTCGATTTTAATATAAAACAGTTTCCCTAATTCTTATTTCTTGCTTTGCCCCAATTGAGGGTTTTCAATTGAAAAGGCTTTATTCTTCCAAAGGCGTGCTTCCTTGAGGTTTTTCCTTACTCCCAAGCCTTGAGTGTATATCTTTTCAAGCTCTAAGCATGCTTCAACATTATTTGCATTGGCTGCCTTTTTATAGCTTTCTATTGCTTTGTTTATTTCAATATCAATGTCTTCATCCCCTTGTTGATAGGTCTTGCCCATCAAATAACCAACCTCAGAGTCGTATTGCATTGGGAGGGTTTCCATAATTTCAAAAGCTTTCGGAAGGTTTCTCCTTGTGCCTTCTCCCCTAAAATACATCATTGCTAATGGGTAGTCTGCTTGTGAGATTCCCAAACTATGAGCTCTTGAAAGGTTCTCAAAGGCTTTCCTATCATTCTCTTGAGACTTATCGTAGAGGTTAATCATCCCTTCAACAAAATAGGAAAGTGGGATTTGTTTTTGGAGTGGTTCCTTGTTTAGTTCCTTAGCCAAAGAGGGTTTTGGAGCTATGCCTTCATTGGCAACATAGAGATAAGCCAAAGATGATTTTGATTCAAGGTCATTCTCTTGCACTGCCTTATCGTACCAAAACTTTGCTTGAATATGGTCTTTCATAACAACCTTACCATCTCTAAAATAGTCACCCATCTTTCTCCAAGCCAACACTTCCTTCCTTTCAGCACTTACCCTATACCACAAATAAGCCCTACTATCACTCTTTGTTACACCTTCTCCCTTTTCGAGCTTTTGGGCAACAATTAGCTGTGAGGCTTCATGTCCTTTTTCTGCAGCAAGAAGATAAAAATTGAAGGCTTTCCTCAAATTAACATTGGTCGTTATTCCCTTTTCGTACATTTGAGCCGTACGATACATTGACTCTATATGGTTTTTATTGGCTGCTCTTTCAAACCAAACAAGTGCATTTGCTTTGTTTTCCAATCTCCCAATCCCAGAATAGTATTCCTTTGCTAAGTCATACATTGCTTGAACATTACCATTCTTGGCTTTTTGTTCTAAGTTCTGAGAAAAAACTAATGGAGTGAAGATTAGGATTGATACAATAAATACTATTATTCTTTTCATAAGTCGTTCTTAATTTATTTTTCGTACTTCCACATTTGCTTTTCTGTCCAATACTCATAGGCTTTTGGATATCCATTCTGAAATGCCATCTTAATATAATTTATGCCCATTGCCTTATCTTGCTTAACATATTCCCCTTCATAAAGCAACTGCCCAATCCTATACTGTGCCTTTGCCAAATTACCCTCATCGGCAGCTTTCTTATACCACGAAAATGCTTTATTGTAATCTCTATCAACTCCTTGTCCTGCAAAATACATTTCTCCTAAGCAATAATATGCTTCAACATTCTTAAACTCAGCACTCCTAAGGAATAATGTATAGGCAATTCGAGGCTTCCTATCCACTTCAACTCCATAGAAATAAAGCTCTGCTAATGCTTGAATGGCTTGAGGTTGGTCTTGTTCTGCTGCTTGAGAATACCAATAGAGTGCCTTAGCCATATCCTTTGGCATCCTATCTGCCCTTTCGTACATCCTACCCAAACGATATTGAGCATCCTTATCTCCAAGTTCTGCGTCTCTTATGTAGGTTTGTGAAAAGGCTGTTGTACTAATAACAACAAATAAAACAAACACTATTTTCTTAATCATATTTCTAAAGGTTTTTATGATTTAAATCTATATTCATCTAATTATTAAGAGGGCAAAGGTATGAATTTTATATGTATTGTACAATTACTTCCTTCATAAATTTCTTTTCCAACACATCTTCCAAACGTTTAACTGTTGTTCTTCTTATCTCCACCTCAACCCCAAGAGTAGGGTCGTGATGAGCTTGATTAATCTTAGTTCCAACCATAATAACTATCTCATCACTATCCAAAAGGAGCCTAATGATTTGGTCTGCTGGTCCGTTGCCCAGATTGAGGGTTGACTCAGTGTTGTTGGAAAGAATATTGACAACCTTATTGAGAGTGAGAATTCCTTCCGTAACCAAGTCAATTCCTTCCATCTTCGACATTGGAGGAAGAGTTGGGTCGGTTGGCTCAACATTATCATCAACACTAACCCCCCATTCTCTTGAAATAATATCTGTGGTTGTTGCCCCACAAAGGATTTTCTTCCCATCAAAGCTCTTAACAGTCTCAGCAAACTCCTCATCACTTTCCTTCCTAAAAGGGGGACCGGTTGCAATAATTATCTTTCTCGGATTTCTAAAATAAATAACCCCACAAGAAGTATCGTCCTTTGATTTGAAATTATCGTTAGCATAAGCCTTATTAACAATCTTTTGAGCCAATTTTGAAGCAGAAATATTCCTATCATGACTTATGATTTCCTTAACATACTCAACATAGTTTTCCCTTGTCCAGCCCAACATTAGCTCAGGTGAGCCCATTCCAGACTGAGTTACTCCATCAGAAATAAAAATAATCCTATCCTCTTTCTCTGGAATAAATTTATAGGTCTTAATCTCTTGAGTTTCCCCAAGAATATTCTTAGTATTTAGGCTTAGCTCCTCCCAATCCAACTCCAAAATATTGGCTCCACGCATAACAAGACACAAAGGATTATCGTATTCCAAAATACTTACCTCACCATTATCAACATCAACAATCGTAAAGGTAGCATAACTAATCTTCCTCTCACTACACACAGGCAAGGTGTTCATGATAATATTACCAATAGTTTGAGGGTCCTTATATTCCTCAGAAAAGCCCAAAGCCAAAGTGGCAGTTAGAGTCCCTAAGACATTTGCCTTAACACCATGCCCCATCCCATCTGCCAAAACAGAAATAAGCCTTCCCTCCTCCTTAATACGCTTAGAAAGAAAGACATCACCACAAATATGCTCCCCAAAATGATTCCTTTGGTTAGAACCTACTTCCACATAATATTTCTCATTCATAGCCTAATAGATTTTTAATAATAACTACCTATGAAATTTCTTTGCCAAAATTTCCATAAGCGTTGTATAGGAAAGCGAATTAGATACCCAGCGTTTGTTTTCCCTTTCTGAATTTAGAATCTCGTTTGCCATCTCTTCATTTTCAGCATCGTTGAGCCTTTGAATGAAGTCGGTATATTCACGCAAATTGCCAGAAAACAAATCAGTAATAAACATAAACTTCTCATTCACCCCAATTGCTGTCCTTAAATCAACTCTACTACTAAAACGCTTAGAAACATCATCTTGTTTTACTTTGGTTGAAATATTTTCAAAAACAGATTTCTTTTGTTCATATTGCTCCCCAATAGACTTTCCATTCGTTGTTGGAAGTGGAGCTGAAGGGGTTTCATCAATCTTTGGCTCATCAATCTTTGGCTCATCAATTATAGGCTCTGACTCTTGCTTAGGCGTAGAGGGAATAAAGGGAGAAAGAGTTGAAACCTTAGGCATTTGTTCGTTCAAATACTTAAGCACTGAAGGAATCTCATCCTTATTATTTTCTGGCTCATTCTCAAACATCTTTGAAGGCATCTCTTGGATTTCCACTTGGTCAAACAAATCCTCCTGAATCAATTTTTCAATCTTAGGCTCAGGCTCAATAATCAATTCCAATTGTTCTTGAAACTCATGCTTAACTATCTCTTTCTCCTCTTGCTGCTCTTGCACTTCCTCTTCCTCTTCCTCTTCCTCTTCTTCCTCTTCTTCCTCTTCTTCTTCCTCTTCTTCGATTTCTTCTTCTTCGATTTCCTCCTCAAACTCTTCTTCAATCTCTTGCTCTTGCTCAACCTCTTGCTCAATCTCCTGCTCAGCCACAATCTCCTTAATATCCTCTACCTTAGGCTCAAAACTATTCTCCTCTTCAATAACCAACTCCTCCAATTCATCAGCCTTTTCCACAATTCTTTCACTCGCAGGCATAGCAAACGCAGGAATTTCCTCTTGCTCAATCCCCAAATCTATAACCAGACAATAAGCCTTTCTAATTCTTTCCAATAAAACATCCAAATCTATCTGTTCAATTCTTTCTGATAGCACCACTCTTTGGGAAGCTTTATTTATTTCACTAATAACCTTTTGTAATTGATTCTGAAACTCATTCATCTTAAATATAATCTTTTTATTATTAAAAATTCTGTGTAAAATTACCAATAAAATTTGAATTGAAGTATGTTTTTCTCAAAACAAATCAACAATAAATTGTCAACAACCTTATTGGGGCATGTTATATTTTGTCTTGTATTAGGATTCTTTTGTCTGATAAAAAAAAGAAAGGCAACCCAATTAAGGATTACCCAACTTTTCAATTACCCTCATTCCCCTAATTGACCACTAACCATTCACCCCTCAATCCCCTAAAGGGGAAGAAAGTTTTGCACTTACGGATTAACAACTTCTTCAGCAGGCAATACCAAACCCTTTGGCATTGGATTACGATACTCGTAATAAGCTGCTTTTAACTTGTTCTTAAAGCGAACATTTGGTTTGAAATTCACTTTAATCCCTCTAATGGTTGAAGCATCAACTTCTTCAGCAGTATCCATAGCCTTAGCCTTAAGGTAAGGAGTGAAGTTACCAAGCTGATTCAATTGAACGGTTGTGCCATTCATTGTTTCTTCAGTGATAACCATTTGCAAAGCTCTAATTGCTGAAAGAATATCATTCTCAGCCAATGAGGATGCACCAGCAATTCTCTCAATCAATTGCTCTTCAGACATAATCCCATTGCGTGAGATAACAGCAACATACTTTTCCCCAGGGTTAGCCCCCACAGCAATTTTCTTCTTAATGGAAGTCCAATTCATCATAAACATTCTGCGATTAACCTTAATATCATCGACGAGGTTTTTAAGTTTTACATAATTGTGGATTTTATTGGAATAATATTTCCTTAATCTCACCTTACAAAGATACAAAAACTTTTTGATATATAGCATTTTAAGTGTATTTTTTTGCAGTATTTTTTAGTTAAATAATGTTAAATATACCCATTTGGAAAAAAGTGAATTATAATTGAAAATATCTCCTTTATATTTTTATTTATCTCCCTTATATTTCAAAATATCTCCTTTATATTTTTATTTATCTCCCTTTTATTTTTCATTATTATTGATGTTTGTTTAGGGTTTAGGGGTTTAGGTGTTGAGTTGTTTAGGCGTTGAGATGTTGAGTTGCTTCCGTCATTGCGAGGACGTAGGACGAAGCAATCCAAAAGAAAGTAGAATAATAATACTAGTAATACTAGATTACTTCACCTTCGGTTCGCAATGACGTTTAAACTATTATCCTATTAATCCTTTAATCAAGCCAATCCTGATTCTGACAACTAAACAAATAAACGATTAAACAACTAAACCCACTAACCATTAACCATTTAAAAAGTAGTCCGCCAAATCAAGTCCCAATTCCTTATCTTCTTTTGTTGCTCTTTCTTCTAATATATTAGATAATTCAATTTTAGAGCCTATTGCTTTGTTTATTCTCTCTGCCTTACTTTGCCATAGCTCAAAGCATTTAAGGTCAGGAAAAGCCGTTATTTGCTGTTTTCTGATAGGGTAGATTTTATTCTCTGTTAGGTTGTTTAATCCCCCTGTTGCCATCCAATTAAAAGAAGGTTCATAAAGCGACATTATTATTGAAGTCTTTTCCGATTCCACCAACATAATAGGCTTTTCAGGGTATTTAATCAATAAATGTTCTCCAAATAAACATTGTGTCAGTTGCCAATCATCAGGTAGTAGATTTTTACGTTTCATTTCAGAATGCACCCAAGTTAATGGTTTAGGTGTTGAGTTGTTTAGGTGTTGAGTTGTTGAGTTGTTTTTAACTCTTCTTCCTGTTTGTGGGTTGTATTGCATTATCTTTCCTGTTCTTATTCTAAAGCTGCTGTCAATTTGCCAAAAGACTACTCCATTATCCATTGCTCCACCTATAAAATAGTCTTTAATAACTCTTTCTACATCTTCTTTAGGGAAATTATCAAAAAGAAAGGTTAGGAAATGGGAAGGCTTGGAAATGGTTTGTAAGAGATATTTATTATCAATTTGTTTGATTGGGATTAATTCCTTTAAACGTTGTTCGGGATTTGAAATCCCGAACTTATGAACGCTTGGGATTTCAAATCCCAAACGACTATAATTAATCGTATATGGATATTGATTATAGGAAGGGTTATTTTCAAAGAATTGTTTAGGTGTGTAGTGATAGCCACATTTAATTGCTCTATTGCAAATACCTACCTTTTCATCAATATAAATATTTGTTTCTGTGTCGATATATCTTGTAAAAGAATGTTTTCTTCCACATTTTGGACAAGTATATCTTGTTGATTGTCCTTTATATTTTTCTAATTCTATACTCATTGTTTTGTTTAAATTTTAATAACTTAAATATTCTTGGTTATGGTCAACTTGGTCAAAACCCCTATAAAATGAACATTAACCAAAGTTTTAATAGTGGTGGGTAACCCAATAATAAATTATTGGGGTTACACTCACACACTTATCTATTAAAGATTATTCTTTGATAATTGTTTCTGCATTTTTAATTTTCTCGTACCTCTTAAGCTTATTCATTATAGTACCATGAGAAACTCCAAACTTCAAACCTATTTCCCTATAATTTAAGCCTTGTTCTTTAAGGGATATGATTTCCTTATACTCAGCCTCAAGAGTGCTAAGATTAACCTCATTGGTATTAATCTTATCAAAAGGGGTATTAGTTCCAATAGATTTGAAAGTTAAATTGTCGGAAAACATTAAATCAATTGATGAGCGTTTTAACTCTTGAGGAATGTAATTCCCTTTCACGGGACACAGGTGCCTTAAGGTTGGATTGTTAACGCTTGCTTTTAGTTCCAACACCAAACGAGCCTTTGCTTCAATAGACTGAGAACCCAAAGCATTGTTTTTGGATGGAGCTAAATTTTCAGCCCCTTTCCTTGTATGATGCATAAAAATAATTACACACTCATACTTCTTTGTTAATCGACTAAATTGATTAAGATAAGCTCTAACATCAATAGCCTTATACAAATCATTACTAAATGAATCAGTAAATGGATCTATGATAACAACATCAGCCCTCTGTGATTGCAATTCGTTTTCTAACCTTTCAATAAGCTTATAATTATCGAAGATATAGACTAAGTTCTTCAACTGCTCAGGCTTAAGGTGTAGGTCTAAATTCTGTTTCTTAAGAAGAAATGAAATACTCATTTCGTCATCTTCACCAGAACAAATGATTGCTCGATTGTATTTTGCATTGATTTTCATCCCACAAAAATCCATACCCGAAGCAACACAAATGCCCAATTGACGCAATAAAGAACTTTTTCCAATATCGGAACTTCCAATAAATAAAGCAAGTCCAACACTATGAATTAATGGAGGCACTAACATAGGTATTTCTTGAATACCATTAGTAAGCATCTCCTCTCCACTTAAAATGGGAAATACCTCATCCTCATCAATTGGGAGAAACTCCTCAACAACCTTTTGCTTAAGTTTTTCAAACTCATGAGCAAGAGAAGATTGAAAAGCATTTTTACTTTGCACCTTAACATCTGTTGCTTTAACCTCGTTTGGTACTTCTTTTTTAGTTTCCTTTACCATAACCTCAGAAAGCAATTGCCCTCCAAGATTATTAATAAGGTTGTTTTCACTTGCTAATTGTGGATTAGCGTTTTCATTTTTTGTTTCCATATTTTGTGAATTCTTATTCATTATAACCTCCTTCAATTTTTTCAATGTTATTAAATCTGTATGGGCATCGCATACAATTAATATTAGAGCTGTTGTAACAATAAGCATCATCGTAGTTATCACAAGCATGCTTAATTAGAGCAACACCAAAAAGAGATTGAATTGAAGCTAAATTTGCATTATAAGAACTACGAAGATTTTTCTTAAATCTCTTGCTCTTGAAAGCCCTTTTGATAGCCACTTGCTTTAATTTCTTTAACTCCTTCAAGTAAGTTTCAAAGTCGAAATTAATTGCATAGTAGTAATCGTAGATAGGATCAATTTCCCATTCATTAGTGAGTTCATTAATCCAACCAAACTTTCCTTTATTTAGACCATTATCTTTTAAGATGTAGGTCTGTCTTATTTTATTATTTTTATTCATCTGAATCAAAAATTATTTGTTAAATAATATCCTTGCTTAAGGAAGAGGGTTTTATCTCCATTAATCAAAAAGCTATTTACATCTTGCTTTTTAAATTAACTTAGATAAGAGTAGCTACTTCTTACCCTCTTTCCTTTTTCAAAGAGCCAAATTCAAAACAAGAACTTTTCTTGTTGTTTGACACGGCAATATTACGGCGACTTTCTCAATTATAATACATAGTAACAACGAGTTAAGGCGAGTAAAATAGTGAGTAAAGCGATGAGTAACTTATGGAGTAACTTTGTCAAAAACAGAAGGTTTTTAAGAAGAAAACTGACAAATAGAAAATAAGAAACCCCCACTAATACAATTGATTAATGAGGGTTTTTGTAATGTTACTAAAGGGTGAGTAACTTATATTAAAAAAGTCAGTCGTACACCTAGCGAATGTACCTGCAAAAAGTAAGTTTTATTTTTCTAATAATTTGAATTTTTCTGGATTAATCTTGTGTAAACATTTATTTCTTACTTCAATTAATGCTTTTTCAAAATCATTGGGGTCTGTCATATTTATTGTAACTGAATCTTTAGTATTAAGATTAATATTTTTCTTTTCTATGTTTTTAAATATTTTTTCAGCTTCCTTAAGTGTAATATTAAAACATTGAGCAAATTTACAGATATCTCTTTTTGTATTACTATTCATTACGAAATAACTTCTTCCATCAATATTATTAAAGTTTTTATTATTGATTTTATAATTAATCATTGTCTTATATTTTTCAACTCCGTCATATGAAATGTAATTATTGAGTTTTTTTTGAATTTCTTTATAGATCTCTTCATGCTCATCAATAATAGAATCTTTTTTTTCTTCTATTACTATTATATCATTCTTCTTTGTTTTATTTATAATAGAATTTATATCTAAAATGATTTCATTAATTAGATTTTCTCTATCATTTTGATATACATCAATACTTTTCTTTTCAATATTAAGTTTAGTAATATAATTATCAATTATTTCATTTTGTTGCTTAATACACTCTTTATCTTGAAATAAAGGAAGTTTTTCAAGAATATCAATTAGTTGATTATACATCCAAACCTTACTCAAATTATTTTCTACATCTTTAATTTTTTTTGAATTATTTTTTGTAATAATATCTAATATTTTAGATAAACAGGGTATTTTATCTCTAAATAAAGTTACTTTCTCAATAAATAATGGAGTTATTTGTTTGTCAGATTCAAAATAAGCAAGTATGATTTCTAAATGATTTGACACTAAGCTTATTTGTTTTGCTTGTGTATCTGTGTATCTTTTTTTACTTTCACATATATAATCTACTATTGATTCAGCTGATTTATCAAAAAAGAAATTGAATTCTTCTCTTAATGAAAGAATTTGATAATCATCTTCCAATATCTTACTAATATATGTTACCAGCATTTTATTATTAAAATTATCATTAATAATTTGCTGATACAATCGATAGTATGGCTCTTTTTCAAAGATATTTTCGTCTTTACTATTATTTGGGTTTTGAATTACTTGAGTAATAACCTCATTGGTCGGCTTATTTACTTCTGCATCTTTGTTAATGATAATACCGTCTTTAAGTATATAAAATTCATTTTCTAATTCCCAAAATTCAGTATGAAAATTCTCTTTAACGATAGAAATCTTCTGTTTTTTAATATAAGGTTCAGGATTAGCTTTTCTTTCTTCAGCATAAGAAGAAATAAGCCTTTCTAAATAGGCACAATCGATGTCGTTTTTTTGAATCTCTAATATTGGTATATCATAAAAATCATGAAAACCAATAAGCATTGCATTCTGTGAATTAAAATCTTTGCTGTTAGTATCGAGAATTTCAAACATCTGCTTTAAACAAGTTTTATATCTTTTGTTTTCTTCTTCTACATTAGAATCAGGAGGAAATGACCTATAACTCCAAAATAAAGAATGTAATAAAGAATAACTATAGTATGCATACTTAGGAGTCTGATTATTATAGAAATGACACAAGTATGGTTTTTCTTTAAGTCTTTTGTAAACCGTATAAAGAGCAATCATAAAATCACATTTCATTTCCTTGCAATAATTTTCTATATACTTTATTTTCACATCTATTTTTTCTTCTATTTTATCCATCCAAATATTAAATACTTCACTTTCTTGATCGATTTCAATATCTTCAAATAGCTTATAAACATGAGGATATTTTACCTCTTCAGTATCTTTGTTATCAACTATGAAATTTAATTTCTCTTCTATATCCATAATTCTTTCTTGTTTGATTTTTTTAATGCCACTAAATTACAAAGAATAATGATATGTATATATGATTTTTTAATTTTTTGTCAATTTATTTTTTTATTCTATTTAATTTTTATACATTTGCAGTGTTCAAAAAGTGGAATAGAAAACACCACAATTAACCCATTAAATCTACAATATCATGAAAAAAGTATTATTAGTTTTAGTTGCAGTATTATCAGTAACATTAACTTCAAATCTATTTGCTCAAGAGCCAGAAGCGTTACAAGATGTTGTATATCTCAAAAATGGTATTGTTTATGTTGGAGAGATTCTTAAAGATGAGAATTCTTATGTAGCAATAAGAACTCATCAAGGAATAAATGAAATACATAAAAATAATATAGAAAAGATATCAAAAGAGTTAAGACCAATATTAAAAGCTGAAGAGCCAAAACCTCAAAAAAATAATCAAACAACAAATAATCAAGCAACAAATAATCAAATAACAAATAATCATTCATATACATTCCTAGAAAGAATACCATATAGAAATGCAGGAATTGCAACTCTTATGTCAATATTCATACCTGGTGGTGGTCAGTTTTATAATGAAGAAGTTGGAAAAGGAATAGCATTTTTTTTATGGGGAACAGCAAGTAACACTTTATTGATTTATAATTTATACTCCACTTCAAAAGATAAAGAACTTTACTTAATAGTTTCTGGAATTAGTTCATTAATATGTACAATTGTAGGGATAATAGACGCAAATATTAGTGCAGAAATAATAAATAGAAATAGATTAGCATCTATTAACTTAGGGGATAATAAATACTTATCTTTTTCACCTGATTACAGAGTACTAAATATTAACAACAAGTCAAATCAAGTAATTGGACTTAATGCCTCAATATCGTTTTAATTTATTAACCCATAAAAAAGAGAGAAAATGAAAAAATTATTATTTTTATTATTACTAACTCCAATGTTTTTTATTGGATGTAAAGAAGAACAACCTGAAGAACAAGAAACATTAATTACAGATATAGAATTACAAGAATATGCTTCTGTATATTGTAATGATTCAATTATTATTCCAATTAAAGCCAATGCAGACTATACACTTGAATATAATCCAATTCATATTTCTGCAACAAAAGGACAAAACAATATTAAAATCAAAGGAATAATTATAGGAAGTACAGATTTAATTATAAAATCAAACTCACAATCCAAATCATGCAAAATTGATGTAAGAGGTATTTATAATGTATATAAAGAACCCCTATTTTTCTTTGGAGAAATAGGTAATTATATAATGAACTATGAAACAAGAACATTATTAAGAGCTGATGAAGGAATGCTTTTATACGAAGGAGAGAACTCTAATATATACAGATGTATATATATGCTCGAAAATTCATATCTTAAATCTTGTATAACTACTCATTCATTAACAAGTGTAAATGTACCAAAACAACTTGCTGAAAGATATGTGCCAATTACATATCAAGATGGAATATATTTATTTGCTTCTCCTAATGGGGAGATGGGTGTTGCTGTAGAGATAACAGCAGACGGTGTAATTATTTTATATATGCCAACCCCTAACACTTCAAAATCTACAAATGATTTAATTATGCAAAGTAAAAAGATATTAGATAAATATAAAAATATACATTATGACAATAACCCAACACCAAACATTATTAGGTTTCTATAAAAAAGCACTTATTGACAGTGTAGCTATCGAGGAAGATTTGCTTAAAGAAAGCAATAAGGCTATTCTTGAGCTTGATGAATTTAAAGTTAAGGGAATTGACTATAAAGATTCCGTCGTGCGGGATTTCCTACTCCCGCACTATATTACTATAAGGATTTTTTAATCCGTAACTTCATCTATAACAATAATATAAAGGATAACATATCCTTCCGTCGTGCGGGATTTACCGTCCTGCGGGATTTGTACTCCCGCACTATATTATTATAAGGATTTTTAATCCGTAACTTCACATACAACAATAATCTATCGGATAAAATATCCTAATAATAAAGGAGTGTGGTAATACTTATCGGCTTGCCGCTTACCTTAGCAAAAATTCCCGCACGACGGAATAGTAATCAATTAAAAATATCCATATAATCTCTAAACATATAAATTCTTTTTCTTTTTCCTCCCGTAACTTCTTTGAGCACACCTACTCTTAGTAGCTCGGCAATTAATTTATAAGAAGAAACTAAGCTCAAATTAGTTATTTCAGATATAGTATTCGCATCTATTATTGGTCTTATATAAAGTTCGTTAATTACTTTTAAAGCATTCGCTGAACGGCTACCCAAACTTTGAATCTTAGTTTCAATATCTTTTTGAAGAACAAGAATTTTTTCAAATGTCTTAACTCCATTGTCAGTAGTTTCTATTACACCACTTAGAAAGAACTTTAACCAATCATTAATTTTACTCTCTTCTCTGACTTTCATCATTAAAGAATAATAAGAGTTTCGACGTTTCTCCAAATAATCAGAAAGATATAAAACTGGTCTTTTTAATATTCCTTTATCAACTAAATAAAGAGTTATCAATAATCTACCTATCCTACCGTTCCCATCTAAAAAAGGATGTATAGTTTCAAATTGATAGTGAATAATTGCAATTTTTAATAAATCAGGCAAATAAATATTATCGTTATGCACAAACTTTTCCAAATCGTCCATCAAATCATTAATATAAGAATGAACTGGTGGTACAAAAATAGCATCATTAATATTCCTCCCTCCAATCCAATTTTGACTTTTTCTATATTCACCAGGTTGCTTATGTTTCCCTCTTACCCCTTCTAATAATACTTTATGTGTATTTCTTATTAACCTTGAAGAAAATGGTAATTCTCCTAACATTTCAATAGCATTATTCATAGCATTAATATAATTATGCACCTCATTCCAATCCTCTCTTTTATCTAATGGAACATCCTCTTTTGATAATAATGCATCCTCAATATTTGTTTGAGTGCCTTCAATTTTAGATGATTGAGTAGCCTCCTTCATTATATGCATACTGATAAATAAATCAATATTAGGTATATGCTCTGAATACATATCCAATCGACCTAACATCCTATCAGCTTTGCTTAAAAGAGTAATCATCTCCATATCATCCAAAATCCATTCCTTATTTATTAAATTTGGAATAAAACACTTATAAGTGCCTTGATTTACATAAGCTCCAGCCTTAAAATTCTTCATATCTCGTAATAATTAGAAAAAACTAAAATACCCTCAATCTTATTTAAGGAATATCCTGCAAAGTTAATATAAAATCTTTCTTATTTAAGTTTTTCAGCAAAAAATTAAATTACCACGTTTCTTATTTAAGTTTTTCAGCAAAAAATTAAATTACCGTATTTCTTATTTAACCTTTTCCTTATAAACTTAAAACTCTAAAGGAACAACTCCCATCGTCATCTATGCCTTTAAATTCTTTAAGCTTGTTATTGCAAATCTTATTTAATCTCTCCTATGCTAAATTAATTGGTTTAATGTCTTATTTAGTTGAAAAATATTCTTTACATTTGCAGAATGTTAATTGACATACTAAAATGAAAGATATAAATTATATTGATTGGGGTTTAATTGATTATAAGGAGGCTTGGGATAAGCAAGAAATGATTTTCAAAGGGAAGATTGATGAAAAGCTGAGTAATCCTAAGGACTCTAACATTAAGCAAGATTTTATTCTTTGCGAACATCCTCATGTATATACTCTTGGAATGCATGGAGAGATTAATAATCTTTTGATAAATGAGGATTTCCTGAAGAAGATTAATGCTACTTACTACAAAACTAATCGTGGTGGAGATATAACTTATCATGGTTTTGGACAGATTGTTGGCTACCCTATCTTAGATATTGAAACTCTGGGTTTATCATTAAAAGACTATATTTGGACTATTGAGGAAATGGTTATACGGACTATGAAGGAGTATGATATTATTTGCAATAGGTTGGATGGTGCAACAGGGGTTTGGATTGATTCTGACAATAGGAACGCAAGAAAGATTTGTGCTATTGGTGTTAGGGCGTCAAGATATATTACCATGCATGGGTTTGCTCTAAATGTGAATACTGACCTAAAATACTTCCAATTCATTAATCCTTGTGGGTTTGTTGATAAGGGAGTTACTTCTATGGAAAAGGAAATTGGGGATAGGCTTGATATTGAGAAAGTGAAAGAGAAACTATATAATAACTTTGTTGAATTAATAAATAAGAAAAGATAAAATGAAACGTCAAGAACTAATTAGCTTAATTGAAAAGAAGAAATCCTTTCTTTGTGTGGGTTTAGATTCAGATATAAATAAAATTCCTTCTCATTTGCTTGATGAACAAGACCCTGTTTTTGAATTTAATAAAGCAATAATTGATGCTACCCTTCCCTATACTGTTGCCTATAAACCCAATTTAGCCTTCTATGAAAGTAGAGGAATTAATGGGCTTATTTCTTTAAAGAAAACTATGGATTATCTTGCTCAGTTTAGGGGTGAATGTTTTACTATTGCTGATGCTAAAAGAGGAGATATTGGGAATACTTCTGAACAATATGCTAAGGCATTCTTAGACCCAAAAGGCGATTTTAACTTCGATTCAATGACTATTGCTCCTTATATGGGAGAGGATTCTGTTAAGCCATTTACAATTTATGAAGATAAGTGGGTAATTCTTCTTGCTCTAACTTCCAATAAGGGAGCTAATGATTTTCAGTTTATTGAGGATAAGGAAGGTCAGCCTTTGTTTGAAAAGGTTTTAACGAAAAGTCAAGAGTGGGGTACTAAAGATAATTTGATGTTTGTTTGTGGAGCAACTCAAGCAAGTATGTTTACAAGAATTAGGGAATTGGCACCAGAGAGTTTTTTGCTTGTTCCTGGTGTTGGAGCTCAAGGAGGTTCTTTGGAAGAGGTTTCTAAATATGGTATGACTAAGGATTGTGGACTTTTGGTTAATTCTTCAAGAGCAATTATTTTTGCAGATAAGACTAAGGACTTTGCAGCAATGGCAGGGAAAGAAGCTATGAAGGTTCAGAAGGAAATGGAAGGATATATGAATTTATTTATGAAGTAAGTTTACCAAATCAAGTATTTGGTTGTATATTATTTAGAGTATTACTCTTCAAATTGAATATAGAAAAAGACTGTGTATGAAACGATGTATTAAGATTTTATTGTTCTTGATGATAAATATCATTAGTATATCTGTTTTCTCACAAACCTATCTTATGCCCGTTAGTGGCAACGTTGCCTACACAACAAACACCGGTACAATTTACGATGATGGAGGTATTGCTGGGAATTATTCCACTCGAGTTAATTCAAAAATGACTATTTACCCTTCTACTCCTAATTCCAAGA
>DHCV01000020.1:704-53665 GCA_002399025.1 Bacteroidales bacterium UBA4893 | reverse complement strand
ATTGCAAATCCCGCACGACGGTTATCCGATTAAAAGAATAAATTTAATTACAAACAAGCTGAATAAGGCAAGCTCTTAATATAATTTTCCATGAATTCCCAATCAGGTTCTCCATTTTTAGCAACAGGGAGTTTTATTTTTTCTCTTTGTATTTTGTTTAAGATACGAGCATTGCCATAATTATATCTATAGTTCTCTAAATTTAGAATAGTTATTATAAACATTGCATTATAAACATTCATCTTAGAGTGTCTTATTGTATATACTTTTACTCCTGTTGCAAATGTTTTTGGCTGGAAAAAGGCTACAATTCCTTCTGCGCCTATTGTGATACAATTCCCTTCATATATCGATAAATTTTCATCATTTATAAATCCACTGACTCCATTATTTAAAGCACTTCTTGTAACAAAAGGAGTATTACCCTTAATAGTTTCTTGCTGAATAGTATGACTTGTAGTAGAACATTCAAATAATTCTCCTACAACAAACCATTCTATATTTTCAATATTAATAGATATTTTTTGATTAAACAAAGGTATATTTTTAAAATCAAAATATTCATAAGGATTACTTATAGAAACTAAAAATGAAATATAATCTCTCATTCTATTAATAAAAATATCATCATTAAGATTACTGTAATCTGTTTCCATATAAGCCTCTGCACACCATTCTTCTTCAGCAGTAACTTCTTGCATTACAGAAAGACCTGGGGTTGCTTTTTTATTATTATATGCATGAAGCCATTTTTCTTTTATTGCTTCATAATGGTTACGAACATCTATTCTCCCTTGATTCTTTCTTTTTTCAAATCCATCATCTTTAAAATATCCAAAGAACGTTTCTAAACCTGCATTAGGTTTATTTGATTCAAAAACCATAATGCAAGTAACAACCCCAACTGGATAAAACAAATCATCTGGCATTGAGAGAACAGCTTTTAAATGATGTTTCTCTAATATTCTACGCTTAACAGCAATAAGCTCTCTTTCATTTTTTATAGCACAACTCATTTGAACTATTGCAACCACTGTTCCATTTTGAGGAGCAACCACATTTAAAGCATGTTCAATAAATTTCATTTGCCCATCACTTCCCACATTATATGGAGGATTAAGAAATGCTTTAGTAGGTTTATGCGGTTTTATGAAAGGCAAACAACTAAAACAATCTCCATTATAAATATTTGATTTTCCATCTCCTCTCAACATCATATTTGAACAAGCATAAGTATACATCTGAGGTAAAACTTCTGCACCACAAAGTTGATTTTTTCTAATAGCTAGTTTCTTCTCACTATCATTTCCTGCTAATAAAGACATTCTTTTCATTCCAGAAATAAGAAAACCTCCTGTTCCACAACAACAATCATATAAAACATCATCTTTTGTTACCTCTCCTAAATCACAAAATAAGTCTGTAATATGTTGTGGAGTTAATACTAAGCCTAAGCTTTGTTGAGAACCTGCATAGCGAATAAATTCAGAATAAAACTTTCCTAAAACATCAAAACCTTTTTCTTCTTTAGAAAGTAAAGGATAAATATTTTCATATAGGTAAGTAACTACTTCTGTTTTGAGTACGTCTAAAGTTTGTTTGTTTTGTCTTGTCTTTGTATTACGAATTGTATCACTACTAAATAAAACAGTGGAATTTAATTTACTATATTCATTAAGCATTTGAGGTATATTCCGAACTCCACTCAAATTTATTACATTATTACAAGAATCCAAAATAGAATTTGTTAGCGCATTAGTAGTAGTATGAGATTGATAAGATAGACGAAAAGGTTTATATGTTAGAGCTAATAAAACAGCACTTACTAATGTACATCGTTCATTCTCTTGTATTGAGTAAGCATGAAATAGTTCGTTAAGATAAATAGCTTTATCTACAATATTGATATGTAAAAGATTGTCTGAGAAATGTTCATTCTCAAACATTTTTAAATAATCATTGATTGAGAGTAATTTATTATCCTCTTTTTTCTCAATATAGGATTCTACTCCTTTTTTCCAAAGATAATGCGATATAGTAAGATTTTCTAAAGTTTCACCACTAACAGCAATTGCTAATACATTAAAGCCTTCACTTAATGCCCTCGCATAATGTAAAACACCATCAACGGCATAATCTCTTATATTTTTTAAATCTGATTTATTTTGACTTTCATGTTTTGCAATATCTGCCTTACACTCAATTGCAATGACATAATCACTATTTGTTGGAAAAGTAATAATAAAATCAGGTCTTCCGCTTCCTTTTCCTTCGCCTTTTGATTGACCTTTTAGCAATGAATCAATTTTGGGATTTGAAGATTGTTGTCTTTCAAGTAATGTCTTTATAATTTTATCAGAGAACAAAGGGTCATTCTTAAAATGGTCATAAACTATATTTTCAGTAAGAGTTTCATTTGCCATATTAGAGTTTGTATTTGAAAAGCATAAACTCTCAAACTCAAAAGCAAAAAGAAAGGTGCGGAACTATTCGTATTGCTTATTAAGGGCTGAAGGTTCACCACAAACCTAGTAACACTAATAAGCACGAATAGTCCACACCCAATGAATGTGAACTTTCGCGACTTATTATTCTCGTGTTACTTTTAAATGTGGTGATTTACAGTCCTGAGAATAAGAGCCTAAAGCTCAATATTTTTATTTTATTATATCCTTATTTTTTCTATAAGTCTATTTGAATTGGTTAAACATTTTTTATCATTGCAAAGGTATGATTTTTTATCTTTAATAATGCAATAAAACAATAGATAAAATTCATTAGTTAGAGTATATGGTAAATAATCCCTATTATTTCAAATTTAAATAGGGAATAATTCTCTCTAATCGGCGTATAAATCTAAAAAGTCCTTATAAAAAACTTTTTAATCAAGGACTTTTCACCCCAAAGATGCACATCTTTCATACCAAAAGATGCACATCTTTCACTATAAAAGATGTGCATCTTTTTTTTGATATATTTTAGGGATTGGAATTTGCTCTCCTGAAATTGAATTTAGGATAAATAGTCCTAAATAAACTTAATGAACGGTTTACATTTGCAAATATACGAAATTATTTTGAATATAGTGCTGTGTTTATATTAATTATTTACCCAAAATAGAAAGTTAAAAAGAGGGAAATAATAGTTGATATTATTTTATTCTGTAATTGAAGTTTAAAATATTGTTTCAGGGGAATAAAACAAGTAGACATAAACAAAGCTAAAAGAGTTTAAGGACTTTAATGTCCTTAAGGTCGTTAAAGTCCTTCGACATTTTTGATATAAATATAGTTTAATTGGAATTGGAGAAGAAAAATAATAAAGCATATACATAAGAAATAAGCCGATTTAAGTATTATGGGAGGTAAGAATACCCAAAGCATGGGGAAAGCTCGTAAATTTTAAAGAAATCGTGCAAATAAAGGATAATTGAATTCAAGGTGATGAAGCAAATTCACCAATTAAGTTTATACTCATACTTATTAAAGGAGAATAGAAAGAAAAAAGAGAGTAAAAATAGTCAATACAATGTAAAAAGGCTGTGAGTTAACAAACTACAGCCTTTTTCTAATATAAAGTTTAGTAATAAATTTCTTGTTCTACTTTAAATATGAGATAATATTTTTAGCTATTTCCTCAAACTCTTCTTTTGAAAGTTCCAATTTAGGTCTTTTAAAGTCTAAATCTCCAACATTGTTTAGTGGCACAAGGTGAATATGTGCATGAGGAACCTCAAGTCCAATCACTGCAATCCCTACTTTTGGGCAAGGATATGCTTTTTGAATGGCTTTTGCTATTTGTTTTGCAAAAATATTCAGCTCCGACAATAGCTCATCTTCAATATCAAAGATATAATCAACTTCCTTTTTGGGGATTACTAATGTATGTCCCTTTGCAAGTGGTGAAATATCTAAGAAAGCAAAACAATTTTCTGTTTCAGCTATCTTATAACATGGTATTTCTCCTGCAATGATTTTTGAAAATATTGTTGCCATTTAATCTCGCGTTATTTTAGTTATTTTAAACTTCATTACCCCTGCCGGAACTTGAATCTCTGCTGTATCCCCTACCTTTTTTCCTAATAGTCCTTTTGCTATAGGCGAGGTTACTGATATTTTTCCTTCTCTAAGATTTGATTCACTTTCAGGAACTATTTCATAAACTTGTGTTTGCTTGTTAGCAAGATTTATAAATTCTACTTTTGAAAGCAATAATACTTTTGAAAGATCGAGTTTGCTTTCATCCAAAAGTCTTGCATTGCTTATTAGTGCTTGTAGTTTAGCAATTTTTGCTTCCAAATGTCCTTGAGCGTCTTTTGCCGCATCGTATTCTGCATTTTCTGATAAGTCTCCCTTATCTCTTGCTTCAGCTATTGCAGCTATTATTGCTGGGCGTTCCACAGCAATCATGTTTTGTAGCTTGTCTTTAAGTTGTTGCAAGCCTTCTTGTGAATAATACTTTATTCCTGACATAATTTTTGTGTTTTGGATTAAAAAGAATCGAAGACCCTTAATAAAAGGTCTTCGATCATATTATTAAATTAATTAATTATACTATAGGGATAGAACCAATCCTATTGTGTGGATACCACCACCTACCTTAGTTAGTCTGTAAGCGTAGTCAAAAGAAAGGTTTACTCCACTTTCATCTTCTGATTTAGCTTTCTTTAAAGGTGCGATTATTGATGCTCCAGCAGCGAAACCTGTGTAAAGGGTTGTGGAACCATTATCAGCATCAAAAACACTCTTTGTTATTGCATCTTCGTAAGTGTATGAGGTACGTAGCATAAAGATTTTTGCAAATCCGTATTCAAGTCCTAAGGTGTATTGGTCTTTAGAGAAAGCCATTGCAGCAAAGTTTCCTGCTAAGGTTAAACGATGTGCGTTTTCAGAGAAAAGGAAGTCATAAGAAGCACCGATATTTAAGCTTGAAGGCATTTCAAAGCTTGCAGAACGTTGTTCTAATGACATTTGACGACCATAGAATGAAGCTACTGTTGACAAACCGTCTCCGCTATAGCTCATTGAAGGTCCCCAATTCTTTAAAGTAATACCGAATTTAATCTCATAGTTTGCTCCTGTAACATATTGGATACCTGCATCAATTGCAAATCCAGTTGCAGTAACATTGTCGATTCCCTCATTAACTAATTTAACTGAGGCTCCCCCATAGATTGAAGATGAAAAAGCTTTCGCATAAGAAAGTGCAATGTTCATATTGTTCATTGAGAAAGTTCCATTATTAAATTCAGGGCTACCTTCTTTTGTTCTATCAATTAAACCAAAGCTCATTGAGGTTACGGAAAGTCCAAGAACTCCCATATCGCCTAAGCTTTGTCCAACTCCAAATGCACTTACGCCTACTCCAGAGTTTTGCAACCAAAAATTGTATGATGCATAGGCTTCTGTTCCAGGTGTTCTTCCCAATCCTGCAACGTTAGAAAACAAAGCATCTATTCCTGTACCATTGGCTGTATTAACTCCTCCCCAGCCAGCACTTCTTACCCAAGGGTTAATCAAAAGTGAGCCTGCTCCTGCAGTTCCTCTTCTGTCATCATTCCCTGCTTTAACGTTCGTGGTAGAAATTAACATGATTCCTAACATGAACAAAGCAAATATTCTATATATATCTTTCATAATATCTCTTATTTAAAATATTCTATTTTGTGTGCTGTTTATTACTATTGAAAAGAGTTTAAGTCAACTGGACGTAATGCTCCAAACCATTTTACTATCTTTTCTCCTACTCCATCAGCTTTAACATGAATAATGTATGCGCCTCCAGATATTGGTAATCCTTTATGGTTTTTCAAATCCCAATCAACTGATGTAAGAGCTGTTCCTGTTCCTGAGGACAAATTCTTAGAAGGTCCACGTAATTTTCTAATAACTGTACCATCAACTGAATAAATGGTTACGTAGGAATCAGGAGGTAAATTACAAATCCTAACAAGATTTTCAACTTGGTCTCCTTCATAAGTTGAAGCAGCAAAATAAGGATTAGGAACAACAGTTATTTGATCTAAAGCAGTTTTAGCAACATCTAAATTACCTACTGAAGTAGCAATATCCTTAGTTATTGAGAATTGATACATTGGATAGTTGTCATTTTGAGGTGCTGCAGCAGTTCCATTAGCATTATTTATGTAGTTTTTCTTGTATTGTTGACGAACTCTTAATGAAACAGTAACGTCAGTTGGGATTTCAGCTTTTGGATCAGAATTGAATGCTGTTGCTAACGGCATACCTACCCACATAACTGATGCGAAAAGTTCTGTTACATCTGTTAAGTTAGCATTGTTATAGTCGTTATAATGGTTATTGCTTGTTATTGTCAATACATCTAATTTTCTTAGTTTATTGTATGCCCAAGTACCCATATCCATATTCCCGCTTCCATCTCTATCATAATAAGAAGGAGGGAATACATCTCTCATATCCTTATTTGGTTCAAGTCCGTTAGGAGTATATAGTTTGAATTGTGAAGCACCCAATACATATATATAGTGCATACCTCCATAAACTATTCCACCACCATCACTTGTTGTTGATGTAGGGTTCCAGATTAAATCTCTACCATTTCCAGGTTGTCCAACACCTAATTGAGAGTTTTCACCAAACATCATGTTTAATCTTTGACCTGTTTCAAGATTAATTGCATATCCTGGGAACCAACCCCAACCTTCAGTACCATCATTAAGAGGGTTACCGTTCTTATCAACTGATACATGTTTTCTAATTTGGAAACGTTTAGCCTTACCTTCTGTTTGTTCTTGGTCGTGTCCCATTTCAATAACAGGGCAACGTGTCCATTTGGTTTTATCGCTTGTGAAAACAATATCAACTGAAGATAAGTTATTCATGTTATTAGATGCTGTTGAATAAACAAACGCAGGGTCTAATCTGTATTTTTTATTTAAAGCAGGTGTAAGATCTGAGCTAAAATGATAGTAAGAAAATCCTGGGTGAGGAATAACAGTTCCATCATAGTTAGCATAAAGTGAAGTTAATCTATAAGGTGCCCACCATCCACTTGCGAATGTTTCGTAATCTTGAGCCTTATCAATTGAGTGATTAAATTCTACAGTATCCTTGCCTCCATTAATAACAGCCATTGTTGTGTAGTAATGGTCTTGAGATAAGTAGTCAAATACAGCATTAGGGTCATCATTAGTACCAAATTCTCTGATAACAGTTTCAGAAGAAATTTTACTTCCTGATTTAATCCAGTTAGTAAGGTCGCTACCATCATTATCAGCAACACCATACAACCATGTTTTGTTAGGGTCTTTTGCAACAATACTCGAATACAAGGCTGTTCCTTCTCTAAGGTCACCACCAAATACTCTTTTTTGTTTAGTTTTTGAATCAACACCAATATATTGATCAACTACAGTTGATAAAGGATTAGTTAATGAAATTGATAATCCTAATGGGAAAATAATTTGCTCATTAATATCTCCAATTACTCTGTCTGAAGTTATTGAATAAACATCAGTTGTTGTTCCATTTATTTTTTCAGAGTAAATAGGTAGATTAGTGTCAGCATTTTGAAGTTTCCATTTAGCATACATTAAATTTGTTGATGTATCAGATGGAATAATCTTAATATTATAAGAACCTGCTCTCAATTTAACTGGGTCAATAACCTTAATATTAAGTGGACCAAAGTTCTTTTCATAGTTTAGCTCTGGAACGAAAGAAACTCCAATAGGTTCTTCATTTGGTTTACCCATAAGTTGTTCTAAAGTTTCTTTCTTGAAGTTAATTATCATTCCTCCATTTCCATTACCTTCAATTCTTGTAATCTCAGGGCTATTGCCATAAGCTGATTGAACTAAGGTACCATTTTGTTCTGGTTCTAACATGTGAGGAATTGCAATCACTGGCGCAATACTTCTACCAAACCCTGTTTTTCTACTTGCTAAATAAGTTATTTTTTGACCATCAAGCTTTGTAGCATCTTCTGGGTTGTATTGTTTATAGTTATTGTATGCATAAGCTATTGCAACATAGTAATATTTTTTATTGTTTACAATAGTTTTATCGTTGGTTGTTGCAAACATATCTTCAGTTATTCTGAATGTATGTTGAATGCCTTTATTTAGTCCATCAACCATTACCTTTGGAACCAAACCACCGATATTATCATCTTTTGTGTAGTTAATCAATTTTGCAATTGGTGCATCGTTTTGCTTGCTATCAAAATTCCTAATGTCACATTGTGCAACTAATCTTGATTTATCTTCATCATATAGGTCAGCAACAGAAACTGTTCTGTCTTTTAATTGGAAGATTTGATAACCTTCAAATTTATAGAATTGGTCGTAGTATATTGAAGATGTATCATCATCATAAGTATGAATGTAAGGGTTACCAGAACCATCATATAAAATAGTGTCTTTTAGGTTAGTATTTTCATACTTAATAGGAATAGAAACATCAATCTTATTATATGATTCATTAATGTTGTTTGAAGAAGGTGCGTCATTGGTTAGGAAAAGAATTAATTCTCTATTAAGTTCTTTAATAGTTAAGTCTGGAGCATCAGGTCCTTCTAATAGGTTAAAGCAATTATCAAATAATGCTTGACATTTATCATCTATTTGTCTTAGTAATGTTACAGATGCGTAAGGTCCTCCAGTTGTTGCTTGAGCAAAAGGAATACCAACAGTAATATAGTTAATTGCTCCTGGTTGAAGTTCGAAAGGACCAGCTGATTGCATAAAACGTCTATCGCCAGCTGAGTTATTTGAAGATTCTTCAGTCCAACCTCTTGTGTCAGTAATTGTAGGAATAATTCCCTTTGTTCCCCAATTCCATGGGTCAGTATTTCCTGGGAACATAAAATCACATTCAACAGTTCCTGAAGTTCCGTCTCCTCCAAATGTCATCTTAACACCAGTTTTCCACATACCTCTCAAGTAGTTGTAATAGTCAGTTGCTTTATCAGGTTCACCTTTAGTTGTGTGTCCACTATTTTCATAATAAACGAATCTTCTCATACCGAAACGTTCATCATCAATAATTCCATTACCAAAGTTTACACCATTAATGTTAGCACCATTAGTGATTTTATCATTAACATTATACCAATAATCAATGAATTCTTCAGCGTTAGCAGTAATTAATAATGTATCATAATCTCCAGGAATAGGTTGACCATTAGCATCTTTCTTCAAATATTTATCTAATTTTTCTGGTTCTTTACCTAAAACTAAATCAATATAAACCTTTGGATTATCTAAACCATCTGGGTCTAAATATGGTCCTTGGAAGAAGTCAATACCAACAGCAGGTGGGTTACCTGAATATGCACCAGTTCCTGGTCCATCGGTTGCTTTTCCATTATAGCAATATCCTAAACCTCTCTTAACATCACAACCAACAAAGTCATCATGAGAATAACCTAAATCTGGGTCAACCCATTGACTAAAATAAGTATTTTGAAGAGTAAAAGTGGAACGGTTAATAATTTCATATGAATAGAAAGTCATATTATTTATTTCGTCATTCATACTAAATGCGAATGCTTGAGCACGAATTTCTAATCCGATTGGGTTTTGAGATTTTGATTCAGTGTGTGCATTTCCTTTATCATTAAACACCCACCAAAGAGTTTCGTCACCTTTTAAAACTTGGTCAACTAAAATACCACCATGAACTGGTTCTCCACCAGTTCCAATTGAGTCTTCCATTGTTCTAATTGGATTATATCTTTGACCACTTTGTTTTGCAACAACAGGACAAAGGTCTCCATTAAAATCATAGTATGGATAATCTCCTTTTGAATAATTATATTCTCCGTCACCATCAACGTCCTTAAAAGGAGCTAAATATTTTGATTGTTTTAAATCAGCATAATTTTCTGGATGAGCAGGCCATGTTTTGATTGCCTCAGTAATCAAACTTGGATCTGTTGGACCACCAATAATTTGACCTTGAGCATTCTTAGGACATGCAGCAACAAAAGCTTCAACTTCAGCTTTTGTAATTCGGAAATGTTTATCCCATTTTTCACAAACTGACTTGTTAACTGCAGCATTTTTATCAACTGTCAAAGGACCAGGCCAAAAGTCATCACCATCTTGACCAAAACGTAAAGCAGCAACTCTTAATTGTTTGTTTTCGTCTTGTCCTCCAATCCATAATGCAGCACAGAACATGGCAGTACTACTACCATCTTTAGGAACATAATACCTAGCAGTATTTCCATCAAACCACATATTACCTCCTGTATTGATACGAGCTCTAACATTATTAATACTTAATTCAGCCGAACCTTGAGCTCTTCTACATCTTTCAACCCCAGTTTCTGCTTTTGCAGATTTTGTGGCTCTTTTAGTCGCTCCCATGTATTCTCTTGCAAAAAGAGAATTTTGCAATAAAAGGCAGACTAAAACTAACGTTGTTATTTTAAATATATGTTTCATCTTGCAAAATTTTTCTATTTAATTTTTAACTAAAATGTATAAGTTACTCCTAAGTAAACCATTCTAGGACGTTGATAATTATATTCATAATTATTTAGATACATCATATAATAATCTCTAAATGAATTCTCATCCAATTGGTTTGCAATAATAGTTTGAGTTTCTGGGTCAGTTAAGTAACCGTTATCATCTGGGTCACCTGTAACTCCAAATACACTAGCAACATTTTTAATATTTAACACATTACTTATTCTTGCAAATAAGTTTAGTTGAGTTACTTTTTTACCAACTTTAATGTTGTATGTCTTGTCAATGTTCATATCAACACGGAAAACCCATGGTAAACGTGCTCCGTTGAAGCTACCAACAATTGATCGTTGAGTATTACTAAAATATTTAGTATATGGTCTTCCTGATTGAGCAACTCCGGTGATATTAACACCGAAGTTTTGTAACCAATTAATAACTTGAGATCTGTCTTCGCCTGTTTCTTTATCCTTTACAACTCTTTTTGTTGTAGGTCCATTATAGTCATTTCCTCCAAAATAACGGAAGTCTAATTGAAGTTTGAATTCGTGACGTCTATCATCATTGATTGGATAAAGCATTTTAATATTAGGATAACCAGCTTGAATTAAAGATACAACAGTAGTTCTTGGAAGACCTGTAGTTCCTTCAGCATATTGAAGAGTATAATTGGCATTAATACGAATATTATTTGAACGTTTTAATTCATATGTAACAGTAAGACCTTTAGTGGTTCTAAAATCCTGATTCCCGTATGAATAGTATAATGATGTTGGGTCAGCACCTACATATTGAACATAAGCAATTAAATCTCTTGTTTCTTTATAGTAGGCTGACATAACTAACACTGAAGATTTTGACAAAACTTGAGTAAAACCAAGTTCGTAGTTAGTAATTTTTTCAGGTTCTAAGTTAGGATTATTTAATGTTTGACCAGATTGTCTTTCCATAAATAAGTAGTTAACATAATTTGCCATCCAAGCGGTTTGAGGACGACGAGCAATCACATCATAAGATGCTTTAAATTCTGATTCATCTGAAACAGGGAATGAAAATGCAATACGAGGCATTGGAATGATGATTGGTTTATAATCTTCAAACGCATCTGTTGAGATTTCAAATGGAAGTCCTGTATCATTTAATTTTCCTTTTCTGAAAGGAAGTGGTTGACCAGATGCTCCTGCAATTGCACTTGGATTTGAGACAATTTCTCCATTAGCATTATACCAAGTATTTCCATTTCTATAACCTCTAATAAAACCATCGTTATTTACATCAGAAGGAGATGAGTTTCCGCTTAGACTACCAACATATACAACGTAGTCGTCTCCAATATTTGCTGGACGATTTGGAATAGCAAGTTCTCCTGCAGTGTATGATGAATAAAGTAAATATGGATCTTTAAGTCCCATTTGATTTCCATCAAACCTATCAACACGTAAACCAATGTTGAAAATCAAATCTCTGAAAAAGAATTGGTCTTGAATATATCCAGCCATATAAATTGGTTGCCAAGCACCCAAGGTTCTGTTTGTTGGATCAGAGAAGAAGCTTTGTAAATTTTGTTTCCCTTTAAGAACATTCCCTCTATGATCGTAACCATAATATGATACAATTGAATTATCTCCCCCATTATTAAATAATTCATCAGCAGAAAACATATCCAATGAGAATGTAGAAGGGTCATAGCTATCAATATCAATAAAATCTGTACTATTTACGCTTAAACCTAATTTTTGTCTTAATGCTCTGTCAAAGAAAGTTTGACTTGCTGCATCATAAGACCTATTATAAGTAACATAAGGTATAGAACCAGAATTATCAATTATTGGATTTGCTAAATCTCTATAAAGAATGTGAGAATTTACTTCTTGCTTCATGATTGTCCATAAAGCAACAGCATTTAAAGAGTATGAACGATAAGTAGATTGGTCATATTGGAACCCTAATTCTATAGAGTGCTTTCCTAAGTCAGCTGATACTTTTGCAGAAAAATAAATATCTTGTCTTTCACTTTTTGAATAACTTCTATAAGGTGTTCCAACATTGTTCCATGCAAAGACAGGGTTGCTGTTTGGAACTTGGTAAATAGAGTTTGGAAGATCTCCATTAGTTAATCCTAATAATGATCTTAAATTATCATAGTTAAACAACATAGGTCTAATTGATGCAAAATTTGGATCATTATATAGTTGCCAAGTGTATCTTGCAAGACCAGGATTTGCATCTGAAGGGGTGAAATCAACTTGATAGTCTAACCAACCGTTATGTTCCATAACATCTTGCATTACACCATTAATTTCCATTCTTGATAATTGGTAAGTGTTTCTTTTATGTGTGTTGAAAGTACCAACATGTCCATATTTAAATAAATCATTTCCATGATCTTTATTATATGTTTCAGAAAATGTTCTTGAGAATGAACCATTAATATTAAAGATAATGTTCTTTATTTTAGAAGCATCAGATGTGTTTGAGAACTTTTGAGTAAAGTCAGCCATAATTTGAAAACTATTTTGTTTGCTTTCAGAATTATTAGCATTATTTAAAAGCATTGATGCAGCAGAAGGATACTTCCCTAAACTATTATAATACTCTCCATTAATTAATAAAGTACTATTATCTGAAAGTCTAATATCTAATCCTCCTTCTATGTATAATGCATTTTGCCACATGTTTGGCTTTCTTCCCACTTGTTCAAAATCAGATAGTCTTAAAAAAGAAGCAGTATTATAAACAGCTCCAGAAACTGGATCAAAAGTCAATGGATTATCATCCAAGAAACTTTGCCTATCTTCTTTTAGCATATAAAATGCTCTATCGCTTGGACGACTATTTTGATCTTGTATGTAAGTGTTTAGTCCTGAAAGACGAAAACCTATTATACTTTTCTCAACTCCATCATCTGATTTCTTTTTATACACAGGTCCTGTCAAATAAAAGTCAAGTCTGTGATACCCTCTTGTATCCAAAGGCTCAGAAGTTTGATAACCAATCAATCCATTAAACTTGTTTGCAGGAGGTCTAAGAGTAATGTTTGTTGTACCCCCAATAGACTCTCCAAAACGAGCTGGAGTTCCTCCAAGGATAACTTGAACCTCTTGGATTGCTTGTTTTGGAATATTTACAGTTCCTTTTTTAGCAACACCATTAACATAAGTTACCATGTTTCCCTCTCCACGAGTTGAACCAGCTTCACCATCATTATCGGATACCCCTCCTACTGTTGCAATAATTCCTTCAACAGTATTTGCAGTCATCTTTTCAATGTCTTCATTGGTAATACGCTTACCGGTTTCTGCAGTTCCAGATTCTAACAATGGCACTGCATATTCAGTAATAATGATATCAGGCAACTGTTGTGAAGTTGGCTCTAAAGCAAGACTACCTCCAGTTGAATAACCAGATGCATTAACTTTTACGCCTGTTTTCATTGCTTTTTGATACCCAACAAAACTGGCAATTACATCATAATTACCTGCACTTAATGGTTTAATTTGGAATGTCCCATCTTCAGCAGTTTGGGCTCCACCTTTTTGTTGACCATTTTGTTGAACAATAACATTAACGAACGGTAATGGTTCGCCTGTCTTAGCATCTGTAATTGTACCCGTTAGTGTTCCTTGCGAGTACAATATTAAACTGGTTGTTAAAAACAAACCAAGAGTAAAGAATAATTTTCTCAACATATTTCTTTATTTATTATTTATGTAAAGAATGAAATTTAATATTACTAATTATTTAGTTAAGAATGGATTGTTTAATATTTCTGAATATATAACAGCCTTTCTTAAGTCAAATTCATTTTCTTCTTTTATTTCTATTTGTTTATGTTTATCAATATTTGTTTGATTAGTATTGGGAGTATATGAAGTATTATTACTATGTGTTTTTTCTTTTGAATTAACTTTTTTTATTGTTTCAAATCTTTCAAAAAAATCTTGATTATCGGTTTCATGATTATTTTTAGGCAGGTTTTCATTGGAAATTGGAGGAATATTCTCCAAGGTTTTCTCTCCTAAAATTGAAAACAACTTTTTGAAAACCAATATAAATCCTATTAAAGCGAGTACTAAATATATATTCATTTACACTAATTAATTTGCCACAAATTTATACAAAAATCTGATAAGAGCAAAATATAAATCTATTTTCTTAAAAAATTATCAAAATAAGCTTAGTTTGATTCGCACAAACCAAGCTTATTTTATTTTATCCAAACCTTATTTTGTCTTAGTCTTTGCTAATTCTATTTTCTTTTCTCTTCTAATTAATAAATATGCTATTGGGGAAGACATAAACAGAGTTGAAAATGATCCCGATACTGTTCCGATAGTCAATGCAAATGCAAATCCTCTTAAAACATCTCCTCCAAATATTAATATAATAACAAGCGAAATAAATACAGTAAAGACAGTGTTTATGGTTCTACTTAATGTTTGATTAATTGACATATTCATTACCTCACCATATTCACGATTTGGATAAAGTTTAATATTTTCACGAACACGGTCAAAGATAACCACTGTGTCATTAATTGAGAATCCGATAATTGTAAGGATTGCTGCAATAAAGTTCATATCTACTTCCATACTGAATGGTAAAACTCCATTGAGGGCAGAGAAGATTCCTATTGTAAAGAACGCATCGAAAGCCAATGCAAGTAATCCTCCCAAACTATATTTCCAATTACGGAAACGTATTGCTATATATATGAATATTGCAATCAATGAAACTATTACAGCAATTACTGCCGAAGTTTTAATATCTTCTGCAATTGTTGGTCCAACAATTTCTGAACTAATAATTCCAAGTGGTGATTTTTGAGTTGATTGGAAGTCATCTAAAGTAATACTCTTATTTTGATAATAAGTTTTTGTTCCATCATATAGTTTTTGAATAACCTCTCTCTTAACTGCTTCATTATCTTCTTTTACCTTATAGTCGGTAGTAATCTTTACTTGATATGAAGGACCAAATGTTTTAACCTCTGGGTCAGTACCAAACTCATTTCCTAATGATTCTCTAATATCATTTGCATTAACATCCTTGTCAAATCTAATAACATAGGTACGACCACCAGTAAAGTCAATTCCATAATTCAATCCTTTGAAAACAAGGAATCCAGCCAAAATTACAACAACTGAAGACATTATTATCAATTGTTTCTTAGCATTTTGAACGAAACGGAAATTAGGATTACCATAAATCTTTGCTGAAATATTATTGGTGAATTCTAATCTATCCTTAAATAGTTTACTGCTAACCATTGCTTCCATAACCAAACGAGAAACAAAGATACTAGTAAATAGTGAAGTTAAAATACCAATACATAAAGTGATTGCAAATCCTAGAACTGAACCTGCTCCAAAATATGCTAATATAATACCTGTTAATAGGGTTGTTACGTTACCGTCAATAATTGCTGAATAGGATGCTTTATAACCATCGGCTATTGCAGTAACAATATTTTTGCCATGTTTAAGTTCTTCCTTAATACGTTCATTAATAATAACGTTTGAGTCAACTGCCATAGCTAATGTTAGAACAATACCCGCAATACCTGATAATGTAAGTACTGCACCAATTGATGCCAAAACACCCATTAGGAAGAATAGGTTAACCAACAAAGCAACACATGCAGCAATTCCTGCCTCTCTGTAGAAGAATAACATAAATAGGAATACTGCCAATAATGAGAATAGGAATGAAATAAACCCAGCTCTGATTGATTCTTCTCCAAGAGAAGGACCAACAACAGATTCTTGAACCACTTTTGCAGGAGCTGTTAGTTTACCCGATTTTAAAATATTCGCTAAGTCTTTTGCCTCTTCAATTGTGAAACTTCCAGAAATTTCTGAATTTCCTCCTCTAATCTCACTATTTACTCTTGGAGCCGAATAAACAACATCATCAAGAACAATCGCAATACTATTACCAATATTTGATCCTGTTATTTTCTCCCATTTTCTTGCTGCCTCAGCTTTCATGGACATTGATACAACAGGATGACCAACTTGATTAAAATCTTGACGAGCATCATCAATCACGTCTCCATCCAATAGGGCTGTCTTTGCCTTATTAGTATATTGTATAACATATAATTCAAATTCATTAGTTTTTGGAATTGGCTGTGCTCCCCATAAGAATTTAACGTCAGCAGGTAGTACTTTTGAAGCTCTTTCTATTTGACGATTAATATCTTTCTTTGCAGAAGCTGTTGCAGTTCCAATAACTGAAGGTGCTAAATCTCCTTTATTAAGTCTTGTGAATAAGCTTTGTAATGGTCTAAGATTTTGTGTGTCTTTATTAGCAACGGGCGCAACTTGAAGTGTATCTATATTTAATGTATCTTTTTCTTCTCCAATATTTGCTAAAAATTCATCAGCTTTTCCAAAAGCTTGGAAAACTCTGCCAGCATCTCCTGCTAACCAAAATTCCAATTGAGCTGTACCTTCCAATAAACGACTAATACGCTCAGGGTCAGAAACACCAGGGAGCTCAATAAGAATTCTTTCAGAAGACTCTAATTTTTGAATTGTTGGTTCAGAAACCCCAAACTTATCAATACGCTTGCTCAATACTTGGAAAGTTCTATCAAAAGCATCAGTACATTCTTTTTTGATTGCAGCAAGAACTTCTTGATTTGTTGAATTGGTAGTAATTTTGCTTTCTTTTAATTTAACTCGGAAAAAAGCTGATAGATTAATCTTTCCGGTTGATTCTTCATTTAAAACCACTTCTTGGAATGAAGAGAAGAAATCCTTACCTGTATTTTTTTGTTGTTCAATTGCCTTATCGTAGATTTTCAAAAAAGCTGGGTCGTTTGGATTTGTGGCAAGATTCTTTACAACATCAGCTGTTGAAACCTCCATCTTAACGTTCATACCTCCCTTTAGGTCAAGACCTAACCCTACTTCTCTTGCCTTACATTGTTTATATGTAAATTGACGCATCCATAAAAAGTTATAGACTGGCTTTTCAGAAATTGAATCCAAATAGCTCAATTCTCTTTCGTTTGAAATAGAGTCTAAGATTTCTTGTTCTTTTAGTGCATTACCTTCGGCAAGAGTTTTTGCTTGACTTTTAACGTAACTATTTAAAGCATATTCCTTAGCATCCTTTTCTACTTTCTTAGTAAAATAAGTAAACGATAGTTGATACAAACAAACTAAAGAAAAGATAATTACAATAATTTTAATAGCTCCCTTGTTTTGCATATATTATAATGATTTATTTTGTAATAATACCCAAATTTTTGAATTTGCAAAGATAGGAGTTTATTTTAAAACTCCATAAAATCACTCCAAAAAAAACTAATTTTTATTTTATTACTCAACTATTTTTCACTTAATCAAAAGTTTAAAGCCTTTGATAAAATAAAATCCATATAAATAAAACTTGGTTTAATAAAAATATTATAGCTTTGCAATCGAAAAATAGCAAAATAGTAATACAAATATATAAATAATATGACAGAAAAAGTTACAAAATTATTAAAGGATAGTCCTTTGATTCGTTGGACAGCACTAGTCCTCATTGCATCTATGATGTTCTTTGCATACATGTTTGTAGATGTATTGTCTCCTTTGCAATCACTTTTAGAAACAAACATTAAATGGTCTGCTTCAACATACGGAACATTTGCAAGTAGTGAGTATTTCTTAAATGTTTTTGCATTCTTTTTGATTTTTGCAGGAATTATCTTAGATAAGATGGGAGTAAGATTTACTGCCATATTATCAGCAGTTGTTATGATAGTTGGAGCAAGCATAAAACTTTATGCAATTACTCCTGGCTTTGAAACAACATCACTTTTCAACTTCCTAAATTCTTTTTGGACAAGTTTTCCTGCAACAGCCAAACTTGCCTCAATTGGATTTATGATATTTGGTTGCGGAGTTGAAATGGCTGGAGTTACCGTATCAAAAGCAATTGTAAAATGGTTTAATGGAAAAGAATTAGCCTTAGCAATGGGAATTGAAATGGCAATAGCTCGTTTAGGAGTGTTTGCAGTATTTCGCATTTCTCCACGTATTGCAGAATACTTCAATTCAGTAAGCTCACCAGTACTTTTTTGCTTAATCCTTTTATTTATTGGATTAATAAGTTTCACAGTTTATTTCTTTATGGATAAGAAATTAGAAAAACAAATTGGCCAAAGCGGTGAAGAACCAGAAGAACCATTCAAAATTAGTGATATTGGGAAACTATTCACAAGCAGAACATTTTTAATTGTAGCAGGATTATGTGTTTTATATTATTCAGCAATATTCCCTTTCCAAAAATTTGCTGCCAATATGCTTGAAAGCCGATTAAACATCACCAATACAGAAGCAAGCGATATTTTCTCTTGGTTCCCAATAGGAGCAATGGTACTTACACCACTTTTAGGAGCATTTTTGGATAACAAAGGGAAAGGAGCTACAATGCTAATAATTGGAGCAATTCTAATGTGTTGTTGCCATTTAATATTTGCATTAGTTCCTGCCGAAAGCTTTACTCCCGTTATTGCCTATTCTGCAATTATAGTATTGGGAATTAGTTTCTCATTAGTTCCTGCTGCACTATGGCCTTCCGTTCCAAAATTAGTTGAAAACAGATACTTAGGCTCAGCCTATTCTGTAATTTTCTGGATACAGAATATTGGATTGATGGCTTTCCCAATAATTATTGGTTACGCCCTAACAGCAACCAATCAAGGTGTTACTGACCCACGACAATACAACTACACAATTCCAATGCTAATATTCGCATCCTTAGGAGTTCTTGCATTCTTTTTGGGATTATGGCTCAAGGTTGAAGACAAGAAGAAAGGCTATGGATTGGAATTACCAAACATTAAAAAGTAAATAACCTTACATCACTATATATTTAAAAAGGCTGAGACAAAAATTTCAGCCTTTTTTATTCTATTGAATTGAAGATTTAGAAAATTAAAATCAAGAGACATTTTCTAAAATCAAGTTTCTATTTTTTTTGATAATAAAATACTAATTCAGCAAAATGAAATCAAGTTTCAGTAAATTAAAATCAAGTTTCAGTAAAATGAAATCAAGTTTTAATTTACTAAAACAAGGAAATAATAAGATTATATAAATAGAATAATAAATCACATCGAATAGAAATAAACTACAACCTAAATTTAACAAATCTAAAGCACGAGAATCGCATTAATAAGGCTATTGCTAAGCTTGTGTTCAATTTTTAAATTCTCAGAGCGTTCAGGGAATAGTATTAAAATAAGAAAAACAAAAGAGCTTAGTTGCTTGCAAACAGGATAGTTAGCAAAAAAAGCATAATGTAATTAAATTAACTTCACCTTTAAAAATTATTCTTAAGAATATTATTCTAAAAAGTATAACTTATTTCCAGTCGCTCTCCTCTAAAGTGAAAATATCTTCAACCCTCTTGCCAAAAACAAATGCAATCTTCATAATAACTGTTGCCGATGGCACATATTTTTCTAATTCTATAGCATTAATCGTTTGACGAGAGACACCAATCCTATCAGCTAACTCATGCTGTGAGATTTTCATGATAGCCCTTTCAACTCTAATATTATTCTTCATCTTTCTTTGCGCTACGATTAAACCTAAAAATATCTATCCTAAACTTTATCACAAACAACAGCAAAAAGAAAAGGAAATCAAACCAAAAAACATAAAATGCAGACAAACCATAGATAAGCAGAATAGACAGAATAAGAACCACACAAGTAGCTAAAACCGACCAAACCAAAGCTCTCTCTCTAATTTTTGAAACATATTCATCTTCATTTCTTTCCCTTGAAAAAGCCATAAATACAAATCCAATAATCATCAATACTGGGAAAAGAGTTGTCGTAAATGAAGTTTCAGTAAAAACAAAATAAGCTGTTTCTGGAGAAAAATTAATGATTTCCCCAAGTGCAACAATTGCAGGCATAATAAATTTAAAGTCAAAATCATCTGCAAAGAAGATTAATCCAATTAGTAAATACAATAATGTAGTGATTGAAATTATCCAACCTATTTTTCTAAAATAAGATGGAAATAAAAAAGTCTTTTTCATACCTAAACATTTTAATTATTAATATTGTTTTAACGATGCAAAAGTATAAATTATTTTTCATTATGACAAATATATTTTACATTTTGTCTATAATTTTATTCTTTTAATCAAGAAAATCTTGGCTCAATACATTATTATTATACAGAATAACACTAGTATTTCTTCCCAAAAAACTTTTAAGTATCCAAATAGTCATTTTAGTAGCAAATTATAAAATATCTATCAACAAAAAAGTGCGACTTAACGAATATGAAAGTCACACTTTTTAATTTAAGATAAGGTATAAACCTAAGAATAGTATCTTTAAATCCCTAATCCTTTATTATAAGTTGTATATTTAGCTCGTCAAGTTGGGCTTGAGAAATTTTGGAAGGTGAGTTTATCATTGTGTCTCTTCCGTTATTGTTCTTTGGAAATGCAATAAAGTCTCTTATGGTTTCAACTCCTGCAAATATTGAACATAGACGGTCAAAGCCAAAAGCAATTCCTCCATGTGGTGGTGCTCCATATTCAAAAGCATCTAAAAGAAATCCAAATTGTTTTTGTGCTTCTTCTTCACTAAATCCCAACACCTTAAACATATCCTTTTGCATATTCTTATCATAAATACGAATTGAACCTCCTCCAATCTCTACTCCATTAATAACTAAGTCGTAAGCATTTGCTCTTACATCTTTTGTTTTGGTAAAGAGGTTTGGATAGTCTTCTGGTTTAGGTGCTGTGAATGGATGATGCTTTGCATAGAATCTGTCTGTTTCTTCATCCCATTCCAAAAGAGGGAAATCAACAACCCAAAGTGGAGAATATTTATTGGGGTCTCTAAGGTTTAATCTTTCTCCCATTTCCAAACGCAAAGAGCATAAAGCAATTTGAGTTTTTTCTTCTTTGCCTGCCATAATTAGAATAAGGTCTCCTTTTTCTGCATTAAACTTGGCTACTATTTCTCTTAGTTTATCTTCTGAAAAGAATTTATCAACTGAAGATTTTAAAGTTCCGTCTGTATTATATTTAATGTATACTAATCCGGTTGCTCCAACTTGTGGGCGTTTTACAAATTCTGTAAGTTCGTCCAATTGTTTTCTTGTGTATTCTGCACATCCCTTTGCACAAATTCCAACAACAAGTTCTGCATTATCAAATACTGAGAAACCATTTCCTTTTGCAACATCGTTAAGTTCTACAAACTTCATATCAAAACGAGTGTCTGGTTTGTCAGAACCATAGTATTTCATTGCATCAGCATAAGGCATTCTTGGGAAAGAGCCAAAGTTGATTCCTTTTATCTTATCGAAAAGATGGTTTATTAAGCCTTCAAATGTTTTTAGTATGTCTTCTTGTTCAACGAACGACATTTCGCAGTCTATTTGTGTAAATTCTGGTTGGCGGTCTGCCCGAAGGTCTTCATCTCTAAAGCAACGTACTATTTGGAAATAGCGATCGTAACCCGAAATCATAAGTAGTTGCTTGAAGGTTTGTGGAGATTGTGGAAGTGCATAGAATTCATTTGGATTCATTCTTGAAGGAACAACAAAATCCCTTGCTCCTTCAGGTGTTGAGCCAATCAGATAAGGAGTTTCTATTTCCATAAAGTCCAAATCATTCATATAATTTCTTACCAAAATGGAAAGCTTATGACGAAGATACATATTTTGCTTAACTGTATTTCGTCTTAGGTCTAAGTAGCGATACTTCATTCTTAATTCATCGCCTCCATCAGTGTTATCTTCAATTGTAAATGGTGGAGTTTTGGAAGGATTAAGAATAATAATCTCTTCAACTATTATTTCAATATCCCCTGTTGGTATTTTCTTATTCTTACTACTTCTTTCCTCAACTCTTCCCCTTACTTGTATAACATATTCCCTACCAAGTTTTCTTGCCCTAAGACAAAGCTCCGAATTGGTTTCCATATTGAAGGCAAGTTGAGTTATACCATAACGGTCCCTTAGGTCAATAAAGGTCATGCCGCCCAAATCCCTCGAACGTTGCACCCAGCCACTAAGTATTACCTCCTGACCAGTATTATTTATGTTTAATTCGCCACAAGTATGTGTTCTTAACATATAAAATATTTATTTATTTTTGATTCTCTTTGCTCAAATTAAAGTTCTCAGGAAATTTTGCAACCTTATCCTTATAGAATTCTTCTATTTCCATTATATCTTTCTCATAATCTCCTGTTGGATAGAATATTCTTCCAGCCCCACCTTCCTTCTTTTCATAATTAAGATAGGCTAAATAGATTGGAACATTTGCTTTTGTGGCAATATGATAAAATCCTTTCTTCCAATGATGGGTAAGTTTCCGTGTCCCTTCAGGAGTTATGACTAAGGAAAACCTTTCTCTTTGGTTAAACATATCAACAACCTGCTCTACCATATTGGAACTCTTACCCCTATTGACAGGTATTCCGCCCAAAGCTCTTAGAAGTCCACCTATTGGGAAGACAAATAATTCTTTTTTGATAAGGAAATTGGGCTTAACCTTTAGCTTCCACAACCCAAGACAGCCCCAAACAAAATCCCACATTGAGGTGTGAGGAGCTTCAATAAAAATACATTTTTGCATTTGGGGTTCTGGTTTGCCAATAAGCTTCCAGCCCCCCATCCACAAAAGAAAACTTGCAATCTGTCTTCTCATTATTTCTTTGCTAAAGAATAGGTATCTTGAGCAATAACATATTCTTCATTTGTAGAAACCATCATTACCTTAACCTTTGAAGATGGTCTTGAAAGCATTAAATCATAGCCTCTTTGACCTTTATTTGCATCTTTGTCAAAGTCAACTCCCAAGAATTCCAATCTCTCACAAATCTTTTCGCGAATATCATCAGCATTTTCTCCAATTCCACCTGTAAATAGGATTAAATCAACTCCTCCCATAGTTGCAGCATAAGCTCCAATATATTTTCTTACCCTATTGCAGAACAAATCAAAAGCAACAACATCTCTCTCAACTCCATTATCCTTTCCTTGGCAAACCTCCCTCATGTCAGAATGTCCACTAAGACCTAAAAGTCCTGATTTCTTGTTGATTAGATTATTTGCTGCTGTAATATTCAATCCTTCTTTCTCACAAATATAAAGGAAAGCTCCAATATCCAAATCCCCTGCTCTTGTTCCCATAACCAATCCCTCAACTGGAGTAAAGCCCATTGAAGTATCAACACTCTTACCATCTTTCACAGCACAAATTGATGCACCGTTTCCAAGATGACAGCTGATTATCTTTGAATTATTTATATCTAAGCCCGCAAATTTGGCTGCCTTCTCAGCAACAAACTTATGGCTTGTTCCGTGGAAACCATAACGGCGGATTTTATCATCAGTATAATATTTGTAATCAATAGCATACATATAAGATTCCTTAGGCATGGTTTGATGGAAAGAAGTATCAAAAACAGCTACCTGAGGAACTTTTGGTAATAAAGCCTCCATTGCCTCAATACCTTCCAAGTTTGCAGGGTTATGTAATGGTGCTAATGCACAAAGTTCTTTAATTTTAGCTTTTTCATTTATGCCCACAAGAACAGAAGTCTTAAACACTTCACCTCCATGAGCTACTCTATGACCACAAGCATTGATTTCATCCAAAGACTTAATTACTCCAATCTTCTCATCAATTAGAGCGTTAAGCATAAGATCAATACCTACCTTATGAGTTGGAATTGGAGACTTAACATAATACTTATCCTTTCCCTCTGGTCTATGGGTAAATTCTCCCATCTCCAAACCAATTCTTTCAATTAAACCCTTTGCCAACACAGCAGCATCATTATTCATATCAACTAATTGATATTTAATTGAAGAACTTCCACAGTTCAACACTAATACATTCATGATTTTTTATTTTTAGATTATATATTTATATTTGAGCTTGCAAATTTAGAAATAATTAATGAATGCTCAAAATTATTATTTTATTTGCTTGAAGAATAAGTAAGAAAAAATAAGTCCATATTTATTTCTCCTAAGAATTGATTTCTTTTTTTATAATAGCGTTTTAATAAAATAGAATCAAGTTTTAATTTTCTCTTTCTTCGTTTTAATTTATTCTTTCTTCGTTTTAATTTATTAAAATCAAGTTTTAGAAAATTAGAATCAAATTGACTAATATGCTTTCTATTTTATCTATTTTTGCTAAAAAGAAAAAGGGATACAATAAATTGCATCCCTTTTAGGCTTTTAAGAATTTAGTTTAGAAAAACTAACGTCTATAGTTTTCTTCTGCTCTCTTCCAATCAACCAAATTCCAAAATGCTTCCACGTAGGCGGCTCTTTTGTTTTTTTGGTCAATATAGTATGCATGTTCCCATACATCGCAAACCAAGATTGGAGTCTTGCCTTGACGCATTGGATTTTCAGCATTGGAGGTTTGTACAATTTCTAATTTTCCATCCTTATCCTTTACTAACCAAGCCCAACCTGAACCAAAGAGGCTGGTTGAAGCTGCAGTAAACTTAGCTTTAAAGTTCTCAAAGCTGCCAAACTCTTTATCGATTGCTTCTTTGAGTTTGCCCATTGGTTTTTGAGAAGATTTTGGAGTTAGACCATTCCAATAGAAGGTGTGATTCCAAACCTGAGCAGCATTATTGAAGATTGCTCCCTTAGATTTTAGAACAATATCTTCCAGTTTAACATTCTCAAATTCAGTTCCTTCAATCAATTTATTAAGATTATCCACGTAGGATTGGTGGTGTTTTCCATAATGAAACTCTAAGGTAGCTTTAGAAATATGAGGCTCGAGTGCATCCATTGAGTATGGGAGCTTCTCTAAGCTATGCTTCTTAATGTTGCCTACCTTCATTTGATTGCCATCAATTTTTTGTGCCTTAAGGTTTGAAAAAGGCATAACCAATGATAAGACAAACAATACAGCTAAAAATCTTTTCATAAGGCAATTAGAATCTTTCTTCAACTTTTTTCCAATCTACCAAACTCCAAAACGATTCCAAATATGCTGGACGACGGTTTTGCTTGTCAATATAATATGCATGTTCCCAAACATCACATACTAAAAGAGGAGTCTTGCCTTGACGCATTGGATTTTCAGCATTGGAGGTTTGTACAATTTCTAATTTTCCATCCTTATCCTTTACTAACCATGCCCAACCTGAACCGAATAGGGTAACAGATGCAGCTGTGAATTTTTCTTTAAATTGGTCGAAACTTCCAAATTCCTTTTCTATTGCTTCCATTAATCTTCCTTCTGGCTTCAATGAAGATTTTGGATTAAGACAATTCCAATAGAAAGTGTGATTCCATACTTGAGCAGCATTATTGAAAATTCCACCACTTGATTTTAGAACAATTTCTTCTAATGTTGAGTTTTCAAATTCTGTTCCTACTATTAGCTTATTTAGATTATCAACATAGGTTTGATGGTGCTTTCCGTAGTGAAATTCAATTGTTTTTTTTGAAATGTGCGGCTCTAATGCATCTTGTGCAAAAGGAAACGCTGGTAAAGTAAATTTTGACATAATTTCTTTGTTTTTAAATTAATAAATTAAATATACAATAAATTAACGCTATCATTAGTTTTATATTGCATCGAATATTAAATTAAGGTGAAATATTTGTGGTAATGAAAAATAAGTTATAATTTTGAAGGCTGAAAATGACTAAAAACAAAATATTAATAAATTAAAAAAATAAAAAGACAATGGCAGTAAAAGGAACAGTTGTAATTGATAAAGAGCGTTGTAAAGGCTGTGGAGTTTGCGTTGTAGCATGTCCTAAGAGCGTACTCGCTTTAGCAAAAAACGTAAATGGTAAAGGATATAATTATTCAGAAGCAATCATTGATGAGTGTATCGGTTGTGCATCTTGTGCAATGGTATGTCCTGACGGAGTAATCACTGTTTACAAAGAAAAAAAATAACGAATAAAACATTATAGAAAATGGCAAAAGAGCTAAAATTAATGAAAGGCAACGAAGCAATTGCAGAAGCTGCAATTCGCTCTGGTTGTGATGGATACTTTGGCTATCCTATCACTCCTCAATCTGAAGTTATGGAATATCTTATGGCAGAAAAGCCTTGGGAAAGAACAGGCATGGTGGTACTTCAGGCAGAGAGTGAAACATCTTCAATTAACATGGTATATGGAGGAGCTGGAGTTGGAAAGAAAGTTATGACTTCATCTTCATCTCCTGGTATAAGTCTAATGGCAGAAGGATTAACATATCTTGCTGGTGCAGAACTTCCTGCATTGGTTGTAAACGTTGTACGTGGAGGTCCTGGCTTAGGAACAATTCAGCCTTCACAAGCAGACTATTTCCAAGCAACAAAGGGTGGTGGTCACGGAGACTATCAACTATTTGTACTTGCTCCTGCAACAGTTCAAGAAATGTATGACTTTGTATTTCTTGGTTGGGAAATAGCATTTAAGTATCGTAACCCTGTTATGATTTTGTCTGATGGTGCAATTGGACAAGTTATGGAAAAACTTTATGTTGGGGACTATGTTCCTCGTTGGACCGATGAAGAATTGAGAAAGAATGCTCCTTGGGCAAGTTTTGGAAAGCCTGCTGACAGAGATCATCATATTATTACTTCATTGGAACTTGATTCTGCAAAACAAGAACAACATAATCACAAATTACAAGCAAAATACAGAGAAATGGAAGAGAAAGAAGTTCGTTTCGAAGCCATTAACTGCGATGATGCTGATTATATTTTTGTTGCTTATGGTTCAAGTGCACGTATTGCAGAAAAAGCTATGCAGTTAGGAAAAGAAAAAGGATATAAGATTGGTATTCTAAGACTTATCACCCTATTCCCTTTCCCAAAAAAGAAAATTGCAGAACTTTCAACCAAAGTAAAAGGTATGCTTGCTGTTGAAATGAGTGCAGGTCAGATGGTAGAAGATGTTCGTTTAGCAGCACAGTTCCGTTGTCCAGTTGAACATTTCGGCCGTTATGGAGGAATTATTCATACTCCTCAAGAAGTATTGGAAGCATTAGAAGAAAAAATCATTAAAAGAAAATAGTATATGTTTAATCAAGATATAGTTAAACCAGAAAACTTGGTTTACAAGAAAACAGATGTGCTAACTGACAAGATTATGCACTATTGTCCTGGTTGTGGACACGGAACCACACACCGTATTATTGCTGAAGTAATTGAAGAGATGGGTATTCAAGATAAGGCTATTTGCATTGCACCAGTAGGCTGCTCAGTATTAGCTTATAATTATTTTGAAGTTGACTCACTTGGAGCAGCTCACGGAAGAGCTCCAGCTTTGGCAACAGCAATTCAAAGATTGAATCCAGATCATCATACATTCACTTATCAAGGAGATGGAGACTTAGCAGCTATCGGAACAGCAGAAACAATTCATGCTTGTAATCGTGGTGAGAATATTGTTATCATCTTCATTAATAATGGTATTTATGGTATGACCGGTGGTCAAATGGCTCCAACAACCCTAATTGGAATGCAAACAGCAACCTCTCCTTATGGACGTACGGTTGAGTTAAATGGTTATCCATTACAAATTACTGAACTATTGGCACAATTGCCAGGAACATATTTTGTTACTCGTCAATCTGTTCATACTTCTGCAGCAGTTAGAAAAGCCAAGAAAGCAGTTCGTCAAGCATTTGAAAACCAAAAGAACAAAAAAGGAACATCATTTGTTGAAGTAGTTTCAAATTGTAATTCAGGTTGGAAAATGACTGCACCAAAAGCTAATGAGTGGATGGTAGAAAATATGTTTGTTAAGTATCCTATTGGCGATATTAAGGTTGATGGAGAAATAGTTCAAAAATAATTAAAATAATAAAGCAATGACAGAAGAAATCATTATAGCCGGATTTGGTGGACAAGGAGTTCTATCAATGGGCAAAATACTTGCTTATTCAGGTGCAATGCAAGATAAAGAAGTTAGCTGGATGCCTTCCTATGGTCCAGAAATGCGTGGAGGTACTGCAAACGTATCAGTAATTATTTCTGACGAAAGAATCAGTTCTCCAATCATAAGTCAATTCGATACAGCTATCATTCTTAATCAGCAATCACTTGATAAGTTTGAAAAGAGTGTAAAACCTGGTGGATTATTATTATATGATCCAAACGGAATACATACACCTCCAACACGTACTGATATTAATATCTTTAAGGTTGCAGCAACTGAAAAGGCAGCAGAACTTGGCTTAGCAAAAGTTTTCAACATGATTGTTCTTGGTGGATTCCTAAAGGTAAAACCTGTGGTTACAGAAGAATTTATTGAAAAAGGACTTATGAAATCACTTCCTGAACGTCATCATAAGATGATTCCAGAAAATCTTAAAGCCGTTCAAACAGGAAAAGAAATTGTTGAAGCAGTTCGTACTCTGTAAAAATATAAATGAAATTTCTATCAAAAAGGTTACTTGTAAACAATAAGTAACCTTTTTTTTGTTTCTCAATCTATAAATGAAATGTCAATTTATTTATAACCAAACCAAGAGTTAGAAAATTAGAATAAAGATTTAAGAAATTGAAATAAAGATTCAAAGAAACAGAATAATAATGTTAAGTTAATGCAAGAAAAAAACCTTATACATTATTATATATAGTAGTTATTTTCTTATAAAATTGTTCATAAGAAAGTTCTTTGTCAAAATACTCTTTGCCTTTTTGCCCAATGCTTTCTCTTAAATCTTTATTTGTCAATAATAATTCAATTGAATTTGTAAGCTCCATAACATTGTTTGGCTGGATAAGTATTCCTGTTTCTTTGTCTTTTATATACTCTTTCTGAGCCCCATTATTAGTGGTTATTACAGCTTTGCCATTAAGCATAAACTCCACAACCGATAATCCAAAGCTCTCTCTACCAATTGAAGGACAAACTCCAAAGTCTGATTCTTTGATTATTGGACTCACATTATTTAGAAAACCCATAAAGAAAACCTTGTCTTTTATGCCTAAATGGTTAATCTTTTCTTTTAATTCCGCTTTATAATCTTCCTTACCATCTCCGGCAATAAGCAAAACACAATCCTTGTCTTTGAGATTGTAGATAGATTCTATTAAAACATCTAATCCTTTCTCCTTATGTATTCTTCCCGTAAAAAGAACTATTTGCGTTTGGTCAGAAAGAGATAGACTTTCCCTAATTCCGATAGTATTGGCTTGTGAAGGGTTAGGCATAACACTATTATGTATAACTTTGAGCTTAGTTTTGTCTATCTTTGGCTTTGATATAAGAAATTCTTCAAGAGCTAAGTCCGAAACAAATAAAATATAATCTATATGTTTATATAACCAATTATGAATGAAATCGGTTTTGGCTTTCTTTACCAAATGCCTTGAAACAATTATCTTAATATTCTTGTTTAAGAACATTTTGGCATAGACTGCGGTTATAGATGTTTTGAAGTTGTGAGTGTGAATAATGTCAATATTATGCTTTTGTACAATGCGTTTTAGTTTTAGAGCCGACAAGAAATCAAATACCCCTTTTAGTTTTAGCTGATAGCACTCAATGTCTTTAGATTTTATTTTCTCCGAAATAACCTTGCTCTTACGCAATATGCAAACGACTTTATAATTGTCTTCAATTAAGCAATTGGTTAGGTCAAAGACAAATAACTCTCCTCCTCCCCAAGTGTTTGATGCAAATATTTGAATTATGTTTTTCTTTTTCATAACCCAGATACTTATTTATTGCTTTCTTTAATCTTGGCGTATTTTAGAAAGGTTGCAAAGGCAGACATCTTACATACTTGATAACCTGCACTACCATCAAGAAAGCCTCGTTTTATTATGTAATCTCTGAAAAACTTCCATTTAGGACGAAACCATAAATCAAAACTTTTTGCCTTCTTTCCTTTCTCAAGGGCTTGCTTTGCTAATAAGGTTGTGAATTTATCTATTTGTTTGATGTGTTCTGAGGAGTTATAAACGGTATAATGATATAAATCTCCTTGAAGGAGTTGAGTTTTGGTTGAGGGCTGATAAAGTAATTCCTCATGAATATCACCAACCCATTGAATGGACTTATTGAATATTCTTTTCTTTTTGTCGGGATACCAGCCTGAGTGTTTTATCCAAGAACCACAATAGTTTGTCAGTCTTTTAACCTCAAAGATTGTGTTGGGCATCGTATCATACTGGGCCTTTATAGCTAAAATGTTTTGTTTGAGTTCGGCAGAAAGCACCTCATCGGCATCAATTGAAAGTATAGCCTCATTGGAAGCTAATTTATTTGCATAATTCTTTTGTGAGGAATAGCCTAACCACTCTTGAGAATAGAATTTAACTAATTCGTATTTAGTACAAATCTCCTTTGTTCTGTCTGTTGATAAAGAATCAACAATAATAACCTCATCAACAACACCCACAAGAGAAGAGATACACCTATCTATGTTTCTTTCCTCATTAAATGTTATGATTACAGCCGAAATTTGCATCTATTATTTTGAATAAAGAAGTAATTGTTTTTCAAAAAGAAACCCTCCTAAATCTTAGCTTAAGAGTTTGGTAAATTATATCTTAACTAATCCAGCAAAGCCCATAAATGCCATAGCCAAAATACCTGCTGTTACAAGAACAATTGGCATTTTTTGCATTCCCTTTGGAACTCCAACCAAATCCATCTTCTCTCTAATTCCAGCAAAAAGAACCATTGCAAGGGTAAAGCCTAACGCCATTCCAATTGTATATACAAGTGCAGTTAGTAGGTTAAAATCTTTTTGTATAACTAATATTGCGACACCAAGCACAGCGCAGTTGGTTGTTATTAGGGGAAGAAAAACTCCAAGAGCTTGATAAAGAGCAGGACTAACCTTCTTTAATATAATTTCAACCATTTGAACCAAGGCAGCAATAACCAAAATAAAGACTATGGTTTGTAAGAATCCAATATTAAAAGGATCAAGGATAGAAATCTGAATTAAAAAAGTTACAAGAGTTGCCAAAGTCATAACAAAAACAACTGCTGCACCCATCCCTATTGCAGTCGAAACCTTATTGGAAACTCCAAGGAAAGGACATATTCCTAAGAATTGTGAAAGAATAACGTTGTTTACAAATACTGCAAAGATAATAATTGCTACATATTCCATAGTTCAATACTTTTATGTTTTAACATGCAAAACTATAAAAATTCTGCAACCTATCAAAAGAATAATCCATTTATTTTATATTTTTGCATACAGATATATAGAATTACTACTTAAAAATTAATCTCCAAAAGATGGATTTCTTCTTTCGTCAATATGGTCAAGGCACACCCATTATTATTCTTCACGGTTGGTTGGGAGTAAGCGACAATTGGATATCAATTGGTAAATTTCTCTCCTCGCAAGGCTTTGATGTAATAATTCCCGACTTACCTAATCATGGTAAAAGTTTTCATACCGAAGAGTTTTCCTATAAGGAAATGGCTGAAGTCATATATGGATTTTGCAACATAAAGGATTTGGAGAAACCAATTATTATAGGTCATTCTATGGGAGGGAAAATTGCAATGGAAATGATGAATATTGATAAGGATTATTTTAAAGCTCTGATTGTTGTTGACATTCATTTTAAAGAATACAACACAAACACCATTAATTCCTTGCTTGCCTCAACCCTTATTCAAACCAATATATCTCAATTCCAAAATATAACACAAGTAAAAGAACATCTTGCAAAGGAAAATATCCCATCCGACTTGATTGGGATAATATTAAAAAATGTAGATTACTCAAGAAATAATCTAAGCTGGAAATCTAATATACCTGTTCTTGCAAAAGACTATCCAAAGGTTTTGGAAAAAATTACAGTACAAGAAAATAATATACCTACCCTCCTACTTAGAGGAGAAAACTCCAATTATGTATTGGACGAAGATATAATTAGCTTTCAAGAAGTCTTTAAAAACTCCAAAGTAAAGACAATCCCAAATTCAGGACACTGGGTTTTGGTCGATAACCCTACAATGCTGATAAAAGAGATTGTAGACTTTATAAAATAAACCTCATCCTAAATTTTCTCAAAACAAATTTAGAGTAAAATTTTCATCAAAACTAAGGGATAAAATCATTAAACCAAGAGATTAATCCCTTAATTTTTTATTGAGAATTACTACTTAATTTATTTTTATTTGATATAAGTTCATCAAACCCTTATTATAGTTTACTAATATAAGGATTAAATTTTACATCCTGCCACCTTGCACACTACATCCTGCCACCTTACACATAGCAACCTGCCACCTTGCATACTGCATCCTGCCACCTTACATACTGCATCCTGCCACCTTACACAATTTATTCCTTGTTTTAATAAATTTTTTCTTGACTTTAGAAGATTCTTTCCTTATTTCGCAAAAAAGAAATTTGATTAAAATTCAAATAAAAGGTCTTTTCAAGCAAATAAATGGAAAAATTCTTTAACTTTGCATAATTCTTAGCAGCATAATTATTTGAAAAACAAATTTTATCAGATAAAACAAATAAGAACAAAACAAAATTAACCATATGAAAAAGCTATTCCTTATTTTAGTAATTTGCTTAATCACCCTTTCAAGCAAGTTTAGTTTTTCTCAAGTCAATAAATCTATTGTTGACACAACAAAGCAATGGAATACATTAAGAAATAACGGATATGGGACAGGGGTATATACAATTATCAACAAAATAGGAGAAGATACAATAGTAGATAATAGGATATACAAGAAAGTATATACAAATAATTATTGTATATGGGAAGATACTTCAATGAATAATTGGACTTGCAACCATCTAATTAGAGAAGATTCCAATATTGTTTATCTATATTTCTTGAATAATAATAATGCATCTCATGAAGAAATAATCATTTATAATTTTAATCTCAATGTTGGCGATGAATTTAATGAGCCAATTATTATGGGAGGAGAATATAATGGTCTTTTTATGAGTGATAATGCAGTAGTTGACTTAATAGACTCAGTTGAAGTTAATGGAACATTGTTAAAGAGGATAATGTTTGATATTTATGATACTGAAACTGGGTACTTTCGTTTTGCTTGGATAGAAGGCATTGGAAATACTAAAGGGTTTTTAGAATCAGGATATTTAATAGATGCAGGAAGTTCCTCTCTTCTATGTGTAAAACAAGGAGAAGATTATCTTTATATAAACACCTATACAGATTGTTTAGTAACTTACGGCTTAGATGAAATAAAAATAGATGAAGAGATTAAAGTCTATCCAACACTAATAGATAAAGAAATAAATATTAGTTCGGATAAGTATCCAATATGTTTAAGTGTAATTGATTTGTTTGGAAGGGAAGTTTTGAGAAAAGAAATATATAATAACATAACAATTGATTTAGACTTTCTAAAGAAAGGAACCTATATTTTAAAACTTAAACATAACGACACAATCATTAACAGGAAGATAATTAAGAAATAATTAGCCTTATGAAAAAGTTATTATTAGTTTTGTTATTATTGATTTTTGGGATAAAAGCCTATTCACAAACAATAGTTACATTAGATTCTATAGTAGAAAAGACTGAAGCAAACCCTTTTGTTGTACGAACATTCTTTATTTATTCTGATTTAGATGATAGTGTTTCTTCTATAATTGAAGAAAAAGGAATATTTCTTAATGTTATACGTGATGTAGCTTTACTTTTTGATACTATACCTACTCAAGATAATTTTGCATTCTTTATAGAAGAAGAATCGCTACTTTATTTGCCAATTCATAATGAAACCTTTGATACAATTCTATATTTTGGTGCTACAGATGCGACTATTTTACTGAAATCGTATTTAATAATAGGTAGTGATACAATATATAATGATAGCATATTTGAAATCCAACTTCATCATGTTGGATTGGAAGATGTTTACAACAGTAATTTTAACTGCAAAGTCTATCCTACAATAATAAGTGATTACCTTAGTATTGAGATTGATAATACTCCTTCTATAATTAGAATATCTGATTTATTTGGAAGAGAAGTATATTATAAAGATATCCATAATGATAGCAAACTTAATTTAAGTTTTCTTAAAAAAGGAATATACTTTTGTAGGGTTGAAAATAGTAATGGATATAAAGTGTTTAAATTAGTTAAAAATAATTAGCCTTATGAAAAAGTTATTCTTCATTTTAGTAATTTGCTTAATTACCCTTTCAAGCAAGTTTAGTTATTCTCAAGTTAATAATACTGTTAGCTTGGATTCATTAACAAACATTCTACCACATAATGTTCCGCAAGATATAACTGATACGCTCTGTATGTTCCATAGAATAGAAATATATTCAAGTTTGAATTCTGTTTCGGATTCTATTATTGAAAAAGGGATACATATTAAATCAGATAGTGAATGGACAGATATTCCTTTTTACTCATTTCAAGATAGTATGCTAACCGAAGCTTATGTTTCAATATTTAATCAAGAATTTGATACAATAATATATTTTATTCCTAACTTAATGTCTCTTTTATTCCAGTCATATATAATAACAACTATTGATACATTTTACAGCGATACAATTATTAGAACAGAATTAGTTGAAGTTGGTCTTAAAGAGATTCCTGATTTTAGTTTAGATATAAAAATCTATCCAACACTATTCGACAAAGAAATAAATATAAGTTCAGATAAATATCCAATTAACTTAAGTGTAATTGATTTATTTGGAAGAGAAGTTTTGAGAAAAGAAATATATAATAATAGAACTATTGATTTAGACTTCCTAAAGAAAGATACCTATATATTAAAACTTAAACATAAAGACGCAATCATTAACAGAAAGATAATTAAGAAATAAATTGACTTTGAAAAAGGTATAGGCAAGTTAAACTTAGAGTAATTTAAACTAAGGTTACGCAAAAAAGTTAAGTTTATTTTTTCTAAGCTTTATTAGCTAATTAACAAGCATTTAACACAATAAATTAATTCATAGTTAAGAGCATTTTTAAAATAATTCTCTATTTACTTGCAAATTAATATAAAAACAATTATTTTTGCGACAACAATTATAATCTTAATCTATTTATCATGTTTAATGACAACTTAAATTTACAGAATAAGCATTATTCTCTTGTATTTTTATCTATGAGATGCAATTCTCATCAGCCGTAAAAAACCACCAATAAATAATAAAAAAAATAATTATGAAAAAATTATTATTAGCTTTAGTATTATTGTTATCAATTGGCTTTAGTCAAAAAGCTTTTGCTTATGATTTTTGGGCTGTTAACAATAACGGCGATACCATTTTTTACAGATTTATTGCTGGTTCGGATTCAACTGTGCAAGTTACATATGAAGGAACAATTCAAATTTTTCAAGGTTGGGTAACAGTTTCTGGTAAAGGATACAACGGAGACATTACTATTCCTTCAACAGTTACTTTTAATGGAAAAACTTATACAGTAAGTACTATTGGAGAATATGCTTTTTATAATGGAAGAATTACATCTATAACCTTACCAGGAACAATTGCAACTATTGAAAGTCATGCCTTTGAATATTGTGAAAATCTAAATTCAATTAATTTTTCTCCTACTTCTACAACTGAAATGGTAATTGGTGAGACAGTTTGCTATCATTGTTATAATCTAAAATATATTAATATTCCAGACTATGTTACTTCAATAGGTAGTGAGGCTTTTCTTTATTCAGGACTAAAAGGGGTAATATTAGGCAATTCAATTTCTCATATTGGGGATTATGCTTGCCCCTCTGAGGTAGTTATTTGTCATGCCTTAAACCCTCCTGTAGCCGGACGATACTCTTTAGGCGATATTTCCTCTACTATTATAGTCCCATGTGAAAGTGTAGAAGCATATAGATCTGCTCCTAATTTGGATATTTATGATTATAGTACATGTATAGGACTTGAGGATTTAAAGAAAGAAGAATTAGAATTTATAGCATATCCTAATCCAGCAAAAGATAATATTACAATACAAACAAAACAACTAAAAGGAGGATCATTGTTTGTCTATGATATTATGGGAAAAGAAGTATTAAGTGCAAAGATAAATAATGATGAAACAAATTTGAGTCTTAATAATTTGAAAGCAGGTGTTTATATACTAAAAGTTTTAAATAGTGAAAACTTAATAGTAGGGAATAAGAAAATTATTAAACAATAAAATTTTATATTATGAAAAAGTTATTTCTTATTTTATTAGTATTATTTATCTCGACTTATGGAAAAGTCTTTTCTCAAGACACCATTAAACCTAAGAATGATTTTAAAATAGGTATCTATAGTACTAGTTATATGACAACTAATCCAAATCATTGTTGTGACACAAATAATCAACCTCATTCAGAGCCACTATGGTCTTCTATTTATCCAACTAGCCATTTATAATGTGCTTAGGGAAGATGGTTTTAATATAGCAATAGACTATTTTCCTAATATCTATACAACAAAGCCATTATTTATGAGAAAGCTTTTAGAGCTTTTTAAAAATAATAATATGCAATATATTCCTCATTTGCGAACTTTTTATAGACCTGACACGGTTTTTAATCAAGGTACATACCCCTATTATGCATATCCAAATATTATAGAAGATGATACTAATATTTATGACTTTAGTCCTTATCCTGATGATTCAAATTGCACTGCCCGTCCGAACTTAGATAAATTGATAAAAGAAGTTTATTCGGACCCAAACTTAAAGGATGTTATTTGGGGATATTATATGACAGAAGAAGCTTCATATCAGCATTTCTTTAATCCAACAGATTTTTTTCATCCGGATTGGAACAGAGTTACCCCTTTTAATATTAATACCGAAGTACCACCAATAATGGTTTCAAAAGCAATAGAGCATTTTAGACAGCTTAATGATTCTCTTGGATTAGAAAAAAATAAACTTATTGTTTGTGAGGCTAATCATGGAAGAGAAATTTTTGATAGCGTAATTGAACATGAATCAATCGACACTTTAAATAATCTTGGATGCCAGCCATGGATGTATATTTATCCTCCTATTATGGGGAATAATATGCCTGATGTATTTTTTGATGGGTCATATTTTTCATTTGTGCCATACTGGTTTGAACAAAATTATGCTAATAAAGGCTTTCATTATTTGGGAAATTTTAAAACTATAGACTGGGCATATACACATGTTAATGAAGTGCATGATTTAATTGGAATATCTGCTAACTGGTATTATACTCAAAAAATCCTGTAGATACATCACGTTTAGATACATTACTTACATGGAAATCTGTATTTCATTCTGATACTTCAATTCATAATGCAAATTGGTTATGGTTTCAAGCTTATTCATCAATAATTCATGGTTCAAAAGGAATTTGGTTTTGGGACTTGCAAACTGCTTATCAAAATCATGAACCTTTTAATCCTAATTTTACAGACAGATTTACTCGGGCAAAATTTCCCGAAGTATATCGCAATTATGTTAGTCCTTTAGCCCGTCAATTAGCATTTTTAGTTAGAAAAAATATTCTAAGTACCGATTCTTCAACCATTATTGCAACAAAAAAGGATAATCATGATTTGTTTAATATTGTTAAGCCTTATGAAATTAATACTTTGCAATATCCTCAGAATATAACTGGCTTAACTTTAGACAAATTTCTTGATGAACATACATATTCAGACGGAACAAATAGGTATGTAAATGATAATTATAATTTACGTTATACTATTCGAAGCAATGGAGACGAAACGGCAATGATAGTAACTAATCCTCTTGCTTGTGCAATTACAACAAGTCTTGACTTTAGGGGAGTAGCAAAAGATGATATTATTCGTAATGCAAAAAAATATTCTATTTTATTTGAAGAAGATTTCCCATCATTTGAAACTGTAACTGCTCCAACATACAAAACTATGAGAGGGTGTGCTGACATAGAAAATCTTATTCTTCCTGATACTTTGCAATATGTGGATGATTTTGATACTGCAATAAACAATATATCTTTTGGACATGTTGATTCGCACGTTATTAATTTTGGTTCTATAGATAATCAATGGTTTGATGAGCTTAAAGACAAAACAGAATTAAGCTATAATAATATTAGATTAAATTCAGAAATAAAGGCAGGTTTAGATGGGAATATCTTTTTCGTTAGAGGAGATGGGATTATTTGCGCTTCTTATAAAAATAATAATGGAGAAAATCAAATAGATTGGTTAAATGGCTATGCTCCTAAAGTTCTTAATACAACAGGATTTGTAATCCGTAAAGCATTCCTATTAAAGAAGAAATTGTATATTTGCAGAAAAGAATTAATCAATGAATAAGTATCGGATTACTTATCGGTTTACCGCTTTGCTCTGCAAAGACATCCTAATAATAAAGAAGTGAGGGATAACATATCCCGCACGACGAATTTTCTTCAAATTTTAAATTAATTATTTATTTATTAGTTTAAATCCTCTTGATTAAGAGTAAAAGTATATTCGTGGTATTTATATATTTTCCCTTCGTTCTTCTCATATACTCTCTTTGTCCAATCGCTCTCTCTGAAGAATTGCTTTTGGGTGCTATCGGTATAGAAACGATTCCACGTCTTTAATAAAACACTATCTTTGGAGTAAATATAAGCATAAATATTAGAATCAGAATTTCTCCAATTATACAATGCATCAAAAGGATTAGCACAAGAGGTTGTGGAATTAAAATGTCCTCTCTTGATTATAGAGTTCATTCCTTTCGGACAATAAAATATGGAGTCAGAGAGAGAAGAAACAGAAGGTAGTATATATATTATTAAGTCTTCTGTAGTAGTATTATTAAGATAATGCATGGTCTTATTATCTGGATCTTCAGGTTCTGCTGGGTCACAGGAACTAGCCAAAAAGATTATTGAAAGGCTGACTAGTAATATGGTATTAAATATTATTTTATAAAAATTATTAGAAGCCATTTTCTTCAAATTTTAAATTAATTATTTCTTGTTTATTAGTTTAAGTCCTCTTGATTAATTGTAAAAGTATATTCGTGGTATTTATATATTTTCCCTTCGTTCTTCTCATATACTCTCTTTACCCAATCACTCTCTCTGAAGAATTGCTTTTGGGTGTTATCGGTATAGAAACGATTCCACGTCTTTAATAAAACACTATCTTTGGAGTAAATAAAGATACTTATATCTATTACAATATTTTGAAAAATTGTTTCAAAATAATTTGTTTCTTTAGCAAGAGCACCAGTTGAAAATAAGGCTATAGAGTCTTTCTTTAGAATGATTGTAGATTCTTGAATAACTGAAGTGCCATGTGATCTTTTAATTATCAAATCATCATTTGTGTTATTTTTCACATAATGGAGAACTCTATTAGTGGGGTCTAAATACTCCTCTGGGTCGCAAGAGGTAAGGAATACAGCTATACCCATTAAAAGAATTATAATACTTATTATTTTATATTTAGAAGCCATAATATTGAAATATTTGATTAATAATCGCTTGTTTATCATAATGTCTCTCAATTAATTTCTGTTTTAAATCTTCATGAGATTTAACATCAGTGGTTAAACAATCGTAAATTTGTTTTTTTGTAAAATAACCTTCAGATATTAAAGATTGTACAATCATATATTGGAACCAATTATCATCGGGACTATAATTTAAAGTTGTATTATACTTATCATGAACTTGTATATTTCCTATAGCATATCCCCACATTTCTCCAACAGCACATATACCAGAATTACGCTTTGTTATATCTCCATAAGCTCCATATGTCATTATATAGCTAATATATTTAGCCCAATATTCACTTCCTACTGTTCTAAAATGGCTTGCATGAGCCAATTCGTGATTAACCGTGTTATACATACTCATAGATGTAGAATTGCTATTATATTTTATTGTAATATCTGGACCTACTAATTTTAAAATAGTATTATTTAAGATTGTTGCTGTTAATCCATACCCTAACATATTAGTAAAAAAATTACTCCAAGCGGCATTTGAATTTGCTCCAATAGGATGCCAAACTCTTCTTAGCATAGGAGCTGAACTGCCAAGAACATTTTTAACAAGTAAAATCTTTAAATTGGAAGGTGGAGTAGAAATGCCAGTACTAGAACACATTTTATAATAATCATAAGCTGAGTTATTAATTGTAGATAATGCCCACGCAACTGATCCATCAGAAATGTTTTTATTGTGTCCACTTTTCCCATGTACTCCCATTAAGTGTATTCCAAAAAATACAGGGTAACGTACAGTAAAATTTCTAATATTATCATAAGATATTACATAATTAAGGTTTGTAAAAAACTTCCTATTAAGAGAATAATATCCATTTTCATTAGTAAAACCAGAAGCCCACTTAACAATAGTATGTCCTACAACTTTAACTCCTTTTATTGGTTCATAAGTTTGAGACTTTGTATCATAAACCTTTAATGTACCTGAAGGGCGAACAAGCCAGGCTTTAGAATTATCTATCCAATCTAATAATCCCAATCTTTCAAATGAGGTTTGTTCTAATTGAGTATAAATTTCTAGAGCGTCATCCTTTGGAATAAAACATTCTTCCAATATTTCATATTGTATGTTTGCGGGGAAATTAAAGCCAACAGGCACGGTTGTATATAGCCATGAATAATTCCCCTCAGGAATACTTGGATCTTTATAATAAGATCCCTCTTTGGCAATTTCATAATCTAATGGATAGTCAAAAAAAGCAATCCCTTCGTTAGAATAAAGAATTTCCAATTGAGAAGTGTCTGCTGGTAGGAATCTAACATACAAATCAGTTGTAGTGATTTCAACTCCTTCGGTATTTGCTCCTGTGCTTCCTAATGCTTCAAGGGCTCTTTCCATATTGGTAACAGAATAGGGATTAGGTAGTTTATCCCCTAAAACAATTTCATCTTCAAAAGTTAGTTCTGATTTATTAGAGAAATTATTATTTGTTTCTAAATCATCATTGCTACAAGCAAAGAATAGAAACGGCAAGATAAGTAATACTAACTTTTTCATTTCAAAAGATTTTAATTATTAATTCTATTTACCTTGCAAATATAGTACTATTTTCTTTATTAAGGAGTTTTTACCGTTTTACTTGTCAATTAATAATAAATTCTATCTGCGTTAAAGAAGTAGTTATTTGATTGAAGAAAGATTTAGACTTATTTAAACCTTATGCTTTTACTTTTAAACCTCCTCTTTTTACTTTTAGACCTCCTCTTTTTACTTTTTAACTTGCTGTTTGATATCAAAAAGTCTGACTTTTTAACCCGAAAAGTCAGACTTTTCATACTAGAAAGTCAGACTTTTTGAGTACAATATCTTTCTCTAAATGTAAAATAAGGGGCTTAAAAACTAAAATAAGGAAGTCTTTGGAGAAATTAAGGAGGTTGATGTTTTCTAATAGTTATATTCTGCCTAAATAATTAATATGGTTCTTTTCTTTTTTCTTCCATTTCTTTTTTGTAACTTTGCAGGCTAATTTAGTGAGGTGTATTCACTTTAAACGAATTTAATTCAAACACTTATAAAAATCAAAAAAAGAAATGGCAAAAGAAAAGAAATTTTTGACTTGCGATGGTAATCAAGCAGCAGCTCATGTGGCATATATGTTTTCTGAATGTGCAGCTATTTATCCCATCACACCGTCTTCTCCGATGGCAGAATATGTTGATGAATGGTCAGCTAACGGAAGAAAAAACATATTTGGAGAAACTGTTAAGCTTGTAGAAATGCAATCTGAAGCAGGTGCAGCTGGAGCTTTACATGGTTCACTTCAAGCTGGTGCTCTATCTACAACATTTACTGCTTCTCAAGGGTTATTATTGATGATTCCTAATATGTATAAGATTGCAGGAGAATTACTTCCTGGAGTTTTCCACGTAACAGCTCGTACTCTTGCGTCTCAAGCTCTTTCAATCTTTGGAGATCATTCAGATGTTTATGCTTGTCGCCAAACAGGTTTTGCTATGTTAGCATCTAACTCTGTTCAAGAGGCTATGGATTTGGCTGGAGTTGCTCACCTTACAGCAATAAAAGGAAGAATTCCTTTTATGCACTTCTTTGATGGTTTCCGTACTTCACACGAAATTCAAAAAATTGAAGCTCTTAACACTGAAGATATGGCTGGTCTAATTGACCAAGATGCTTTGAGAAAATATAGAGAAAATGCTCTTAATCCAGAAAATCCTGTAACAAGAGGTACTGCTCAAAACCCAGATGTTTTCTTCCAAGCAAGAGAAGCTTCTAATCCTTTCTATGATGCAATTCCTGATTTGGTTAATGACTATATGCAAAAAGTTGGTCAAGTAACAGGCAGAGAACATAAACCATTTGAATATTATGGCGACCCTAATGCAGAAAATATTATTGTTGCTATGGGTTCAATAAATGATACTATAAAAGAAACCATTGATTATTTAGCTAAAAAGGGAGAAAAAGTTGGATTGATTTCTGTTCATCTTTACCGTCCTTTCTCTTCAAAATATTTCTTTAACGTATTCCCTAAATCAGTTAAGAGAATTTGCGTTTTAGACCGTACAAAAGAACCTGGAGCTAATGGCGATCCTCTTTACTTAGACGTTGTTGAATTATTCAATAACAAGGAAAACCGTCCAATGATTATTGGTGGTCGCTATGGTTTGAGTTCAAAGGATACTACTCCTGCTCAAGTTATGTCAGTTATTGAAAACCTTAAATCATCTTCTCCAAGAAACCAATTTACTATTGGTATTGTTGATGACGTTACCAATCGTTCTCTTCCAGTTCTTCCAGAAATTTCAATTTCTGAAGCTGGAACTTTTGAAGCTAAATTCTATGGTTTAGGAGCAGATGGTACTGTTGGAGCAAACAAGAACTCAATTAAGATTATTGGAGATAACACTGACAAATATTGTCAAGCATACTTCTCTTATGATAGTAAGAAATCTGGGGGTTTCACTTGTTCTCACCTTCGTTTTGGAGATACTCCAATTCGTTCACCTTACTTAGTAACAACTCCTGATTTTGTTGCTTGCCACGTATTTGCTTACTTAAACATGTACGAAATTCTAAAAGGAATTAAACCTAATGGAACCTTCCTTTTAAACTCTATGTACAACGCTGAAGATACTGTTAAGAATCTTCCTGCTAAAATTAGAAAAGAATTAGCAGAAAAGAATATTAACTTCTATATAATTGATGCAACTGAAATTGCAGAAGAAATTGGTTTAGGAAACAGAACTAACACTATTCTTCAATCTGCTTTCTTTAAGATTGCAAACGTAATCCCTTACGAATTGGCAGTAAGTCAAATGAAGAAAGCTATTGATAAATCCTATGGTAACAAGGGAGAAAACATAGTTAAGATGAATTATGCTGCTGTTGACCGTGGAGCTGATGTTATTAAGGTTGAAGTTAAGAAAGAATGGGCAAATGAAACTGTTGGTGCTGACCAAACAAACACTAATCGCCCTGAATTTATTAAATATGTTGTTGATACAATCAACGCTCAAGAAGGTGATGCACTTCCTGTTTCTGCTTTCACTGGTAGAGAAGATGGAACCTTCCCTTGTGGTACTTCACAATACGAAAAGAGAGGTATAGCTTCACATGTTCCTGAGTGGATTCCTGAAAACTGTATTCAATGTAACCAATGTTCTTATGTTTGTCCTCACGCAGTTATTCGTCCTTTCTTAATTAATGCAGATGAGAAAGCAAAAATCCCTGCTGACACCAAGACCCTTAAGGCAACTGGAAAAGAGTTTGAAGGACTTGAATTCCGTATGCAAGTTAGCGTTTTGGACTGTACTGGTTGTGGAAACTGTGCTGATGTTTGTCCTGCAAAGACAAAAGCTTTGGTTATGAAACCTCTTGTATCTCAAATGGAGGAAGCAAAACGTTGGGAAAGTATTTCTCAAAACGTAAGCTATAAATCACATTTGGTTGATGTTTCTAAGAATATTAAGAACTCTCAATTTGCTAAACCATTGTTTGAATTCTCAGGAGCTTGTGCTGGTTGTGGAGAAACCCCATACATTAAACTTATCACACAACTCTTTGGAGATAGAATGATGATTGCTAATGCAACTGGATGTTCTTCAATCTATGGTGGCTCTTGCCCATCTATGCCTTACACAAAGAATGCTGAAGGAAAAGGACCAGCTTGGGCTAACTCACTTTTTGAAGACAATGCAGAGTTTGGCTTAGGAATGGCAACCGCAACAGGCGTTATGAGAAACAGAGTTGAAAACCTAATGAGAGAAGGTTTAACCTGCACTTGCTGTTCAGATGAGCAAAAAGAATTATTCCAAAAATGGATTGATAATCGTGAAGATGCAGAAATCACTCGTGAGGTTTATAATAAATTAGTTCCAACCTTTGACACTTGCAGCTGCGATATTTGTAAGCAATTGAAAGAAAACAGCCAATACATTGTTAAGAAATCACAATGGATATTTGGTGGAGACGGTTGGGCTTACGATATTGGCTACGGTGGATTAGACCACGTTATTGCTTCTGGAGAAAACGTAAACATTTTAGTAATGGATACAGAAGTTTACTCAAACACAGGAGGACAAGCCTCAAAGGCAACCCCTGTTGGAGCAATTGCTAAGTTTGCTGCTGCTGGAAAACGCATAAGGAAGAAAGACCTTGGTATGATTGCAACAACCTATGGTTATGTTTATGTGGCTCAAGTTGCAATTGGAGCAAACCAATCTCAATACTTAAAGGTTATTAAGGAAGCAGAAGCTTATAATGGACCTTCATTAATCATTGCTTACGCACCTTGTATTAATCACGGATTAAAATTAGGTATGGGCAAGACACAAGAAGAAGGCAAGCGTGCTGTTGAATGTGGATACTGGCACTTATGGAGATATAACCCTGAGTTAGCAGATCAAGGACAAAATCCATTTACCTTAGACTCAAAAGAACCAGATTGGGCAAAATTCCAAGAGTTTATTAATGGAGAGGTTCGTTATTCTTCATTGAAGAAAGCCTTCCCTCAAGAAGCAGACGAATTGTTTGCAAGTGCTGAGGAAAATGCAAAATGGCGTTATAATTCCTATTTAAGAATGACTTCTCAAGATTGGAAATAAAACCATAGAAAATAACTAATCTATATAAGAGGCTGTCTCATAATTTTAGAGGCAGCCTCTTTGCTATTATAACGAATTCTAATCCGTAATATATTACAATATTAAAGCAATTCAGATACAAAACAGAGTAACCAAAGTTGAAAGTAAATTGGATGCAGATAGAATAAAGCAATATGTATGGAGCAAAGAAGAAGTATTAATACCCAAAAAACTTAGTTTTAATGCTCGAATAACTTAGTTTTCATACTCCGTAAGTGGCACTTTCGTACTTCATAAGTGGCACTTTCATACCTCATAAGTGGCACTTCTCAACCAAGAAAGTGACACTTCCAGACCATAAAAGTGGCACTTTTAGACCATAAACAAGAAGTATTTAGGGCAAGAACAAGAAGTATTGGAGCAAGAATAAGAAGTTATAGAGTAAAAAAAGAGGCTAACTCGGAAATTATGAGATAGCCTAATTTTTTGTGATATTGACTTTTTTAATTCTTAACTATCTTATAGCTACCAATTCCTTCATTGGTTTGAAGTTTAAGAATATATATTCCTTTTTCAAGATTGGAAATATCAAGGGAGAAATTATTTTGATTTGGAGCTTTTGAAATAGCCTTTCTCCCTAAAGCATCATAAACTTCAAGCCTTTGAACCATTTCTTTTGTTTCAATACTTAAATAATCAATTGCAGGATTAGGATAAACCTTTGCTTCAACAAAATTAAATTCAACATCATCCATCCCTATTGAACTACAATCAAATGTTCCGTAAGTTGTAGGGATAGGCTCATAATTCCTGTCGTGAGGAAACCACCGTTTTGATATAGCATTTTGTGAATTTGAAGCTAAATATCTTTGATAATCTGGTCGGGTTGAATCATATACTACAACAATAAATCCATATTCATCATCAAAATACTCTGGTAAAGCACAGAAAAGGGAATCATAACCCATGCTTGAAAGATTTGCATCATAACAATATACTTCCATTAAATCTTTTAATCCATCAATTCTTACTTCTGATACTCCTGTATTATCAAATGATAAAGATTGTAATTTAGTTAATCCTCTTAAATCAAGCCTTGTTAATTCTTCATTTCCTCCGACATCAAGAAATAACAATTTATCTAAATTACTTACTTCAATATTGTTAATCTGACAATAAACTAAACTTAAAATCTTAAGATTTGTAGAATTATTAAAATTGACATTGAATAAATTCAAACCATTTGCCCATATCTCAGTTATATAAGTATTGCTATCTAAATTAAAATCTGATACAAGACCAGAAGTTTTTAAAAACATTATCCTTGTAACATCACCATAGATTCTTATAATTGTATCTGTTGCAGACACAAAATATGTTCGAGCAAATGCTAAAGTTGTTGGCATTGTTACAGGAATTTGAGAATAACCTATCTTAATTAAAGCTTTTGTATCCATTGAGTCTGCAGCAATAGTAATATTTACTTGTGTCCCTCGCATACATTTAAATTCAATAAATCTTTCCATATTCACTTGAGAATACGAATTAATGGGAACAAAGCAACCAAATATAATAAGTATTGTTAATTTAATAATTATTCTTTTCATAAATATAATTTTTTTAGTATAGTCTTATTAAAAAATGCAGGTAATCTAAAATACAAATTTTAAATTACCTGCAATTAGAAAAGTTATTATTTTACAATTATTAGTTTATCTGACTTTATTACACCTTTACTATCTGTAATGGTATAGTAATATGCACCGGATTTAAGATTTTTAAGTTCTATTGTCTGCACACCCTTATTGCTGTTAAGAGTTTTTGTTAATAGTTCTATCCCTTTATTATCATATATTTTTATTGTATAGATTTGTTTTGATGGTAAATCATAAGTTAAAATAATATGATCTTTTGCAGGATTAGGTGAAATTGCAACATCTGCTCCAAACAATTGTGCAAGAGAAGGTTTTGCTCTTCTATTAGTCTTAGATTTTTCTTTTAAATCTAAATCTACATAATCAGGATGATAATCTGTTTCTTGATTATTGAAGTATAAATAAGCTTTTGCTTTTGCTCCTGCTCTTGTTGATGAATTAGATAAGGTTTCTAATCTTTCATCAATTGGGATAAGATTAGTAGTGTCATTTTTGTCTCTCATAATGCTTAATAGTAATAAATAGTCATTAATATCATTAGCATTATACTTTTCATTGTTAGGGTCAGTGAGTAATGTATTGAGCAAGGTCTCTGCTGTATTGTATTCCTTTGTTCCAATATATGAGTCTACCAGTTCGTATTTTGCTTCAATATTTCTAATTGAGTTTAACCTATCTCTATAGTTTGAAATATTTACTCCTGTAGAATCATTAATAATTCTATGTATGATTGTTCTGGAGACTTCTTCCATATCGCTTAGCTTTGATGATATATTACTTTCAAGTGTAGCTCTAAATGTTTTTGTATCCCAGCTGCCTTTAATAAGTTCTATTCCTGTAGGGGTTAATAGGTTTTCTCCTTCTGTTGATTTCATAAAGTCAATATATTCATCTTTTTGAGTACCTTCTGGATTTGATAGTGCAACTTCTAAATATACTGCCAATGGCAGTTTCTCTGATAAGGCAAGTTCTTTCAAAACATCAGGAGACAAATAAGGTGATGCATCTAAATATGCTTGTCTTAAGTCCCAAACATCTCCATCCCATGAGTCTAATAATTTATCAAGTAATTCATCTTTTGAACCTCCATCTAATAAACTATTATAATTATAGAGTAATGTCAGATATTCATTTTCAAGGAATGTATGATGATTATGTAATTCCAAATCATCTAATAATCCATAATCTCTTGTGCAATCTGTCTCTCCATCTACACCAAGTGGAGTAATATTATTACTTATAGTTAAAGGTTTTTTATTACTCTCTCCTTTATATGAATAAGAATATGCATTAGTTTCATCTTCAATAAAAATATCATAACCATCAGATGAGCCACCATTATTAAAAATATTCTCTGCAGGTTGGTTAATAATCCCCCCATCTTGAGATGGAGCTATACCATACAAATAATCATTCTTAAATCTTAAAACAGTAATTCCACGTTTAGTTTCACTAAAATCATTACATTTATATTTTAATCCCACAAGGTCTCCATTACTATTTAATCCTCTATTCTCTCCAATAGCAATAGTTGAGTATAATATTTTTCTAAATATATTATTTTTAACCTCATTTGGAGCTTGTCCTGAATTTTTAATTTGAAGACCTGTACCTTTGAGGTTCTCATTTTCTCCAAAGAAGTTATTCTGTTCAATTTTATAACCGGTAGTATAATCTATAACAATTCCGTAAGCTGGTTCTGTTGGATAAAGTTCTCGTAAATTATAAATAGGAATTAAATGAAATTCATTATTTTTTATAGTGATTCCATTTACCATTGTTGCAAAAACTCCACAGAAGTTATCTTCAAAATAAGAATCCATTACTTCAACGGATTTTTCGGTATTTGATACTCTTATTCCATAGCTTAATTTTGTTAAAGAGCTCTTATCTACATTATATCCTTGAGGAGTTATTGATATTTTTGCTAACACCTTAAGTCCAGCATCCTCAGCAAGTATTCCATGTTTTATTATAGAATTATTTAGTATTTGGTTGTCTGTAAAATCACATCCAATAAACATGACATCCTTTACATCCCATAGAGTTACATGGCTAAGACTTGTTTTATCATGAGGAAACATACTTCTATCCCATGTGAAAATACAATTTGTAAATCTGCTTACATTTGATTGTTCTCCAGTATTAGAATTTGTATTTTTATATGATAAAAATTCTGCACTACGTATGTTGTTTCTAAAGGTAGAATTTTCTGCCTTAACAATTCCTCCCATTGAGTTCCAATCATTAGTCCTCCATGTAGAAATTGCATTACGTGAATTTTCTATTATTGAATTATTCTTTACTATTAATGTACCTTGATATTGTTCTGCTTGAAGTTGCTTTTTTATTCCGAATACTTCTATTCCTCCCCAATAATTACTACCACAATAATTTGTTAGCGTAGAGTTATCAATAATAAGCTTTGCTCCTGGTTCAATTTTGATTTTAATATCCGGAGCTATTGATATTTTTGCATTTTGTATGGTTAATGTATGTCCTGTCTTTACAGTAAAATCATTCCCAATATTTAAATCAGTATTCCATGTAGTATTTCCAGTTGTTTCAGTTGCTGCGATTACGTTTCCTTCATTTACAGTTATCGTATAGTATCCTAAATCTTTTCTATGATCTAATGAAGATACATTTGCACGAATCCAGCCATTACCTTGATCTATTGCTCTTATAATTAAAGTAGGAGAATTAGGAGCAGAAACTATTTGTAAATTATTACTACACGTCCATTGAACATTAGTTCCTTGCTGATAATTTGAAATTGTATATTGATATTCTCCACATAAATTCAACTCTCTTTCTCCTTTTATATACGTATCTATTTCTTTAATCAACCAATTATATAATGAATGGTTAATTTCTACATGTTCCATGTTTTCATTCCCTCCCCAATAGTTATCAAATGGCGTGTTCCCAGTTTGACCTACCGGAGCTAAATCTCTATTACTTATATCTTCACAGAAATATTTATCTCCAATATATGCCAAGGCACTTTTTGTATAAATAAAACAATGGTGGCTTTCATGTAAATATGTCGTAAGATACCATTTTCTATCTAATGCTTCCTGTATTACTTTAAATGCATTAAATGTTCCTCCGGGTGCTGCATCGTAAGAACACTGACCAGCCAAAGGTTTAACGGCAATTATTGTAGGCTTAAGAATATTATTTGCAGGATGGTGACCATAAAAAATATGTCCTTTTGTCCCTCCATTTGGAAGCATTTTTAATGCTGTAACAAGCAATGTACCTGCGGCAGCTTCCAAAGTTGTTCTGCTGGCTGCACCTGTTAAAGTTCCATTCATACTGCCATCTGTTATAGCTACCTTCCTTAGCTTATCGGGAAAGCCTAATTGATCTATTTCATTATAATACCTAGTAAATAAACTCACTCCTGACATTTGATTTGTCAGCATTTGTCTTGCTGCAACTGACATGATTTGTGCTACATATTGTAATTTTGCTTCTTCGTCCCCACATTTATTTCCAAAAAAATCTAAGAAATACTGAATACTAAGAGGAATATACGCTCCTTGATGTGGAGAATCAAAAGAAACCCATAAACGAGTATTATGCCCTCTATAGTCATAATCTAAAATGTTATTTTCCATAGTTTTCAAGGCATAACGTGTTATTTGCCCTCCCATACTTGGACCTATAACTACTAATTGCTCTTGGCTATTATTTCCTTTTAATATGTAATTTAAAGTATCTATAACTTTCTCACATACTTTTGAATTTCTTTGAATAGCATCTGCTCCGCCAAGTATATATTTTGTATTACCATCAATATCATATGTCTTATAAGTAGGAAAATTTAATATTACTATATCATATCCTTTATTTATCAATTCCTCTCCTAAATGAATTGGTATTCCATTAAGTTCATATTTTAATAATCCCCATATACCTCCTTTATTCTCTACTTCATCATAATCAAACTTTCTTTTATCTCCAGGGTCAAATCCATCTACAATCAATATTGGTTTCCTTAATACTTTATCTGACGTTGAGTGATATATTCTTACTTCTCCTTTCCCATAAATAGATTCAAAAGGCTCATAAGAAAAAGTCTCAAATTCAGTGATTGTATGTGTAGATTTTGGTATGTATAATAAATTTATTTTTGATCTACAAGTTACAGTATCATTAGTTGATGTTATTACTTTTATTGTAATAATTTTATCTCCATAATCTAAATAACTTATGTTCTCTACTATCATAATTTCATTATTAATATTATATGGAATAAACCCTTGTCCATTATCATAATCAATCATTATTTTACTGATTTCATTATTTGTATTCTTATATACAAATTGATTATTAAGATTAAAGGTTATGGATAAGTTATTATAAAGAGTTTTTGATAATGCAGTGGCTATAAAAGTATTTTTATTAATAAATATATTACGAGTATTTGTATCATTAACATAAATTACACTATCTATTAAGATTAATCTTCCGTCATTAAAAGAGTTGGTATCAATTATACTAAGATCAGAATATATAACTCCTAATTGAATAGTTGAATCATTTGAAGATAAATCAATATTATTTCTTAAATTATCAACATTCATTGAAAAAAATTTTAAATCTGAATTAGAAGATCTATTTAGTTCTGAGTATGCTTGAATAAAATCAGTTTTATCTAATGTGTCATTATTATAACCATCCCTATTTGCTAAGTCAGCAAAAGAGATAACCCTATCATAAAGTATTTTTGTAGATAAGGTATCGTATCTTATATTTCTAAACCAACCATCAAATATTTCTGTATATGGTCTATTTTCTCCAGCTACTTCTACATATATAGAATCTTGTGTATATGCCCTTAGGCTTATTGCTGTAATAATTAACAATATAATCAATGCTCTTTTCATAAGTTTATTTTTATAATTATTCAATATCTACATAAAGAGTTGTTGTATCTCTTGGATAATCGATGGTAAAATCTCTCGGTTTCCAAGAATCATTACCTATTCTGAAAGTACCTGTACCTACCGGTACTTTAAAGACAAAGTAATTTAAAGAATCATTATAACTTTCTGAGATTATAAATTTAGGTTTGTAATAAGGTGTCTCAAAACAACTTTCTGGATAATTCCAAAAGCCCCAGCCTTGATTACTTGTTTTTGGAAGAATTACCTTTAAATAACCATAAGTAATTGGTCTAATATCTATTCTTTTACTTTCTACATTAACTCTGTCATCTTTATAATCAAATGATCTAAATTCAAAATTATAGTTTTCAGTTGCTCTTGGTATTATTCTAATTGCAATAAAATCATATGATGCGTCAATACTTCCTAAATCACCATGCTTAGGTATTTTTATCTTATAATAACCTTGAGAATTAGATACTGCAATATTTGTTGCATAATAAGGACTAGTCCCAAATAGTCCTCCATTTGATTCATCAAAATATTTTGCATCAAAAACAACTCCTGCAACTGGCTCTCCTGTATGATAATCCTTTATATAACCATCTATATAAGTATCATAATAGGCTATAATATCTTCGTCATTATCTTCACAAGAAAAGAATAACGGAATAATAAGTGAAGTTACTAATACAATGATTAGTACCTTTAAGTTAATAAGCTTCTTTTTCATTTATCAATAATTTTTAAATAACTTATTTATGCTACTTTTGCTTTTACATGGTTTAAGCATTTTCTATTCCATGGTTCTGCTACCCTTTATTTTTCATGGCTCTCACTAAATTCCATGTTTGTAAGTCTCCTTAATCTTACATTATTATAAATTATCTAATTGACTATTTCCTTTTCTAAAAAAGAATATAATCTTATTTGACATT
>DHCV01000020.1:0-375 GCA_002399025.1 Bacteroidales bacterium UBA4893 | reverse complement strand
AATTTATTTATAACTCGCAAATAAAAAGGGAAAAAATCCATATTAGTCCACTTATTTATATAGTTTAAAAGAGTTTTGATCGTTCTGTTTGGAAAGATCTAATGCTATTTACTTAACTATCTCATAGATTAATTCATCTGGCTTAAATATTTGAATAAGATCACATACTTTATAACCCAAAAACATATTAAAAAAGTTCTAAGACGTGTTTGGTTGTCATAATGATGGTTGAGTTAGAAAGAGATTTGATTTTTTAGGCTAATTCTTAACTATCTTATAGTTTCCTATTCCTCCTTTGGTTTGAAGTTTTAGAATATAAATTCCTTTTTCAAGATTTGAAATATCAAGGGAGAAATTATTTTGGTTTGGAGCTTT
>DHCV01000021.1 GCA_002399025.1 Bacteroidales bacterium UBA4893 | reverse complement strand
AAACGAAACTTAGAACTTGGTTTAATGGCATTATATTCTCAGTATAATGCCATTAAATCATAACTATAATGCCATTATATTATAAGTATAATGCCATTAAATGGAGAATATAATGCCATTATACTGATATTAAGATAAAGTTTAACGAGTTTGAAAGCCTATATTTTTAGTTTATAGTCTTGTTTATCAAGCTATAAACCTTGTTTAATTCCAAGTAAATTTTGATTAGATTTTTTTACCTAAATTCTATGTTTTTTGGAAAGATAATTATTGAGAAGAAAATGATGATTATTGGTAAGAAGTGTAAATTTAGTGGGCTTTAAAACTCATACATTAAATTACATCCTCTAATTGTTGTGTTATCTATTCTTCCTAAGAGTTCAAAACTATTATCGGAATAGATTTTCCCTAAATCTTGGGTTTCGATAAAAGAGCAGGAGTAAATATTGGCAAGGTCTATAACATTTATTCCTCCTGTTTTGTTTTCTGAAATATAGGTTAATGGGTCGTAAGTGTCTCTTATTAAAATCTTCATTTGATTGGGGCAGAAGAATCTTCCTTCTCCTTTTGAGTAGGCTTGAGAAAAGAGTTCACACATTCCATATTCCGAAGCAATTGCATTAATCCCAAATCCCTGGCAAAGAGTTTTGTGAAGTTCTTCTCTAATTAATTCTTTTCTTCTTCCTTTCATACCTCCAGTTTCAAAAACTATGGTGTTGTTGAGGTTGAGTTTTTCAATTTCTATCAAATCTAAAAGAGCGTAAGTAACTCCAAATAGTATTGTTTTACGGTTTTCTTTCTCGCATTCTTTAAGAGTGTGGATAACATCTTCCAAAGAACCATTATAGAAATTGCTTTCTGAGTATTTACTTCTCTTTATGAAATTGTCAATCATATAAACCAAAGAAGAGTTTCCTTGCTCCAAATAGTTAGGCAAAAGAGCAATAAAACAATATTCTTCAATCTTGGAGAAGAATTGTTCAAAGCAAGAGGTAAAACTTGTTTCATAAAGAGAAAGGTCATAAATGAAGTGTTTGCTTGTTTCGTTGCTTGTTGTGCCACTGCTTTTGAAAAAATGAATAGGAGAATTTGTAAAGCTAACCACTTTATGCGTTTTGAAAAAAGAAATAGGAAGAAAAGGGATTGAATATAAGCTAAAAACATTTTCAGGACTCTTATGCATTTGTCTGCACCAATTTCCATAAACCATATTATTTTCATACTGGAATTTGAAGACTCTAAGGGCTAAGGCTTCGAATTCGTAAGAGTTTTTTATGTTAAAAATATTATTAATTAATTCTTCCATTCCTAAGTACTACTTATTAAATGTTTTTATTGTAAATTTGCAACCGATATTGCAAAGATATGAAAAATACACTTTCCTCACGGCGTTTTATTTTAATGGGAATTTTTATTACCGTGGGGATAATATATATAATAAGACTTCTATTCCTTCAGGTTTTTGATGATTCCTATGCTCAATTGGCAAATAGGAATGCATTACGTTTTGTTACCCAGTATCCTGCAAGGGGGTTGATTTATGATAGAAAGGGAGAACTTTTGGTTTATAATGAGTTGGTTTATGACCTTATGGTTATTCCTCGTCAAGTTAAAAACTTAGATACTGCTCTTTTATGTAAGTTGGTAGGAATTGACAAAGAGCAGTTCTTAACAAGAATGAAAAAGGCAGTAAACTATTCCTCCTATGCTCCATCTTCATTTGAAAAGCAGATATCCAAAGAAGACTTTGGACCAATTCAGGAAAAACTCTATATGTTTCCAGGATTTTATGCTCAGAGTCGTACTCTTCGCTATTACCCTCATGCTGTTGCTTCTCACGTTTTAGGATATGTTGGGGAAGTAAATGAAAATATGATTAAGAAAAATCCATACTATAAGAAAGGAGACTATATAGGGATGAGTGGTATGGAGAAATTCTATGAAGAGATTTTGAGGGGAGAAAAGGGCAGTAAGATAACATTGGTTGATGTTCATAATAGAGAAAAGGGAAGCTTCCAAGATGGGAAATATGACACTGCATCAATTGCTGGACATAATCTCTACTCGTCAATTGATTTGCAGTTGCAGCTCTACGCCGAAAAAATAATGGCAAACAAAAGAGGTTCTATTGTTGCCATTGAACCTTCAACGGGAGAAATATTATGTTTTGTTTCGGCTCCTTTCTATGACCCAAATATGTTGGTTGGAAGGGTAAGGGGAAATAATTATATGAAACTACTTAACGATATTTCTAAACCACTATTCAATAGGGCTTTAATGGCTGAGTATCCTCCTGGCTCTATCTTTAAAGTGGCTCAAGCAATGATAGCTTTGGATATGGGAGTAGTTTATCCAGATACAGGTTTTCCTTGCGATAGGTCTTTGGTTGGTTGCCATAATCACCCAATGGCTTCAAATGTTAGAGATGCAATTAAGATGTCTTGCAATCCTTATTTCTATAGACTTTACCAAAGAATAATTCAACAAAAAGACCCTTCAACTCAAAAGATTGAAAGCAAGTATGGGTTGTCTATATGGGATGATGCAATGTATAAGCTGGGTTTTGGTAAGAAATTAGGGATAGATCTTCCAGATTCAAAGTCTGGTTTCATTCCTGACACAAGTTATTATAATAGATACTATAAAGGAGGAGGATGGAACTTCTTTACAATATATTCTAATTCCATTGGACAGGGAGAGGTTGGAGTTATTCCTTTACAGATGGCAAATTTTGCTGCAATTGTTGCTAATAGAGGGTGGTATATTACTCCTCACTTAGTTAAATATTTTGGGGATGAGAATTTGAAGAAAAGAAATACTCAGTATGTGAAGAAAAATTATTCAATGATTCCTCAGGAGTATTGGGATATTGCTGTTGAAGGAATGTGGGGGGTTGTTCACGAAGCAGGAGGAACAGCAAGAAGAGCAAGAATAGATGATATTGCGGTTTGTGGAAAGACAGGAACGGCTCAAAATATTGGAGCAGACCATTCAGTTTTTATTTGTTTTGCCCCAAAGGATAATCCAAAGATAGCAATCTCAGTTTATGTTGAAAATGCAGCTGGGGGAGGTGGCACTTGGGCAGCACCAATTGCAAGTTTGCTTTGTGAGAAATATATAAGAGGTGAAGTTTTACGGAAAGATATGGAAGAAACCTACATTAATGCAGCACCTTGTCAGACTCTTCCTCTAAGGAGATATATCCAAAAATCAGAATCCGATTAATAATGTTAAAGATTTAATTTAAATGGAAAGAAGAGAAAGAGGATTATTGGAGAATATTGATTGGTCAACCATACTTATTTATTTGACTTTAGTACTAATTGGGTGGATAAGTATTTATTCTGCAGTTTATGATGAGGCCCATAAAAGTATTTTTGATTTGGATGCAAGATATGGAAAGCAACTAGTTTGGATTGGAATTTCATTTCTTATTGCACTTTTTATCTTAGTTATTGATCCAAAATTCTTCTCACAAACATCTTATTTATGGTATGGTGTCTTCATAGTCATGCTATTGGCAGTATTGGTTGTAGGGTCGGAAACAAAAGGTGCAAAGAGTTGGTTTGGAGTTGGAGACTTTGGAATACAACCTTCCGAATTTGCAAAAGCTACAACAGCTTTAGCCTTAGCCAAAATTCTATCAGGGATTGATGTCGATATGAAAAATATGAAGACTAAGTTTGCTGCAATTACAATTGTAGCTATCCCAATGTTGTTGGTTTTACTGCAAAATGACACTGGTTCAGCCTTAGTTTTCCTAATATTTGTTTTAGTGCTTTTTAGAGAAGGTCTTTCACTTTCAGTACTAATTTTTGGGGTTGTAATGGCAATTCTTTTTGTGCTTTCTCTCCTTATTAACCCTTATGTCTTAATAGGCATTCTCTTTGCAATAACAATTGCTATTTGGCTTTTATATAGGAAAAGAAAACTCTCCATCTGGCTTTGCTTAGGTTTGTTTGTTGTTGCTGCAGGCGTGGTCTTGTCGGTAGAATATGTTTATGATAATGCCTTGGAATCTCACCAAAAAGATAGGATAGAGGTTCTTTTAGGGCAGAAGTCCGATCCTAAAGGAGTTGAATATAATGTTAATCAATCGAAGATAGCTATTGGTTCTGGAGGATTATTTGGGAAAGGTTTCTTAAAAGGAACACAAACAAAATATAATTTTGTTCCTGAGCAAGATACTGACTTTATTTTTTGTACAATTGGAGAGGAATGGGGATTTGTTGGGTCAGTATTTGTTATTGGACTTTATTTATCTTTAATGATTAGACTAATAAGAATGGCAGAAAGACAACGGTCTAAATTCTCCAGAATATATGGATACTGCGTAACATCGATTCTCTTTGCACACTTTACTATCAATATAGGTATGACAATTGGACTATTGCCTGTTATTGGAATACCTTTGCCTTACATAAGTTATGGAGGGTCATCACTAATGGCATTTACTCTTCTGCTCTTTATTTTTATTCGTCAAGATGCCTCAAGAATGGATTTGGTTTAATACAAGAACACAATATTATGAAAAAGTGGATTAAAATACTAATATTAGTTTTAGCTTCAATATTTGCATTAGTTTTATTGATTGCCCTACTTATTTCTCCAATAGCAAAAAACTATATTGAGAAGAACGACCAGGAGCTTTTAGGAAGGGAAGTTACGATTGACAAATTTAAGCTCAACATATTTAATGGAAGTCTGAAGATAGAGAACTTAAATGTAATGGAGCAAGACCAAAAGACTAAGTTCGTTAGCATTGATACATTCAAATTTAATATGAAGCTCTATCCACTTTTGGCAAATAGGGTTGTGGTTCAACGTATCCTTCTTGCAGGTGCAGACATTAATATCTATCAAAAAGGCTCTGAATTTAATTTTGACGATATAATTAAGAAATTTTCTTCCAACGATACTACTCCAAAGCCTAAAGACACAAGTTCCTCTGTTTGGGATATTGATTTAAACAATATTGACATTAACAAAACAAATATTACATACAAGGACTTAGAACTTAACTCCGTGTGGGCTCTTGAAGATTTTGCATTAAATGTCCCTTCAATGTACTTTGGGAATAAAAACTCAGATATTGGAGTAAATCTAAAGTTTAAGGACGGAGGCTCGCTAGCACTAAATGCTAAATATAATATGCATACAACAGACTATAACTTAAATATTAACCTTCAAAACTTTGCCCTAAATAATATCCTCCCATACCTTCAACAATCCATGAATATTAGTGAGATTTCTGGATTACTTTCTTCCAAACTTAACCTAAAAGGCGACTTTAATCACGTTATGGACTTTCAACTAAAAGGAAATGTTGGGGCTAAGAATTTCGCTATGCTCGATAATATGAAAAGAAATGTTGTTTCTATTCAGAATTTCCATACCGATATTGATGAGGTAAGCCTAAGCAAGAACAAGTATCACATAAGCAAAGTAAGTATTGATGCTCTAAAGAGTCAATTTGACCTTTATAAAGACTCTACAAATAACTTCACTCACCTTATGAAACCTTCGAAGGAAGAACCTGAGCCAGAACAAACAAAAATAGATACCACAAAATCCTCCTCTCAACCAAAGATGGATTTCATAATCAAAGAATTGATTGTTGAAAATTCGTCCCTATTATTCAACGACCAATCCATTCAAACCCCACTTGCCTATCCTATTGAAAACATTAGTATTAAATCAAATAACTTTACCTTAGATAAGGAAAATCAGCTTGAATTATCGGCATCTCTTTCAAAGTCAGGGAAGGTAAATATCAATTGGAAGGGTTTTGCTGATGGTATTGCCAATCACAACTTAAAGATTGTAATCAATAATCTTAACCTCAATGATTTCACCCCCTATTCCCTTGAATATTTTGCAAGACCACTCTCCAACGGAAATCTCTCCTTCACTTCGCAAAACATCATAACCAATTACAACCTTAAAGGAACAAACAAATTAGATATTTACAAATGTGAGGTTGGGGATAAAGACAAAAAAGTAAAGGCTAAATACGCAAATATTCCTCTAAAGCTTGGTCTTTATGTGCTTAAGGACAGAAAAGATAAAATTGTTCTTGATTTGCCAGTTAAGGGAAATGTAAATTCTCCAGAATTTTCATACAAGAAACTAATATTTAAAACCTTGATTAATCTTTTGGTTAAGGTTGCAACCTCTCCAGTAAGTCTTGTGGCTGAACAATTGGGATTTGACCCTGAAGCAATAAGCAATATACCTGTTGAGCCTTTGGAAAGAGAATTTACTTCTGAACAGTTTGAAAAATTCAAGCAATTATCAGAAATATCCAATGCAAAACCAGAATTGGTCTTAACTCTTACTCAGCAAGCCAACTACAAGAAAACAATTGAAGAACTTTCATTAGCAAATTTGAAGATAGCCTACTATAAGAATAATAATCCTTCCGCTTCACAAAATGGTCTTGAACTAATTGATATTGCTCAGGTAAAGGAGATTAGCGAAAAGGATGAGGCATTTATTGCATTTGCAAACAGACTTCTTGAGCAAAAAGGCATGAGCAAGCAAAATTCAATCACAGAAACGGCACTAACACTTTTCTCTCAAGAGGCAGAAAAGCAGATGATTACTTTTATGCAAGAAAGAAACAATAAGATAGTAGAGCATTTTACGCAGGTATTGAAAGTTGATTCAACAAAGATTAAAGTCAGCAGCCTTCCATTGGAAGAAATAAAAGCACAATCTGGGAAAAATCAATACAATGTAAGTCTTGAAGTCATGGAAGCAACTCCCAAAACCCAGCAGTAAAAGAAGGCTGAAAAAAGACTAAGTCTAAGCAAAATTAGACTAAGTCTGAGAGAAATTAGACTAAGTCTGCCTGTTTTTTAACTTAGTCTAAAAAAGACCAAATTCCATAAAAAAACGCTCAGACTAAGTCATAGAAAAAGCCCCCTTTGTCCCATGATAAGGAATTAGTATGTAGTTATTTACAGACTTGCTCAGGGTGTTGAAAAGCCACCCAAAACCCCAAAAACATCAGTTTAACTAAGTCAAATGCGTTTTTTAACTGAGTCTAAATTAATTTTAACTGAGTAAAAAATTAATTAGACTGAGTCATTCTTAATCTATAATATTTTCTTGATTATTTTAGAAAGTGTAAGATAAGTTTGCAAAGAAGTGAGGATTATAGAAAATGTCCATAGTTAAGCCTGCACCAAAATGTTCGCTGATTTTTTGATTATAAGAAAAATATAAAACGGGGCCAATTCCTCCTTTGGAATTTGTTTTATAGTACATAGCACCAGCACCTAAGAGGACAGTTGTTTTAGACTCTTTTTTATGAAAGTTGTAGCTGAAGTTAATGTTGCACATTTGAGCGTAATCACCAAATCCCACATGGTTGTAACGGTAGTATGTTGTTAGATATATTTTTTTGTTATAATCTAACTGATAGTATGGCAAGAAATTCAAATAATGCAAGCCCCCAAATTTAACTCGTCTAAAATTATCTCCTTCTCCAAACACGTCTAATTCAAATGACTTATACCCTCCTAACATAATTGGAGTCAGATTAAAACCTATGGTATGATGGAATTTAGAAACCTTAGTTTTGTTTTGTGTTTCTTTCACTGCTTGAGAGTTCTCTACAATGTTTTCTTGAGAAAAGGCAAGCATAGGGAAAAATAAGATAAGAAGTAAGAGGAAATGTTTAATGCCACTGGCAAGTTTCTTGGCTCTAAGAATTTCTCTTTTGCCTTTAGGACCAGGAAGTTTTTCAATTTGGAAACCAGAAGCTTTAAGAGTTCTTTTAACCTCACCTTTACAGCAATAGGTTACAAGGCAAGCATTGTCTTTCATCGATAGAAAAAGTTTATCAAATACTTCTTTTTGCCAAAGTTTTTCTTCAAATTGAGGAGCAAAGGCATCAAAGTAAATTAAGTCAAAGAAGTTTTCCTTGTAGGAGATTTCTTCTGCTGCTTGGGCTGTCTTTCTTATCTCAAAATAGGTATTAAGGTTAATATTTTCTTCCCAATTAATAGAGTGTAACATCTCAAATTCTTCTTCCATATTCAGAATTTTCCCATAGTTGAGTTTAGATGTTATTTCTTTGGAAAGAGGATATTTTTCTATTGTTTGATAAAAGATATTTTGCTTTTCTTTTTTTGCAAATTCACAAGTTAAAAGAGCATTAAGACCAGTGCCAAATCCAATTTCTAAAATATTTATTTGAGGTTTTCTCTCAATGTTTCTCAGTCCTGCATTAATAAATATATGGTTGCTTTCTGCAATTGCTCCATGCGTGGAATGATAGCCTTCCTGCAAATCTTTTCTTCTAAGACTTGAAGAACCATCTTCGGTTATAAGAATTTCTATGTGGCTATCAATCTTTTCCATTAAAGAGGAGTTGATTTCCAAATTTCATCAAAGTACCAAATTTCTTTATGTCCACAATCCTTTAAGTGATTACTACACTCCACAAAAAGGTTGTCAACCTCTTCAGCCTTATGACAATCAGTTGAAATTGTAACTCGCACATTCTCTTTGGCAAGAGCCTTTATCCAATTGGTTTGAGGGAAATAATCATTTGAACGTCCTTTATAAAGTCCTCTTGTATTTATTTCGCAAATTGAATCATTCTTCTTCATTGTTTCAATGGTCTGCATAACCAAATCCCTATACCAAGTTTCATCTTCTCTAAAGTACCTGTCTTTGTTATGCATCTTTACTTTATCGAAATGTCCAACTATATCTGGTTTTGCTCCTTGTATCATTTCAATTGTTTGACCATAGAATGCTCCAACAGCTTTTTTAATATCTCCATCAAAGCAGTTCTTTAACCCATTATCGTAGCTTTCTTGTTTGGAGCCATCAATAAACCATAATCCATTTGGAGAATATACCAGATGAACAGAAGAAATAATATAATCTAATTGGTATTTGATTGCTCTTTCTCTTATGTCTTCAGACATTGTAGGAATATAATCAAATTCCATTGAGGTAAATAGTTTAATCTTATCCTCATATTTTGCTTTTAGACGCTTGGTCTCATTCAAGTAGTTTGATATTTCTTCTTGTTGAAGTCCAAAGTCATTTTCAAAAGGCACAGGAGAGTGAGCAGAGAATCCAAAATATTTCAATCCCTTATCAATAGCCGAAATAACCATTTCTTCAAGGGTATTCTTCCCATCGCAATAAGTGGAATGACTATGATAGTTAAATTTCAGCATCTTTAATTTTATATAGTTTATCGCCTCGTCTAATTATTTCGTGTGTTGGTATAGAAAACATATCTCCCTTTACAGCTTTTTCAACTGAGAGTAAGTCAACTCTAATTTCTTTGATTGTATCTTCATAAACTCCAGTTGTTTTTCCAAGAATAATAATATCATCCCCAATAGTTAGTTCACCTGTTTCGAGTCTTACTTCAGCAACATTAATATCTTTGAAGTAGTTGGTAATTGTTCCAATAAATTCTTTAACCTTGGTTGCTCTTGAACCATATTTTTCAGTCCACTCACCAATAGTTTGTCCCAAGTAGTAGCCATCCCAAAAGCCTCTATTATATACTTTGCTTAGTTCAGCATTCCATCTGTCTTTATTCTCTTGAGTAAATTCTCCATCAAAATAAGCTTTCACTGCTTGCTTATATGTTTTGGTAACAGTTTTTACATATTCAGCAGATCGACCTCTTCCTTCAATCTTTAAAACTCTAACACCAGCATCTAACACTTTATCTAAGAAATCTATTGTTTTCAAATCCTTAGGAGACATTATATATTGGTTGTCAACAACAAGTTCTGTTCCTCCGTCAATGTCAGTAACCTTATATGGACGGCGACAATATTGAAGACAAGCTCCTTTATTAGCACTCTTGTTGGCATTGTCTAATGATAAGTAGCATTTGCCAGAAACGGCCATACATAAAGCTCCATGAACAAAGCATTCTATTTGAACCAAGCGTCCTGAAGGTCCTTTAATATTATTTTCTTTTATGTAGGTAGTTATTTGCTTAACTTTCTTAAGTGAAACTTCTCTTGCAGTTACAATTACATCAGCAAATTGAGAATAGAATTTTACTGCTTCAGTGTTTGTTACATTGCATTGGGTTGAGAGATGAACTTCAACATTTTTTTCTCTTGCATAAGAAATTACTGCCATATCGGAAGCAATGATTGCTGTAATGTTGCTTTCCTTTGCAGCATCAACAACCTTTCGCATATAATCTAATTCTTCATTATATATAATGGTGTTTAGGGTAAGATATGTTCTTAGTTTATGTTCTTGTGCAATAGCAACAATATTTCTAAGGTCGTCAATTGTAAAATTATTGGCACTTCGAGAACGCATATTCAATTCTCCAACTCCAAAATATACAGAATTCGCTCCACCTTGTATTGCACCCATTAGCGATTCGTATGATCCAACGGGTGACATAATTTCAATATCTTCAAATTTCATTCTATTGTGTTATGTTTTGATTTAGTTTGTTGTTTGAGAGAGTGTAGTGTATTTTATTTCCTTCAATAATTCTTTCGTCTTGACTTCCTGGATTAAGTACAACCAAAGGAGTTTCAAAAGAAAAATAGGTTTTTTCGGTTGTATGCACGATAGAAATATATGGTAAGATTGAATTATAATTCATCCTTTCCCCTTCAATACTATTATAAGCACCAATACTTAGGGTTCCAATAAAAGAAAATTCCCCATTTTCAATAATATATAGGTCTGCTCCTAAGGAGAAATCGTAGTAATTATTGATTAGAAGAAAGCTAAACTTTGATTTTGGACAGGAAAAAACTTCAAAATCCAATTTTGCATCTTGATAAATTGAGTTGTAAGTGTAGTTTGTCTTTGAGCTGAAGTTAATTTTTGGTCTTCTTGACTCGCTTGTTATTCCAAATCTTGCTTTATAAGTGTCTTTATCAATTTTAAATGTTGCTTCGGAGCCTTTTTTTTCAATTGGAACCCTATAAAATGCTTGTGAGAATACATTAGTACAACTCAATGTAAACACAATTATTAATGTAATAATTCTATTCATAATCTATAAATCTAAAATTTAATTTCATTTCCTTCTTTATCGTAATACTTTAGACCAGTGTCTCTTGGTTTCAAGAGTGAACCCTCATCACCATATATTTCTTCACCATCAGGGGAGCCATCTTCCCTAAAATATTCCCATTTACCAACCTTAGTATCTAACTTATAATTACCCTTAATTTGAGTTGTGCCATTTTCATAATATAAAACGTAAATACTATCCTGCATACCATCTTTGAAATAGTTTTTTGAGTTTATATTCCCATTCTCATAAAATGAAAGAGTTTGACCATTCAAGATATTGCCTTTGTAATTTCTTTCTTCCATAACTTTAAAGCTTGGAAAGAATTTATATTCTTTCTCTTGATTTTGATTTCTAAACTTAATGGCAGCCAAAGTTCCTTCAGGATAAAAACTAACTTCATCAATCTTATCTTTAGAGCTTACTATCTTGGTATTGTCCATTTTATAGACTTCCCATCCATTTCCACTCTTTGAATTGGTAAAGTCGCATTTAGAAAATATTGCTCCATTCTCAAAATAGTAAGTCCACTTGCCAGTTTTCTCATTATTATTGAAATTTCCTTCATATTGCAATTTGCCATTTTCATAATACATTTTTTCTGCAACCTTGTACTTAATATTTTTGTCCATTTTTGTAAAATAAACCAATTTGGGGTTTCCATTTTCATAAAAAGAGATAACTTCCTTGTTGTTTTTGGTACAGGAGGAAAAAATTAATACTAATAAAAAAATAGCATTAATCTTTGATATGGAGTTAATTAGGTTTGTTTTTGTCATAATTACATGTTGTTTTAATTCAATTACGGGGCAAATTTAAGAAATAATTCGTACATTTGCACTTTAATACAAACCAAAATTATTTAAAGTCATGGCTTATAAAATTTCTGAAGACTGTGCTGCATGTGGAACATGCATAGATGAATGTCCAGTAGGAGCTATCTCTGAAGGAGATATTTACAAAATAGACCCAACTACTTGTACAGATTGTGGTAGTTGTGCTGATGCATGCCCAGTTGAAGCAATCCATCCTGAATAAATCATCGGATTGATTAAGATAGAGCCCTGATGAAATTTCTTCTTCAGGGCTTTTTTATCAAAAGTTTTTTTTCATTTTACACATAATAAATATGAATACTATAGAACTTGGAAATTTAATTCAACAAAAAACAGAATTAAATAATCTTGTTAGTGATAATGCTCATCAAGCCTTTAATATTTTTAAAGAGGTGTCAAAGGAGATAGTTTCGGAGCTAAATAAAAGATACCCAATAATTAATTGCAGATTTGAAAACAAAGGTGATTTTGAATTCAAACTTAGTTTTGGATCAGATACATTGGTTTTTATTCTCCACACCAATATATTTGAATTTCCTCGTTTGCATGAGGTTATGAGATTGCCCTATATTAAGGAAGATGTCAAACGTTCATATTGCGGAATGATAAATATTTATAATTTCCTTTCAGATTCATTTGATTATCATCGCGATTTAGACATAGGTTATTTGATTGGAAGAGTATTTATAAACAAGGAAAATCACTATTTTATTGAAGGAAAAAGAGAGGTTGGGCTTATGTACACAAGCTTTCATAAAGCAATTATAGATAAAGCATCTATACATAATATTATAGTTTCATCAATGGAATATGTAAATAATTTTGATTTGCTCACACCGCCTTTTGATGAGGTTAAAATTACAACTGTTGGAGAAATTCAGTCAAATCAATCCACTAAAAAACAAATTACTGGAAAGCGTTTAGGATTTGAATTTAAGCAAGATAAGGCGTGAAGGAGATAAATAAAAAATAAATTTTTACAATAAAATTTGGTAGTAATCAAAAAGATTGTACCTTTGCACGGCGAAAAAACAATCAGACGCCCCGTTCGTCTAGTTGGCCTAGGACGCAAGATTTTCATTCTTGAAATCAGGGGTTCGAATCCCCTACGGGGTACAAGTAAAATAGAAAAAGAATTATGGCAAATCACAAAAGTGCACAAAAAAGAATTCGTTCAAGCGAAAGAAAAAGAATAGCTAATCGTTATTATGCAAAAACAATGCGTAATGCTTTAAGAGATTTTCGTGCTTTAGAAGACAAGACTAACGCTCAAGAAAAACTTCCTAAGCTTTTGTCATCCATTGATAAATTGGCAAAACGTTCTATTATACATAAGAATAAGGCTTCAAACCTTAAGTCAAAATGTATGAAAAGGATAGCAAGTTTATAATATATTTAATTGATTGAAGAAGCCCTTCCTTTTAAAGGTTGGGCTTTTTTTATTTTAATCAACCATTATGAATTACGTAGACACTCACTCTCATCTCTATTCTCAAGAATTTTCAGAAGATATAGATAGGGTAATTCTTAGAGCAAAAGAAGAAAAGGTTACAAAGATAATCCTTCCAAATATTGACGTTGAATCAATTGAGCCAATGCTTAGTTTGAGTAAAAAGGATGGTTGTTTCTTCCCAACTCTTGGACTTCATCCAACCTCGGTTGATTCAAATTATCAAACACAACTTCAAACGATTAAATCCTATATTGATAAGATCAAGATTTATGCAATTGGGGAAATTGGTATTGATCTTTATTGGGACAAGACCTATATTAATGAACAGATAGAAGCTTTTGAAACCCAAGTAGGATGGGCAATTGAACTTAATCAACCCCTAATAATTCATGTTAGAAAAGGGTTTGAACAAACCTTTTCATCCCTAAACAAACTTAAACAAACCCTCAAAACAAAAGACAAGAAATTCTCGGGAGTATTCCATTGTTTCTCAGGAGATAAAAATCAAGCAATTAAGGCAATAGAGATGGGGTTTAAGATTGGTGTAGGGGGAGTTGTAAGCTTTAAGAATGCATCATTAGCTCAAATTGTTAATGATATTGACCTCAAAGACATCCTTTTAGAGACAGACGCCCCGTATCTTTCACCAATTCCTTTTAGGGGAAAACGAAATGAAAGCAGCTATATTCCAATTATAGCACAAAAGATTGCAGAGATAAAAAATATTGATATTGAGCAAGTAGCAAAGATTACAACACAAACAGCTGAGGAAGTTTTTTCACTTTATTAAGATTTCAAATAATAAAATATTGCAAAATAAGTTATTAGTTTTGGTGTAAATATTGTTTTTACTACCTTTGCATAGATTTAATTTATAGTAATAAAGATGAAAAGATTGTTTTTTTATTTATTTTTGGCTTTAGGGTTTACCTCATGCTCCAAGAATTCTACTAAAGTGAACATTGAAATACCAGAAATGAAAGAAGGTAAGATTTCAATAGTATTTGCTAATCCTGACCAAGTGTCAAACACAAGTCCTGCAGTTATTTACAGCGAAAATTTCAAAAACTCAAAGGCTGAAATAAATCTTGACAGCATAAATTTTGATAAGGATTTCATAGATTGTGCCCTTTTGCTAACGAGCAACGATGAATCATTCTTTGTAAATGTACCTCTTCCTGTTGAGAAGGGTAAAACTATTGATGTAAAGTTTACTAACGTTGAGGCATATAAGAAGGGTGAAAAAATCAAGCTAAGCTATAAAGGAACAAAGCATGCTGAAGATTTCACAATTTTTTGGGATAAGCTACAAGACCAAATGCTTGAATTTTCCAAACTTCCTGCCGATAAGGTTAATGAAGGCTACAAAAACTTTGTTCCAACATATAAAACATATATAGACAAATATCCTCAGTCAGGATTTCCCTATATGCTTTTGATTTCCCAAGTCAATAATATGCAGTTCGACAAAACAAATCCATTGCTCGACTACTGTGTTTCTATATGTACAAATTCAAAGGATAACCGATGGAAAGAAGTGTTCTGTGCTTTGATAGGAGAGAAGAAATTAGCACAGGAAACCTCAAAGAAATTAGTATTTCAGGCAGTTGACCTCAATGGTAAGAATTTCACAGAAAGAGATGTGAAGGGTAAACTTATATTTATTGATTTTTGGGCATCATGGTGTCGTCCTTGCAAGGAAGAAATGCCTCATTTGAAACAAATTTACGATAAATACAAGTCAAGGGGCTTGGAAATGGTTGGAATCTCAATAGACAGAACTGAACGTGAATGGAGAAACTATATCTCCTCCAATCCAGTGCCTTGGCTTTCTCTTTATGGAGATGGGAATATATTCACAAAACGCTACGACTTTCAGTATATACCTTATAATCTAATTTCCGATTCGGAAGGAAATATTATTGCAAAAAATCTTCACGGAGCCGAATTAGATAAATTTTTAGAAGATTATTTCTCCAAATAATAGAAATAAAAAGATATGAAACCAAAGTTCCCTCTTATGCTAAAAAAGTCTAAGCAGGGGATTTTTCTTTTATTGGGAATAGGATTGGGAGTAATCATAATGTTAGTTATTCTAATATTTGAAAATTGTAGAACTACAATTCCAATAACTGAAAAAGAAATTCTAAAAACTAAAAAAGAAAAAATAGTTTTTGATAAAAATAATAGTGAAGTAGCAAAAGGGGAAAGAAATACATACAAGTTTAAGCCTTTTAATCCAAATACCATTACTAAAGAAGAATTATTATCTTTTGGATTAAGCCAAAAGCAAGCCAATAATTTTGTAAACTACACAAATGCAGGGGGATTTTTCAGAGACAAACAAGACCTTAAGAAACTATACTTTATGACAGATTATATCTATAATCAAATCTCTCCCTATGTTGTAATTGAGCCTTTATCTCCAAAAAGCGACCCTTCAAATTCAAATACTTATTCTCAAAACAAATTTACCTCCAAAGAGCAACTATTATTTGACCTTAATCAAGCAGACACCATAGACCTTCAAGCTTTAAGGGGAATAGGACCATCATATTCAAGAAGAATATTCAAATATGGGCAAAAACTTGGGGGTTATGTTAGAATTGAACAATTAAAAGAGGTATATGGAATGACTGACACCCTCTACAAGGCCATAATTCCATATCTAAAAATAAATAATCCTAATCCCAAAAAGCTAAATTTGAATAATTCAACCATAAAGCAATTAAATTCGCATCCATATATTGATTTTTACTTAGCAAAAGCCATAATAAAACTTCGCTCAGACTTAAAATCATTCAAATCAATTGAAGAAATTAAGCAAATTCACCTCATAGACCAAGAAACCTACAATAAACTACTCCCATATTTGGAGTTGTAAAAAGGAAACAAAGTCAAAAATTAGAGCTTTCCAACCCCTTTTATAGGATAAAAGACTTGTATTCAAAAAAACATCAATCATAATGAAAAATAAGTCCCTTATATTTTGAAATAAGTCCCTTATATTTCTGAATATGTCCCTTATATTTTTATATATGAAGGACTTATTTTTCATTATGATGACTTTTTTTCTAACTCCTTATTCTATTTTACTGAAACGAAGTTTTAATTTACTAACTCTTCGTTTTAATTTGCTAACTCTTCGTTTTAATTTACTGAAACGAGGTTTTATTTTTGCGATATAAAAAAAGGCAATACCCTGTTGAGTACTGCCTTTGTATGTTCTTTGAAGTGGTTCTAATCAAATATTAGTTCACCTTTGGCTTTGTCTAATTTGAAGCGTCCGAAGTTAGAAATGCCATTCTTATTTACTATCATTTTGTCGGTCATCCCTTTCTTAACCAAAACTTCATATTTGTCAGCATAGTGTTTGCCAATATAGGCTGTTTTGAAAATCAATATCGACTCGTCCAATATGTTTCCTTCTGCATCAAAGGCTTTGTCTTTGTCCTTGAAGTCATCCTTTGTTATTCTGCCTGATAGTAGGAAGTTCATTGCAACATCCCAATCCAAAACGGCTGCATCGCGGTATCTCTCATTATAAATTGCTGGTACGTTGGCTCCGTTAAGTATTATGTAAAGCATTGACTTGTCTCCGTCTATCATTGTTAGCTTAATATTGTTGTCGGTGTATATAATTGGAACAGTTGTAATTGGTGTAGGTTTGTTTCCTTTGACCATATCAACTATTGGTTTATTTTGTGCAAGATCTTCGAGTGAGTCTAAATATTCGGCTGGAACATAGTCTGTTCTAACAACTCTAAATTCTGAACGGCGATTTAGTTGATGTGCAGCTTCCTTTTCGCCAACGGTCTTTAATGAATTTATATAGGCTTCAGTAAGAGTTACTCCTTTAGGGAAGAGATACGTTCTACCATTAAATTCTGATTTTGTATCTGCAGTCAATGTTCTTGGTATTCTATCACCATAGCCTTTAGGGATTAGTCGTTCTCTATCAATTCCTCTTGCAAACAAGAAATCAACCACCGCCTCTGCTCTTCGTTGTGAAAGAGTATCGTTGGTTAATTGTGGGAATGGTCTTATATCTGTGTGTGAACGCAGTTCTATAACATAGCTTGGATTATTTACCAACACTACCAAAAGATCTGATAATGAGTCTAAGTATTGGTCTTTTAAGTCCCATTTTGCTAAATCGTAACGTATTTCTGGAAGAACAACAGGGTCTTTAGCTATTGGTTTTAAAACAAAGTCACGAACGATATCTTTGTTAGTAGTTAGACCAATGGTTGATTCTACTGCTTCTTCATTCATGTAATCAACTTGTGATACTTGAATAGTATATTTAACATTGTGCTTGATTTGCTCATCAGTAAACTCATATTGTCCATTTCGGTCAGTTCTTGTTTCTTGAATGGTTTTGTCTGAGCCAAGTATTTTTACTTTTGCACCCTCAATCAACTGCATAGACTTGTCATCTCTAACCTTTCCCTTGAGTGTAAACAACATTGGAGCTCTATAGAATGAGTATATATCATCTCCTCCAACTCCTCCTTGACGGTTTGAAGAAATATAACCTGATTCTACTGCAGCTTCCGATTCGTCTTCATTAGGAATAAATATAATTCCAATCTCATCGAATTGTGTGTTTATTGGGAATTTTAGATTAACCGGATCTGTCCAATCATCGTTTTGGTATTCTGAATAGAAAAGGTCATAGCCTCCCAATCCAGCCAATCCATCAGATGAATAATACAAACGAGTGTCAGTTCTTAAATAAGGGAATTGTTCTTTTCCTTCGGAGTTTATGTGTCTGCCTAAGTTAGTTATGTTAGAAAAAGGTTCATTTATGTTCTCTCTTGTTGCTTTCCAAAGGTCATAGTCACCTTGTCCACCAGGACGGTTTGAAGAGAAATATAATGTTAGTTCATCTGAAGATATTGCAGGATGAAGATAATTGAAGGCAGTGTCTCCTAAGTCAAGTTTTCTGAATTGTGAATCATCCTCTTCTGAATTATTTGTTGCATTTTTGTTAGCAGCAGCGCTGGTTGAGCCTTTCTGATTAGTTCTTTTTGTAGAACCCCCTTTCTTCCCTTTTCCTTTTGCTGGTTCAATTGGAAGGCTATATATAGCACAATTCACATCTTTATTATCCAATATATTACATCTTGAGAAATAGTAGTTTTTACGCTTTCCTCTACTAACTATGACTAATTCTCCCTCATTTGCCTCATCAGTATTAACTTCAACTTCGTTGAAATAGGTTGCTTCTCCAAGTTCTCCTGATTTTAGCTTTTGAGCAGTATATATGTTTGATAAAAATTCACCTGTCCATGCATCTTTTTCAGAATACTCATCCAATAAGCGAGAGGAAGTGAAAATAATTTCATCATAATTGTCTGCAGAAACAAATTTTGGAGCCCATTCGTTCCATTCAGTATTAATATCCTTTTCGTTCTTTATTTGATGTTTGGTTGGGTGTTGCATCCATTCTTTAGCCAATGCAATTGATGAAAGTCTTCTTTTCGCTAATTCATCGTTTGGCACTAATTTCAAATATTCCTTATAGTTATATTCAGCATCATCCCATTCTCCTCTAAAGCGTTGAAAGTCTGCCATGTGAAGAAATATCTTGGGTTGAGTTTTGTAATATCTTGCCTTAACGAGACGTTGGTATGTTTTGATTGCTTGAACCTTATCATCCATATATCTATAGCATTCTGCTTGTTGAAATAGAATTCTATCTCTTTCCTGACGATTAAGCTTAACATCAGCATAGGCTTCTTTATAGAGGTCAGCAGCAATTGTGTATTGTTTTGCAAAGAAAGCCTCATCAGCTTTTTCTGTCAAACTTTGTTTTTGAGCAAAGGCTCCAAAACTTAAACAAATTAGTGTTAAAACAATAAAAACATTCTTGAACTTCATATATCTACTATTATTTATCTTCATAAATTTATTATCAACCTACAAAAATACAATATTTTTTGTATATTCCTAATAATTAATTACGTTTTAATTCAATTATTGTTTCCAAACAGGTATGTAAACGTAAAAAATTGTTCCCTTATTTTCTTGAGAAACAAAATCAATTTCTCCTCCGTTCATTTCAATTATACTTTTTACAATTGAAAGTCCAAGCCCACTACCATCAGTTTTAGTAGTAAATTGAGTAGAAAAAACCTTATCAATATTCTCGGGCTTAATCCCTATTCCGTTATCCTTGATTGAGATCTTACAATTGTTTTCTTCTTCCGCTACCTCTATTTGAATTAAACCATCTTCTTTGTTAGAAAGAGCTTGAATAGAGTTCTTAATTAGATTATTAAATATCCTAATGTATTGCTGTTTGTCTCCAATAACATGGATTGAGTTTCCATAAGGATTTGAATATTTTATCTTAATATTATCTTGATTTTCAAATATATTAATGGTTGTCCTTAAACATTCATCTATATTTGTAATCTCTCCTTTGTTAATCTTATCTTTAGCATAATCTGAAAACTCAGAGGCAATCTCAGCAAGGGTATTAATTTGCTCAATCAATGCAGGAGTAACCTCTTGGAATAGTTTGTGAAACTTAACAATGTCAGTTGATTGTAATCTTTGGAGTTGTTGGATGGAAAGTTTCATTGGAGTTAATGGGTTCTTAATATCATGAGCCACCTGCCTTGCCATCTCTCTCCAAGCTCCTTCTCTTTCTTTCTTCAACAAAAGTTTAGCGCTCTCATCCAATTTATCAATCATAGAGTTATACGAGAGAATTAAATTCCCAAGTTCATCCTTTCTTGACCATTGAATTTTCTCATTTTGCGTATCTAACTTAACTAAACGAAGCTTTTCTTTCAATTGCCTAAGAGGTTGAGTTATGAAATTGGAAAGAAGAATTGAGATAATCAATGCAAGAGTTATCCATAAAATATATATGTTAATAAATGCAGAAACGAAGTCTAATATCTTATCTTCGAGGTTCTTCTGCTTAATAATATACGGAATATGTAGATAGCCTATTTCTTCATGATTTTTATCAACTATGCTCATATAGGATGCATAGTAATCCCTATTACCTATTCTCTCTTTCTGATAAATTAGTGGACTGGTGTTTGTTCTTAGTTGCTTTAGTGCATCATTATTGATGTATTTGCTTATAATTCCCTGAGAAAAGATTGTTGGACGTGAAGTATTGATAAGAAATCCTTTAGTATCATAAAGATTAATATCAGTTAGAAAAGTATTGGATAAGTTAACCAATTCATAATAAATGTCTTCTTGACTCTGTTTTGGATTTTCAAATATATCCTTAATTTCATAGCTTATTGATTGTGTTTTCTCAATCAAAATATCCTTATTGGTTTTATCGTTGAGTTGATTAAAGTACTTAATGGCAATGCTTCCAAAAACTATAAATGATACTAAGAAAATACTTATTAGAGTAACTTGCAAACTATAACTTAAATTAAAGCCACCAAATGATAAAAATCTTTTAGGATTGGAAATAAAAATAACCAGTAGTATTATAAATGATGAGAGTAAGAAAAGATATGAAGGGATTGACAGCTTATCGAAAAGCGTCTGTTGCTTAATGCTCCCAACCCAAATAGTGTTATTTCTCAAATTATTTACAACATAATGTAGATATCCATTTTCCTTATACCAATTATTTGGACTATAATCCAACTTCATTGAATAATTATAATCTCCAAACTGAACAACTAAGTTATTATGTTGATATACTCCATAGTTATCCAGGTCTATTTGGGTAGATTTTTCCTTAACCCTATCATTGATTAGCAAGTCAGGATACCCCATCTCCTTTGATGCTTTCTTTTCAATACAGTCAATAAAAATTAATCTTGTTTTCTTATTATGAATAGTCTCAAAATATCCTATATATGCCCTCTCAGTTAAATCCGTACTTTCTCTAAATATTGACTTACTATTCACAACCAATCTCGACTCTTGAATTCTTGTTTTAAAATATTCCTTACTATTAATATATCTTTCTAATGGAGGAATAAATAAAGCTTCATCAGAATAGCAAACTATTACATCAGAGTTATATGTCTTATTAAGTTCTTGTAAATATTTATCACTAATGTACTGCTCAATTTCCTTATTAGTTTTTTTACTCTTATTATCATTAATCTCTTTATCACAACTTATATTCTTGTCAATCCTAAGTAATATCGCCTCAGCCTCTTTATCCTCACTTCTTGAAATATTAATTAGTGCTTTTTCTAAAAAATCTCTTTCTTTTTGAGAATTATAAGAATAAATAATAATCCCATTAAGTATTGAAAAGATAATCAGAATTAGGACATAATATAGTATTGGAGAAAGTTTTCTTTTTGTAATTCCTTCTTTTGAAACAGATAGGAAAAATATGAAGGAAATTAATGTGATTGATATTAATGAGATGATTGATAGCTTATTAAATAAAAATAATGGTGAAAGAACTGAACATATAATTAGACTAATGTATGAAAACTTAAAAATTTTAGATGAGTTAAAGGTTTGTGATAGAATATTTTTTGTGATTACATATAATGTATAAGCACTCAATATTAGTTGAAGAAGGAGTATTATGACTTGACCATTAATGTTTATTATATCTGCTAAAGAAATAATTCTATTATATCCATTAAGTAAAAACTCAATAAAGTAATAATAACCCCAAGATATCGGTATTAAGAGCAATTGAACTAAAAGCTTTGCTCTATCTTTTTTAAAGCTAAAACTATGATTTGTAAGAAGAAAATATATTAAAATTTGAAATGTAAATATTTCCAATACATTAAATTCGAGCTCACTAACAAATGCGTATGATTTAGAAAAATCAATATTACAGATTAATGAATAAGCATCCAATAGTCTTAGAATAACAAAGAAAATAATATATATACTTAGAACTATTAACCATCTAAAAAATTTTCTGTTTGGATTAACTATTACCAATATTAATTTTGCAACAAAGAAAATAATTGATAGGTAAAGAAAGGATAAAATATAGCTTAGCAATGAATTTGAATGATGTGTGTATTTAGAAAAATCCAAATAAAAAATAGTTTTTCCATATAGTTCAATAGGATAATTAGTTTTATTAAAAGTAATATTAATGTCGGAGCTTTCCTTAAGTTTAAACTTGGGATTAAAGTCATTTCGTAAATAGCTATTATTTAGCGAGTAATCCTTTTTGATAAGAGATACATATATTATAACCGAATCATTTTTCTTTTCATGATTAAGAACATAAAAACCATTTGATAATCTCATGAAGTTACTATATAGATTTGTAGATAAAACCTTAGGAAGATTGATGTCGTTATTTGTCCATGTAATTAGATTATTTTTATAATAAATAAACCTATCTCCATTAGACTTGAGTTCTTTAAACTCATCATTTAGTTTTGTTTGGATTTTATTTGAAATTGCATTAGAAGAATGATTTTTAAGCTCAAGAAGACTTAAGACGGCAAATAGAGTAACCATTAATGTTATCAAAAACAATAATAATTTCTTTTTAGATATGTATTTAATATTTAATGGCACACTAATCGGTTATTTTCAGCAAAAATAATAAATATATTATTAGTTTCTTGAAAACCTTATGAAAAAAGTATTTCATTGAACTATTTTTGCGATTAGAAAGTATTTAAGTCAAATAAAAGATAACTATTTTCTGAATTAATTTTATTCTTTCTTCATTTTAATTATATACCTAATGCCTACAGAATAACTTTTCCTCAGAAAAGTGAAAATTTTCTCAAGTTTTTTTGGTAGTAAATAAAACATTTGTATCTTTGCACCCCCAATAAAGAGGGAAAAACATAAAAATACGAGTAATGTACGCAATAGTAGAAATCGCAGGACAGCAATTCAAGGTTCAAAAAGATCAAAAGCTTTTTGTTCATCGTCTTCAAGCAGATGAAGGAGCAGAAATGTCATTTGACACCGTGATGCTAAAAGAGGCTGATGGTGCAATCACCGTTGGTGCTCCAACAATTGAAGGCTCATCAGTTAAGGCAACCGTCTTAAAACACTTAAAAGGAGATAAGGTTCTTGTTTTTAAGAAAAAAAGAAGAAAAGGTTACCAAAAGATGAATGGTCATCGTCAATATTTATCACAAATTCAGGTTACTGAAATTTTGTAGTAGTGTTTTTATTAGTTATTCACAGTTTAAAGAAAGAATATTATGGCTCACAAGAAAGGTGTTGGTAGTTCAAATAACGGACGCGAATCGCAAAGCAAACGTTTAGGTGTTAAAATATTTGGAGGTCAATCTTGCATTGCAGGAAACATAATAGTACGCCAAAGAGGAACCGTTCACAATCCAGGAAATAATGTTGGAATAGGGAAAGATCATACACTATTTGCATTAGTTGATGGAGTTGTTGAATTTAGAAAACGTAAGAATAACAGATCCTATGTATCTGTTAATCCAATAGCATAACAATAATTTTTAAATGATATGGTTTATTGAGTTAAATCAGTAAACCAGCAAGGTTTACTTTTGAAGTAAACAAAAGATCTTTGACATTAAGGGCATATAAGAGATTAACGAGAGAAAGAGAATAAGAGCGTACGGGGGATGCCTGTGGCTCTCAGAGGCGAAGAAGGACGTGACAAGCTGCGACAAGCTACGGGGATTGGCAAATACGAATAGATCCGTAGATATCCGAATGGGGCAACCCAATACATTGAAGATGTATTACCATATAATATGGGGCGAACGTGGGGAACTGAAACATCTAAGTACCCATAGGAGTAGAAAATAATTAATGATTCCGCAAGTAGTGGCGAGCGAACGCGGAGGAGCCTAAACCATTTATGTTACGGCATAACTGGGGTTGTAGGACTGAGCGATTGAGAACATACAAGTACTAGAATAACCTGGAAAGGTTAACCATAGGAGGTGATAGTCCTGTATAGGAAATTTGTATTTATCATATCAGTATCCTGAGTAGGGCGGGACTGGCGAAATCCTGTTTGAATCTGGCAGCACCATCTGCCAAGGCTAAATACTACTGAGAGACCGATAGTGAACAAGTACTGTGAAGGAAAGGTGAAAAGAACCGTGAATAACGGAGTGAAATAGACCCTGAAACTGTGCGCTTACAAGCGGTCGGAGCGGATTAATATCCGTGACGGCGTGCCTTTTGCATAATGAGCCTACGAGTTACATCTTACTAGCGAGGTTAATATTTTCAGGATAGCAGCCGTAGCGAAAGCGAGTCTTAATAGGGCGTATTAGTTAGTGGGAGTAGACGCGAAACTTTGTGATCTACCCTTTAGCAGGTTGAAGTTCTGGTAACACAGAATGGAGGACCGAACCCGTTGTTGTTGAAAAAACTTGGGATGACTTGAGGGTAGGGGTGAAAGGCTAATCAAACTGAGAGATAGCTCGTACTCCCCGAAAAGCTTTTAGGAGCTACCTGGGATGTTTCTTTATAGAGGTAGAGATACTGATAGGATGCGGGGGCTTCACCGCCTACCAATTCCTGACAAACTCCGAATGCTATAAAGTATAAGTCCTGGAGAAAGGCTATGGGTGCTAATGTCCATAGCCGAGAGGGAAAGAACCCGGACCATCAGCTAAGGTCCCCAAATGTATGCTAAGTTGAAATAACGCGGTATGATTGCATAGACAGCTAGGATGTTGGCTTGGAAGCAGCCATTCATTTAAAGAGTGCGTAACAGCTCACTAGTCGAGCGATCGTGCATGGATAATAAACGGGCATAAGCATACTACCGAAGCTATGGGATATATTTTAATATATCGGTAGGGGAGCATTCTATATTACGTAGAAGATAAAGGCGTGAGCCATGTTGGAGTATATAGAAAAGCAAATGTAGGCATAAGTAACGATAATGCGGGTGAGAAACCCGCACACCGGAAGACTAAGGTTTCCTGATCAACGATAATCGGATCAGGGTAAGTCGGGACCTAACGCGAAGCCGAAGGGCGAAAGTGGATGGACAATCGGTTAAAATTCCGATACTGACTGATATTGTGATGGACTGACGGAGAAGTGGAACTACCGCGTGCTGACGGAATAGCACGTTAAAGGGTGTAGATAAATTTGTTATAGGCAAATCCGTAATGAATGTCGAACCTGATAGTACCGAGAGGCTTCGGCTAATTGGATAGTGTAGGTAATCAAGCTCCCAAGAAAACGTTCTAAACATAGATATCAGTTACCCGTACCGTAAACCGACACAGGTAGTCGAGGAGAGAATCCAAAGGTGCTCGAGTGATCCGTGGCTAAGGAACTAGGCAAATTAGTCCTGTAACTTCGGGATAAAGGACCCCTACAGCGATGTAGGGCGCAGAGAAACGGCCCTGGCGACTGTTTAGCAAAAACACATGGCTTTGCGAAATCGGAAGATGAAGTATAAGGCCTGACACCTGCCCGGTGCTGGAAGGTTAAGAGGA
>DHCV01000009.1 GCA_002399025.1 Bacteroidales bacterium UBA4893 | reverse complement strand
TTAATATATTTTAGGAATTGGAGCTTGTTCTCCAGAAATTGAATTTAGGATAAATAGTCCTAAACAAACCTAATGAATGTTTTACATCTGCAAATATACGAAATTATTTTGAATATAATCTTGTATTTTCTGAAATTATTTCTGCTCTACCCAAATAATTTTTGATGTATCGTAACCTCTTTCTTTTGCTCTTTTAAGTAGGAATTCCTTATCCTCTTCTTTAAGTTGTGGGGTGCGACTTAAAATCCATAAATATTTATCGGAATTAGAGCCAATTAATGCATAGGAATAGTTTTCTTTGTCTAATTCCAAAATATTGTAAGCTCCATAGAACCAAAGGAAAAATGATACCTTCAATTTGGCAGGATTGTTTTTATCGGCAAACTTTCCCTTGCCTTTTGCTTCTTTTAATTTACCTTCAAAGCTATTCTTGTAGCCAGTATTTACAACTTTAATTGTGCCATCTTCATTAAGACTATACATTGCTGTTGCTCCAACAATGCCTCTTTCAAAAGAATGGTCATATCTTCCTATTTCATACCATTTACCTAAATATCTATTTATGTCAAATTGCTTAACGGTGGTAAGGTCTAAGTTTGTTTCTTTTTGAGCACAAGAGCTAAAACCTAAAGCAACAAGAATTAGGGTTAAAACATTTCTTTTCATAATATTTGTTTTTAAAATTACTATGGGCAAAGTTAGGAAATAAAATTATTTAGAATGAAAAGAACTATTTATTTTCTTATTTTCTTTCTCTTTATTCTCGTTTAGGAGTAATTTATTGTACAATTTATTGTCTAAACAAAATAGTTTTAGATGTAAATTAAAATTCTATGATTAAAAAATTTAGAGTCGAAGGAATGGGATGTCTTGGCTGCAAGAAGGCTGTGGAAAAGACATTGAAAGAGGTTAGTGGGGTTGATAATATTATTGTTGATTTGGAGTTGGAGGAAGCAACTATTGAAATGTCTTCTGATATAAGTGTGGAGATTTTTAAAGATGTTTTGTTGAAGGCTGGATTGGAATACAAGATTTTTAATTCCAATGAAGTAAAGAGAATTAAGAAAAAGAAGAAGTCTTCAAAGAATTCTCCTAAGGAAGGAGTTTTCTATTGTCCTATGCACTGTGAGGGGGATAAGACTTATGATAGGTTTGGGGACTGTCCTGTTTGCGGAATGGATTTGGTGCCTATGAATGCTGCTATGGAAGAAGAGGAGAATAAACCTAATAATGCTTTGAAAAAGAAATTAGTTATTTCATCTGTTTTGGCTCTTGTGGTCTTTGTTGTTTCTATGAGTGAGATGATTCCCAATAATCCTTTGATGCATTTGTTTAGTCATGAGGTTGGGAATTGGATACAGTTTATTCTAACTCTTCCTATTGTGTTCTACACTTGTTGGATTTTTTATGTTAGGGCTTGGAAGTCTATTAAGAGCTGGAATCTTAATATGTTTACTCTAATAGGTATTGGTACAGGTGTTTCTTTTGGGTTTAGTGTTTTGGGGTTGTTGTTCCCTTCAATTTTTCCTCAAGAGTTTAAAAATGAAAATGGAACTGTTCATCTTTACTTTGAAGCAACTGCTGTAATTCTTACTCTTGTGCTTTTTGGTCAATATCTTGAAGCGAGGGCTCATAAAAAAACAAATGGTGCAATTAAAGAATTATTAAAGCTTGCTCCTTCGGAAGCTGTTAAGGTTTTGGAAAATGGAGAAGAAATTATTATTCCTATTGATGATATTAAGGTTGGAGATTTGTTAAGAATAAAGCCAGGGGATAAGATTCCAGTTGATGGTGTGGTTAAGGAAGGTAATTCGAGTGTTGATGAATCAATGATTACTGGGGAAGCAATGCCGGTTGATAAGAATATTGGGGATAAGGTTAGTTGTGGAACGATAAATGGCAATAGGTCTTTTGTGATGGAGGCTCAAAAAGTGGGAGCTGACACTTTGCTTTCGCAGATAATCAGAATGGTGAATGAGGCTGCAAGCTCTAAAGCTCCAATTCAAAAGATTACGGATAAGGTTTCTAAATTTTTTGTTCCTATTATTGTTGGTGTTTCTCTAATTACTTATATTATATGGGCAATTATTGGTCCTGAGCCAAGATTGGTTTATGCTTTTATTAATGCAATTGCTGTTTTAATTATTGCTTGTCCTTGTGCTTTGGGATTGGCTACTCCTGTGTCGGTTATGGTTGGTATGGGAAAGGGAGCTAAGAATGGTATATTAATAAAAGATGCTAAGGCTTTGGAAACTATGAATAAGATTAGTGTTTTGGTGGTTGATAAAACAGGAACTCTAACAAAAGGGAAGCCTTCTGTTGACTATGTTTATTGTGCAACGGATAATAATAAAGAGGATATTTTACAAAGGGTTGCTTCTTTAAATCAATATAGTGAACATCCTTTGGCAGAGGCAGTGATGGACTATGCTTTGGAAAAGGGAATTGATGTTTTAAAGGCAAAAGATTTTGAAGCCATTTTGGGCAAAGGTGTTATTGGGAAGGTAAATGATAGGGAGATTGGGTTTGGAAATGATAAGCTTATGCTTGAACTAAATGCTAATATCTCTAATGATTTGCAAGAAAGGGTTGGATTGGAACAAAGGTTGGGAAAGACTGTTTCTTATGTTTCTGAGGATGGAATCATTATTGGCTATGTTGTTATTTCGGACTCTGTTAAGGAGAGCTCAGTAATTGCTGTAAGGGAAATGGAGGAAAAGGGTATTAGGATTTTTATGCTAACGGGAGATAATTTTAATACAGCAAAGGCAGTTGCTGACAGATTGGGAATAAAGGAATTTAGGGCAGAATGTATGCCTGAGGACAAGTTAAAGATTGTTAGAGAACTGCAAGCAAAGGGAGAGATTGTGGCAATGGCTGGCGATGGAATAAACGATTCTCCTGCTTTGGCTCAAGCTGATGTTGGCATTGCAATGGGAAATGGAACTGATGTGGCAATAGAAAGCTCCGACATAACTTTATTGAAAGGAAACTTGGAAGGAATCCTTAAGGCAAAGAAACTAAGCTTTGAAACAATGAAAAATATTAAACAAAACCTATTATTTGCTTTTGTTTATAATACTTTAGGCGTTCCTTTGGCAGCTGGAGTCTTATTCCCATTCTTTGGAATTTTACTTTCACCAATGATTGCTGCCGTTGCAATGAGCTTTAGCTCCGTTTCTGTAATTTCAAACTCCTTAAGACTAAGAAAGATTAAACTTTCATAATTATAGAAATTAGTCTATTTGTGGGAGGAATAGTTTTCTTTTGTATTTTTGCAAGGTGAAAGAACTTTTAAAGGTTTATTCCCATAATCAAAAGTACGTTGACCTTCTCCGAAGAATAACTGTTAATCATTCAAGGGTTAATATTCAATCTTTGGCAGGGAGCAGTATGAGCTTTTGTGTGGCTGCCTGCATTGATAGTTCAAGGGAGTTTACTCATCTTATTGTTCTGCCAGATAAGGAAAGGGCTGCTTATTTCTATAATGATATTGAACAGATTTTTTCGGAACAGGACCTCGATTATTCGAAGAAGAATGTTCTTTTCTATCCCTCTTCCTATAAATTGCCTTATCAGGTTGAAGATATTGATAATGCTAATATTCTTTTGAGGGCAGAAGCTCTTAACAGGCTTAACTCCAATAATAATATAATCTTAGTTACTTATCCTGAGGCTTTGTTGGAAAAGGTTGTGTCGAAACAGGTTCTTACTAAGAATACTCTAAAGATTAGTTTGAATGAGCCTTTAAATCTTGACTTTGTGGTTGATGTTTTGGAGGAGTATGCTTTTGAAAGGGTGGACTTGGTTGTTCTTGCTGGGCAGTATGCTGTGCGTGGTGGGATTGTGGATGTGTTTTCTTTTGCGAATGAACATCCTTATAGGATTGAGTTTTTTGGTGATGAGATTGAGAGCTTAAGAACTTTTGATGTGGTTTCTCAGCTTACCATTGAACAAAAGGATGCTTTGGTTATTGTTCCTAATATTCAGAATGAGAGTATTAGTGTTCAGAAGAGGGTCCCTTTGGTGGAGTATTTGGGTGAAAACACTGTGGTTTGGGTTGAGCATTTGGAGTTTTGCTTGGACAGGATTGAAAAGGAGTTTGAGTTTTGCCAAAGGTCGTATTTGGAACTTAAGAATAAGGAGCTGCATCTTCCTGCTGAGGAATTGTTTATTGGAAAAGAGGATTTTAAGAAAGGGATTTTGAACCACTCCATTGTGGAGATGGGCTCTGATGCTTTACTTTCGAAGGATAATGTTGTGAGTTTTTCTACTTCTTTGCAACCTTCTTTTAAGAAAGATTTTTCTCTACTTGTGGATGCTTTGCATAGGCAGGCTGATGATGGGTTTACCAATTATTTTTGTGTGGAGAACCCTAAGCAAAAGGAAAGGATTGAAAAAATTCTTAAGGAGTTTTCTGACAGCAGCAAGATTTTGAATGTTCATTATTTGCTTAACTCCATTAGTGAGGGCTTTGTGGATAATGATTTGAAGATTGCAGTTTTTACCGACCATGAGCTTTTTGAGCGTTATCACAAGTACCGTCTTAGAGACCAGAAGCAAAATCATGAAGCCATAACCTTGAAGGAAATTATGCTTTTGAAACCTGGCGATTTTATAACTCACATTGATTATGGTGTGGGTAAGTTTGCTGGTTTGGAGAAGTTAGAAAACAATGGCAGGGTTCAGGAAACCATTCGTCTGGTTTATAAAGACAATGATATTCTTTACGTTAGCATTCATGCCCTTCACAAAATCTCTCGCTATTCGGGAAAGGATGGCACTGCTCCTACTCTTCATCGTCTTGGCTCCAACACTTGGAACAACCTGAAGAACAAAACCAAACAAAAGGTTAAGGATATTGCTAAGGACCTTATTGCTCTTTATGCTAAGAGAAAGGCTTCCATGGGTTATGCTTTCTCTTCGGATTCTTATCTTCAACATGAGCTTGAGGCGTCGTTTATTTATGAAGATACTCCTGACCAGTACAAAACTACAAAGGCAGTTAAGAAAGATATGGAGAACTCTGTTCCTATGGACAGGTTAGTTTGTGGTGATGTAGGCTTTGGTAAGACTGAGATAGCTATACGTGCTGCTTTTAAGGCGGTGGCTGACAGTAAGCAGGTGGCGGTTCTTGTTCCTACAACTATTCTTGCCTATCAGCACTTTAAGACTTTTTCCAGCAGGCTGGAGAATATGCCTTGCAGGGTTGACTATGTTAACAGGTTTCGTTCGGCTAAGGAAACAAGGGAGATACTTAATGATCTTAAGCAGGGAAAGATTGATATTTTGATTGGGACTCACAAGCTTTTGAGTAAGGATATTGAATTTAAGGACTTGGGGCTGTTTATTGTTGATGAGGAGCATAAGTTTGGGGTGGCAATGAAGGAGAAGCTAAAGAAACTTAGGGTTAATATTGATACCCTTACTCTTACTGCAACTCCAATTCCCCGCACTTTGCAGTTCTCTCTTATGGGTGCAAGAGACCTTTCCATTATTAATACTCCACCTCCTAACCGTCAGCCTATCCAAACACAAATCCACACTTTTGATGAGGAAATTATAAGGGACGCTATCCATTATGAAATTTCACGTGGTGGTCAGGTGTATCTGGTTCACAACAGGGTGCAGAACATTGAGGAAATTGCAGGTATGGTTAGACGTTTGGTGCCTTCGGCTAAGGTTGTTGTGGGGCATGGTCAGATGAAGGGAGAGGAACTTGAGGATGTTATGTTTAACTTTATTGAAGGGGAGTTTGATGTTCTGGTTAGCACAACGATAGTTGAGAATGGTTTGGACATACCTAACGCCAATACAATTATAATTAACGAAGCTCAGAACTTTGGCCTTTCTGACCTTCATCAACTTCGTGGTCGTGTGGGTAGGAGTAATAAAAAGGCGTTTTGCTTTCTACTAATCCCACCGCTGAGTCTTATTACGGAAGAGGCTCGTAAGCGTTTGAAAGCTATAGAAGACTTTTCGTCAATTGGCTCTGGATTTAGTATTGCTATGCGTGACCTTGATATAAGGGGAGCTGGAAATATTTTGGGGGCAGAACAGAGCGGTTTTATTTCGGAAATTGGTTTTGAAATGTACCATAAGATTCTTAACGAGGCTATTGAGGAACTTAAGCAGACGGAATTTAAAGAGCTGTTTAAGGAGGAGGAAACTCAAACCCTATCTGAAGGCACTATGGCTAAGGAATGTAATATTGAAACTGACCTTGAGGTTCTTATCCCTGACTCCTATGTTAGCAGCACGGTGGAAAGGCTTAATTTGTATAAGGAGCTTGATGGTTTGATTACGGAAAAGGAACTTCAGGAGTTTGCCTCTGGGTTAATAGACCGTTTTGGAAAATTGCCAAAGCAAACCTTAGAACTCATAGAAACCATTAAGTTACGCCAAAAGGCAAGGGAAATGGGAATAGAGAAACTTGTATTGAAAAGGGATAGAATGACAGCAACCATAGCCTTCGAAAGAGGTTCATCATACTTCGAGTCAGAAACCTTTACCAATATTCTGGTTTTTGCACAAGCCTATCCAAACCTAATGCAGCTTAAGGAATCACAAGAAAAGCTAAGCATAGTATTCTCACCCATAAAGAGCATTTCACAAGCCCTTAAGACACTGTTACAAATCACCAATTTACAATAGTTGGGAAGGAGTTCAAGGAGATTAAAGTCCTTAATATCCTTAAAAAGAACTATTTAAAATTACCACAATCCCCTTTCCTTAAACTTCTTAAAGACCTTAAAGTCATTAGACTCCATTTAATTGTAATTAGAGTTACTCTAATTATGCTTAGAGTTACTCTAATCGTGAGGAAAGCTACTCTAATTACAAGGAGAGTTACTCTAATTATAAGGAGACTGACTCCTATCGCAAGGAGAGTCACTCTTATCACAAGGAGAGTCACTCCTATTCCAAAAAGAGTCACTCTAATGACAAGGAGAGTTACTCTAATTTTAGTCTATTTTCGTTTGGGCATAAAAAAAGAGGGCTAAGATAAATTATCTTGAGCCCTCCGAACTGTTTAGTTAACCAGTATCTTAGTTATTCACTATCGTTTGGAATTCATAGTTTGAAATATAACGACGGAATTCAATATCATTCTTTGCTTTGTACTTGTAAGCAGGTTCTTGTTTGGTTGCTTCACGTAGGTTCTTTATCAAACCGGGTACATCATCCAATCTTGCATAGCAAACTGCTCTTAGGTAATTAACTTCTGCTGTTTGGTCCATGCAGCAGTCAAGGGTACGGATTGCATTTCCTGTGTTACCAGTCAATAGTTGCAATAGAGCAAGGTTATATACGCATTTTCTACCGTCAAGTTTTCTTGCTGCTTCTTCGTAGTTACCTTTCTTTATGTCAACTATGGCTTGATTTACCATTGCTTGTTCGTTGCCAAGAGAAACTGCTTCTTGCATGTATTTATCTGCCGTTTTAACGTCTTTAAGGGCAAGGTGTAAAAGGGCAAGGTTATTCTTAATGGTTGCATTGTTAGGAGAGAGTTTGTCAGCTGTTTCAAGGTATTGTCTTGATTCGTCCAATTGGTTAAGAGTTAAACCTACAGCACCAGCATTGTTCCATCCTTCCCATTGTGATCCGAATCTTTCGGTTGCAGACTTATAGATAGCAAGTTTGTTAGCATAGTTAGAAGTAAGAGATGCTGCGTACATAAGTTCATCAAAGGTTAAATCATCAGGGTTCGTTACTGCCATCTTAGCAATTTCCTGATCTGTTTTTTGAACTCCTGAGAAATTGAAAGCAATCTCCCCTCTACGAAGAATTGGTAGGATATCTTGTTCAATTTGACGGAATACAACTGACATATTACGGATTTCCTGTTCTCTTCTAATTTTGTCTGGCTGCGATTTAACTACATTTATTACTGTGTTCTTTTCCCTTAGTGAGCTTCCCTCAACGAGTCTTAGGAAATTGTCCCAGTCTTCTCCCTTTGCGTTGGTCTGTACTACCACGTCCTTTTTGGCTTCTTGTATGTAGTTCTGGATATCTGATTGTTTAATGTTCTCTGCTTTTGCTCTTTCGGTAAGTGCTTGGTCGAGGATATCGTTTACTAATTTTTCGGTTGTTTCTGCTCTTTTCTTAGAAAGACCTATATTAAAGGATTCTTCCCCTTCTGGTGATGCCCATGCGTTTACGAATATTTGGCGTGGTACTGAGTTGTTGGCAATGTAGGACTTCATGTTGTCAACTGCTCTTTTGGCATCGTTTTTCTTATTTTGTTCGTTGTTCCAGTTAAGGTCGGCTAAGTTTACGGTAAAGTATATGTTGGCAGACATTAGTTCTGTTGTTTTTGGGGAGTAGTTGTGAGATGCCATAGAGAGGTCTCCTCTTGTGTCAACCCTGTTTGAGGTTGAGTTAATTCCTTGTGAAATCTTTACGTTACCCAAATAAATTGCTCCCTTATTCTCTAATGCTTCAGACTGTGTGGCATCTGCTTCGTTAACTGCCTTTGCTTTATATGCAACAGGGTTTAGGGTTAGTTGGGCATTCTCCATTCCTTCTCTGTATTGGACTGTATCTTTGTAAACGAACCTTCCTCCTGTTTTCTTTTCAATTGCTTTTCCGTTACCTTCAATCTTGCTACCCTTAAGGTTCATTGGGGAAAGTATAACCTCACCTGTTTCCCAAGTAAGAATTGGCTGCATATAGACAACTGCATTCTTTTGGAAGTATTTTTCTGGGATATTGCCATTAATGGTAACAATAACTTTATCTCCATGTGCTTCGAGCGGGTTAGGAGAAACCTGATAACGTACCTTATTATGGTTCTTTTGCATGTCTTTTATGCTGCCACAAGAAGCTGCAACCAAAACTAAAAGACCTACTAATAACGTGTTTAATACTGCTTTTCTCATAATATTTTATTCATTAATTTAATTCTTTTCTGCAATAAAAACGTAAAGACTTGACTTTACAATATGCAAAAATATTAATATTTTGTGACTTATCGTATATTTGAAACGAAATTAATGCATTTTTGTTCGTTTTATTATGTACGGAAGAAGGATTTGGTCAAATCCATTATTAATATTTGCCTCTACAAAATCAATTCTCGTATTTTCGCAAGAGGTTTTCACTTCATGAATTTTGTTTTGAATTGTTTTCTGATAAGCATCCTTAATTTCTTGAGGATTTAGCTTAATCTCTTCTAAGGTTTCCACATCCACAAAACGATGAGGGCGACTACTATAATTAAAGTCTATCTCCTTTTCCTTGTCATTCACATGAAAAAGAATAACCTCATGCTTTGAATGTTTGAGATGTTGAAGGGAAGAAATAATCTCTTCTGTTGATTCATCAGAAAACAAGTCCGTAAAGATAATAATTAGGGATCGCTTATGAACCTGCATTGCTAATTGGTGAAGAAGTGGAGATATATTGGTTTGAAGCTTTGTTTCCTTGTCATAGGGCTTAAGCAAACCTTCCAAAAGAGTAAACATTTGCTTTTTATGTCCAAAATTAGATTTAATTTCCGTAATTAAATCAATCTTATCTGAAATTAGACTAATCCCATAGGCATCTCTTTGACGAGAAAGCATTTGGATTAGAACACCAGAGGCATAAGCAGCAAATGTAATCTTATTTGGATTGGAAAAGGAAGGTTCTTTGTGGGTTGGAAAAAACATAGAAGAAGAATTATCTACAACCAAAAGGCAACGTAGATTGGTTTCTTCTTCATATTTTTTTACAAAAAGCTTATCCGTCCTCCCATAAAGCTTCCAGTCAATATTCTTAGTTGACTCTCCACTATTATAAAGTCTGTGTTCTGCAAATTCAACCGAAAAGCCATGAAACGGACTCTTATGCAAACCTGTAATAAACCCTTCAACAACTTGATTCGTTACAAGTTCAAGCGAGGGATATCCGATTATGCTTTCAATCTTATCGGACATCTTTTCTTTATAGATGTTTCTCTATGATTTCAACAAATTTAGTTTTTGATTGTGCTCCAACCAATTTCTCAACCATTTCTCCATTCTTTATAAAAAGAACTGTTGGAATATTTCGGATTGAGAATCTTGATGTAATTTCGGTGGCTGAATCAACATCTACCTTACCAATTACTGCTTTTCCTTCATATTCTGTTGCTAACTCGTCAATAATTGGAGCAATTTGGCGGCATGGTCCACACCATTGAGCCCAAAAATCCAATACAACTAATTTGTCTGATTGCAAAACTGCACTTTCAAAAGTTGCGTCTGTTACTTGTAATGCCATAATATTATAAATTTCTTATTGTTAAAGTTGCAAACTTAATATAAATTATTGACATAAACACAATAGAAATTTTTGTAATTTCGAAAATGGATGTAAATTTGCAATCTAAATATTTGATTTTATTTATTAAAGAAATTCTAAAAGAAATGACTGAGAAAAATCTAATTCTTGCAATTAATCCTGGTTCAACCTCAACTAAAATTGCAATATATAATGGAACAGAACAATTATTCCTTAAAAACATAAAACATGCTGCTGAAGAATTGGCTCCTTTTGCCAAAATTGCTGATCAATATGAATTCAGAAAGGAATTAATCCTTAAAGAGGCAAGCGATGCTGACTTTGATCTTAGGGAATTTAAAGTAATTATTGGTCGTGGTGGCTTAATTAAACCAGTATCTTCAGGAGTTTTGGAAATAAATCAAGCAATGTTGGAAGACCTTCGCAATGGAAGAGAAGGACAACATGCTTCAAATCTTGGAGGACTAATTGCGTTCGACATTGCACAAGGCATTCCGGGAGCAAAAGCTGTTATTGCTGACCCTGTTGTTGTTGATGAATTATGCGATTTTGCTCGAATTAGCGGTCATCCTTTAATGCCTCGCAAATCAGTTTTTCATGCTCTTAACCAAAAAGCAATTGCCCGAAGATATGCTAAAGAAGTAAACAAGAAATATGAAGAGCTTAACCTTATTGGTGTTCATTTGGGAGGTGGAATAAGTGTTGCTGCTCACCAAAATGGTAAAGTTATTGACGTTAATCAAGCTCTTGATGGTGATGGTCCTTTTTCTCCAGAACGTTCAGGAACTCTTCCAGTTAATGAATTAATTAAGATTTGTTTTAGTGGAAAATATACTGAGCAAGAAATAAAGAAAATGGTTGTAGGTGCAGGTGGCTATGTTGCTTATCTAGGAACAAACGACGCTTATCAAGTTGAGTGTAAGGCTAAGGAAGGAGATAAGAAATTTGAGTTTATTCAAGAAGCAATGGCTTATCAAATCTCAAAGGAGATCGGTGCTATGTCAACAGTTTTGAAAGGAAAGGTTGATGCCATCTTCCTAACGGGCGGTATAGCATATAGTAAGCCATTTGTTGAACTATTAAAAGAAAGAATAGAGTTTATTGCTCCGGTTCATGTTTACCCAGGAGAAGACGAAATGGGAGCATTGGCTCTAAACGCTTTAATGCTTATCAGAGGAGAGGTTCAAAGCATAAAATACGAATAAAATTATAGGAATTTTTGATAAAAATTTGGTGGGTTTCAGAATTTATTATACTTTTGCACCCACTTTAATCAAGGCGTCGTAGCTCAGTTGGTAGAGCAGAGGACTGAAAATCCTTGTGTCACTGGTTCAAATCCAGTCGATGCCACTTCATTAAGAGTCGATAAACAAATGTTTATCGACTCTTTTCTTTTTATTTAGTCTTTAAATTCTTTTCTGAAAATAAGTTTTTAGTTGAAATCAATTTAAAAAAATCCAGACTAATAGTTTCAATAATTAATCCTAATTATTTTTTATAAGGTATAGTTGAAATTAAACGAGGAATAATTCTTTCTAAACGCCGATTATTTTTACAAACTCCTTATATAAAACTTCTAAAACAAGGAGTTATTACACGAAAGATGCACATCATTAATACCAAAAGATGCGCATCTTTCATAGTAAAAGATGTGCATCTTTTTTTTAAATATATTTTAAGAGGAGATTCAATTTTCCAGAAGTAAAAATCTTATATAAATAGTAATTATTCTGTTTACATTGGATTTTACTTTGCAAATATAATAAAATTTTTCTGATTATTGATTCTTTTTACCTAAAATATCATGTTGTTATATCGATTATTTGTATTTAAATAGAGTTATCTATCGAATTATAGCCTTTTTTCTCAGTTATTCTCCTCAAAAAAAAGAAAATAAAATTCAAAAAACTTGCTCATTAAATTTAATAGTGTACCTTTGCAAAGTTTTTGAGTAAGATAAGTCTTATAAGATAACCTATTTTTTCTCTTCGGTAATTTATTTATTCTAGTTAATCAATTCGTTCTAAAAAAGATTTCTCCCTCATTTTATTATTTAATTTATTTTATATGAACATTTTTGTTTCAAACTTAAGTTACGCAATTAACGACGATGACTTAAGACAAGCGTTTGAAGAATACGGAGAAGTTTCTTCAGCAAAAGTTATTACTGACAAATTCACAGGTCGCTCAAGAGGCTTTGGATTTGTTGAAATGTCCGATGACAATGGACAAAAAGCAATTGAAGAACTTAATGGAGCTTCTTTTGATAAAAAAGTTATCAATGTTGCAGTTGCTCGTCCTCGTGAAGACAGAGCAGAAGGTAACCGTGGTGGCGGTGGTTTTGACAGAAACCAAAGAGGTAGAAATAATTATAATAGCAATCGTTATTAATATAACCTATTTCAGCAAAAAGACTTATCTTGATTTATTTCTTGATAAGTCTTTTTTTTATGGGAAAATTATTAATTTTGCAGCAAATATTTTAAAAACAATTATATCATGAATAACGAAGAATTGGAAAACAACGAATTTGTTGAAGAAGAAAACAATTTTGAAGAAGAATTAGAAGAAACTAATAATAATCAAGAGGAAACGGAAGAGATTTTAGATAATGAACCTAAAGAAAAAAAGAAAAAACATTCCCCTTGCATTATTGCAACAGGCATTTTAGCTACTCTTGCATTTATTGGAGTGGTTGTGATTTTCATTATGAGTTTCTGTTGTAAGGATGGCTCATGTGGAAGTCCAAATGCTTCATCCCCTGCAACAGTAGTTCAGACAGGAGATTTGAAGATAGCTTATGTTAATACAGATTCAGTATTGGCAAATTATGAATATGCAAAAGATTTGGAAAAAGGATTGAAGGTTTTCCAAACTTCCTTAGAATCAAACTATCAAGCTCAAGGGCAAAAACTTCAATCAGATTATGAGAACTATTTGAAGACAGGAGACAAGCTAACTCTAACAGAACAAAAAAGAAAGGAAGAAGAGCTAACACGTCGTCAACAAGAATTTCCAATGCTTCAACAAAAGATGATGGCTCAATTGCAAGAGCGTCAGCTTGAAGATAATAAAAAGCTACTGAATGCTGTTTATGCCTTTATTAAGGATTATAATTCTAAGAATCAAAAGTACAATATTATACTCTCTCGTTCCTATATTTCAAGTTCTATTCTTTATGCCGATGAGGGACTTGATATTACAAATGAAATCATTAAGGGATTGAACCAAGAGTATAAGGATATCAAAGGAAAGTAATCACTTTAACTTTTGAACTTGAGTTGTTTTTGATCTATATCAAACCATTCTCTGCAAAGGAGAAGAAGTCTCCATTATTTCCAAAAATTACATGGTCTAATACCTGAATTGAAAGTATTTTACCTGCATTGGATATTCTTTCAGTCAAAACTTTATCACTTTGACTTGGAGTAATGTTGCCTGAGGGGTGATTATGGGCAAGTATTATTTTGGGGGAATTGTTTTCTAAGGCTGACTTGAATACCTTCTTCAAGTCAACACTTGATTCGCTCCAACCACCTTCACTAATACATACTTTTTTTATTAGTCTCTGTGAATTACTCAGAAGAAGTAACCAAAAGCACTCGTATTCCAAGTCAGTCAAGTCAGAAAATAAAACATTATATGCTTGATTTGGAGAACTAACAATTGGTTTTTCTTCCTGAGTTGTTTTTCTTCTGTTTCCCAATTCCAAAGATGCAACAATATTAATAGCTTTAGCCTCGCCGATGCCCTTAAAATTATTCATCAAATCATTATATGTAAGGGTAGAAAGTTCATTGACATCATTATTTACGCTATTCAAAATGCGCTGTGCCAATTGAACAGCACTTTCGTTTCTTGAACCAGAGCCAATTATGATTGCTAAAAGTTCTGCATTAGTAAGTCTCTTTTTCCCAATCTGCATTAATTTTTCTCTTGGACGATCTTCTTCTGCCCAATTCTTAATGCTATTATATAATGTATACTCATCCATAAATAAGAAATCTAATAATTTCAGCAAAGATAATAAAAATAAATTCTTATTGCATTACCTACTATTCTTTGTCTAAAAAAATTGTAAAAAAATCTCTATTGTCTTGGAAATAAAATAAAAGATTGTATCTTTGCATGCTCTAAATATAGGCTATACGCTTCAAATTATCCAATAGCTATTATATTTAGAAAAGTGATTATCATTGTTTTATCTTACTCCGATTGCCCGTTGGAAACAATATAAAACCATGAAAAAATTAATTTTATTCCTTATTTTTAGGGAGTATTTTTGATGTTTTATAAACATAAAAAGAAAAAATGAATACGTTAAGTTACAAAACCGTATCTGCGAATAAAGAAACTGTTCAAAAAGAATGGATAGTTATTGATGCAGAAAATCAAATTTTGGGACGTTTAGCTACAAGAGTGGCAAATGTGTTAAGAGGCAAACATAAGCCATCTTTTACTCCACATGTTGATTGTGGAGATAATGTTATTATTGTTAATGCTGAGAAAATACGTTTTACAGGCAAGAAATTGACTGATAAAGTTTATGTTCGCCATACTGGATACCCTGGAGGTCAAAGATTTACTACTCCTAAAGAAGTATTGGCTACATATCCTGTTCGCGTTATTGAACATGCTGTTAAAGGTATGTTACCAAAAAACAAATTAGGCAATGCACTATACAAAAACCTTCATGTTTATGCAGGAAATGAGCATCCTCACGAAGCTCAACAACCAAAAATAGTTAATTTAAATTCAATCAGATAATTTCATGGAAGTAATAAACAAAATAGGCAGAAGAAAATGTGCAGTTGCCCGTATTTATATGACCGTAGGCAATGGTAATATTACTATAAATGGTAAAGATTATAAAGAATATTTCCCAACCCCAACCCTACAATACATTTGCCGTCAAGCTTTTGATACTGTAGGTGCAGAAGGAAAATTTGATGTAAAGGCTAATTTAGATGGTGGTGGTATCACAGGACAAGCAGAAGCATTACGCATGGCAATTGCAAGAGCATTATGCGAAGTTAATCTTGAAGACCGTCCAGCTCTTAAATCAATTGGTCTTTTACGTAGAGACCCACGTATGGTTGAAAGAAAGAAACCAGGTCAAAAGAAAGCTCGTAAACGTTTCCAATTCAGCAAACGTTAACAGATTGGATAGCTGTTTAGTATCCAAATTGGTAAGATTTGGCTTTTTCCACCAACTACTTATCAATTGAATTAATTAAAGGAATGTAAACAATCAAAAACAAGAAAGATGTTAGATTTTAATCAAATGTTAGAATCAAGTGTTCATTTCGGACACATGAGAAGAAAATGGAATCCTAAGATGGCTCCTTATATCTTTATGGAGAAAAATGGAATCCATATTATTGATTTGCACAAAACTGCAGAAAAAGCTGAAGAAGCTGCAAATGCAATTAAGCAAATAGCAAAATCAGGCAAGAAAATTCTTTTCGTTGCCACTAAAAAACAAGCAAAAGAAGTTGTTTCTGAGTTAGTAACCAAGGTAAATATGCCTTATGTAACTGAGCGTTGGCCAGGTGGAATGTTAACAAACTTTGTTACAATTCGTAAGGCTGTTAAGAAAATGAATAATTTGGATAGACTTATCAACGATAAGGATACTACTAAAATTAATAAACGCGAACGTTTACAAATCTCTCGTGAGAAAGCAAAATTGGAGAAAAACTTAGGTTCAATTTCAGATTTGACTCGTCTTCCATCAGCAATCTTTGTTATTGATATTAATAAAGAACATATTGCAGTTGCTGAGGCACGTCGTTTGAATATCCCAACTTTTGCACTTGTTGATACAAACACTAATCCAGATCTTATTGACTTCCCAATTCCTGCAAATGACGATGCATCAAAATCAATTGAACTAATTGTAAAATACATGTGTGATGCAATTGTTGAAGGATTAAACGAAAGAAAGATGGATAAAGATGCTCGTGAAGCTGCAGATGAAGCTGAAGAAATAAATGAAAGAGCATTAGCAACCGAACTTTTGGACGAAGATGATGATACAGAACTCTCAAAAGATGGAGCAAAAATCAAGAAAGTTAAAGCATTAGCAGAGGAAGAAGAGAGTTCAGAGAAGAAACCTCGTCCTCGTAAAGCAATTACAACAAAGAAACCTGCTCCTAAGAAATAATAATTAATAAAGAACAATTTAGAAAGGAAAATATATGGCAAATATAACTGCTGCTGCCGTTAATGAACTACGTCAAAAGACCGGCGTTGGTATGATGGATTGCAAAAAAGCCTTAGTTGAGTGCGATGGCGATATGGAAAAAGCAATTGATTATCTTCGCGAAAAGGGACAAAAAGTAGCTTCAAAGCGAGCAGATAGAGATGCAAGCGAAGGATGTGTTTTGGCTTTAACAAACCAAGATAAGACATTTGGTGCGATAATCATGATTAACTGCGAGACTGACTTTGTTGGAAAGAACGAAGATTTCGTTAATTTTACTCGCAAAGTTTTAGAAAATGCAATTAATGCAAAGGCTAAAAATGCAGGAGAAGTTAACCAATTAGTGATTGATGGTTCAACAGTTGAGAACTTAATTGTTGATCAAGTTGCTAAGATTGGAGAGAAAATCCAAATCTCTCACTACGAAGCATTGGAGGCTCCTGTTGTTTATGCTTACATTCATCCAGGTAATCGCTTAGCTTCTTTACATGCAATGAACAAGACAGGATTTGACGAAAGAGGACACGATGTTGCAATGCAGATAGCTGCAATGGCTCCTTTGGCTTTGGATAAGAGTCAAGTTTCTGCCGATGTTATTGAAAGAGAAATGGATGTTTACCGTGTTCAAATACGCGAAGAAGGCAAACCAGATAACATGATTGAGAAGATTGCTGAAGGAAAACTTAACAAATTCTTTAAAGAAAGTACATTGTTGAGTCAGGAATTTATTAAAGATTCTAAGAAAAATGTTCTTCAATACCTTCAAGAAGGAGATAAAGACCTTACAGTAACTGCCTTCTATCGCCTAATGTTAGGTGCATAAATATTAAGGCAATGTGCTAAAAATAAGGGTTCTGAACACTGAGTTTTAGAGCCCTTTTTTAATAAATACTTAGTAAATTGATTGATATAAAGACAAAATCCTATGCAAAAAGTTAGAGCAAAGAAACATTTAGGCCAGCATTTCCTTAAGGATGAGGGCATTGCTAAGACAATTGCAAGCAGCCTTTCAGGAGATTTTCCTTCTGTTTTGGAAATTGGACCCGGCATGGGAGTATTGACTAAGTATTTGATTATTGACCCAAAAATCAAGGAATTGAAGGTGGTTGAAATAGATAATGAGTCGGTTGAGTTCCTCAATTCCAATTTCCCATCCCTATCAAATAACATTATTTCTGAGGACTTTCTAAAAATGAACCTTGAAAACCTATTCCCAAATCCTTTCGCAATTATTGGAAATTTTCCCTATAATATTTCAAATCAAATCCTTTTTAAGGTGTTTGAGAACCGAGATAAGGTCGTGGAGGTTGTGGGAATGTTTCAAAAGGAAGTGGCTGAAAGGGTGAGTTCGAAAAGCGGAAATAAGGTTTATGGCATTCTCAGTGTCTTATTATCGGCATATTTCGACATTGAATACCTCTTTACTGTGGACGAGAACGTATTCATTCCTCCTCCAAAAGTCAAGTCAGCTGTGATTAGACTTAGGAGAAACAAAGTGGAAAAGCTTGACTGCGACGAGAAACTTTTCGTGAGAATTGTCAAAACAGCCTTCAATCAAAGACGAAAGATGCTTAGACAAGCTCTTAAACCTCTGGGAGTTAGTTTGGAGAATATCGACCAAGAACTTATGACTAAAAGAGCTGAACAACTTTCAGTTGAGCAATTTATTGGTATTACAAATAGCATTAAACAAACAATTTAGATAATGATTAGTTTTATTTTTTCGGCACTTTTGATTGGAGTTGCCCTTTCAATGGACTCATTAGCAGTGTCTATTACCTGTGGTTTACAGAAGACTATGACCAAAAAAAGAGCAGTTTTTCTAGCAATTAGCTTCGCCTTTTTTCAGGGTTTATTCCCTTTGTTGGGAGCATTTGTGGGTGAATTAACGAAGGAATACATTAGGGAAGTAGATCATTGGGTTGCCTTTGGACTTCTGTCAATCATTGGTATTAAGATGTTTATGGAGGGATATAGGTATAATATGAAGGAGTGTATTTACGATTTTACCAAGATTTCAATCCTCATAACCCTCTCAATTGCAACAAGTATCGACGCATTCATCGTTGGAATTGGCTTCGGATTGGAATATTCCCTTACTGAGCAGCTAATTATTGTGGGGATTATTACCCTCTCAACATTCGTGTTTTCGCTCACAGGTGCCTTTATGGGAATGAAAACCTATTTCTTTAAACCCAAAATTGCCCTGAAAATTGGGGGGATTATCCTTTTTGGAATTGGATTAAAGATATTCCTTGAGCATGTAATTGCTTAATAACAAAGCATTATCCCAAATCCTTTTTACCAAAAATCCCAAACTAAAAGACACAAAATCCTCCCCAATTTGAGCTTTATCTCTTAGAAAAAATTATCCCCAACTCTCCTTTCGTACAATAATTAATTGTATTTTTGCCTCATTAAACAAGATATTTATTAATCATTTTCCTCATTTTTGCCCTATGAAAATTAGACTTACCAAAGAATTTAACTTCGAAATGTCGCACGTTTTACATGATTATGATGGATTATGCCGCAATATTCACGGTCATAGTTATAGGCTGTTTGTTACCATTTTAGGCGAGCCAATAGATGAAAAGCATAACCCAAAGAACGGAATGGTAATGGATTTTGGGGAGCTTAAAGCCATTGTTTTCAACCAAATAGTGGATAGATTGGATCATGCCCTTGTTATTCCAAATGATTCAACCATGCTTTCTCACCTCAAAAGCTGCGATACAAAGTTGGTTATCACTGATTATCAACCAACTTGCGAGAACCTTTTGATTGATTTTGCCAAGAGAATCTCATCACAACTTCCGCAAAATGTTACACTTGCACGCCTCTGCCTCTACGAAACAGCCTCCTCCTACGCCGAATGGCTCCAAGAAGACAATAATTAACCATTAAGAATTAACCATTAATCATTTACAAAAATGGATAATAGCAAGTATCAATTTCCCTCAATTGCCAAATGGATAGTCTCCATAATAGTCGTATTATTAGTAATTTATGCCCTTTGGTACTTTCGTTTCCTTGTCGTTTGCATCTCAATTGCTGTGGTTTTGTCCTTTATGGGCAGACCTCTTATGAAGGTTTTGCAAAGGCTGAGCTACAAAAAATTCCGAATTGGCAATATCTTAGCCTCAACAATCACACTTATAACCCTGATAATCATTATCGCAACCGCCTTCTACGTGCTGGTTCCCCTCATCATTTCGCAAGCAATGAGCTTCGCAAACCTCGACATTTACCAGATTGCCGACTACTATCAAGAGCCAATTTTGAAGATTGAAGCCTTCCTTCACGAATACCAACTCATGCCAAACAACACAAATTTAGAGACACTTATATCAAATAAGATACTCGATATGTTCAAATTATTCCAGCTAACCGACATAGCAGACATGGTTTTGAGCCTAAGTGGGAGCCTCGTTATGGGCACATTCATCACCCTTTTCTTCGCATTTTTCCTCATAAAGGACTCACATTTGCTCTACAATGCCATCGTTGGAATCACCCCTGACAAGTACGTTGACGAGGTTGATAGGATAATTTCCAATGCCAGAAACCTCATTTCCAGGTACTTTATCGGGATATTTTTTGAGATAATCATCATGATAATCCTCCTCTCAATCGGCTTCTACATGGTGGGATTCACCAACGTAATCCTCATTGCCTCAATCTGTGGGGTCATGGTAATCCTCCCATATATTGGGGTAATTATTGGTGGAGCCATGGGTTTAATCATCACAATCACAAGCTATTTGAGTTTCAACCCAAGCCTTAGCATAGCCCCAATAGTACTAAAATTCATAATAGTCTTCGCAATCGTCAAAATTATCGACGACTTTATCCTCCAACCCCTTATCTATTCCAAAAGTGTTAAGGCACATCCGCTTGAGATTTTCGTAGTAATCCTAATGGCAGGCGAGATTGGTGGAGTTGTAGGGATGATATTGGCAATCCCAACCTACACCTTTTTGAGGATAATTGGGAAGGAATTTTTCTCAAATTGGAAGTTTGTTCAGCAAATAACTAAGGATATTTAGTTTTAAAAAGCTTCGTTTTTTAAAAGTTACCTATAGGTAAAAATTCACCTACCTAAGACCTTTCTAATCAAAGGCTAAGGCAAGTGAGGTTTTTGTATAGAGATTTAGAATTTTTAATGATGATTTATATCCATAGATCTGCTTACAAACGAAATTTCTACATAACTGGATTTTTCAAAATAATCTAGAAAAACTTGAACGGTAGCAACCATTTTTTCATTAGTAAAGCCAGCAGTGGCATTAACTAAGGTTGGCTTTTTAACCCTATATTCATCCCAAAAAGCTGACCTATCGGTATATGCATTAAAAAATTCTCCTTCATCCGCTTGAATCAAACCAATAAATGAAGCTCCTGAAGGTCTGAGATTATACAAAAATGGCTCCCATTTCTCAAAGTTTTGAAGGAACCTACCGAATTTTTCCGCTAACTTAAATTGGCTAATTTCTGCACTTTCTTGCTCTATATAGTACGAAGACGTAATCGTATCTTCAAGAAAATAGATTGTATATAACTTCGTTGTATCGACGTTAAAGTACTGAATTTGAATTAGTGATCCAAAGGGATAAATCGTTTTTGTCCAGCCCAAACTGTCCAAAACAGCCTCAGCCACAGTATAATTTTTGCCAATAAAACCATACAACTGCGTAGCAATATTATTAGTTACAGTTGGTTTTGGGACTACATCGTCTTCCTTTGGGTCGCAAGCAAAAAAGCTAATTGATAAAACTGCAGCTACAAAAATAGCAGCAAAGAAACGTTTTGTATTCATTTTTCTTTGGGCTTAATGTTTAAATGTTTTGTTTGCTTTTGAAATGTCTGGTTCATCAGTAAAGAAAACGGATACTACTGATTGTTTGCTTTGATAGTCAACATGAATAAATGTTTCGCCAAAGAATTGTCCGTAAGTAAAGGCACTTCCAGCAAAAGTTAGTATAGATTTTTTGGCCTGAAAGTCTGATAAAAAGACATCTCTACTTTGATATTCTTGAATAAATTGAAGGCTATCTGTATGGATAGCTCCCCAATATTGTGATTCGGAAGGCATGAGAGAATTTAAACTTATCTCCCATTTTTCAAACAAAGAAAGAAACTTATCGGCATTTTCAGCAAGCTTTGATTTATAAAAATCTGTACTTTCAACCTCCATATAATGAGTTTCTTTAACAATATTGTTTTTAGTAACAATTCCATAAACCTTTGTTGAATCGCTATTATAGTAATCATATCCTGCTAAATCTCCTGAGGTTTCCACGCTCTTTGCCCAACCTTTTGCATCCATAATTGGGATTACCTCTGCTGCAGATTTGCCATAAAATCCATGTATTTCCTTAACAACATCAGTTGTAGGAGTTGGATTTGTTGTTGGGTCGTCTTCCTTTGGGTCGCAAGCAAGAAAGCTAATTGAGAGAATAATAGCTGCAAAAATTGCTGTTATGTAACGTTTTGTGTTCATTTTTCTTTGGGGGTTTAATGGTTTATAATCCTTTGATTTATTGTGTTTTGTTTGGGATGAAAGATTTTTTCCCTTATATATTTGGCAAATATAGGGTATTTAATTTGAATATAGGCAAGGTTTGGGGAAATTTTTTCTAAGATTTATAAGCGTTTGGCTTTGGTTTTGGGGATAGAAAGCTTGGTTAGAGGGAGTTATTCTCCCCTAATTTAGTTTAAATGCGGAATGGGCTAAAGTCCTAATTTTGACTCAATAAAAGTCTTCTCTGCCATGTATGAAGAGCGGACTAATGCACCACTCTCGACCTGGTCAAATCCTAATTTTAGTCCGATTTCTTTGTATTTTTGGAACTGATTTGGGGCTACAAACTCTTGGACTTCAATGTTTTTTGTTGTGGGTTGGAGGTACTGACCAATGGTTAGGAGGTTACAATTGACGCCCCTAAGGTCTTGCATTAGCTCGATTACCTCGTCCTCTTTCTCTCCAAGTCCAACCATTATGCCTGATTTTGTGATAAGTCCAGCCTTAGATGCTTGGTCAAGAACTCTTAGCGAGGTGTCGTATTTGGCACGCGAACGAATTTCGTTGGTGAGCCTTCTGACCGTTTCCATGTTATGTGCGAAGATGTCGGGCTTGGCTTTGAAGACAATTTGGAGAAGGTTTTCGTTTGCATCGAAGTCGGGTGTGAGGACTTCAATTATGGTATTTGGGTTCACTTTCCTGATCTCTTCTATGGTCTTTGCCCAGTGTTGAGCACCTTTATCCTGGAGTTCGTCTCTGTCAACTGAGGTTATTACGCAGTGTTTGAGGCTCATAAGTTTTATGGAATGGGCTATTTTTTGGGGTTCTTCTGGGTCTAATGGGAGTGGTTTTCCGGTTTGTGTTGCACAAAACTTGCAGCTTCGGGTGCAGATTTCGCCTGCAATCATGAAGGTTGCTGTTCCTTTTGTCCAACACTCCCCAATGTTTGGGCATTTTCCAGAGGAGCAAATTGTGTGTAATTGGTTGAGTTCGACTATCTTTTTTACTTTCGCATAGTTCTCTCCTTGAGGGAGTTTTATCTTAAGCCAAGAGGGTTTACGTTCTGTTTTCTTGCTCATCTGTAATAATATTTTGCTCGATTAGTTTCTTATATGTCTTCTCTGAGGCGAGTTGTTCGGCAGCCTTTATTGAGAAATCGATTGCTGTTTCTTGTGGTTTTTCGTTGATAAATACTTGGGCTTTGTATTGCTTTCGGTGGCTATTTTCTGTAACTTCTATTGCTTGATAGGATACTTTATTCTTTGTTTTCTGCCCCCAATCAATCAGTTTACTCTTGAAATTCCATTCTGATTTCTCCAACGAATCGATGTCAAGGTAGAGGGAAAATATTCTCTTGGTGATGACTTTATATGCGAAATTATAGCCTTTATCTAAGTAAATTGCTCCCACAATTGCTTCAAAAGCGTCGCCGTCCATTGACAAAAACTGCCCTCCTTCCTTACTATACTGTATGTGTTGGGTGAGTCCAATCTTATGTGCGAGTTTATTTAGCGAGGCACGGCTTACGATTTTGGAACGCATTTCGGTCAAGAAACCTTCCCCTTGGTAGGGATATTTCCTAAACAAATAGTCCGCAACTATAGCACTTAGCACAGCATCGCCCAAGAATTCCAAGCGCTCATTGTTCATTTTAAAGCCTTTTTTCCCTTTTATAAAATAGGATTTATGAACCATAGCCAGCTTATAAATAGAAATATTCTTAGGCTTGCACCTAAGAATATTCTTCAGAAATAGTTTGAGCTCCTTATCTCGGCTATCAATTTTAGTTGATTTTCTAAATAGGGGAGACATTTAATCTATTTGCTATACTTCTTTAAAGCAATACTTGCATTATGACCTCCGAAACCAAAGGTGTTACTTAGAGCAACATTTACATCTCTTTGTTGTGCTTTGTTGAATGTGAAATTCAAGTCAGCAATCTCAGGATCGTCAGTAAAATGGTTAATTGTTGGAGGTACTATTCCATTTACAATGGTTTGCACTGTTGCAATAAACTCAACTGCACCGGCAGCTCCAAGGAGATGACCTGTCATACTTTTGGTTGAGTTAATGTTTATTGTTTTTGCATGTTCTCCAAACAAAGACTCTATTGCTTTTGGTTCTGAGATATCACCAACCGGTGTTGATGTTCCATGTGTATTGATATGGTCAAGAGAATTCAAATCAAGGTTTCCTTCTTCCAGAGCAAGCTTCATTGCCATCATTGCTCCTCTTCCTTCTGGATGAGATGCAGTCATGTGGTATGCATCGGCAGTTAAGCCTGAACCCATAACTTCTGCATAAATCTTAGCTCCTCTTGCAAGTGCATGTTCTAACTCTTCCAATACGATTGCTCCAGCACCTTCTCCCAAAACAAAACCATCTCTATCCTTATCAAATGGGCGAGATGCTGTTTTTGGATCATCATTTCTGGTTGAAAGGGCAGTCATTGAACTAAATCCACCTAAGCTTGATTCAACAATTGAGGCCTCACTTCCTCCACAAATCATCATATCAGATTTTCCAACCTTAATGTAGAGGGCGGCATCTGCTATGGCATTTGCTGAAGAGGCACAAGCCGAAACTGTTGCAAAATTTGGACCCCTTAAGTCATACTTCATTGAAATATGACCGGCACAAATGTCTGCAATCATCTTTGGTATAAAGAATGGGGAGAAACGGAATGAACCATCTCCTCTGAAGAAATCCTTCACTTCTTGTTGGAAAGAATGAATCCCTCCAATGCCAGAAGCCCAGATTACCCCTATTCTATCCTTGTTCAAAGTCTCAAAATCTGCTCCAGAATCCTTTATTGCCTCATCGGAAGCAACAATACCATATTGTGAAAAAGGATCATACTTTCTTATTTCTTTCCTATCGAAATAGGCACTGCCATCAAAATTTTTCAGTTCACAGGCAAATTGTGTCTTTGCCTTTGATGCATCAAAATAAGTTATGGGAGCAGCACCACTTACTCCTTTAACCAAACTATCCCAAAATTCTGGAACAGAAAGACCAATGGGAGTAAGTGCACCTAATCCCGTTACGACAACTCGTCTCATTTGCATACGAAATGAATTTATTTTGTTGCGTTCTCAATGTGCGCTATTGCATCACCTACTGTTGTGATCTTTTCTGCTTGATCATCTGGAATAGAAATACCAAATTCCTTTTCAATTTCCATAATCAATTCAATTGTGTCTAAAGAATCTGCTCCTAAATCACCAGTAAAACTAGCCTCTGGAGTAACTTGACTTTCTTCAACACCTAGCTTATCTACTACGATAGCTACAACTTTTGCTGCAATTTCAGACATAATTTTTCGATTTTAAATTAATTTAGACTGCAAAGAAACGAATTTTTCTTAACCCCCCAAAGAAAAAATGAATTAAAAAGCCCCTCGATTGGGTTAATAGTTTGACTATTAATTATTAAAATAAGGTTCATTTTTCTTCTCTGAGTGAATAAATTTTTGAAAAAACAAGCCAATTGGAATAAAATACTATTTTTGTAAACTCTAAAACCTCCCATAATTGGAATAAAATGAAAAAAATAGCCATTTTTGCCTCTGGAAACGGAACAAATCTTCAAAGAATAGCTGAATATTTCAAAGAAAGCGATGAAATCAAGGTAGATATTGTGATTGTGAACAAAAAAGACGCCTATGCAATTGAAAGAGCAAAGAATTTGGGCATCGAATACATATATTATAATAGAGAAGAATTTTATAATAGTGAAAAGGTGTTGAAAACACTTATGGAAAGGGAGATTGACCTAATTGTTTTGGCAGGATTCTTATGGCTTATGCCAAAAAACATTCTAAAGCAGTTTCCAAACAAAATAATAAATATTCATCCTGCTCTTTTGCCAAAATATGGAGGAAAAGGCATGTATGGGCATCATGTTCACCAAGCAATTGTTGAAAACAAAGAAAAAGAAAGCGGAATTAGCATTCATTTTGTTAATGAAAACTACGATGAGGGCGAAATTATCTTTCAAGCAAAATGTGAGGTTGGTCCAGAGGACACAGCTGAAACCCTTGCTGACAAGATACATATTTTGGAGCAAGAACATTTCCCAAAAATCATTGAATCGGTATTAGGGCGAAAATAATCCCTATATAAATAAAATTAAAGACCGAATAATTTGAAATAATCGTAGTTTAATTTCAAATAAGCTTCGTTTATTTTTGAGTTGATTCCAATAAAGACTTTAACCCAAATAAATTTCTTAAAAATTAAATCCTTATTTCAGTTTACTGAATCTTCGTTTTAATTTTTTCTTTCTTCATTTTAATTTGATAAAACGAGGTTTTATTTTCTGAACAAAAAAGAAAAAGGAGTTCTTCATTTTTTTTGAAGAACTCCTTCGTTGAGAATGTTATTTATTATTTAATCTAAATCCAAATTAGAATCTTACCCCGAAGGTTAATTGAGCTAAGTGGTTTTGGTTTTCAATATCAATAACTCTATAATCGTATTCGTTGAATTTGCTCTTACCCATTGTGTAGGCATAGGCTAAATCCATAAAGAAATTCTGTTTCCTATAGCCAACACCTGCAGTTATTGATTGTGCTCCTGCATCATTTAAATCCTTATCATAAGGGTTGTCCATAATCAAATAACCTGCTCTTAGTGCAATTGTTCCCAATTTTAACTCACCTCCAATTCTAATTGTATTGGTTGGAAGGTAGTATTGTTTTATAATATTATTAATATTATTTTCTGCTTTAATATCTCCTGCCAAACGATATTTCATTGAAGAGTAATCAGCAAATTCATAATCAGCTGAAATAGTTCCTGCCATCATTGTTTTGTTATCTCCCAAAACAAAAGCTAATGACCCGATAAATCTGAAAGGGCTTTGCATATCATAGGTGATTGGGTCCCAATCTCCACCAACTCTTTTGGTAAATATAACTTCTGAGAAAAGTCTATCTTCAATTGAATAATATGTTGGTGTATGTATTGCTGCTCCAAATCTTACCCAATTCACAGGTTTAAAGATTGCTCCAAGTTTTAGGTTAATTCCTGTTGCAGAAATTTGTGCTTTCTCGTTAAAAATATAGCTATCAGTAACATTTCCTGTTGCATCAACCTTTTCTTCAACAAAAGAGCCATCTCTATAGTAGTTTGCAATTGGAATTCCCAATGTTGCTCCCAAATAGAATTGATTGCGAATGTTTGTTGATAAAGAGAAAACCATTTCATTTAAGGAACCTGATTCGGTATAGGAACGTATTTGGTTAAATTTTCCATTTTCAAAAACTGAAGTGTAGCGATTGATGGTTGTATCGAAATCTACAACATAAGATTGATAGAAGTCATACATGTAAGCATCGCTCATTTCTTCACTAATGATGTGTGATATGAAAGAATTGTCCAATCCATCTCCTTGGAATATTGTTCTGTTGCCGTAAGCTTTTAACCTATTCATACCAAAAGTGAATTGAACTCCTTTTACATTTTCACCACTTGGTTTAAAGAAAAACAAGGCTCCTATGTTTCCTAAATTGAAGTTTATTTTACTGTCTGAGGTTATGAAATTATTTGAATTTGCATCAGTAAAAGCCCAATTTAGTCCTGTAGAAAAAGAAAATTCACTTGAATTGTAAATACCAAGTCCTGCTGGGTTATAGCTTGCTGCTGTTAGGTCGCCTCCCAAAGCTCCAATTGCTCCAGCTCTTGAAATAAAGTTTGAGGTTCCATTTAATCCGGTTTGAGAAAGCCTTAAGGCATCTGTCATTGTTTGTGCAGACAAACCTACTGCTAAGAAAATGCTTGCTGCTAATATAAATATCTTTTTCATTGTTATTTTTGTTTTGCTTGTTTAATAACTTATAAATTATTCATTTTAGTATATTATCTTCTTGAGCCACCAGAACGTGAACCTCCTGAAGAGCTGCTTCCACTACTTCTTGATGTTCCACTTGAAGAGGAAGAACTTCTTGAAGGAGAAGAATTTATTGAGGATGAACGTGAAGAAGAAGAATTATTATAAGAACGAGTTGGAGTGCTTGATCTATTATAATTATTTGACCTATTACTATTTATTGTTCTGTTATTATTATTGATTCTTCTATTGCTATTATCAATTGTTCTCCTATTTTGTTGGATTGTGTTATTTGAAGGACGAGTTGTTGTTCTAAATTCATTGTTAGTACGCGGTTGACGAGAAGAAGGAGGAGTGTAGGTTCTGGTGTTTCTGTTTGTATTATCGGTGCTTATCCTTCTATTTTCAGAATTGTTATTACGAATGTTATTATTACGAGTAGTTGTATTTTGATTAACTTGTCTATCTGTACTGACTGTTCTGCTGTTTGGAACTGTTGTATTTCCTCTTTCCAATCTTTCAGGTTTATTAAATCTTTCAGTAGTCCTATTGTTTACTTCTTTCTTTTGACCAAGGTCAATATTGTTTCCAATAGTTCTATTATTTGTTCTGTCAGCAGGTTTGGTCCTATTATTTGCTAATGTTGAATTTCCTGTTCTTGATAGTTCATTTCTTGAAGGAATGTCTCTGCTTAGAGTGGTTGCTGTTCTGCTTCTATCATTATAAGTTTCGCCAAAAGTTCTTTTTGCACCATTATCTGCTAAATGTCCTGTTCTTGTGCCTGATGTTCCATATCTACCATTTGGGTCAAAGTAGCTTCTTGGTCGGTCAAAGTTTGAATTATTGTCTCTTTGGTTGTAGTAGCAAACATTTCCGTAAGGATAGTAGCTGTATGGGTAATAACCCCATCCATAGGAATAAGGATTATAGTAGTAGTTGTATCCCCAACCCCAATAGCTATATCCCCAATATGGATTATGGTAGTGGTATGGATGGTGATAATAGTAATGAGAAGGATACCACCAGCTATAACCTAAATAAATACTTGTTCCCCAATAATAAGGGTTATATGTGTACCAATAAAGATTTGTGTAATAGTCATCATAGTAATCTACCCAAACATAAGGACGATGAAATCTACGAATGCGTGCTGTATAAGCATAGTCGTAGTAATCATCTTCATCATAATATAGGTAATCTCCCTCTTGATTACTGCTCTTGTAGTTAAGGGAATCTTGTTCGTAGTAGTTAGTGTCTTGAACTTGATTGTCTTGAGGAGAATTACTTCTTCTTAACCTTTCATTATATGCTCTTGAATTTTTTGCATATTGTTTTTGCCTTTCATTATAGGAATTTGATTGCCTTTTTTGAACTTCCTGATATTGTTCTGCATCGGAAGGATTATAGTAAACATCATCGTAGCTTGCTAATCCTGACTGAACAGTACAACCACTCACAACCAGAAGAGCTGTTGTTATTATTGCAATCAATCCAAATTTAAATGTTTTCATTTCTATATGTTTTTATCTGTTATTAATCTTTATTATATACTTACCAATGAAAATGTAGCAAAACTTATGCCAAAACCTTCTTAACAAATGATAAAAAGGATAATTCATCTCAAAATATTTATTTTTACTTTTAATTTGTATCTTTGCAAACTTAAAAATAATATCAATATAAACACTAATAATAATGGCAAAAAATTTTGTAACACGCCAAGAAAACTATTCTGAGTGGTATAATGAATTGGTTGTAAGAGCCGATTTAGCAGAGAATTCTGCAGTTAGAGGATGTATGGTTATTAAGCCTTATGGATATGCAATTTGGGAAAAGATGCAAGCAGCCTTAGATAAGATGTTTAAGGAAACAGGTCATCAAAATGCTTACTTCCCACTTTTTATTCCAAAGTCTTATTTTGAAAAGGAAGCAGAACATGTTGAAGGATTTGCAAAAGAGTGTGCCATTGTTACCCATCATAGACTTAAGCCCAAGAGTGATGGTTCACCAGGATTGGAACCAGACCCAAGTGCCAAACTTGAAGAAGAATTAATTGTTCGCCCAACCTCCGAAACCATTATTTGGGATACCTATCGCGGTTGGATACAATCCTATAGAGACCTTCCAATTCTTTGTAATCAGTGGGCAAACGTTGTTCGTTGGGAAATGAGGACAAGGATGTTTTTGAGAACAGCAGAATTTCTTTGGCAAGAAGGGCATACAGCACATGCAACCAAAGAAGAGGCAATAGAGGAAACAGAAAAGATGCTTAATGTTTATGCTTACTTTGCAGAAAAACATATGGCTATGCCTGTTCTGAAAGGAACAAAATCTCCAAACGAAAGATTTGCTGGAGCATTGGATACATATTGTATTGAGGCAATGATGCAAGACGGGAAAGCTCTTCAAGCAGGTACCTCACATTTCTTAGGACAAAATTTTGCTAAGGCATTTGATGTAAAGTTCCTTTCAAAAGAAAATAAATTAGAATATGTTTGGGCAACCTCATGGGGAGTTTCTACAAGGCTTATGGGAGCTTTAATAATGTGTCATTCAGATGATCATGGTTTAGTGCTTCCACCAATGTTGGCTCCAATTCAGGTTGTTATTATCCCTATTTACAAAACCCCAGAGCAAAAAGAAAAGGTTAATCAAGAGGCTCAAAACATTATCAAAGAGCTTAAAGAAATGAATATTTCTGTTAAGTACGATGATAGAGAAGAATATAAACCAGGTTGGAAATTTAACGAATATGAGTTTAAGGGAGTTCCTGTTAGGATTACAATTGGGGCAAGAGACCTTGAACAAGGACTTATTGAGATTGCAAGAAGAGATACACTTGAGAAGGAAAGCATATCAAATGTTGGAGCAAGTCAAAAGATAAAAACCTTGTTGGACGATGTTCAAGAAAATCTCTATAATAAAGCTCTATCCTATAGAGAGGATAATACAAGAAAGGTTGACAGCTGGGAAGAATTTATGGTTGAGATTGAAAAAGGAGGCTTTTTGCTTTGCCATTGGGATGGAACTCCTGAAACAGAAGAAAAAATTAAGGAATTAAGCAAAGCCACAATTCGTTGTATTCCTTTAGAAACTGAGAAGGAGGAAGGAAAATGTATTCTTACAGGCAAGCCTTCCAGCAGAAGAGTTGTATTCGCAAGAGCCTATTAATCTTAATAAATAAAATCACACCTAATAATGACACAGGAGGAAAGAATAAAGGACTTTGCAGAAAGAGTTGGTGCTCTAAGGAGGTTTCTTTGACATTGATAATAAGAAAAAACAAATAGAGGAAGAAACTCAAATTACCCTTAAGGCAGATTTCTGGAACGATGCTAAGAGGGCAGAAAAAGTTCTCAAACAAATAAATGAAAAGAAGGTTTGGACCAAAGCCTTTGATAAACTCCATACTATTTACGAAGATACAAAGGTTCTAAAAGAGTTCTACGACTTAGACGAATTGACTGAGCAGGAGCTGGATTTGAGTTTGGATAATCTTGAGAGAGAAATTGAAAACCTCGAATTTAAGAATATGCTTAGCAACGAAGAGGATAGGCTTTCGGCAATAATCACAATTAATGCTGGAGCAGGTGGAACGGAAAGCTGCGATTGGGCTTCAATGCTTATGAGAATGTATATTCGTTATGCTGAAAGAAATGATTTTAAGGTTAGCGAAATTGACCTACAAGATGGAGACGTTGCTGGGATTAAGAGCGTTACATTGGAAATTGAAGGTGAATTTGCTTACGGATATCTCAAGGGAGAAAATGGTGTGCATCGCTTAGTTAGGTTATCTCCTTTTGATTCGGCAAACAAACGTCATACTTCTTTTGCATCTGTTTATGCTTATCCTGTTATTGATGAGGATATTGAAATAAATATTAACCCTTCGGATTTGGAATGGGACACATTTCGCTCAGGAGGTCCTGGAGGACAGAATGTTAATAAGGTTGAAACTGCAGTAAGGCTACACTATAAGCCAGAGAATATTATTATAGAGTGTCAGCAGACACGTTCGCAAATGCAAAATAGGGAAAAGGCTATACAAATGCTCAAAAGTCAGCTTTATGAATTAGAGTTGAGGAAGAAAAGAGAAAGGATTGCAGAAATAGAAGGGTCAAAAAAAAGAATTGAATGGGGCTCTCAAATAAGGAACTACGTGCTTCATCCATATAAATTAGTTAAGGACCTCAGAACAAATATTGAAACTTCTAACACTCAAGCTGTTTTGGATGGAGACTTAGATGATTTTATCAAAGCTTACTTGATGGAGTTTGGAGGATAAACTTTTAATAAAATGAAACGAAGTTTTAATAAATTCTTTTCTTAGATAAATTTATTTTTCTCTGAGATAATTTGAAATAAGTCTCGTTTTTTTTCAAATAAGCTTAGTTTATTTTTATGTAAGCCTAGTTTATTTTTATTTATCCCTTATCTTTTTAGGAATTTGAATTATATATTTCCTGAATTATCTCATTTATTCCCAAAAATTCGGCACAGGTTATCATTGCTCCAATCGTTACCCCAAGAATTCCGTGAGAATTAATGTTTTGTCCTGTCATAAAAAGATTAGGAACCTTTGTTCTTTGAGAAATAAGGGTTTGGGTTGGGAAGTTCTTATCTCTTATTATCCCATACATTGAGCCATTTTGGGTTGCAGTATAGTCTCTATAAGTAAGTGGACTGGAAGTGTAGAAGGATTCAATATTATTATTTATTCCTGGAAATGATTCTTCTAATTTGTTTAAGAGTTTCCTTGCTTTTTCTTCCTTAAACTCCTTGTAATCCTCCCCTCTTTTGCCCACACTTGTGTTTTCCCACTGCTTAACCTCATCATATCGCATATAACCAATTAGTTCTGCACTTTGGGCAAACTTTGGATTTGGCTCATGGCACTGGTGCATAAAAAGAAAACTTTGAGGAAACTTTTTAGGGTCATAGAAATTAGCTTGCCAAACGTCTGGATCTTGATAATAATAGTAATTATAGTTAAGATATGGAGTTGTGTTTTCCTTGAACTTTATGTAAACAGTGAAATTGGAAATTGTATTCTCCAAACTATTTATCCTATCTCTATATGCTTTGCGAAGGAGTTTGGTATTTAGCTTTTTGATGGTTTCTTGCGAATGAATATTTGATATAAAGTAATCTGCCTCCAAAATCTCCCCATTGGTTAGTCTTACTGAGGTTGCTTTGGTCTTATCGCAAAGGATTTCATCCACTTCAGAATTTGTTAGGATTTCTCCACCGAATGATTGGATTGAATTAGCAAGTTGTTCTGCAATAATATCACTACCTCCAACTATTCTGTACGCACTCTGAATATAAAAATTGTTGATTAGGGCATGAATATAGGTTGGGGTCTTGTCCTTTACTCCAGCATATAGGGGAAGGTTTCCTGCCAACACATTTTGAAGCTTTGTATTATTAGTTATTGAGGCAATAAACTCGTTTACACTTGTTTTAATATAGTCGGCTTCTATGAAAATATTATTATTTATCTTCCTAAGATTGTACAAAGGAGAAGCATCAGCAATTTCCCTAACACTTTTAATGTAGTTTTCAATATCTGATTTGTTGTTTGGGAAACTCTTAGCAAGGGTTTGAACAAAATTATCGTATCCAGATGCAAACTTAAAGGTTTCTCCTTTCAATGAAATAACATCGTAGCCACTATCGTCCAACCTATTTAGCTTTACGGCGTCAAGCAAATTAAGATATTTGAAGAAATTATGAAGGATTTGTCCCTCTTCCATACTTCCGATATAGTGCATACCCGTATCAAACTTCACATTCCCTCTTTTGAAAGTCTGTAAGCACCCCCCTATTTGAGTATTCTTTTCCAATACCCTTACCTTGTACCCATTCTTTGAAAGAATATAAGCACAGACCAATCCGCCCAAGCCACTTCCCAATATCATTATACTCTTATTCTTCATTGTCCATTATATATTTTAAGTTATGAGGTATTGATGTGCAGTGGGAAGCAATTTCCATAAATTCTTTATTAGGGTCTGAGGCTGTTATCTGAAGATTTTTCTTAACAAGTGCTGCCAAAAGTGAAATTTCTCCCTGACCACAATTATTTATATTATATTCCCCTGTTTCTGGCATAAGCTCTATCTCTTTTCTAAAGTTATTTGTTGCCTTCAAAGCTTTCTTTGCCCTTCTTTGGACTTCAAGTCCTTTATATATATAGTTATGATATACCAAATCAGCAAAGTAATCAGCATTTTCAATACTATCTGCCATTTTCCTATATTCTTCTTTATATAGTTTTCTAATCTCTTTTGCAGTTATGGAATAATCCTTACCATTCCTATAAGTTTCATCATCACTGCTTATCCTATCAAGGATTTTTATATCAACCCTTCCCTTTTTAAGAATAAATTCTTTCTTAGGGAAAACATGACCTATTCCATGAGTTATTACGGGAATAATGTCTACACCTAACTTATCAGCCAAATAGAAAGCTCCCTTATGGAAACGAAGAATTTCCCCATCCACAGAACGAGTTCCTTCAGGGAAGATAAGAATTGAATACCCATTATCAATTGCGGTCTTTAGCTTATCTTCATTCACCTCAATTCCATCAACAACTGGATAGTAGTCAGCATAACGAAGTATCCATCCATAGAAAGGACTATTCCAAACCCATTTATTTGTTAAACAAATAATCTTAGGATTTAACATAAGCAAATACATAAGGTCTAAATGCGACTGATGATTGGAAATAATAATTCCTGGCTTTTCAAAACTTTCATTGTTATAATCTATATTAGATTTTATCTGTGGAATATTGTTGGCAGTGAACCTAAACACTCTACAAATGGCTTTATGGAATAATTCTTTGTTCTTTGGGCTTTTCTTTCCTATGGTAAGTAAGAAGAACCCAATAATATTTAACAACAAGGTTCCCAACAAGAAAACACTAAAACTATAAATGGTTTTGAAAAGATTAATGAATGTTATTGGGGTTTCTCTGTACTCTCCCTTTCTTTCAGTTAGCCATCTGTAAATGAGAGGAGGGATAAGATAAGACATCAATACAACACAAATCATCCCTATAATAGTAACCTCAGCCAAAGAACGCATTGCTGGATGCTTAGCAATAATCAAAGAACCTATCCCTATAAACATAATGGATGCAGAAAGCAAAACAGAGTTTTTGTGAGAAGCTAATATCTTCTTTCTATACTTGTACTCGTGCATAAGTCCATCGGTAACAAATATTGTATAGTCGTCTCCTTGTCCAAAAATAAAAGATGCCAATATAATATTTACTATGTTAAAGCTAATTCCAAACAAATTCATTATTCCCAAAATCCATATCCAGCTAATTAGAAGCGGTGCAAAGGCAAGAAGACTTAATTCTATTCTTCCGTAGGATATCGTCAAGACAAGAAACACAATGAAACTACATATATATAACACATAATTAAAATCATCGGAAAGAATATCCACCATCTTTTCAATAACAGACTTGTTATTAAAAGCAAAAACATTATCATCTATCTTATCAATGCTATTTGAAACCATATTAAGATTATCCTTCTTTGTTTCTAAGATTGTAAACACTAAGGAAATATCGTTTTCAGTTGAAATATAGTTATTGGCAAATGAAGATACTATGGGTTCAAAATAGGAAATATCTTCAACTGAGTATTTTTTATTTATTATCTCTTCAAATTGATTAAAAGAGTTTTCGTTATAACCATTCTTAACCGATAATTGCCTTAAATCATTTAGGAAACCCTCCCTCCTATTCTCCCAATAACTATGCCATTTATCAAGCTTTAGTTCTTGAGTTTTCTTGGAAGGAAGAAATATACTAATACCCGATTGTTTTATAATTGTACTATCTTTCATTAAGGAATCAATCTTCATTGACGCCTTTTCGTAGTTTTCAAGGGCATCGTCAATCTCTTTTCCTTCCGCAACGCAATAAAGTGAAGGGTTGGTGCTTTCAGTTTCCTTAATAAGTTTGTTTAGTTTTATTCTCTGCTCCTTAGTCATATAGTTTATGGCATTAAGGTCAGTTTCAAAATTAGTTTTCTTACTCAAAAAGAAAAGAGGAATAGTCAAAAGAATAACAATTAAAACAATAACTTTATTCTTCTCAAGATTTAGGTTTGCCAGCTTACCAAATATTAGTTTGGAATGAGATTCTTTATTGCCAGAGAATAGTGTTTTCTTAAAGAAATGGGGCAAGAAAACAAGAACAAAAAGGATTGTGCCTATCAAAAGAAATGAGGAGAAAAGCCCAAGGTCTCTCATTGCATCGGAAGAAATAAAGATAAGGCTTAAAAAAGCTCCAACGGTGGTGATATTACCAATTATTAAAGGAGAAATAATATCTTTTATGGTTTCTTCTCTGTTTTGTGAATGTTGCAAATGAGCTAAGAAATGCAAAGGATAGTTCACCGCTATTCCAGATATAATTGAACCTATCCCTATCGCAATAATAGAAACAGAATCTTTGAAAATTACCAAGAATGCTAATGAGAAAATCCCTCCAAAAATAAGAGAAAAGAGTATAACGAAAAGAGCTTTAAGGTTTCGGAAGAAAATCAAGAGCAAAAGTAAAATCAGGATTAGAGCAATTGAAGTTGAGATTATGCTGTCTTTCTTTATTTGATTGGCATTGGAAATTGAAATAACAGAAGCTCCAATAAAATCTATCTTGATTTCATTCCCAAATTCCTCTTCAACCGAATTGGCTACCTCTTTCAAAGTTTTTATCAGCTCTTCATTTTTTGAAGTTTCACTCACAGGATACTTGGAAGAAACCGCAATCATTGCCTCCTTCTCATCCTTAGTGAATATGTAGCCATTATATAACTCAAAACTATTTGTGCTTTGAGCCTGATTAAGCTTGGAAAGTGCAGAGCCAGAGAAGAACAAAGGGTCTTGAGCAATAATATCTTTCATAAAACTACTCATTGGAGAAATTAATACCTCTTTGTTGGCAATAAGAATCTTCTCAATATTCCTTTTCTCAATTAGGGAATCAATCTTTTTATAATCACTATCATCAATAAAGTAGGGCAGATTTTGAATTATGAAACTTGTTAGGTAGGAGATTTTCTCCTGATCAACCAAATAGAATATATCTTTGATTGAAGAGGAACTATCTTTCTCACTTAATCTCTCAACAAAAACATCAACGGCATCAACAATTTTATCTTTATCAATTTCTTTATTGTTGGACAAAGATACATTAACCATTATCCTATTGGACGCCCCAATATGTTGATAAGCATAGTTTATTCTCCTGTTAGAATCCTTTTCGGGAAGGAACTTACTAATATCTTCAACAAAATTAATCTGCAAAACCAATAAGAGCAATAGGAGAATAATCCCAATTAATAATCCTCTTAAAAGAAAGGGACGTTTGTCAAAAAAAGAATATAAACCAAGAATTACTATTTTCATTGAATATAAATTATAACTTAATGGATACCTTCTTTTGTTTCATTGCAAAACCTAACCCTTTTTTTATTTGCAGTTAGGATTGCAAAAATAACACTTTTTCACTACTAAAGCACAAAAGCCATAAGTCTATTTCATTTACCATTTAATTAAATTCAAAAGCGGTGTAGCTTAATCAAAAGCCACACCGCCTTTTAGTATTTTATTCTACGGGATATGTTGTTGTGTGGGAGTGCAAATCACGCACGACAAGCATTAACCATTACCACTTACCATTAATCACTAAAATTAATTATTTCTTTCTAATAAGCATAGAAAAATAGCCGTAGAATAGGGCGGCTATGGTTAGGAAGGTGTTTAGTAGGCTTATTCTGACGAAATCTTTTGTGGGGCGAAAATGTGATACTCTTTCTTCAAGGGGTGGGTAGTAAACATTGATGGGTTGCTCTATGAGTTTGATATTCCTCCATGCAATTCGTACTAAGAGTTCGTATTCGGCTTCGTATCTGTTGTTGAAGGGTTTCATCCTCTTCATCTTTTTTATGGGGTAGAGCCTGAATCCTGTTTGTGTGTCGTTTAGTTT
>DHCV01000026.1:118953-187739 GCA_002399025.1 Bacteroidales bacterium UBA4893 | reverse complement strand
GGTAATTATTAGAAGTGCCCTAAAGAGTTTATTTTGTTTAATGAAGGGCCAGAGTTTGTTCCATAATGAAGAATAATCTATCTTTGAATAATCGCCATAAGCACTTGCTACAGCTGCTTTTCTAATAGTTCTTTCAACTAATTTAGGTGCTCTAAGGTTTAGTTGATCATTAATTCTTTTTCCTTTTGAAAACATATTACTGATTATTAAAACAATGAAAATACTGTTGCAACTATTGATACTATAACAAAATAGCTAATATCAATACCAACTAATCTGAAATAACGATTCCAATCTGCAATTTGAAATTTTAGGGTTGACATCATCCATGCACTTACTGCAATAATTGCAACTATGGATAGCCTTATGTCTATTGATGTTAGAATAAAGTACATGAAAACGAGTAGTGCAGTTGAAATTATTTGAATTAGAAAGATTACTATATTTGCACTTCTTTTACAGGTGCATCTTTCACCATTAGCTACATCAGCTTTACAAGCGCATTCATACCTTACGGCTTTCATCCATGTTTTTGGGAATAAAACACCATACCAAAGTGCTCCTATAAAAAAGGATACTATAACAGCAATAACATACCATAACCATGAAATTGCTTCAAAAGGACATTCGTTTATACAAGAAGTTTCCATATTAAATTATTTTTAAATTACAACTGCAAATATAGTTTATATTTAAAAACAATCAATACTTTTCAATATTTTTTAAACACGATTATTAAAAATTTATATCTTTGTAGGAAATTTTCAACCTTATGGGAGGTTCATGAATTATTGAGATATAAATTGTTCTATTGCCTTCTTGATATGTATTATTAAAAGAATAAAATGTTCTTTTTCTACAATTTTAAATCTCATTGATATTCTATTTTTGCACTTTCATAAATAAAAATTTTAAAACATGAACAAAGAAATTCTAACAGAAAAAGCAAAAAAACATCTGCAAGTATTATGCGATGAAATTGGTGAACGCAGAGTCGGTAGTCTTCAAAACCGAAAGGCAACATCCTACACAAAGAGTGAATTAGAAGAAATTGGTTGGTTAACAGAATCAACAGAACTAAATGTTATTGATTGGAAAACCAATGGAGCATCACTTACATGTAATGGAAAAGCATTTGAAGTCTTTTCTTCTCACTACTCATTAGGATGCTCAGCAAAAGGAGAATTGATTGCTATTAATTCCATAGCTCAATTAGAAAAAGAAAATTTGGAGAGTAAAATTGTACTTCTTTACGGCGAAATTGCATCTCAACAAATTGCACCTAAAAACTTTCCTTTTTGGAATCCTGAGGAGCACCAACATATAATATCTTTATTAGAAAAAGGTAATCCTAAAGCATTAATTAGTGCAACAGAAAGAGATTCTGCTACAGCAGGAGGTGTTTATCCTTTCCCTTTATTTGAAGATGGTGATTTCAATATTCCTTCTGTTTTTATGAAGGATACTGAAGGAGAAAAACTATTAGCATGTGTTGGACAAGAAATAGAATTGATTTCTCAAGCTGAACGCATATCGGAAACAGCATATAATGTAATTGCTAAAAATGAAAAGAATAACACTAAGAAACGTATTGTCATTACAGCCCATATCGACACAAAGATAGGAACTCCAGGAGCAATTGATAATGGTACAGGAGTTACAGTTCTATTACTTTTAGCAGAATTATTGAAAGACTATCACTCAAACTATTCCGTTGAATTAGTAGTTTTCAATGGTGAAGACTATTATGGTGCACCAGGTCAAGTAAAGTTTATTGAGCAAAATGTAGATAAGTTTAGCAACATTTATTTTAATATAAATATTGATGGTGCAGGATATAATGAAGGTATTTCTTGTTTTTCTCCTTTTGAGCTTCCTGAATTTGTTCAGAAAAAATTTAATGAGTTGATTAGTGATACAGAAGAAATTGTTGAAGGATTACCTTGGTATCAAGGAGACCATAGTCTTTTTATTCAACAAGGGGTTCCAGCAATTGCAGTAAGTTCTCAGATGTTTATTGAAAATATGAACTGTCAAGAAATAACTCACACACCAAAAGATAACCTTAGTATTGTTAATTATGAAAGAGTAGCTGAATGTGCTATTTACATTGCAAAACTAATCACTTCGCTTTAATTATTTGTATATTATTTAACAAGTAAGACTTTATTCAAATAAATTTTATCCTTATTCCTATTTACTAACTCCTTGTTTCATTTTATTGAAATCAAGTTTTAATTTACTGAAATCAAGTTTTAATTTTTGATTATTAACTTCTATTATTTAGAGTGAGTGAAAGTATATTATGGAAATTATGATTAAGTATTAGATGCAAATATATATATCCTCAAATTGATAATAAATTGATAATAATTAATGGATAATTTTTAGATGGAATTTTTAGTGGATAAGTTTAAAAGAAAAAAAGACCTTAATTAGATATAATCAAAGTCCTTTTTAGTTTGCGGAAAGTGAGGGATTCGAACCCCCGGACCTGTTACAGTCAACGGTTTTCAAGACCGCCGCAATCGACCACTCTGCCAACTTTCCGAGTGCAAAGGTACTACTTTTTGAAATACTACAAAGTTTTTCGTTATTTTTTTTCCAAAAAATATCCAATTAACAAAACAATAATATATATTTCAAATATTTATCTTATATTTGCATGCTGAATTATTAGCATAATATATAATATAAACAATAATAAATTGATTTTGACTCATGAAAAAGAAAGATTTACTTAAGGATATTGTTAAGCATGTAGATATTAAGAAAATCAATACAACTGATTTAATTAATGCTATGAGAGATATGTCCTTCTCTTCTCGTGATACAGCAACTGCAGTTGATATTTACGATAGAATGATTAATGATAAAGAATGTTCCATTATTCTTACCCTTGCAGGAAGTACTTCAGCAGGAGGTTGTATGCAAGTTTATGTTGATATGGTTAAAAACAAAATGATTGACTGTATTGTTGCAACTGGAGCATCAATTATAGATATGGATTTCTTTGAAGCATTAGGATTTAAACACTATAAAGGAACTCCATTTATTGACGATAAATATCTTCGTTCCAACTACATTGACAGAATTTATGACACATACATTGATGAAGAAGAACTTCAAAACTGCGATGGAACAATTAAAATGATTGCTGACAAATTGGAAAAAAGACCTTATTCTTCAAGAGAATTTATTTGGGAAATTGGTAAATGGCTTTCAGAAGGAAATGCAAAGAAGACTGATTCTTTAATTCAAGCATGTTATGAAAACAATGTACCTATCTTCTGCCCTGCTTTCACCGATTCATCTGCTGGATTTGGATTAGTTATGCATCAAGTTGAAAACCCAGAAAAACATCTTAGCATAGACTCAGTTAAAGATTTCTTAGAACTTACCAATATTAAAATTGCTGCAAAAACCACAGGATTATTTATGATTGGTGGAGGAGTTCCAAAGAACTTTACTCAAGACACTGTTGTGTGTGCTGAAATTTTAGGACATGAAGTTGATATGCACAAATACGCAATTCAAATAACTGTAGCTGATGTTAGAGATGGAGCTTGCTCTTCTTCAACACTTAAAGAAGCATCATCATGGGGGAAAGTTGACACAACATTCGAACAAATGGTATATGCAGAAGCAACAACAGTTGTTCCTATGATTGGCTCTTATCTTTACCATAAAGGAGATTGGAAAAAGAGAAAGGCAAGAAACTTTGCTAAAATGTTCCTTAAGAAAACAAAGAAATAGACAGCAATCATTTCTTTATTATAGAATAAACCCACTTCATAATCCTAAACAGATTATTTAGTGGGTTTAGTTTTTATCTTTAATATCATTGTCAAAAAATATATCAGAGGAAAAATTATTGATAGTTATAGGTCTGAACTAATCAATAAAAAGTAAATTGTCAAAATAATTAACTTATTGGCTCTCGAATAAAACTCATCAAAATAGTTTTTAATAATAAAGGGGCAGAGTTTTGCACTAAGCTAACTTGTCTTAGTGCAACTCTGAACCTATTAAAGATTATTTCTTGTTTCATCGTTTCACTCTACTAAGAGGAGTGAAACAGCGAAACAAACCTATCAATCAATTAATTACAAAAATAAAGTGAAACGAGCATAATATCAATAAGTTACAGAGGAAATTTACAATAATAGATTGATACTTAATAATTAATAATGAATTTTGTTACATAAAAAAATTACTATTTTTACTTTTTCCCATCATATGCTGTGTCAATATTAATTGAATAAAATTCTTAATAAAATTGTATATAAAAAATATTATTGTATTTTTGCAACTGACAATGGTGTCAAACTAAAATGTTGAAAATTGTTAATGAACAGATTTAGAGTTGGTTTGGATGTTGGTTCTACTACTGCAAAGATTGTTGCTTTGGGGAATAATGATGAAATTGTTTTTTCAAAATATATTAGGCATTGTGCGGATGTTTCTCAATCCGTGCTATCGCTTTTCCTTGAACTGAGAGATATTATTAAGGATAGTGAGATTGAGTTATCGATTACAGGTTCTGTTGGGATGGGTATTGCGGAAAGGTATTCACTTTCTTTTGTGCAAGAGGTTACAGCTACGGTTGAGGTTGTCAGGAGCAGGTTTGATGATATTTCAACAATTATTGATATTGGCGGTGAGGACTCAAAGATTGTTTATATTCAAAAGAATGGAAATGTGGATTTGAGAATGAATGGGAATTGTGCTGGAGGAACGGGTTCTTTTATTGACCAAATGGCTACCTTGTTGAATGTTTCGATTGATGAGCTAAATTCGTTGGCTCAAAACTCTAAAAGGATTCATCCAATTGCATCTCGTTGTGGTGTGTTTTCCAAAACTGATATTCAAAACCTAATGAGTAAGAATGTCGATAAGGAAGATATTGCAATGTCAGTATTTCATGCTGTTGCTGTTCAAACAATAGTTACTCTTTCGCATGGCTTTGAGGTTGAACCTAAGATTTTGTTTTGTGGAGGTCCTCTTAATTTTATTCCTTCTCTTAGGAAAGCATTTGTCAATTACTTAAAAATTAAGCCCGAAGATACCATAACTCCGGAGCATGCTAATTTGTTCCCTGCTTGGGGTGCTGCACTTTATGAGGATAATAAGTCAGTGTTTACAATTGATGAGCTTTTGCATATTTTTGAAAACGAGCAAGGACAAAATCTTAAGATTACCGATAGGCTTCAACCATTGTTTGAAAGCGAAGAAGAGTATTTGCACTGGAAGAAAGAGAAGGATGGACATAGGATTGAAAAAGGGGATATTAAGACCTACGAAGGAGATATTTGGCTTGGTATTGATTCAGGTTCAACCACCACGAAGATTGTTGGAATTGATGATAGGGAAAGGGTGATTTATTCTTATTATAGTCCAAATAATGGTAATCCAATTGCAACAGTCAAGAAGGGCTTGGAGAAATTTATTGAAAAGAGTGGGAAAAGGGCTTTGAGAATAAAGGCAAGTTGTTCTACGGGCTATGGTGAGGATTTGATTAAGGCTGCATTTAATTTGGATACTGGAATAATTGAAACGATTGGGCATTATTCGGCTGCAAAAAAGATTTCGCCTGAGGTTTCCTTTGTTTTGGATATTGGTGGGCAGGATATGAAGGCAATGTTTGTTGAGAACGGTGCTTTGAATAGAATGGAGATAAATGAGGCTTGTTCATCGGGATGTGGGTCTTTTTTGGAAACCTTTGCAAAATCGCTGGGTTGTGAGATTAGTGAATTTTCACTTAGGGCAACTCAAGCAAAGGAGCCTTGCGATTTGGGAACTCGTTGTACGGTTTTTATGAATTCCAAAATCAAACAAGTGCTTCGTGAAGGGGCTTCGGTTGAGGATATTTCGGCAGGTTTGTCTTATTCAGTTGTAAAGAATTGTCTTTACAAGGTTTTGAAGGTTAAGAACACTGATGAGTTAGGTAAGAATATTGTTTTGCAAGGTGGAACAATGAAAAACGATTCTGTTGTTAGAGCATTCGAACTCTTGACAAATACTTCTGTTTTTAGGAGTAATATTTCTGAACTTATGGGAGCTTATGGGTGTGCTTTATATGCGAAAAATATGGTTAAGGGTATGGAGCGACCTCTTGAAGAACTTATTTCAATGGCTAACTACTCGACCAATGAATTGCAGTGTAGGGGTTGTGAGAATCATTGTATTATTAATAAATATACTTTCTTAAACGATAATGTTTTCTTTTCTGGGAATAAGTGTGAGAAGATTTTCACAAATGCTGGAGAGAAGAGAAAAAGGGGGAAAAATATTTATCCTGAAAAATATAAATTAATATTTGATAGAGAGGTTAAGAATAAGAATAAAGGATTAAGGATTGGAATTCCTCGTGCTCTAAACACTTATGAAAACTATCCTTTTTGGCATGCCTTGTTTGAGAGCTCTGGGATTGAGACTGTGCTTTCTGACACTTCTGTTTTTAAGGAATATGAGCAGGGAGTTCATTCTGTGATGAGTGATAATATTTGTTTTCCTGCAAAACTAACGCATAGTCACATTTATAATTTGATTGAGAAGAAGGTTGATAGAATATTTTTTCCTTATGTTATTTTCGAGAAAAAAGAGAATAAGGATGCAGTAAATAGTTATAACTGCCCTATTGTTTCGGGCTATTCTGATGTTATTAAAAGTGCTATTAATCCTTCAACCCCTATTGACTCCCCTACCTTTAATTTCAAGGATAAGAATTTACTTAGAAAATGTTGTAATCAATACTTGCAATCATTGGGAATAAGCAAGGAAAGAATTAGTATTGCTACTAGAGATGCTATTAAGGCTCAAGAAGAATATGATAGAGAGATTGAACTTTTGAACAATAATATCTACAAGTCAAGAAATAAACTAACCATCGTTTTGGCTGGAAGACCTTATCACACTGATCCTTTAATTCAACATAAGCTATCTGAAATGATTGCAGATATGGGGGTTGATGTGATTTCGGAAGATATAGTGAGGAATAGGAAAGATATTAATTTTGATGATACTCACTATGTTTCGCAATGGGCATACATTAATAGGATTCTAAATGCTGCTCATTGGGTGGCTGAACAGGACAATAATATTCATTTCGTCCAGATGACCTCATTTGGGTGCGGTCCTGATGCTTTCCTTTTGGATGAAGTGAAGGCTGTACTTAAGAGGTATGGTAAGAGTTTGACAATTCTTAAGATTGACGATGTTAATAATATTGGTTCGTTGAAGCTTAGGGTTCGATCATTGATTGAGAGCTTGAAGTACGAAACAAATAGGCAAAAGAAGCATTCTTCGTTTGTTTCAACCCTTACCTTTACTAAAAAAGAAAAGAGAAGAAAGATAATTGCTCCTTATTTTACGGAATTTGTTTCACCAATTATGTCTTCTTTCTTTAAGCTGGCTGGCTACGATTTTGAGGTATTGCCAATTAGCGATACTGTTTCGGCTGATGAGGGATTGAAATATGCAAATAATGAGGTTTGTTATCCTGCAACCCTAATCATTGGAGATATTATTAAGGCTCTAAAATCAGAAAACTATGACCTTAGCAATACTGCTGTTGCAATGACTCAAACAGGTGGTCAGTGTAGGGCATCAAACTATTTGGCAATGATTAAGAGTGCTATGGTGGAATCGGGCTTTGAGCAAGTTCCGGTTATTTCGGTTGCTTTTGGAGATGATATGAGTAATAAGCAATCTGGTTTTAGCATTAACTGGATAAAGCATATCAAGATGGCAATATATGCTGTTCTTTTTGGTGATTGCATATCTAAGTTCTATTATGCTGCATTGGTTAGGGAAAAAGAAATTGGTGAGGCTGAAAGATTAAAGAATTACTATTTGGAGGTTGCTAATGGGATTATTCTTAGGAATAAATCTAAGGAATTGATTAGCCTTTTGCAAACTGCAGCTGAGGATTTTAATTCAATAATTAATGATGCTAATCTTTCAAAAATTGGAGTTGTTGGAGAAATATTCCTTAAATTTAATTCATTTGCCCATAAAAATATTCTCGCATGGCTAACTGATAGGAAATTTGAGGTTGTCCCTCCTATGCTATCGGATTTCTTCTTCCAATCGTTTGTCAATAGCAAGATTAGAAAAGAGGAAAATATGGAAACATCAATCATTCCGCAGTTTGTTATGGATAAGGCTTATGGCATTATTAAGAAGGTAATTAACAAATTCAATAGGATTGGTTCTACATTTAAGTACTATATTCCTTTCAACGATATTTTTGAGACCTCTGAGCATGCAAAAGAAGTTATTTCACTTTCTGCACAATTTGGTGAAGGGTGGCTATTGCCAGGTGAGGTTGTTCATTTTGCAAAAACAGGAGTTAATAATGTCATTAGCCTTCAGCCTTTTGGTTGTATTGCAAATCATATTATTGCTAAGGGCGTTGAGAAAAAAATAAAAACTCTCTATCCTCAAATGAATCTGCTTTCTTTGGACTTTGATAGCGGAGTTAGTGACCTAAATATTATTAATCGATTACACTTGATGACAGATAATATTAAGCAACAAAATCATAAACTTTAATTACCTAAGATATGGAAGAGCAAATAATTGAAACTGCAAGACAAATGTTTTTGGAGTATGGCTATAAGAACACAAATATGAGTGATATTGCTCAAAAGGCTGGAATTAATCGCACCTCTTTGCACTATTACTACAATACTAAGGAGAAAATGTTTCATGCTGTTTTTGGACAAATTATAGAATCATTCCTTCCTCAAATTCAGGATTTATTATTTAAGGATATTCCTTTCTTTTCTAAATGTGAGGCAATTATAGATATATATTTTCAAATTTTTCTTTCCAATCCAAGCCTTCCACAATTCATTATTGGGGAAATAAATAGGGATTTGAATAATATAACATCTGTTGCTTATAGTATTGGATTTGAAAATTATATTGATACAATAATTGGGATTATTAATAATGAAGTAGAAAAAGGCACCATAAAACAAGTCCCAATTTATTATATCTTAATGACTTTTGTATCTCAAGTAACTTTCCCATTTATGGCAAAAAATATAATTGAGGATATTCTTATCAAAGATGAAAAAACATTAGAAGACATTTTGGAGGGCTGGAAAGCAATTATCATAACCCAAATAAAAACTCTTTTGGAGGTAAAATAGAATCAAGCTTTAATTTATTAGAGTCAAATTCTAATTTACTAAAATCAAATAAGGCTGATTTAATAAAAATCAGCCTTATTAATTATATTCAAATAATTTTATATACTACTTAGTTTCTGCTTTTTGGAAAGAAATTAACTTCCAAATTCCTGCTGCCAAGGCTCCACCTGCAAGAGGTGCAAGAATGAATATCCATAATTGTTGTAGGGCAACTCCACCCTCAAATAGTGCTGGTCCAATACTTCTTGCTGGGTTTACTGATGTTCCTGTGATTGGGATACAAACAATATGCACCAATACTAAAGTTAAACCGATTGCTAAGCCTGCAAGTGATGAATTTCCTTTTACATTATCAGTAACTCCTAATACAACCAATACAAATATAAATGTAAAAACTAATTCAGCTATAAATGCCATTGTTATTGATGAGGTTGGGGCTACAGCATTTGCTCCTGTTTGGGTTGCAAATTCGGTTTGTGTGCCTGTACTTACTAAAAGGTAGATTATTGCTGAGCCAATGATTGCTCCAATTACTTGGAAAAGTATATACATGCCTGCTTCTGAACCCTTCATTCTGCCTGAAAGCAAAACTCCAAAGGTAATGGCTGGATTGATATGACAGCCGGAAATGTTTCCGATTGCATAAGCCATTGCAACAACTGAGAGTCCGAAGGCAAAGGCTACTGTTAATACTTGAGCAGTAGTGCCAACTCCTCCATTAAACACTGCTGAACCGCATCCCATTAGAACCAAAACCATGGTTCCAATCATTTCTGAAATGTACTTTTTTAAATTCATAATATAATACTTTTTTAAGTATCTCTTTTGAAGAGATTGATTAATGATGCAAATATAGTATTTTATTTCAAAAAAGCATATTAATTTAATGTTATTTTTGCATTATCCATTCTGAAGAATAGAAATCTCATTCTAATTTCAATTTATGAGGAGTCGTTTTTTTTAGTATATTTGCAGACTTATTAAAATGTTTTATTTCACATTAGATATAATACAGAATGAAGATAGAGTTCAATATTAAGGATGTATTTCAACCAAAGTTTTTTAAACTAATAAACAATAAAGCCTATTTCAAAGAGCAGTTTATGCAAGATTTTATTGCAGGCATTATTCTAGGTATTGTTGCTATTCCTCTTGCAATTGCTTTTGGTATTGCCTCAGGAGTTTCACCTCAACAGGGCTTGATTACGGCAATTATTGGTGGGTTTATTGTATCTTTTCTTGGAGGCTCACATGTTCAGATTGGTGGTCCTACTGGTGCTTTCATTGTTATTATTGCGGGCGTTATTGCTGAGTTTGGTTTTACTGGACTGATTATTGCAACAACTATCGCTGGTGTAATGCTTATTTTGATGGGGCTTTTGAAATTGGGAGATGTAATTAAATTTATGCCTTTTCCAATCATTGTTGGGTTTACCTCAGGTATTGCAGTTGTAATTTTCTCAACTCAAATCAAGGATTTCTTTGGACTAACTGCTGTTGGAGGTGGCGAATTGGTAATTCCTTCGGAGTTCTTGAGTAAGTGGGTGGTTTATTTTGAGAATTTTTCTACAATTAATCCCTGGGCAACACTTCTATCTGTACTGACAATTGCAATCATTTTTCTATGGCAAAGGATAACTAAGAAAATACCTGGAAGCATTGTTGCAATCATTCTCTGTACTTTCATTGCTCTTTTACTTAAAAATCAGTTTGGAATTGAAGTTTCAACAATAGGTAGTAAGTATCCTGAACTTTCGGGTGGTTCTCCACTTCCTAAGCCTATTACTCCTAAGATTGATATGCATGCTGTTCGTTTGTTGATTTCTCCTGCTTTCACCATTGCAATGCTTTGTGCCATTGAGAGTTTGCTTTCGGCTATGGTGGCTGATGGTGCAACCGGTAAGAAACATCATTCCAACACTGAGCTTATTGGTCAAGGAGTGGCAAACCTTGTTGTTCCTATTTTTGGTGGTATTCCTGTTACTGGTGCCATTGCAAGAACTATGACTAATATTAATAATGGTGGTAAGACTCCTGTGGCTGGCATTGTTCATGCTGTTTTCCTTTTGCTTATTTTCCTTTTCCTTATGCCTTTGGCTGCTTATATTCCTTTTGCTTGTTTGGCTGGCATTTTGGTTGTGGTGGCTTATAATATGAGTGAGTGGAGAAACTTTAAGGCTTTGCTTAAAAACCCTGTGGCTGATGTTATTGTGCTTTTGGTTACTTTCTTCTTGACTGTTATCTTCGACCTTACCATTGCTATTGAAATTGGACTTTTGATTGCTGCCATTTCATTTATTAAGCGTGTTATGGAAACATCACAAATTAGGGTTATTGAAACCGAAATTGCAAGAACAGAAAACCCTGAAGATAATGACATAGAATATGCTAAATTAGATAAACATTTAGAGGTTTACGAAATTGATGGACCTTTCTTCTTTGGAATTGCCAATAAGTTTGATGAAATTAGCTATGAGATAAAGGAAAAACCAAAGGTTAGGATTATCAGAATGAGGAAGGTGCCTTTTATTGACTCAACAGGGATTAAGAATCTGACGAATTTGTGTAATCGTTCAAAGAAAGAAAAGATTCAAGTTATTCTTTCTGGTGTTACTCCTGAGGTTTACTCTACGTTGGAAAAAAGTGGTTTTATTGATAAGCTTGGAAAAGAATTTGTATTTGATCATATTTCATCTGCAATGGACAAGGCTAATAAATTACTTCATTAGAATGGAATAACTCAACATAAATAATGAAAGATATTCTTTGGTATATCATTTTGAGCCTAATTGTTGCAGGACTGATAGTTTTGGGACTTTTTTGGGGTAGTGTTGATGTTAGTAGTTTGGATGAAAACTCAATCTATATCATTAAAAACATTCGACTTCCTCGTGTTCTAATGAGCCTTTTGTGTGGTGCAGGATTGGCTGTTTGCGGCTCTGCTTATCAAGCAATTTTCCAAAACCCCCTCTCTGACCCTTATATTTTGGGAGTGTCTTCAGGGGCATCACTCGGGGCTGCAATTGCAATTATTTTAGGTTTAGACATTATTTTCTTTGGAATTGGAGGTTTTGCATTTTTATTTGCTCTGGCTACTGTTTGGATAATAATCAAAATAGCTTCTGTTGGAAATCGCCTTCACACAACAACTCTCTTACTTGCTGGAATTAGCATTAATTTTCTAATGGCTGCATTAATTGCTATTTTGATGGTGCTAAGTAGTGAGAATATGGAAAAGATTATTTTCTGGACAATGGGTTCAATGAGCGCGACAAAGTTTTCTGATATTTGGATAGTATTTCTTTTCGTTTTGATTGGGATTATTATTATTAGAATTTATGCAAGAGAACTTAATGCTATCTTGACTGGCAATGAAAGTGCAAAAAGCTTGGGAGTGAATGTTGAGAAGACAAAAAAGATTATTCTACTCTTTTCTACGCTTATGATTGGTATTATTGTTGCAAATTGTGGTGTAATTGGGTTTGTTGGACTAATTGTTCCTCACATAGTTAGAATTATTGTTGGTTCTGACAATAGGAAGATTATTCCTTTTTCAATTTTTGGAGGAATGATTTTTATGCTTTTAGCAGATATTCTTGCTCGTGTTTTGATAGCTCCAAGCGAATTACCAGTTGGTAGCATTACTGCTCTTATTGGTTCGCCTTTCTTTATATATTTGCTCTATAATGCAAAAAAACAACTTAATCCTTAGATGAAAATGGGTGAAATAGATTTGATTTTAGAGGCAAAAAACATTTCTTATTTTGTTAGGGAAAAGAGAATTATTGAGAATATTAGTTTTTCTCTTCAAAGAGGTGGGTTCTACTGTGTTATTGGGACAAATGGAAGTGGGAAAACAACTCTACTGAAATCGATTACTAATCATATAGAGCTTAGTTCGGGAGTTGTCAAAATTAATGGTAAGCCTATAAAGAAGTATTATCAGAAACAATTAGCAAAGGAAGTATCAATTGTTTGGCAACATAACGAGTTCTTATTTGATTTTTCTGCTTTTCAAGTTGTTATGATGGGAAGAATGCCTTATCAAAAACTCCTTCAAGCAGATTCTCAAAATGATTTAGAGATTGTTAAGCAATCTATGGAAAAGACTAATACTTGGCATTTGAGAAACAGGTCAATAAAGCAGCTTAGTGGAGGCGAGTTGCAAAGGATTATGATAGCAAGAGCCCTTACTCAAGAAAGTCCATTAATGCTTTTGGATGAGCCTGTTTCTTCATTGGATATTAGGCATCAGTTTGATATAATGGAATTATTGAAAAAAATAAACAAAGAAAACAAAACAACAATTTTCATTATTCTGCATAACCTTTCACTTGCATTGAAATATAGCGATGATATTTTAACATTGAAGGATGGTCATCTTATGCATTTTGGGAAAACAAGGGATATTATTAATAAGGAGAATATCCAAGAGTTATTTAATGTTGAGGCAGAAATCATTGACAAGGATAATATAATCATAAACAAATAACTTTTCCAATGAAACCTTGTTCAAAAAATTTATTATTAGCTTTTATTTTACTGACTTCTCTTTTCATTTCCTGCAATCAAGCAAAAGACACAAAGCCCAATTATGTAGTTTCTTTAAAAAACCCTATTAAAAATACTCCTATGAGAGTTGTTTCGGTTTCCCCTGCCATTACAGAAATTCTTTTTGATTTGGATTGTGGAGATAGATTGATTGGAAGAACTGAATTTTGCAATTATCCTCCTGAGGCTAAAAAGATAAAATCAATTGGTGGGATAAATAATGCGAATTTGGAAGAGATTATTAAACTTAATCCTGATTTGGTGATTACTTCATCTATTTTCACCAAAAAGATGTTTCAAACCATAGAAAATGCTTCAATTCCTATTATATCTTTTAAGGATGCTAACTCAATTGTTGGTATGTACGAAATAATTGAAACATTGGGTAAGGTTATGAACAAGGAGGAATTGGCAAAGAAAATCATTGTTGGCTTTAATGAAGAGTTAATTAGCATTAAGGCAAAGAGAGATAGTACGCAAAAATCAAGAAATAATTATACAATCCCAAAGATTTATTATGTTGTTGGATTTGGACAAACAGGTGATTTTTCAGCATGTAAAAATACTTTTATTGATGAGATTATCACTCTTTCTGGGGGAGAAAATATTGCAAAGGAAAGTTTAAATTGGTCGTTTTCAAAGGAAGAAATCTTCTCAAATCAACCAGATTATATATTTATCAGAAAGGAAGATTCTGCACAATTTGTTAATACTCATCCATATAATCAACTTCAAGCTGTTAAGAAGAATCGGGTTTATGGTATTGAGAGTAATTTGATGGATATTCTTTCTCCAAGAACAATTGAGGCAATTGAATTTATTTCTGAGAAGATATTAAGGATTGATTGAAATATTGATAGGACTCCCTTCATTAAGTCCTAAAAGTGCCGAAGCATTTCCTTTGTTGATTGCTAATTGAAGATGTTGGGTTGAAGAAACGGTCAGGAGTGGATTATTCTCTTTGACTTCATCATAGGAATGATGAAACTTTGTTAATTCAAATCCTTCAATTTTAATCTCAAATTTTTTACGTCCAATCATTTGCATAAACTCATCAATAGTAATATTTAGGAATACATTTCCGTAGCTATCGATGTAGAATACCGTGCAAGTTATTAAATTGTCGTAAACGGTTGGCTTAGGGAGACTTCTTTTCAATAATTTTTCCATTGGATCACCAAATTCATCAATATTTGTATTATAGGCAATTAAAGCTGCTGTTTTGCAAAAAAGATCAAAAGCAGAAAATGTATAGTATGATGATTCCTGATAAATTTTGGTTATTGCAATAATTTTTTGAATTTCCAATCCTTCAAATATAAGACTTGGCATTCCATTATCTGTGCAAACAAAGAATTGGTCATTATATTTAATAATTACATGTTGGTAGTCCTTAATCTTACTTTCAGTGCTTTGAACATCAATAATATGTATGGTGGATTTAGGGAAATCCAAGCAAGCATTTCTAACAACGAACGCACCATGCAAAATGTCAAACTTTTTGATTTGATGAGATATATCAACAATTTGGCAATTGTTAATTGTTGAAAACAACTTGCCCTTAACAGCACCAATATAATGGTCAGAAATTCCCCAGTCAGAAGTAAGAGTAACAATTTGCATCAATCTAAAATCTTTATTTTATGCAAAAGTAATAATAATAAATTATAATCCATAATCCATAATCCAAAAAAACTTTTTCACTCTTAAAAATACCATATTATTGAATATTTTATCTATTGATATTCTGAAATTTAATAATTAAAAATATTTTTTTACCACCTATTCACTTACTTTTTTATAATTTTGGATGTTTATAAGAATATAATTTATGTATAATTATCTAATCATCAAAAAAGAGAATATCATGAAGAAATTATTATTAGTTGTTTTTGTTTGTGCATTTTTATTACCTTATATTGGTAATTCACAATCTATTTACCGTTTAGACAGTATTAACAATCAAAGAACTGTTCACAATTGCTATTCTTCTTTGATTGATGATGGTGGAAGCATAAGAAATTATTCAAATAACCAAGATGTCTGGATTGCTTTTTGTCCTTCTTATCCTTATAAAAGAATGAAGATTGACTTCAGTGAATTTGATATTCATCCAAGCGATAGAGTTGAAATTTACTATGGTGTTGGAATAAATGGAACAGCATATATTGAAAACCCTCAACAACCTTATTTCACTAATCAAGAGCTTTTGGGGAAGGAAATCATTGCTCCATTAAGTGATACAAGTGGTTGTTTGACTGTTCGTCTTGTTAGCGATTCTGCTCTTAATGCTACTGGTTTTAAAGCAGAGTTCTCTTGCATTCAACGTTGCCAAATTCCAATTGCTGATTTAGATACTTTCTTTATTAAATATAATGCTGCCGGTCAAGCATCAAATGTTCCTGTTAGAGATGTTATTGATACCATTTATAATCCTTTTGATAATACATTTAACACTAATCAATATAAGGCTCTAAATTTCTGTGATGGAGATTCTGTTGTTTTTGTTGCTAAGCCTTTATTCCCTGAAAATAATTCTCCTTATCCTCAAGATATTAGCTCTTGCATCTTTTATTGGAATTTTGGTGATGGAACAACTCAAACTGTTTATGGCTCAAATATGGTTGGACATAAGTTTACTAAAAATGTTCTTAATTTTGTTAGCTTAAAAGTTACTGATGCAAACCAAACGTGTGAAAGCACCAATGAGTTAAAAATTAGAGCTATAATGAGTAAAATCAGTATTAAATCAATGCTTGATAGTTTAGATATTTGTTCTGGTACTCCATTTAATTATTTGGTGGGTTATGAAAATAATAACAACTTAATTCTTTCATCCAATTTTAATAAAGCTTATAGTTATGACAGCACATCGTTAATTCCTGATGGTCCTAATTGCACTTTTTCTTGTACTGAGGCTAAAATTACTGTTGATAATTACCCTTCAGGTACATTAATTAGAAATACAAGTGATATTTTAAGCGTATGTATGAATATTGAGCATTCTTTTGCAGGGGATTTAAGCATTGAGCTTGTTTGTCCTAATGGCTCAAACACCATTTTAAAACATTTTACATTCTCAGGAGGAGCATATCTTGGAATGCCTATTGACCAATCAGATGGTTGTGACCCTAATAATCCTCAAAATGCTCCAGGTGTTGGTTGGAACTATTGTTTCTCTAATCAATTGCTCAATGGTCAAAGAGGAGTTTTGAGTGGAAATGTGGTCTCTCCTATTGATTCATCACATATGTATTTAACTCAAACAGGTTATTTTCAAACTCCAAATCAATCAGCAACCTCTATGCCTGGTGGATGGGAAGTAGTTGATTTGAATGGTTTCTCTAATCTTATTGGCTGCCCTATAAATGGTGATTGGCAATTAAGAATATGCGACTATTGGGGAAGTGATAATGGATATTTATTCTCTTGGGATTTGGAATTCTTACAAAATAATCAAAACTCTTTTGTTGTTGATACTATTACAATGGATGGAGCTTATTTAATAGGTATACAAGATAGCATTTTCACCATTATACCTCCTTTGGAAATTGACACTAATGTTTCAAATAGATATAAGATCAATTTTGTTGATGTGTTTGGTTGCACTTTTGATACTTCATTCTATTTGAACATTATCCAAACTCCAATTGTTAATCTTGGTAATGACACTACTATTTTTGAACCTACAATTATTTATGCTCCAATTAGCTTAGTTGATCATTATACCTACTTATGGCAACCTACTCAGCAAACTACTACACAAACTACTACACCTGATATTTTGGAATGCGACTCAACAATTAATTATTCTGTTGAAGTATTTAATATAAAGCCAAATATTACTTGCATTGGATATGATGATATAACTGTTAGAATTAACCCTACTCCTACTATTCCTGTAAATCTTGATGCTCAAATTAATATTCCTCAAAACAATATTATTCTTACATGGGAGTCTGAAGCTTTGAAATATGATATTTATAGAAATGAAACATATATTGCTTCAACTACTTATCCTATTTTTATTGACCCTAATGTTACTGTAGGAGAAAACTATTGTTATAGGATTAAAGCAATAAACAATTCTTGTGAAAGTGAGTTTAGTGAAAACTTATGCAAAAACTTTATTGGACTCAACTCCATAAGTAAGGATGAGCCTTTAATTACTCTATATCCTAATCCTGCAAAGAGCATAACTACTCTAAAAGTTGAAGGATTGGAAGAAGTAGCAAATGTTTCTCTTTATGATATTAGTGGTAGAGTGCTAAAACAATTAAAACTATACCCTGACCAAAAAGAATTGGAAATTGACCTAAACAACCTTTCAAATGGTGTTTATAATATAAGAATTAAAAACAATGATTTCAAGAAAGTAAAGAAACTTATTATTACAAAATAATTAGTCGTAATGTTTTAAAGTGTTTGTTAAAACGAGAAAGGGTTATCTTTAAACGGATAACCTTTTTCTTTTGAAATTTAATAAACTTATTCTCAAGTAGGTTATAGCTTTTACTTAGAAATTATTTTATTAATTTCTTCTTTATATATTCGTGTTTTTGTGGGAGTTAATTGTTTTCTTAATTTACGATTGCATTTTTTTGGCTTAAAAATAGTTATTGTATTATTATTTTTGTAATATTGCACTCATGCTTAGGAGCTTAATTTGGGGTTCATCACTAAGTCTGTTTTAATAATATATAAGAACTCTGATTAATAAAACTGCAGGCAACAGGTTAAATACTGCCAAAAACAAAATGAATGCAACACTATTACAACTTTTTAAAAAACTGCGCATCTATATTTTAATTGTGGCAGCTGTTTCATTTGGTGTTTACTCTTGCACCGATGAAGAAGACCCAGTAGTTAAGCCTACTGTTCCTGTTCTAAGCAATTATTTTGCTATTCAAAATTCTACTGTTGCACAAGGAACAATCCCTTCAAATCCAAGTGGAGTAAGTATAGGTGAAGTAGTTATTAACAGCACTGCTATTGCTGGAGGTTCTTCTCATGTTACTATTACATCTGATAATGATATTCAAAAATTATATGTAAGCATTAAAGGTTCAAATCAATATTATACAATCACTCCTACTCAAACTAAGAGTAATGTTTTTGAGTTTATTATTCTTTTAAGCCAATATCTTAATCAAAATTTTGAAATTCAAATTTCTGCTCTTTTAGGAGATGGCACAACTACTTCTCTTTATTCAACTCCAATTATTTACCATACAGCTGGTACTGGTGGTACTGGGGGATTGCAAGTTAGTCTTTCTTTCAACAATGAAAAAGATGTTGACTTATATGTTATTCAACCAGATGGTACAGTAATATTTTATGGAAATAAGGGAGGTCATGTTTATGATTCAATTACTGGTCAATATACTTATATTTGGGGATTGGATTTAGACTCAAACCCTGCATGTAATATTGATAGTATTAATAATGAAAATGTTTTCTATCCTGACACTCTTGTTCAAACAGGAACTTATCAAGTTTGGATAAATATGTATAGGAATTGTGATACATCAATTGCTACTACTTGTGTAGTTACGGCAAATCATGCTTCTCAATTGGTTACTCCTACCTTTGGTGTTAATCCTTCAACTCATATTTTCCCTATTGGAGAACCAAGCAATTCAATAGGAAACGATACAACTGGAGCTGTTAAGATTATGGAATTTAATATTACTAATGGTTCATCAACCGCAAGTAAGAAAATTTACAAACCTTATTTAACAGAATCAGCAAGAATGAAGCTTGATATGGCTCGTAGAAGATAATTAAATAATATCATTCTCTAAATCTAAAATCACATTGTAAATCAATTAGGATTTTAGACTTAAAAGAAAAGGTAAAGTGTTTATGATTAAAACATTTTACCTTTTTTTGTTTATATATACTCAATGAAACTTTGTTTTAATCAAATAGAATCAAGGAATAATTTACTGAAATCAAGTTTTAATTTTTTCTTTCTTCGTTTTAATTTACCGCAAACGAAGTTTTATTTTTTGGCAATAATGATTAGTAATTATAGAAAGAAAAATAAAGTCCCTAAGCTTATTATTATCCAAAGGCTTATTCCTAAAAGGAAGGATTTAAGTCCTGCTGTTTTTAAGTCCTCAATAGAAAAGCTTGTTCCAATTAAAAACAAAGCCAATACCATTCCTTTTTTCCCTAACCAATTAATATGGTTGTATGTTTCTTGATATTGTGGAAGAAAATATGCTACCACAATTGCTATAACAAAATAAAGTATAAACCAAGGGATTTTTATTTTATTGGATTTATTCTCTTTTCTGTTTAAAAACAAAACTATAAATGAAAGTGGGATTATCCAAAGTGTACGAGTTAGTTTTACTGTGGTTGCAACCTCTAAGGCTTCTTTTCCATAGGCTGCTCCTGCCCCAACAACGCTTGAAGTATCATGAATGGCAATTGCTGACCAATAACCAAAATTTTCTTGACTCATATTAAGTGCTTGCCCTATAACTGGAAATATAAAAAGAGCTACAGCATTTAATACAAAAATTACCGTTAGGGCAAAGGTAATTTGGTTGTTTTTGGCATCAATTATTGGAGAAACGGCTGCTATTGCACTTCCTCCACAAATGGCAGTTCCTGATGCAATAAGCATTGTGGTATTTCTTTCTACTTTATATAAGTAACCTAACCCCAATCCAAAGAAGAAAGTTAAGATTACTGAAGCAGCTGTTAATAAAACTCCTGTTTGTGAGGTTTCAATAACTTTTTCGAGGCTCATTCCAAAGCCCATCAACACAATTGACCATTGAAGTATTTTGGAAGTGTATTTCTTAATTTCGTATGGTTTTTCTATTTTTAATAATGTCAATAATATTCCTGCAGCTAATGCTATTGGAGCAGTAAAGAAAGGCATTAGACATAGAAAAGGTATAACAAAATAAAGAACTGATAGTTTTTTCATTTTTATGCTGTTTTAGATTGCAAAATTAATAAAAATCATAACATATTTACAAAGTCCTTTATTACTTAATAAATCTCTATAAAATACATATATATTTAGGTCAAATGAGTTTTTCTTAGTATCTTTGTTGCTCCATTTTCAGGCTAAAAACAGCATTTTTGTTGAAATAGGATTATGGATAAATTTGATTTTATTATATAATTGATTGATATGAAAGAAAGTAAATTAGGATTAGATTTTAAAAAGATTGAATACGCTAAAAGTATAGCAAGAAATATTTCCAATGATGTTCAAACTTTTGTTGATAGTTATTCAACTGTTGCTGTAGAAAGAACATTATGCAGACTAATGGGAATTGATGGCGTTGATAGCAATGATGTTCCTCTTCCAAATGTTTTGGTAGATTTTATTAAAGACAAAGGAATGCTTGGTCATGGTGTTTTGTACCTTTTGGGAAATGCAATTCTTTCCACATCTTTAACTCCTCAACAAATTGCTGAAAAAACTTCAAATAACGAACTTGACATAACAACTATTCCTTTGGGTGATGAAGAAAAAGCTCATAAAGCTCTTGAACCTTATGTGAATGCAAGCATTAAAAGAATTAAGAATAATCGTAAACGTAGAGAAAACTATATTGCAACAATTGGAGAAGGTTCGAAACCATATCTTTATGTTATTGTTGCAACTGGTAATATTTATGAAGATGTTGTTCAAGCTCAAGCAGCTGCTCGTCAAGGAGCTGATATTATTGCTGTAATTAGAACAACTGGACAATCCCTATTAGATTATGTTCCTTTTGGAGCAACAACTGAAGGTTTTGGAGGTACTTTTGCAACTCAGGAAAACTTCCGCATAATGAGAACAGCTTTGGATGAAGTTGGAGAAGAAGTTGGAAGATATATCCGTTTATGTAACTATTGCTCTGGACTTTGTATGCCTGAGATAGCTGTTATGGGTGCTTTGGAAGGTTTGGATGTTATGCTTAATGATGCTCTTTATGGAATTTTGTTCCGTGACATCAACATGCAAAGAACTCTTGTTGACCAATATTTTTCAAGAGTAATTAATGGTTTTGCAGGAGTGATTATTAATACTGGTGAAGATAACTATTTAACAACTGCTGATGCTTTTGAACAAGCTCACACTGTTTTGGCTTCAGACCTTATTAATGAACAATTAGCTTTTGCTGCTGGGCTTCCTTCAAGTCAAATGGGACTTGGACATGCTTTTGAAATGAATCCTGATTTGGAAAATGGTTTCCTTTACGAACTTTCTCAAGCTCAAATGACTCGTGAAATATTCCCTGAAGCTCCTTTAAAATATATGCCTCCTACAAAGTTTATGACAGGAAATGTATTTAAAGGACAAATTCAAAATGCTCTATTTAATGCTATCAGCATCTGGACTAATCAAGGCTTGCAACTTTTGGGAATGATAACAGAAGCAATCCACACTCCTTTTATGAGTGATAGATACTTAGCTATTGAGAATGCTAAATATGTTTTCAACAACATGAAAAGTATTGGAGAGGAAGTTGAATATAAAAAAGATGGTATTATTCAAAAGAGAGCTCAAACAGTTTTAGATGATGCTATCAACTTGCTTGAAAAAATTGATCATGAAAGTTTGTTTGATGCTTTGGAAAAAGGAATTTTTGGAGATGTTAAACGACCTAAAAATGGAGGTAAGGGCTTAGCTGGAGTATTTGAAAAAGACTCACACTACTATAACCCATTTATTAAACTAATGAAAGGAGAAACAAAATAATGAGCGGCGGATTATATTCAATGGATAAAAAAGAATTTAGTACAGAACTAAATCTTAAAGAAGTAAAACCTTATGGTGATACAATGAACGATGGTAAAACTCAAATGAGCTTTACTTTGCCTTTACCTTGTGGTGATGAAGCAATTGAGGCAGCAAAACAACTAATGAAGAAGATGGGATTTGAAAACCCTCAAGTTGTGTTCTATAAAGAACTTACTGAAGGATTCACTTTCTTCAATTGCTATGGCTCTTGCACTCATAATGTTGATTACACAACAATTTCTGTTCCAAAAGTTGAAACTACAACAATGGATATGCATGAGGTAGATGATTTTATTAAAGAAAACATTGGAAGATCTCTTGTTATTATTGGAGCAAGCACTGGAACTGATGCTCACACTGTAGGTATTGATGCTATCATGAATATGAAAGGCTATGCAGGACACTATGGTTTGGAAAGATATGAAATGATTGAAGCTTTAAATATGGGTTCTCAAGTTTCAAATGAAGACTTTATTGCAAAAGCTATTGAACTTAAAGCCGATGCTCTTTTGGTTTCTCAAACAGTTACTCAAAAGGATGTTCATATTAAGAATTTGGTTGAATTGGTTGAAATGTTGGAAGCTGAAGGATTAAGAGATAAGGTTATCCTTTGTTGTGGTGGTCCAAGACTTTCTCACGAATTGGCTAAAGAACTTGGATATGATGCTGGGTTTGGAATGAATACTTATGCTGATGATGTAGCTTCTTACATTGCTCAAGAGATGCAAAAAAGATTAAAATAATAATAAGATTAAATATAATGGATAAAAATGAGATAAGAGAGGTTATTGCAAAACGTGCTGCCCTCGAACTAAAAGATGGATATATTGTAAATTTAGGAATTGGTCTTCCAACCCTAATACCAAATTATTTGAAACCAGATGTTAAAGTTTTACTTCAATCTGAAAATGGAATTATTGGCATGGGAGCTAATCCAAAAGAAGGAGAAGAAAACAAAGAAATTGTAAATGCTGGCGGTTCTTACACATCTATTATTGATGGAGGAGCAAGTTTTGATAGTGCAACTTCTTTTGCAATTATTAGAGGTGGTCATGTTGATGCTTCGATTTTGGGAGCTATGCAGGTTGATGAAAAAGGTAATTTGGCAAACTGGATGATTCCTGGAAAGAAAGTTCCTGGAATGGGTGGAGCTATGGATTTGGTTGTTGGTGCAAAGCATGTTATTTTAGCAATGGAGCATACTGCAAAAGGTAGCCATAAAATACTAAAAGAATGTACTCTCCCACTCACTGCAAAAGAACAAGTTAATCTAATTATTACTGAAATGGGTGTTATGGAAATTACTCCAGAAGGAATTGTTTTAAAAGAAATTCACCCAGAATTTACTGTTGAACAAGTTCAAGAGGCTACTGAGGCAACTTTAATTATTGCAGATGATTTAAAACCTATGCAATTATCATAGTAACAAAAATATGTCCTAACTAAAAAAGACTTGATATATTAAAAAATATGTCCGATATATTTCAAAATATATCTGATATATTTTAAAAAACTCGGCACTTATTTTCAATTATGATTGACTTTTTTTGAACAAAACAATTAAAAGAAATAATAATAAATAAACATAAGCAATATGGAAAAGGTATTTATTGTAGCAGCAAAAAGAACTGCAATTGGAAAATTTTTAGGTTCATTATCAACTGTCCCTGTTTCAGAATTTGGAGCTACTGTAGTTGAATCAATTTTAAGTGAAACAAAAGTTAAAGCTTATGATGTTGACGAAGTTATTGTTGGTAATGTATTAATGGCTGGTCAGTTTCAAGGTGTTGCTCGTCAAATTTCTGTTAATGCTGGAATACCTTACGAAGTTCCTGCTTATGGTATAAATATGATTTGTGGTAGTGGGATGAAAGCTGTTATGAATGGTTTTGATTCCATTAAAGTTGGAAATGCCGATATTATTATTGCTGGAGGAGCAGAAAGTATGTCTGGTGCTGGATTTATTATTCCTGCAACAATAAGAAATGGTACTAAAATGGCAGATTTCAACGTTAAAGACCATATGATTACTGATGCTTTGACTGATGCATTTTCAAATCTTCATATGGGTATAACTGCAGAAAATATTGCTAAAGATTTGGAGATTGATAGAGAAGATCAAGATGCCTTTTCTATTCAATCTCAAGAGAGAGCAATTAATGCAATTGATAATGGAAAGTTTAAAGATGAAATAGTCCCTGTTGAGGTTAAATTCAAAAAATTTTCAAAGATGTTTGAAGAAGATGAATTCCCTAACAGAGAAACAACTTTAGAAAAGCTTTCTTTCTTAAGACCTGCATTCCAAAATCCAGGAACTGTAACTGCTGGGAATGCTTCTGGGATTAATGATGGAGCTGCATTTGTTATGTTGGCTTCTGAATCTGCTGTTAAGAAATATAACCTAAACCCTTTAGTAGAAATTGTTGCTGTTGGACAAGGTGGAGTGAACCCTGCTAAGATGGGATTAGGTCCTGTTCCAGCAATCAAATCTGCTCTTTCAAGAACTGATTTAAAATTAAAAGATATAGAACTATTTGAACTAAACGAAGCATTTGCAGCTCAAGCTCTTGGAGTTCGCCAATTACTTTGTCAACAACATAATGTTACACCAGAATGGATAAATGAAAGATGTAATGTTAATGGTGGGGCAATTGCACTTGGACACCCTGTTGGAGCTTCTGGCTGCAGAATCATTGTAACTCTAATTCACGAAATGTTAAGAACTAAAAAAGAATTAGGTCTTGCATCTCTATGTATTGGAGGGGGAATGGGAACTGCTATAATTGTGAAAAATACAAACCTAAATATTTGATGTAATATGACAAAAATAAAAGTAGGCGAAACTTACACGCAAGAGGTTAGATATACTCAAGCAAATGTTGATATGTTTGCTAAAATATCTGGCGATAACAACCCCATTCACATTGATGCAGATTATGCATCAAAAACTCCTTTTGGGAAGCCCATTGTTCATGGTTTTTTTGCTGGAGCAATCTTTTCAAAGGTATTTGGCACTCAGTGGCCAGGAGAAGGAACAATATATATGTTCCAAGATATGGCTTTCTTAGCTCCTGTTTTTGTTGAAAATGACTACATTGCTAAATTTGAAGTAATGGAGATTAACGAAGAAAAACATCGTGGAGTTATTAAATGTACTTTAGAAGACCATCAAGGAAAAATAATTATTACCGGTCAAGCTAAATTAATGCATAAAGAAAAATTTTAATTATCAAGTAAAATGAAAAGATTAGAAAATAAAATAGCCATCATTACAGGAGGAGCTTCTGGAATTGGCAAAGCAACAGCAGAAAAATTTGTTCAAGAAGGAGCAAAAGTAATTATTTGGGACTTGGACGAAAAAAGAGGAAATGAATTAGCGATTGCCCTAGGAGCAAAATTTGCTAAGGTTAACACTTCCAACTATCAAGAAATTGAACAAGCTGCAAAAGCAGTTAATGACGAATTTGGCAGAATTGATATTCTTATTAATAATGCTGGGATTACTCGTGATAGCACTGTTAAGAAAATGACTGTTGAGCAATGGCAACAAGTTATTGATGTAAACCTATCTGGGGTTTTCTATTGTTCAAAAATCATTAGTGAATATATGGTTGCTAATGGCTGGGGAAGAATAATCAATGCTTCTTCTGTTGTTGGTCTATATGGAAACTTTGGTCAAGCAAACTATGTTGCAACAAAGTCTGGTTTAATGGGAATGACAAAAACATTTGCAAGAGAATTTGGAAGAAAGGGAGTTACTGTTAATGCAATTGCTCCGGGATTTATTTCAACAGAAATGGTTGCTGCAATGCCTGAGGAAGTTTTAGCTGGAATGAAAGCTAAGGTTCCTATAGGAAGATTGGGAGAACCAAAAGAAATTGCAAACGCATATTGTTTCTTAGCCTCCGATGAAGCATCATACATAAATGGACACACTCTAAGTGTTGATGGTGGAATGACTGTATAGTTTCTAAAGAACTCTAAAAGATTTAAAACAAATTTAGGGCGAGTTGTTTTTTCTCGCCTTTTAATTAATTAATAACTATGGACTTTAATATATCAAAACAAGAAGAACTCTTTTTACAGATGATAAGAGAGTTTACTGAAAACGAAATTAAACCAATTGCAGCTGAAATTGACGAGCAGGAAAGATTTCCTGTTGAAACAGTTGAAAAAATGGGCAAATTAGGAATTATGGGTATTCCTATTCCTGTTGAGTACGGAGGACAAGGAAGCACCAATCAAATCTATTCAATGGCTGTTGAAGAAATATCACGTGTTTGTGGTACTACTGGAGTTGTTGTTTCTGCTCACACTTCACTTTGTGCTGACCCAATTATGAACTTTGGAACAGAAGAGCAAAAACAAAAATACTTACCAAAACTTGCCTCAGGAGAATGGGTTGGAGCATTTGGACTAACAGAACCTAATGCTGGAACAGATGCAGCTCTGCAACAAACTACTGCAGAAGATGCTGGAGATAAATGGATTTTGAATGGTTCAAAAATCTTTATAACCAATGCAGAGTATGCTCATGTTTATGTTATAATTGCAATGACTGATAAATCTCAAGGGACAAAAGGAATTTCAGCTTTCATAGTTGAAAAAGGAACACCAGGATTTACAATCGGTAAGAAAGAAAAGAAATTAGGTATTCGTGGTTCATCCACTTGTGAACTAATATTTGAAAACTGTCAAATACCAAAAGAAAACCTATTAGGTAAAATAGGAAAAGGTTTTTCTTTAGCAATGAAAACATTGGATGGAGGAAGAATTGGAATTGCTGCTCAAGCTTTAGGTTTGGCTCAAGGAGCAATGGATGAAACCATAAAATATACTAAAGAAAGAAAACAATTTGGAAAAGCTATTTCAAAATTCCAGAATACTCAATTCCAATTAGCAGACATGGAAACAAAAGTTCAAGCTTCTCGCCTATTTGTTCGTAATGCTGCTTTCAAAAAAGATCAAAAATTACCTTATTCTGTTGATGCTGCAATGGCAAAACTTTATGCTTCTGAAACAGCAATGGAAGTAACAACCAAAGCTATTCAATTCCATGGAGGATATGGATACACAAGGGAATATCCTGTGGAAAGAATGTTTAGAGATGCAAAAATCACTGAAATTTATGAAGGAACTTCAGAAGTTCAAAGAATGGTTATTGCAGGTAATTTATTAAAGTAAAAACAAATCAAAAATGAAAATAGTAGTTTGTATAAAGCAAGTTCCTGACACAACTGAGGTAAAACTTGACCCAGTTACAGGAACATTAATTAGAGATGGAGTTCCAAGTATAATTAACCCTGATGATAAAGGTGGTTTGGAATTAGCACTTGAACTAAAAGATAAATTTAATGCAGAGGTTACTGTTATTACAATGGGACCGATGCAAGCAGAAGCAGTTTTGAGAGAAGCTTTTGCAATGGGTGTTGATAAAGCAATACTCCTTTCAGACAGAAAATTTGCTGGAGCTGATACTCTTGCAACATCAAATGCATTAGCTGGAGCTATTCGCACTTTAGATTATGATTTAGTTATCACTGGTCGTCAAGCAATTGATGGAGATACAGCTCAGGTTGGTCCTCAAATTGCAGAACATTTAGATATTCCTCAAGTTAGCTATCTTCAAAGTTTGGAATATGATGGTAAAAACACTTTCACTATTAAAAAACAAACCGAAGACGGATACCAAATTGTTGAAGTTGATGGTCCTTGTTTAGTAACTGTTCTTTCCACTGCCAACAAAGCAAGATATATGACTGTTAAGGGAATTATGGAAGCTTTTGATAAGGAAGTAGAAATTTGGTCAGCAGATAAAATTGATGTTGATGAAGCTAAACTTGGTCTTAAAGGCTCCCCTACTAAAGTTAAAAAAGCATTTACTAAAGGAGTTAAATCAGCAGGACAAGTTTACGAAGTTGATACTGAAGAAGCAATAGGCATAATATTAAGTAAGTTAAAAGAAAAATTTATAATCTAATAATAAGGAGTAACTAAAATGAATAAATCAGAATATAAAAACGTATTTGTTTTTGCAGAACAAAGAGAAGGTAAGATTCAAGGAGTTGCTATTGAATTATTAGGTAAAGCTCGTAATCTTGCTGACGACCTTCAAGAAGAAGTTTATGCTATCTTGTTAGGAGGAAAAGATATTGAATCTAAAGCTCAAACTCTAATTTCTTATGGAGCAGATAAAGTTATTGTTGCTTCATGTGAAGAATTAGAAAACTATACAACAGAAAGCTACACTCAAGCAATAACTCAAATCACACATGAATTTAAGCCTTCAATAATTCTTTTTGGAGCAACAACCATTGGTAGAGACCTTGGTCCAAGACTTTCAGCTCGTCTTACAACAGGATTAACAGCTGACTGTACAAGACTTGAAATTTCAGAAGAAAAAGAATTACTAATGACTCGTCCAGCATTTGGAGGTAATCTTATGGCAACAATTGTTTGCTCTGAGCATCGTCCTCAAATGTCAACTGTTCGTCCAGGAGTTATGAAAGCTATTGAAAAAGACCTTAACAGAAAAGGTGAAATTATCAACACAACTATTAACTTCAATAAAGAAAAGTTTAGAGTAAGAATTAAAGAAACTGTTAAAGAAAAAAGCAGCATGATTGATATTTCTGAAGCTAAAGTTCTTGTTTCTGGAGGACGTGGAGTTGGAACTGAAAAAGGATTTAAAATGCTTCAAGAACTTTCAACAATCTTAGATGCCGAAGTTGCAGCTTCAAGAGCAATGGTTGATGCAGGACTTGTTGAACATAAACGTCAAGTTGGACAAACAGGACAAACTGTAAGACCTGACCTATATTTTGCTTTTGGTATTTCAGGAGCAATTCAACACGTTGCAGGAATGGAAGAAAGTGATTTCATTATTGCTGTTAACAAAGACCGCTACGCTCCTATTATGCAAATTGCCGACTTAGGTATTGTGGGAGATTGCAAAAGTATTATTCCAGCCCTAATTGAAAGATTAAGCAATAGAATTAAAGACTAAAAAGGATAAACAACTAACATACTCGAAGGCTATCAATGGATTATTGGTAGCCTTTTTTCTTTATTATGCCATCTTATTAAAGATTAAAATCAAAGAATAAAATCAAATATTTTAAATAAATGTCTCAAACCCTTATAATAATTGAAAAAGATAAGGATTAAATTTAGTAAGGTGCCACCTTACACATAGTATCCTGCCACCTTACCTATAGTATCCTGCCACCTTACACATAGTATCCTGCCACCTTACTAAATTTAATCCTGATTTCAGTAAATTTATTCTTGATTTTAATTTACTGAAACTTCGTTTTAATCTACTGAAATCAAGGTTTAATTTACTGAAACAAGGTTTTAATTTTCTCTTATCTGAAATCATAAACTTAGCTTCAAAATATTAAAGGAAAAAGGAAATTATCTAATAAAATAAACCTCAAAAAGTTCTTCTTCTTTTTTATTTATCCAATGCTTAATTTCTAAACTGCTGGCTTTATCTATTAACGGAGCAGGGACAAATGGTGAAATAACCTTATATATTTCTCCTTTTGTCAGATTAGACAATTCTGTTATCACTTGATTAACAGGTTGCTCTCCCCTATTTAGCATTTCTCTAATGTCAATTGAATGAAGGATTTTCCTTTCTTCAAACCATTCTGGTTTAATAGTATTATAGTTTTCATTATCCTCAATACTTATCAAATCCTCTCCAACTGCCTTTCTAAGAGTATTAATTAATTCTTCAATCTTGACATTACCTATTGCAGAAGCTTGCTGAAGGGTTGCTATTTTTGCAACAGTCTTTCTTAGCAAAGGATTTTTCAATTTCTTAAAGGCAGGAACAAACTCAATCAATACATCTTCAAGTTCTGGATAGGTTTCTATCAATTGCAAAACCTTAGTCTTTGGACTTATAACTAATTTATTTTCCATAGTATAGCTTATTTAGAGTATGATAAAATTCTTTGTTCTCCTTCAAGTTCTCGGTAAGGTTGAACATCATGCGAAACTTCCAATGTGCCAAGATATTCCCCTTTCTCATTTCTTAACGCAAAGTACTCTATATAAATTAGTTTATCTCCCATCTTTATCCAAAATGGTGCTCTGGATTTTCTTCCACTCTTAAAGTCATCTATAATCTTCTCTACAATATGTGAACTTGCAGGAGGATGACAAAGGCGAACATCTCTATTTAAAATAGAACGATTCCTGATAAATATTCTTTCAGCACCTTGAGAAAAATACTTAACCTTATCATCCTTATCAACAAAGGTCATATCTACAGGTAAATGATTAAGAATAGCCATAAGTTCTTCAACTGAAAAAGAGCCAGAAGGCAATTGAATATTCCCTCCAATTTTATTCATTTGAGCTAATTTATTTTCTTCCTTAGCCCAAAGAGGAGTCCATGCAACTTGAGGGTCATACAAACAATAACCAATTTCTAATGATTGCTTATCAATTTCATACCACTGCTCTTCAGTAAGCTTATCCAAACTCATTGGAAAAAGTATTTCTTCTTCCTTCTTTGTCATATCAATAACTTGTTGACAAGCAGGTTTAAGAATAATTTCAGAAGATGCAATTAACTCTTCAAAATCTATATTTGGAGTTAATAATAATTCAATTCCTCCTTTAATCAATTCCCTAATCTCATCATGCTTTCCCCACATAACTTTTGGAGGTCCTGTTATTCCTGCAGTTTCAAGATATGGGAAAATCAAATACTCTTTTCTCTTATAATGCTTATCAACATCATAAAGAGCATTAAAGAAACCTCGTAAACTAATAATATCCTTTTCAATATTTGCTCCCTTATTCTTCTCTATTTCCGAAATCAAATCTAAAGCCTTATTAGCTACTATTTTCAATTCCTTGTTTTCATTAATCATCACATCAATAGGATGACCTTCGGGAATATTTTTTGAAGAGGATAAATCAACATTTCCATGCAATACAGCTGCATGAACATCGCAAAGTTTTAGAACTTCTTCCTCTGGTAATCCAGCCTCAATAAGCTCTTGTTCAACTTCCACAACTTCCGAATAAGGAATTTGTTCCAAGCTATTTATTAGTTCTTGTCTAACTTCTTCTTGATCTCCTCCTTTGTGGAGTTTTAAAATCAATTCTTTTAGTTTTGCTTTTCTGTTATCAGAATTATTAATTAATTCGCTCATAATGATAATATTTTAAATGATATTTCTTGCTTAATGATTAGCAAAAATACATTACGAATTATTAAAAAGCAAATTTTTAAGTAAATTGGCACTTAAAAAAGCTAATTGAAACTTATTCTCTAATAGAAAATGCTCTTGTTTCTGAAAAAGAGTTTGTACTTACTCTTGCCTCATAACTACCTTTTGGCAAAACAGAATAATCATAAACTATTTGAAATCTATCTGATTTTGGATAAGTAGTTTTTGAAACAACTTCTTTTGTTTTTCTATTCTTTATTTCTAAAGTCAACTCCTCCTCTACTCCATCCTTTAAAAACACAACAAAGGTATAAGTCTTTGCTTTAGTATCTGGGACTTTAATTAATTTAGATTTCTTATGTATTAAATCATTAGGATTATTGCTTATTGAAAATTCATAATCAATCTTACAACCAAAATCAGGTTCAAAAGCTTCTATAAGTTTTGTTTTGTCTTCATTATAAATATAGACATAACCATTTCCTTGCTCTCTATTTGCCCACCAAGAAAGCCCATCACAATCAGAATCTGTAAATAAAAACTGATAATCACCCTCTTTAAGTTCTATAGTTTCATTGTATTCTTTATTATTTTCAAGTTGAGTTCTTTCGTAAACCTTATTTCTTGTTGATTGTTCAATTATATATGCTTTATTTCTTGAAGCATCATTATTTGTTTTATAGGTTAGAATAAATTTATGTGGAAGATAAAAAACTGAATCTTCTAATACCCACTCAACTAAAGGAATATCTTCATCTGATTCAATAAAGAATATATCATGAGAAACATGATAGCCTGGTTGTTCAATTTGAGGGGTTTTATAATATTCAAAATCTATATCAACTACTGCCTTATTACCTTTTATATATGGAGTTAAGTCGTAAAGATATTCATTAACCTTTGTGCCTGGACACCATCCAGCACGATTATATATCCAAGTTCCTCCTTGAGGTTGAATTGGATTGCATCCACAATCATCTTTCCAAATAGCTTGTGTAGCTATTTTTTCTCCATTAACCTTATAATAAAAATCCTTCTTTAAAAACTCTGCTGCTGCATTGGTTGAATCTGCTCCATGACCTGAAATCATTACTCTTGCATATACTCTTTTTGTTCTCTTAGGAAGAGTGATTTCTTTTGGAGTTACATAATTATCTATAGGCTTTTCAATATTACCATAAGGAAAATAACCATAGTGAATATTTTGAGTTTTAATTGATTTATTCTTATACTTCTTATCCAAATCAAATACAAAATCAGTTGTAGCCAAAAAACCATCTTGATAACCTTCATAAACCACAACTATTTCAATACTATCTTTCATTAAAGGCAAATAATTTGATATATCCCAATACCAATTAGGGCTCCAAGTCTTTGCATTATCTCCTTGATTATATGCACCACTATATGGTGTTATCATTCTTCCTAATTGATAATTAATTGTATCTCCATTTTCTGTAGTACGAAGTAAAACACTAATTGAATAGTCCCAATCACTACAACCACCATCAGGACAATTCAAAGTCAAGTAAAAACTAATATAACTTATATCCTTACATTTAAGAGGGAATAAAACTTTTTGAGAATACTCTCCTTTTGTTTTTAAATGAGTCTTATTATGTACCCTAACCTTAAAATCATTTACTTGTGAAAAAGAAGAAAATGATAATAAAAGCAAGAAATAAAGTAGATAATGTTTCATATTGGATATAATTCTTATTAATAATTGGCAAAGATAATAAGTTTTTATGTAGTTTTGTAATCCAAATACTATAAAACATTATGCAAAAAGAAATCATAGAACAAGCTTGGGAAAACAGAGAATTGTTAAAGGAAAAGGAAACTCAAAATGCAATTAGAGAAGTTATTGAAGAATTGGATAAAGGAAGAATTAGAATTGCTGAACATAAGGGAGAAGAATGGATTGTTAATGATTGGGTTAAGAAAGCAGTTATCCTCTATTTCCCTATCTGCAATATGGAAACCTTTGAAGTTGGACCTATGGAATTCTATGATAAGATACCTTTAAAGAAAGATTATGCAAAGCTTGGTGTTAGAGTTGTTCCTCATGCTGTTGCTCGTTATGGTTCTTTTTTAGCATCTGGAGTTATTATGATGCCTTCCTATGTAAATATTGGAGCTTATGTTGATGAAGGAACAATGGTTGACACTTGGGCAACAGTTGGTTCTTGTGCTCAAATAGGGAAACATGTTCATTTAAGTGGTGGAGTTGGAATTGGAGGAGTTTTGGAACCAGTTGGAGCAACTCCTGTTATAATTGAAGATAATTGTTTTATAGGTTCACGATGCATTGTTGTTGAAGGAGTAAGAGTTTGCAAAGGAGCTGTTTTGGGAGCAAACACAACTCTAACTGCATCTACAAAGATTATTGATGTAAGTGGAAAAGAGCCTGTTGAATACAAATCCTATATTCCAGAAAACTCTGTTGTTATACCAGGAAGCATTACAAAAGAATTTCCAGCAGGAAAATATAATGTTAATTGTGCATTGATTATTGGAAAAAGAAAAGCATCAACAGATACCAAAACATCTTTAAATGATGCCCTAAGAGAATTTAATGTTGCTATTTAGAATCAACTTCTTTTGATTTCTTTCTAAACCAGCTGCAACATTTTTTCTTCTTGTCTTTCTCTGGTTGAATTGCTTTTTTAGCTTGATTATCGAACTCTTGTTTTTCTCTATTTAAGCGAATATCTATTTGTTTTTTACTAAAAAACAAATTGGGTTTTACATTTTCTAAAAACGCTAACTCCTCCTTGCTCCTTTCTTCCTTATTGCAAGCCAAAACATCAGAAGGAATCATATCTCCATTCTTATCCAAAACAGCATAAACCCAATTTCCATTTTTATTAGTTAAAAGAGAATACTCATCAAGAGTAGTTGCCCAATTAATTCTTTCATCTCCTTGAAGAATAAAAGTTAAAGTCTTTCCATTAGGCTGCTTAATAGTAATAGGAGTTTTATCTGCAGGAACTGCAAACAAACTAACAGAAAACACCAAAGTAATTGCTAATATTATTGTTTTTAATCTCATATTATTAAAACTCTTGTTTATTAAAGAATAATTCTAATGCTTTTCTACTATCTTTGTCTGTTACAACCTTTGCTGTGGTTTTGGGTTCAAGAAGGATTATATAATCATCCCCAACCTTTTCTCCAATCCCTTTTAAGGCTTTTAAATTTGAATAGAACTGCATCTTTCCGTTGAGTTGAATAAAATTATCTAAACCCAAAAGGTCGGTTAGCTCATCAATATTGTTTATGCAAGAAATTTCCTTTGAAGAAAACAACACTATTTTTAATCTCTTGCCTGTTTGATAGAAATAAGCAATATCTTTTGTATCTACCATTGTATCACTTCTCCCAAAATCAAGTCTTACTTTTTCACTTTTCAAAACATCCTTTTCCCAAAGTTGAGTTTTGACGATATTTCCAATACTATCAAAAAACGTCCATGAGCCTTCCTTCAAATCATCTTTATATAATCCTTTAATTTTAATCTTTTCAAAATAGAAAAAATCTTCATAAACTCCATTTCTTTTACCATCCTTGAAAGTCAAGAAAAAGTAACCCTTACTATAAGTATTTCTAAAAAATAATCCGTGTTTTATATCATTCTTGTAGTTAACTGTTTCAACCAATACCTTATTTTTATCCCAATAGTTTGACTCTCCATTCTTTTTTCCTTTAGAATATCTTTCTTCCCCAATCTTATTTCCTTTTGAATCGTAAAGTATCCAAAGGCTATCTTTTTTCTTGTTAGAATAGAATCCTTCAGAAATTAGCCCTCCCTCTTTACTAAAAAACTTAACTGTTGCAAAACTTCCTTTATTCTTATATTCTGTTTTTGACTTAATGGTTTTTCCATCTTCAAAGTAGTGAATAAATAGTCCATCCTCATAGTCATCTTTAAAATTACCCTCATAAATCTTATTTCCATTCTTGTCAGACTTTGACCAAATGCCTTGTTTCCTTCCTTTTTGGTCAATCTTATTTTGCGAATATACTTCCTGTTGTGCAAAGCAACAAATCAACAAAATCAATAATAAACTAATTCTTCTTTTCATATTCTAAATGTTTTGCAAAATCAATTAAACTCTCAAATCTCTTATCTATCAATCTATAATTCTTTCTGGTCTTATCCAATGAATTGGAAATAAAAACTGTTTGCATCTTCAAACTCTTTCCAAACTGCATATCAGATATTGAATCTCCAACCATTATACTTTGTTTGAAACGAATATCCCGAAAGTCCTTTCTCGCCCTTAGTCCCATTCCAACCTTTGGCTTACGACAAAAATGATTTTCTTTTCTCAAAGCAGTACAATAATATATACTGTCTATCCTTCCCCCATTATCTTCAATTTCTTTTTTCATCTGCTTATGAATGGTGATTAAATCATCCTCATTCATTAGACCTTTGGAAACCCCTTGTTGATTTGTTACAATAAAAATTGTTTCAAAATGCTTAGTAAAAATACTTAAAGCCTCCAATGCTCCCTTTTCAAACTCAAATTCTTTCCATGTTTTTACATAATCATCAATTAAACGAACATTAATTACTCCATCTCTATCTAAAAACAAGGTTTTGTATTCTCTAATCTTCATGATATGCAATAAAAATTATCTTGGGAACATTTCTGCCTCCACTAATTCACAAAGTATATGCCCAACCATAATATGACATTCCTGAACCCTTGGAGTATCTTTGGAAGGGATATCCAAAACATAGTCTGATTTCTCCTTCATTTTGCCTCCACCATTTCCTGTAAACGAAATTGTTATCATATCTTTTTCCTTTGCCTCTTCAAGGGCTAAAACAATGTTTTTAGAATTGCCAGAGGTTGAAATACCAACAAGTAAATCTCCCTTATCTCCCATAGCCTTAACCAATCTACTATAAATTACTTCATAAGAATAATCGTTTGCCACTGCTGTTAGGTAGGAAGTATTTACATGCAAAGCCTCCGAACGTAAAGGTGGGCGATCATAATAGAAACGTCCTGAAAACTCAGCAGCCAAATGCTGACTATCTGCAGCCGAACCTCCATTTCCACACCAAAGTATCTTCTTTCCTTCCTTCAAAGCCTTAACCATTACATCTTTTACCTTTTCAATTTCTTTCAAAAAAGCTTCATCATTGAGCAAAAGCGTTTTAAGACTAACCGACTCTTCAATTACTTGCTTTATTCTTATCATAAATCTACTTGATATTTGATTTCTTATGAATTAGATAATGGTTGCGACTTGATGAATTTCTTCCAATAAGTTCTCCTAAGAATCCTGTAAGGAAAAATATTGCTCCCAAAATCATCAAAACCAATGATAAATGAAAATATGGACTATCAGTAACAAGTCGCATTGGGAGTTGATTAATGCTTGCTATTATCTTTTGAGTTCCTAATATTCCTGCTGCTAAAAATCCTAATATGAACATTACGGTTCCCCAAAGTCCAAAGAAATGCATAGGTTTCTTAGAGAATTTTGAAACAAACATTATGGAAATAAGGTCTAAATAACCATTAATAAACCTACTCATTCCAAACTTACTCGTTCCAAACTTCCGTTTTCTGTGCTGAACAACCTTTTCTCCAATATTTCTAAAACCTGCCCACTTAGCAATTACAGGAATATAGCGATGCATTTCCCCATAAACCTCAATAGACTTCACAACATCCTTTCTATATGATTTTAATCCACAATTGAAATCGTGAAGTTTAATTCCGGTTATCATTCTTGTTGTTGAGTTAAAAAGCTTTGAAGGAAAATTCTTTGCAAACTTTGAATCATAACGTTTCTTCTTCCAACCCGAAACCAAATCAAATCCATCTTTCATTATCATTGAATAAAGCTCAGGTATTTCTTCCGGAGAATCTTGCAAATCAGCATCCATTGTTATAACTACATCACCTTCGCAATGTTCAAACCCAACGTTCAGAGCAGCACTCTTACCATAGTTTCTACGAAATTTTATTCCCTTAATATTGTTATTCTCCTTGCTTAGCTCTTCAATAACCTTCCAACTCCCATCATTACTTCCATCATCAATAAGCAAAACCTCATAAGAAAAACCTTCCTTCTCCATTACCTCCTTTATCCATTTTGTAAGGTGTGGAAGCGACTCCTCTTCATTCAACAAAGGTACAATTACAGAAATATCCATATCTTTTATTTTATTTATCAACGTTATTTATCTCTTTTTCTTTTAATTCTTTCTTCTTATTCTTCAAGAATACTGCAACAATCAATCCCCAAAAAATACTCATAAGCGATGTAAAAAGTATTGAAGAAATGGCAATTGAAGAAGGACCTACAATAGAGTTTATTTGTTCATCACTTAGATTTGAATTTGCTTCAACCGCCCTTTGAATATCAAAATAACGTCCTTGAAAAGAAGAATCAATGAATGAGGCATAAACATAAATAAAGATTCCATAAATTATAGCTCCAATAATTCCAGAACCTAACGCCACCCAATAAGCTTCCTTAAAACAAATCTTTCCATCTTCTAACCTACTACGATATAGCAAAACTCCAATAAACATAAATATAAGCAAGCTAAAATACTCCGAATAGGAAATTGGATAATGTATTGGCTTATTTATTATCAAACGAATAATTACAACCAAAGATAATCCCAAACCTATCAATAGTCCATACTTCAATATTCCAGACCAATAGTTTCCTGAGAAATTTGATTTATTTTTTGTATTCATTACGGTTATTTATTTTCTTCTTCTAATTTTTCATCCTCTTCTTCCGTTACCTCAGGCTCTTCACTCACTTCTTTATATGGTACATAATCGTTATCCTTATCCAATGGTTGAATATTAGCTCCAAAACTTGGTCTTGTAAGCAAAAGAGAAAGAATAAGTACATAGAATAAATTACCAATAAAACTAAACACATAGTTAGAAGGAATAAAGACTGCTTGAATTATTGATCTAAACTCTTCATTCTCATAAACATTAATACTTGGATCAACTGAATCGAGTAATTCTTGATACTGCATCAAGAAATCATCTAAGAAAGATGGGTTGAGCTTTACAGCATAAATAGTCAGAAAAAGGGTCGAAAAGAAAGCAATTACCAAAGACATAATTGTTCCTATTGCAAAGAATTTCCCAAAAGTAATGTTTTGTCTAAGAACGTTCTTCTTATAGTTTATCATTGCCCAGCCCATTCCAAAAACGAGGATGAAAGTACCGATCAAAGACCATAAAAAACTCGTTTCTAATTTAAGGAAAAACCCTATTAATCTATATAATAAATATATTCCTCCAATAATAGAGCCCCAATTAAAAGCGTATTTCCAGATATTCTTACTTTTCATAATTTTACATTTATTTTAATCTGCAAATATAAGATTTTTATACAGAATAGATGTAATTGGAGTTAAGAAAACAGATAGAACCTAATGAGAAAATGATTCTTATTCTACTATAATTTCATCTAAAAACACCCAACTCGTGCCACCTTCGGAAGGATGCCAATAAGGAAGAGAATTTGTTCCTTTTATCTCAAACTTAACATATCTATAATCAAAATCTTTTGGAGAGAAAACATAATCCCTAATGATTTCTTCCTTTGTTTGAATATTCCCAACCTCAACTTTTCCCACACCAAAATAAGTCTTTCCGTCTTTTGAAACAAAACACTCAACACTGCTTGGGTGAAGTATCCAACTTTTTGGAAAATAGAGGGAAGAGAGTTTTATGTTTTTGTTTCTCACCTCATGTTCTAAATCCAAGAATATTTCAAAATCAACTCCATTCCAACCCAACCAATGTATCTTATATTCCGAATCTCCCCTAACTCCATTTGTAATTGTTCCCATATTACCTTCACTATACAAAGGACTTGGATTAGGCAAAGAAGTAACTTTCTTATTAAATGCGATATTATTCTCAACGCTAATATTAATAAATCTTTTTGTTGATTCGTAGTATTCCTTTGGAGAGAGTGTGCTTTCGTTCAAATCCCTAACCTTAGCTCTAACGCAAGTGGAGTAAAAATCCTCCAACATTTGATTCATTTCTCTCCGTAAAACATATTTCCCTTCACCATTTTTCATATACCATCCTCTTTCTCCAAACATATCTGCCTTACCTATTTCCATAATTGCAAACCATAGTGGCAAGCGAGCAGTTCTAACTCTTAAAAGATAAACAGAATCATTCCCAACAGCTTCTTCTGCCTTATCGAATATTGAAGAATAAATATCTATCTTATCTTTTGAAAGAAATGTTTTTGAATAGTTTGTTGGTGGAGCATAAATATCTAAGAACACCTTTGAGTTTTGCCCAAAGTATTGGAGAGTATCAATATATTGTCTAATGTAAGATGAAGCCTTTCCATAATAACCTTGCAAAAACTCATTAATAATTGAATCTTGATCAATATTAATATTCCAAAGCAGCTTACTTATTAAATAGGTTTTAAGCTCTGCAAACTCATGACCAACATCCGAATTGGCTTGTTGGAAATGTTGAAAAGCATTGTTTTCCATGAAAAACAAAAGATTTGGCTTTAAGACATGAATATTTGGGAAAGGAGAAACAGAATAAGCAAAATCAACATTATAATCCCAAAGGAAAATATTCTTAGTTATCTTTCCCCAATCCATAATATCCATTGCAAAGGTTTGAGCATTAGGATTCTTTTTAAAAGCATCATTGCTTGATTCTTCAATAGTTTTATTTCTATCCTCCTCAATGGTACAAAGCATAATTTGAACATTATACTCTGGCTTAATTGTCTTTGGAGCTTTACGAGAATATTGATAAGCTAAGGTAGAGATTATTTTATAAGGAAATTCTCTTGCAACACGATTGACAAATTCAATCAATGCACCAGAGGGTGCTTCTTCCCTTTCATTAATCTTTTGACATTTTGGACAAGAGCAATAGGAAAAATTATCATTTTGACTAACCGACCAAACCATAGCCAAAGGTTGTTTCTTCATTTCCTCTTTCAATCTTTCAACAACAATCTTAAAAACATCCTCATTGCTCAAACATAACTGGTCATGAATTCTCTTTCCATTCACTTCTGCAAAATATTCAGGATGAGTTTCAAAATACTTAGCCCTTGGTACCAATTTTTCAAAAGTATGAACAAAGAAACCTTCAGCAAACATATCCTCTTGCAAATGTTGTTTTAACCAATATCGAAAATCCTTATTCTCACGAGTAAAAACAGAACGAACTTGACGGAAAGTGTTTTGAGAACTATAAGAATAATTCAAATCTTTAATATCAAGAATAATATCTTTCTTCTTAGGATAAACCTCACAATCAGGTGTAAACTTTCTAATCCCTATGTGTTTTTCAAGAAAATCTACAATTGCATATACAACAGAAATATCATTATTCCCTTTATAACAATATTTATAACCATTATGTATTATAATTCTTTTCCCATCAGTTCGAATAGTATAGCCAAAATCTTCATTTATTTTATCAAAATAAGATGCCGTATCATCTGAAATTGTATAAAATTCTCCCATTAAATGATTTGTAAATCCTTTACTATTTAATCGATTAGTAAAACCAATATTAATTTCCCTTTTTTTAGGCTTTTCTTTATCCGTAACAATTGGAATTAAGCAATTGCTAACCTTATAAATATCCTTTTGTAATAATTCAGCAGAATACTTTATCCACTCAGAATGATCATGAGGAATAACAATAACATAATCGCTCTTTCCATCCTTAACCAAAGTTAATTTATCTTTCTGAGCAAAAGAAGAAAGACTAAAAATAAGGCATAAACTAATTAAAACTATCTTTTTCATAAACTACTGATTAACAAAATAAATCTAAAAAAAATAAATCTAAATTCTATGGTGCAGAAAACATCACTCAAACTTATTTTATTCCAACAAATATACAACTTTTTCAAATTCTGAATGTTCTATAACTCTTTTTCGAGTAACCAAGTTTAATAATAAAATGAAATAGAAGTGATTTAGTTTTACGGCGTAAAACGAGGTGTAAAACGAGCTAATACAAGTTGTTTTACGCCATATTACAAAGTGCTTTACGCCGTAAAAGAGGGTGTTTTAGGCTGTAAAACGAGTTGTAATACGCCATAAAACAAAATGCGACATTCAGTGTTATTAAAAATGGTTAAAACAAATGTAATATAAATAGAATTTTAGAATCTTAGTTTTCAAATTGAAACTTATATCTTTGAATACTGAGAAACAACTAATTTTAAAAGAATCAATAAGCCTGTTCATAACTTATGCCCCAATTTTTATTGAGGCGGATTAGAGTTTCTAAATTATTGTCAGGAGGGTACTTGTTTTTCCATGTGTGAATAATGGATTCTAGTTTCTTTTTGTCATTATCAATAAATGCTATTGTCCCTTTTACATAGTAGTACCATGTTTTTGCATCGGTGTCACCAAACCATTTATAAAATATTGAATAAGTTCGCTTAAAATACTTTTTCGCTAATTTGTCAGAATGAGCCATTGCAAACATCTGTCCACAGTGCCAGTTAAGAGAATGTCTATTTACAGGCTTCTCTGTTTTTAGATATAAAACAATAAGGTTTGCTGCCTCAATATATTTTTTATTATTACTCAATTGCCGCCAGCAACAAGTATCAGAATCAAAAGTATCTTGATTATAAAAAAGAGTATAATGATTTAGGTCATTATACTTTTGAGAAAGACTAATTAATGAAGAAAAAACAAACAAAAACGTTAAAAAAAATTTCAATAGAGATTAGTTTTTATTATAAGAAAAACCTTTCAGCTTATAAAATGCAATATTACAAAAATTTTCTGGTACTGAAATAATTTTACACTTTTTATTTATACTCTTAGTTTTAATTTCCAGATTTAAAGTCTGCTGTCAACCTTTCTTTTTTAAAATAAATCTATATCTTTGCCGGACAATATTAATAAAACAAAAAAAATGAATATTCAATTTAGCTTAGTAGATATTATTGTTAGCATAGTAGTACTTGTTTTATATTTTATACTATACTCTTATAACTTGTTGTACAAGAAACAACAAAATCCAGTTCTTTCCTATAAACAAAACAAATTCACAATAATATTTATTTTGTCGTATATAATTATCTATTATTCAATCTGCATTTATTCATATTTTGATTACGAAAAAGAAATGGGAACTCCATATACAATTAAATTCTTCCCTCTTACATTCCTTTTCTTTGTATTTACATCAAGAAAATCAAAAAGGAAAGCTCTTAAAGACTTAGAAAAAATAGAATAACTCTTGTTTGCTTTTAGTTTTCATTATATAGTTAGCTATTGCTTTTGAAATAAATTTATATCTTTGCCAAAGAATAACCCTTTAAGTTAAAGATTATGAATTTAAGAAAAAACTATCGTTATTTATTGGTCTTATCTCTTTGCCTTATGGCTCTGGGCATGGCTCTTACCTTACTTTTTGACAGCGAAAGAGATATATTAGATGCTCCAATATATAGGTTTGTTTTAGATATGCCATTGGCTGTTGTCTTCTTCTTTATTGTGATTTTTGCTCCCATTACGGAAGAGATTGCTTTTCGTTCGTGGGCTTGTAAGAAAAAAGCTTGGACATGGGTTAGCTTTGTTGCCTCCTCATTGTTTGTCTTCTTATTTAATATTTATGCAGGGATTATTTATTCCATAATTTTCTTGGCAATAATTTTCCTTTTTAAAGATAAACCAAAGCATAGGTTGTTTTCATTCCTTATCCTAACCTCCCTGACCTTTGCCATAATGCACTACGATAACCTTCAACCAAAGAGCTTCTACCTTGCATTTGCTCAATATCTTGGTGCGGGTTTGTTTTTTGCCTATTTTGCATTACGATTTAACCTCCTAACTGCCATAATTGTTCATGCTATCAATAATTTTATAGCTATTGCTGCAATGGGTTTGATATTCTCCTCTAACGAAACCAATACATTGGAAAACACAACCTATAAGTCTACCCTTTCAAGAGTTGCTCCTCAGTGGAGCTTTGGAGGTAGAACCACATCTACTTTTGGTATTGCTGAAATTAGTATAGAAAGATATACTATTGGCTCTATTGCAGAGAGCTTGATTGAATATTCCGATACTTCATATTGGGTTATTGATAATGAGGTTACAGATTTTAGGAAATACAATATGAGGGTTGAGCGAAAGGACACCAATTCTAAGATAGATTATAGGGAGTTATTGATTGATTTGGCAAAATTGAAGAAAATTCAGATAGATACCATTCAAGAGAAACGTTTGGTTTGGGTTCTTAACGCAAAGGATTGGGATAGTATTTCCTATAAGGAGGACGACCTTTACAACTATGATCCATTAACTAAGGTTGGAGTTTATTCCTTATGCTCTCAGCTATCAGTTCCTATTATGTTTGAAAAAGAGAAGACTTTGGATGTAATTCCTCAAAAGGGAGTATATGATAGGACGATTTGGATTGATAAAAATGTGTTTTATCAAAAGAGTTTTGAGCAAAAGAAAAAGACTTTGGAAACACGCTATAGCATCACCCTAACAAAGAAAGACACCCTAATAAACGTTATTCGAATTAGAGGGGAATAGTTTTTATTTTCACATATTTATTATTGTATTAGGAAATCTTTTGTATATTTGCAGCGTATTTGAAACCTGAGTGTAAGGACTTTCCTTAGTGGGACTCTTTCACAAAGCGAGTAAAATCAATCTATTAAACAAAATATTTATTAATCTAATCCAAAAGTAGGACTAATGGAAAAGAGAATTGGAACAATCTCAATTGTTATTTACGATAAAGCAGTAGCAACTACTGTCAATAGTTTATTGTCGGAATATTCTGATTCCATATTGGCTCGTCAGGGCTTGCCTCTTTTAGATAAGGGTTTACATATAATTACCTTAGTTATTGAATCAACAAGCAACGAAATCAACGCTCTAACTGGAAAATTGGGAAGATTGGAAAGCGTGGAAGTGAAATCAATTTTGGCTAAGGGAAATAACAGATAAAATTAATAAACAAAAATATATGAACATAGCAGAAAGACATAAGAACTTTATTGATAGGGATAAACTCTATTCAATAATTGAAGGAGAAGTACCAACTGAAAGTCAGGTTGATGAAATACTAAACTATGCCCTAAAACTTAAAGGAATTGGTTTGGGAGATGTTGGTGCCTTGCTTAGAGTTACGGACAGCAATCAAATCCATAAGATTATGGAAACTGCTAAAATCATAAAAGAAGATATTTATGGCAAGCGACTTGTTTTGTTTGCTCCTTTATATACAGGTAATGTTTGTGTAAACAACTGCACCTATTGTTCTTTCAGAAAAGATAATCATCTTATTAAAAGAAAGATTTTAACAATGGATGAGATTGCACAAGAAACTTCTGCCCTTTTGAAACAAGGACATAAGAGAGTGCTTTTGATTTGTGGTGAAAACAATTATAATGGTACTGATTATATGATTGAAGCTCTTAGAACAACTTATGGAGTTAGAGAAAGAGACGGAAAAGATTATATAAGAAGAATTAATGTTGAGCTTGCACCAATGGAAGTTAATGACTTTGCAAGACTTAAAGCCGAAAAGATTGGTACTTATGTTTGTTTCCAAGAAACCTACGATCAAGTAATGTATGAAAGATTCCACCCAAAAGGAACACCAAAGGCTGATTATCTTTATCGTTTAACGGTTATGGATAGAGCAATGGAAGGTGGTGTTGATGATGTTGGAATTGGTGCTTTATTGGGACTTATTGATTATAGATTTGAAGTTTTGGCAATGATAGAACATGCTAAACATCTCGAAAGTGCTTTTGGTTGCGGTCCTCACACTGTTTCTGTTCCAAGAATGGAACCAGCAGTTGGAGCTCCTGATTCAGAAAATGTTCCTTCTCCTGTTAGTGATGATGATTTCAAAAAGCTTGTTGCCATAATCCGTATTGCACTTCCTTACACTGGAATAATTCTTTCCACAAGAGAAAACGACCAAATGAGAAATGAATTAATTAAATATGGAGTTTCTCAGGTTTCAGCAGCTTCCAAAACCAACCCAGGCTCTTATGCACATGATGAAGAAGGAACAGGAACACAATTCTCAACTGGCGACCATAGATCATTGGATGAAGTAATTTCTTCATTGGCAGATGCTGGTTACATTCCTTCATTCTGCACAGGATGTTATCGCAAAGGAAGAGTTGGACACGACTTTATGGACTTAGCAAAGCCAGGCTTGATTAAAGATTTCTGTTTGCCAAATGCAATGTTTACCTTCCAAGAATATCTTGAAGACTTTGCATCCGAAGAAACCAAGAGAAAAGGATTAGCATTAATTGAAAAGATGACAAACGAAATTACAAAACCTCAGTTGCAAAAGAAGATTGAAGAAAATCTTGAAAGCATACACAAAGGACAAAGAGATATTTATTTTTAAACAAATAGATTTGTAACGATATACCTTCAAAAAATTAACTTTCCTCCTAAAAGTTGATTTTAAACTCCAAGAGTACTCCTTATCTCTTGGAGTTTTTTTTATTATTGGATTTCTGGTTTTTTGGTTGCAAATCATGCAAAAATTGGATTTATGGTTTAAAACATGAAAGTGATAGTTTGGAATATTTAGTTTTAGAAAAGAAAGGAATTAAGATAATGTCAATAAATGCCTTGTCTGATAATGCAGAAAAAAAAATAGAAAAAGATATGTCCAGTCTTGATGCACAATATTTATCCTATCATGCAAAGGGAATAAATAGATATTTTTACACAAAGCCAATGCCTTATTATATATTAACGTCTCCTTATAAGAAGATAGTATATAAAACATCACGCTTAGATGATTATTCTAAGATTCTACAATTAATTAAATAACCACTTACCATTAATCATTAAATAACGATTTTCCAATTTGATATTTTATTTGTAGTTTTGTATCAAAAATAATACATTTTTTACATTATGAAAGATGAAAAATCATTGGTACGTTCTTCTTCGGCAGAATATTTAACCTATATTGCTTCTACGGGAGATGGAGGGGTTAATGCTATTTATGCTGATGAAAATATTTGGTTAACACAAAAAATGATGGGTGTACTTTACAATGTAGAAACTCATACTATTAATTACCACCTTAAAAAGATATTTTCGGATAGTGAGTTGGAGGAAAATTCAGTTGTTCGAAATTTTCGAATAACTGCTGCTGATGGTAAGTTATATAACACTAAACACTATAATCTTTCTGCAATAATTGCTGTGGGTTATAAGGTAAATTCTGAAAGAGCAGTACTTTTTCGCAAATGGGCAACTCAAATAGTGCAGGAGTTCACTATTAAGGGTTTTGCTATGGACGATGAGCGTTTGAAAAATGATGGTACCATTATCGGTAAAAAGTATTTCGAAGAACAACTTCAACGCATTAGAGAAATAAGGCTTAGTGAGCGAAAATTCTATCAAAAAATAACAGATATTTATGCAACATCAATTGATTATGATGTAACGGCACAAACTACAAAGCGTTTTTTTGCAACTGTTCAAAACAAATTACACTGGGCAATTACTAAACAAACAGCAGCCGAAGTAATTGTAAATAGAGCCGACCACAAAAAAGTTCATATGGGATTGACAACTTGGAAGGATGCTCCTAATGGAAAAATTCAAAAATTTGATGTGAGTGTGGCTAAGAACTATTTGTCTGAAAGCGAGATGCAACAATTACAACGTTTGGTTTCAGCCTATTTGGATATTGCAGAAGATATGGCTTTGAGAAAAATTCCTATGACTATGGAGGACTGGGAACTACGATTAAATAAATTTATTGCTGCTACTGACAGGGAAATATTAATTAATGCAGGAAGGGTTACGGCTGAAATAGCGAAAGCTCATGCAGAAAGTGAGTTTCAGAAATATAGAATTATTCAAGACCAACTATTTGAAAGCGATTTTGACAGAGAAATTAATAGGTTGAATGAGAATAATGATTAGTAATTAACATTAATTATTAACCACTACATAAGGTCTTGATTTTTTGTTACTTTTGTATCAAGCCAAAAGTAAGTAAGTAAGTAAGTAAAAAAACAACATAAAGAAGAACTACCCTTGTTTTCTTTGAGCACTCCTTATCTCTTGGAGTTTTTTTATTACATTCAAAATATTTTAAGTATTTTTGCGTTTTTATAAGCTATGACATTAAAAAACGTACTTAACGCATTTCTTAAAAGCAATAAGATTTCTGGTCTTATCTTGATTCTATGCACAATATTTTCATTAATCCTTGCCAACTCAGCATTAGGTCAAAGCTATTCTGACCTATGGCATTCAACCCTAATGGGAAAGAGTGTGGAATTTTGGATAAATGATGTTTTAATGACTTTCTTTTTCCTTTTGATTGGTTTGGAACTTGAAAGAGAATTATATACTGGCGAACTATCAAAAATAAAAGATGCCATCTTACCCCTATTTGCTGCAATTGGAGGAATGGTAGTTCCTGCCCTGATTTACTTTGGGTTTAATAGTGGAACTGAATTTACTTCTGGTTTTGGAATACCTATGGCAACAGATATTGCTTTCGCTATTGGTGTTTTAGCTCTTTTGGGTAAAAGAGTTCCAATATCTTTAAAGGTCTTTCTTTTAGCATTAGCAATCTTCGATGATTTGGGAGCAATTCTCATTATTGCTTTTTTCTATTCTAAGGAGCTTGTACTTTCTAATCTTTTGATTGCAATAGGAATATTTTTGATATTGATTTTCCTTAACTACAAAAAAGTCCATAAGCTTTACCCCTATTTAATTGGTGGAGCTATTATGTGGTATTTTATTTACACTTCGGGAATTCATCCAACCATTACAGGAGTTCTCTTAGCTTTTGCAATCCCATTTAGGAAGTCAAAAGAAGTTTCTTGTTCTCGAAGATTAGAATTATTTCTTCATCAACCCGTTTCATTTTTTGTGATTCCAATATTTGCTCTTGCCAACACAGCCATAAGGATTGAAGGAGATTTTTCAAGCACCATTCTTCAACCATATAGCATTGGAATAATTCTTGGACTATTGATTGGAAAGCCATTAGGGATTTGGTTATTGAGTTTTATTGGAGTCAAGCTTAAACTTTGCTCACTGCCTAATGGATTAAGATTCAAACATATATTCTCAGTTGGAATGGTAGCAGGAATAGGGTTTACTATGTCAATATTTATTACTCTTTTAGCTTTTAATGATATCTCAATTCAAAACAACGCCAAATTTGCAATACTTATAGCCTCCCTATTGGCTGCAATCTTAGGTCTATTAGCCCTTTCCATAACCCTAAAAGAAGTAAAAGGTAAAAGGTATTAATTAATCCTACAAAGGATAGGAAGCTGTTTATGATTATTTTAAACTTTTCAAAGAATTGTTTGAGAGTAAAGATTTCATTTGCATAATAGCAACATTATTGAGTTGCATTAATCTTTCATTTCTCGGCATACCTTGTCTTATTAATAATGCATTAATACTCTCTAAATTACTTAATACAACCAATTGTTCTAACGTAGCGTTATCTCGTATATTTGTATTTTTATCAGGATTATTATCCCTCCACTCCTTTGCTGTTATTCCAAAAAGAGCAACATTTAATAAATCTGCTTCATCTGCATATACATAACTTGCTTGCTGCTGTGTTATCTTTTGTGGAATTAGATTTTCTTTTATCGCATCTGTATGAATTTGATAATTAATTTTGGTGAGTGTTCTTTGTAAATTCCATTCTAATTTCTGACGATTATTTTCATCTTTTTTAAGTCGTTGAAATTCTTTTACGAGATAAATTTTAAACTGAGGACTAATCCACATTCCAAATTCAAAAGCAATATCAGGATGAGCATAAGTACCACCATATCTTCCAGCAGTAGCTTTTAGTCCAATTGCATTTGTTTTTTCAACCCACTCTTTTACACTTAATTTATAACTATTTAAACCCGCTTGACTTTTAATTGTGGCAAATTCGCCATAATTAAAATTTGGATTATAAACCGACTCCCATATACCTATAAACTCAATAGTATTTCTATTACGCAACCAGTCAGAAATAAAAAAATCTCCATCTTTTGCTTTTAACATATCTGTTAAAGAAATATATTCTTGTTCTTTATCAATAATAACTGTGATTGATTCTCCTTCAACATTAATATTTACAAGGTATTAATTTGTCTGAATCAGGATTAATTAACCGCAACCTCTTTCCGTTTATGACTAATAGCTAATAACCCTACAAAGGTTAGGAAGCCGTTTAGTAGTAGGAGTTCGAAATCGAAGCTATAATTAAACCATTTTAGGGAGTTTGCACTTAGGATAAAACAAATTACTGGTGATAAGATACATATTATAGGCACAAACTTATCTTTTACCTCTCTTTTTGTTAGTAGTCCAAAAGCAAATAAACCAAGAAGTGGTCCATAGGTTATTGATGCTACTTGATAGAGAATATCAATTAAATGTTGATTTTGATGGCGATAATAGAATATAATAATACCAACAAAAAGCAAAGCAAAACAAGCATGTACAATATGTCTTACTCTGGTTTTCTTCTTTTCGGTATAATCATTTCTATGTTCAAGATTTAAGAAATCTATCGAGAATGCAGTTGTAAGAGAAGTTAGAGCACCATCGGCTGATGGGAAAAGAGCTGAAATAAGACCTATTATAAAAACTACTCCTGCAATTGGTCCAAGGTGATTTATGGCTATGGTTGGGAAAAGAGAATCTCCTTTAACATCAATACCCATTTGAGAAGAATACATATAGAGTGCAGCTCCAAGCATAAGGAAAAGGAAGTTTACAAAGAAAAGAGTTATGCTAAAAGTAATCATATTCTTTTGAGCAGACTTTATGTTTTTGCAACTCAAATTCTTTTGCATCATTTCCTGGTCTAATCCAGTCATGGAAATACAGATAAACATTCCTCCAAGTATTTGTTTCCACCAAGTTAAACGTGAAGAAGAATCAGTAACAAATATTGTTGTGTAATCGCTCTTATAAATTGAGGAGAACATATCTCCTACCGACATATTCATAGCCTGAGCAACCATAACAAAACACATAACCAATGCAGTTAACATAAAGGTTGTTTGTAGGGTATCTGTCCAAATTATAGTTTTAATTCCTCCCTTAAATGTAAAGAGAAGAATTAAGCTTAAAAACAAAATTACCGTTAGCTCAAAAGGTACTCCCCAAGATTCAAAAACAAAGTTTTGCAAAACAATAATAACAATAAACATTCTTAGTGATGCACCCAAAGTTCTGGAAAGTAGGAAATAGAAAGAACCTGTCTTGTGTGAAAATCGTCCAAAGCGTGTTTCTAAATACTTATAAATAGAAGTAAGGTTTAACTTATAATAGGTTGGCATAAGAATAAAAGCAATAACCAAATAACCCAAAAAGAAACCAAACACTGTAAGCATATAGGTAAAGGAACGCTCATTCACCCAACCAGGAACACTCATAAAGGTAACTCCTGAAAGTGAAGCACCAATCATTCCATAAGCCACCACAAACCATGGAGAGCGTTTATTGCCTGAGAAAAAAGATTGATTATTAGCCTTACGAGCAGTAAGATAAGTTATTAGAAAAAGTAATAGAGTATATAAAACGAATGCCCAGAAAATTATTTGTTCCATAAGTTAGAAAGAATTTTGTATTTTTGTAAATTGCTTTATCTATTTTATTTGAGATACAAAAGTAACTATAATTTTTCAAACTTGATTAATAATTTTATATGGAATACCCTTCAAGCTTGGTTGAGAATGCAGTAAATGAACTTTCACGCCTTCCAGGTGTGGGGAAACGTTCAGCACTTCGTTTTGCTCTATATCTTCTAAAACAACCCAATCAAACAACAGAAAACCTATGCAATTCACTCAGCAAAATGAAAGCAGAAATTAAATATTGTAAAATATGCCATTCTCTTTCCGACACAGAAATATGTTCAATTTGTTCTCATCCAAAAAGAAATCACAATCAAATATGTGTTGTGGAGAATATAAGAGATATACTTGCCATTGAAAACACGAATCAATATAGAGGAGTTTATCATGTTTTGGGAGGAGTAATTTCTCCAATTGAAGGAATTGGGATTGGAGATTTAACAATTAATCAACTTATTGAAAGAGTGAAGGAAAAAGAAATTGAAGAAATTATTCTTGCACTACCCACAACAATGGAAGGAGACACAACAGGATTTTATATAAACAAACTACTTCAAGGCTGCGATTTGCAGATAACTACCATTGCACGTGGAATAGCCATTGGAGATAATATTGAATTTGCAGACGAAATAACCTTAGGACGTTCAATCCTAAATCGTATGCCATTCAGTCAGGTGCATAATAATGGTTGAGATGTTGAGGCGTTGAGGCGTTGAGAAAATACAACTAAACAAATACACAACTAAACAACTAAACATTCATAAAGAAATGAAAAGAGTAATAATTATAGGTGCATCATCAGGAATTGGTAGGGAATTAGCTATTCACTATATCAATGCTGGTTATATTGTGGGGATTGCTGCAAGAAGAGAAAACCTTCTGGATGAATTGAAAGCTATTAATCCCTCAAATGTATTCTATAAGAAAATGGATACTTCAAAACCAAGTGCCAAAGAGGAGCTTTTGGAGTTGATTGAAATGTGTGGTGGCATGGATAGGTTTATTTATTGTTCGGGAGTAGGATATATTAATAAAGAGATTGATATTGAACAAGAAATACAGACTGTTGAAGTAAATGTTTATGGATTTACTCATTTAATTGATGTTGCTTATCACTATTTTAGAGAAAAAGGTAATGGGCATATTGTGGGTATTTCGTCTGTGGCTGGGGTTAGAACAATTTCAATTTCTCCTTCCTATTCAGCATCGAAAAAATATAACAACATGTATCTCAAAGCCATATCACAACTTGCAAAACAAAATAAACTAAACATTAAAACAACAACAATACTACCTGGCTTTATAAGAACAACTATGATTAAAAACAGAAATTATCCCCTAACAACAAGCTTGGAAAAGGGGGGTAAATTAATTTTTAAAGCCATAGAAAAAGAAAAAAAAGTAGCTTTTTGTCCATCATATTGGGGATTTATTTCAGGACTAATGCTCTTGATTCCTTCCTGTCTATGGTCAAAAATAATTAAATAACGTTTTCTTCGTTAATAATAAAACACTAAAATATATGACAACAAAAACAATTAAAAAACCTGCCGTATTAGTACCATATGATTTTGGTCCCACATCAGAAATTGCTCTTAAAGAAGCAGTATGCATAACAAAATATTTAAAAGGAGAGATTTATCTTCTTTCTGTAATAAGAAAGGGTGATTTCTTCTCACAGCTTTTCCGAAGTGAAAAAGACAATAGAAGAATACAAAGAGAGGTTAGAGCCAAATTGAAAGTGTTGGCTACAAACACAAAAAAAGAAACAGGAGTTAGAGTAATTACAATTGTTGAAGAAGGAAACCCAGTGGATGTTATTCACGAACAAGCAGATATTCTAAAAGCTCAATACATAATTATGGGTAAGAACAAAGAGTCTAAACCCGATTTAAATATTTTTGGAACAAGCATACTGCAAGTAATTAGTGAATCACCATGTCCTGTTATAACAGTATCCGATAATCCAATTCTCGATTGTGGTTTTAGAAACATAGTCTTACCAATTGACCTGACTAAGCAAACCCTTGAAAAAGTATCAAAAGCAATAGCTTGGGCAAAATATTACAAAGCAAACATTCACTTAATGGGAGTTTTGAGTGGAGGAATTTCTACCAAACAAAGTAGATTATACCTAAAAATGGAGAAAGCTAAATTTGTTGTTGAGAAAGAAGGTATTAATTGTACAGCACAACTATACGAAAAATCGGAAGAACCCGTTCACAGAACAATTCTTAATCATGCTCAAAAAGTAAATGGTGATTTATTAATGATTATGACACACCAAGAATTGGGAGTAATGGATAGCTATATTGGAGCCATAGCTCAAAAAATGATTAAAGAAAGCGAAATGCCAGTTGTTTCATTCACCACAAAAGCAATAGAACACAACAACTATTTTGTATCAAGTTTCCTGCCTTTCGAACTACTTAACACAAAAGAACTTAAATATCTTAAAGACTAAAAGAAAACGGCATTAAAGAGCCAACACCATCAAATATTTGAACCCTATTTTCATCAATTTGAACAATAACACGAATTGAGTTCTTATATCTAATTTCCCATTCTTTAATCACTTGAAGACATGCCCCACAAGGATATGCCAAAGAGAATTTATTATCTGCATTTTGAGCAACAACAGCAATAGAAACAACCTTTGCATTTTCAGAATGAGCACCTGCATAATACAAAGCAACCCTTTCAGCACAAAGACCAGAAGGATAAGCAGAATTTTCCTGATTAGCACCACAAAAAACCTCCCCACTATCCATCCTAACAGCACTTGCAACCCTAAAATTAGAATAAGGAGAATACGCACCTTCCAATGAGTTTTGAGCCTCCATCAAAAGCTCTCTATCTTCCTTTAAAAGCTCTTCAATTAAAGCTTCCCCATAATTAATAACCAATTGTTTACTTTCCATATTTGTTTTGTTTTCTTTTTGTTGAGTTGTTGAGTTGTGTATTTGTTTAGTTGTTGCTTTTTATCAGAATCAGGATTTGCTTGATTATTCGATTTTCTTGATTATTTAATACTAAAATCCTATTAATCCTTAAATTCTGTAAATCCTGATTCAGACAAACAACTAAACAACTAAACACCTCAACACCTCAACCCTCAAAAATAACCAAAATTAATTATATATACTCTATAAATAAAACTTTTAGTATCTTTGTTTCGTTTTTTAACGGATAAAAATTAGCAAAAACCTATGAAGTCATTAGTGATTATTACCATTGTAGTTATTGTTTCGGGAATATTTTTGTACTACATAATCAAAGAACTTATCAAGACTTACAAAAACCGCCCCTACGACCCAGAACAACAAGAAAAACTAAGAAAAGGTGATAGACTTTAAGAGCGATTTCCCCCTTATCCTCTCCCCTATGGAGGCTATAACCAATAAACCCTTCCGTAAGATTTGCAAACGCTATGGAGCCGATATACTAATAACAGAATTTATATCCTCCGATGCACTACTAAGAGAAGTTGAGCAAAGCATTGTGAAAATGTCTTTTGATGAAGAAGAAAGACCATTGGGAATACAAATTTTTGGGAACAACGAAGAAAGCCTAACACTGGCAACAAAAATTGCAGAAAGAGAAAAACCAGATTTCATTGATATAAACTGGGGATGCCCAGTAAAAAAGATAGCAGGAAAAGGATGTGGAAGCGGAATACTCAATGATATTCCCAGAATGGTGAAGCTAACCGAAACAGTTGTAAAAGCAACCAATATACCCGTTACCGTTAAAACAAGATTGGGCTACACCGAAAACTCAAAACCCATTGTAGAAGTAGCAGAAAGACTTCAAGATGTGGGCATACAAGCCATTAGCATACATGGAAGAACACGCTCACAAATGTATAAAGGACAAGCAGACTGGACATTGATAGGAGAAGTTAAAAACAACCAAAGAATGATAATACCAGTTTTTGGAAATGGAGATATTGATTCAGCAGAAAAAGTAATAGAATATAAAAACCGTTATGGAGTAGATGGAATTTTGATAGGAAGAGCCTCCATAGGAAACCCATTTATATTCCAACAAGCAAAAGAACTTTTAGAAAACAAAACCCCCACCCCAATAAGCATAGAAGAAAAAGTAATGGTTTGTAAAGAACACTTTGAAGGACTAATAGCACTTAGAGGAGAGAAAAATGCAATATTTGAAATGCGTAAAAACTACTCAGGCTACTTCAAAGGCCTAAGAGACTTCAAACCCTTCCGCCTACAATTAGTAAGCACCACCAACCAAACCGAAATTCACGAGATATTTAATAGAATACTGGAAGCTTATTAAGGGTTTAGTGTTGAGTTGTTTGTCTGAATCAGGATTCTTGTTTTTACAAGCGGCAAGCCGATGATTCAGGATTTAGAGATTGATAGGATTTCAATTAAGTAACCAATCAAGAATCATCGGCTTGCCGCTTGCCTTAGCAAGAATCCTTTAATCCTGTAAATCTTGATTCTGACAAAAAGCAACACCTAAATAACTAAACATCTCAACAACTAAACAAAAACAAACAATATTCCAACCGATTAATCAGTCGTGCTGTATATGTTATGCCACTCAATTGGGAACATTAACTTTCCTAGTAGAGAATTAAAAGAATGGACAATGAAAAAGCCGAAACTTTTTATTGTCTCGGCTTAATTTGTTTTAGTCTATATTTAGATTTAATGCTTTTGCTACTCCTTTGCCATATTCTGGGTCAGCTTTGTAGCAATTTTCAATATGTCTTCTCTTGATAAATTCTTCGCAATCTCCCATATTTCTTGCTGTGTTATCGAATAGACATTGCTTTTCTTCTTGGCTCATAAGTCTAAATAACATTCCAGGTTGGGTATAGTAATCATTATCATATTCTCTTTCATTATAATGATAAGCATCGCCATTGATTTCTAATGGTGGTTCTTGTTTTTCAGGACTATCCTTCCACTCTTTATAGCTATTAGGTTCATAGCCAATGGTTCCACCATAATTATCATCTACCCTCATTGCTCCATCTCTATGATAGGAATGGAAAGGACAGCGAGGTCGATTTACTGGTATAAGGTTGTGATTAACTCCTAAACGATATCTTTGAGCGTCTCCATAAGAGAATAATCTTCCTTGAAGCATTTTATCGGGAGAGAAGCCAATTCCTTCAACAATATTTGCAGGATTAAACGCCGCTTGTTCAACTTCGGCAAAATAGTTTTCAGGATTTCTATTCAATTCCAATACCCCAACATCTATTAATGGGAAATCTTTTTTAAGCCAAACCTTAGTTAAATCGAAAGGATTAAAATTATAGGTCTTTGCTTGTTCTTCGGTCATTAGTTGAATTTTCAAGTTCCAACGTGGGAAATCACCCTTTTCAATACTGTCAAATAAATCTCTTTGATGTGACTCTCTATCATTGGCAATAATATTAGCAGCTTCCATATCTGTTAAATTCTTTATCCCTTGTTGGGAAACGAAATGGAATTTAACCCAAATTCTCTTGTTTTCGGAGTTAATAAAACTATATGTATGGCTTCCAAATCCGTGCATATGTCTATAAGAATAAGGTATGCCACGAGTACTCATAGTTATGGTAACTTGATGTAGTGCCTCAGGTAAGGATGTCCAAAAATCCCAATTATTATTTGCACTTCTAAGATTAGTCTTAGGGTCTCTCTTTACTGCATGGTTAAGGTCTGGGAATTTCATTGGGTCACGAAGAAAGAATACAGGAGTATTATTCCCAACCAAATCCCAATTACCCTCATCGGTATAGAATTTAATTGCAAACCCTCTAATATCCCTTTCAGCATCAGCAGCACCTCTTTCACCTGCAACAGTAGAGAATCTAACAAAACACTCTGTTTCTTTTCCAATATTTTTAAATATGGATGCCTTAGTGTATTTCGTTATATCGTGAGTAACGGTAAATTTACCATAAGCACCCGAACCTTTGGCATGCATTCTTCTTTCGGGTATTACCTCTCTGTCGAAATGAGCAAGTTTTTCTAAGAACCATATATCTTGAAGCATCATAGGTCCTCTCTGTCCTGCCGTTTGAGCATTTTGATTCTCAACCACAGGTCTACCATTAGTAGAAGTTAATTTCTTTTCCATAATTAAATATATTTGTTTGTAAATCTCTCATAACCAACACAACTAAGGAACTTCAAATAAAATATATTATCATTTTTTCAAAGTTCAGAAGCTCCTCTTTGAGCCCATTAAGAAATATGCATCAAATATACAATCTTTTTTTATACTAAAGTGATGATTTGGGAATTATTTTTTATTAAATATTTACTGCTTTATATCTTTACTTGTTTGTCTGTAATATACAACAATAATTAATTTTTAATTGATAATAGATTTAATCTTATAATTTGCTCATATCTATCCGTCGTGCGGGATTTCCGACTCCCGCACTTCTTTATTATTAGGATTTCTTTGCTATGCAAAGCGACAAAGTCGATGAGTCCGACTCCCGCACTTAGTTTATTATTAGGATTTCTTTGCTATGCAAAGCGACAAAGTCGATAACTTGCTATGGCAAGCGGTAAACCGATAAGTAATCCGATATTTATTCATTTTAAACTCAATTTGCTGGCAAATGTACAAATACATTTTGATTAATATATTGTTTAGAAATATTCTTTGATGATTGTATATCTTACGGATTAAAAATCCTTATAGTAATATCGTGCGGGAGTAGGAAATCCCGCACGAGGGGAACCAATTTCAATCTTCAAAGCTACACAAAAATATTAATACAGAATAGAAATTTAGAAATAATTTAATACTTTCGTTGTGCGGGATTTCCGACTCCCGCACTTAGTTTATTATTAGGATATGTTATCCGATAGATTATTGTTGTAAATAAATCCTTATAGTAATATCATGCGGGAGTAGGAAATCCCGCACGACGGAAATAATTTATCTCTTGAAATTTATATAAGTAAAAGAATGCTTCCTTGTCGCTTTGCATAGCAAAGAAATCCCGCACGACGGAGATTATATATTACTCGAATTATTGGTATAATACTTATTGTGATTTTGAATTTATTCTTATAATAATTTGTATTGTATTTATATTATTAGTAGTTTTGAAAATTGATTTGAGAGATTAAATATAAAAGATAGAAACTCATATAATACTAAGGGATAAAATGTATAAAATTGTTTGGGATAAAGAAAATAATGGGATTATACTTACTTTGAATTCCGATGATGAAGCTTTAAATATAGCACCAAGACCAGTTTTTTATGAAGAATTAGATTTATTAGGTTTAAATAAATATTGGAAATATCCAAAATCAAAGGAACCTCTTTTATGGGCATGTGAAAGAAGATATTTTTATTTTGGAGAAAAAATATTAGAAGTAAAAGGAGGTAATATTTATGATGAACCTGAAATAATATTAGAAGAAAAATATAAAAACATTAATCTTGTCCCTATTAATATTGATTTATTAATTGAGAAAAATAAATCTTCAATGTTCTTATTAGAATATGAAGCTCTTGAATTTATAAATAATGTTTATAGAAAGTATAGTAAAAATCCAAAAGAGATAAATATCCTTTCTCAAATTGATTTTGATAAATTAGCTGAGATTCAAGAAAAAAGAACAAAAATAAAACATACAGTTATTAAAGAAGATTGTGATAGTTTTGATATAATGCCACTATCAGAAGCAGAAGAATTAGGTAAAAACATTTTACATAATTCAAAAATAGAAATGTTTATTTCTTCTTTTTCTGGTGGTAAAGATAGTCAAGTAGTTTTAGATTTGGTTTCGAGAGTAATTCCACCCAATGAATTTTCTGTAATATATTCTGATACTGGTTATGAAATACCTCCATCACTTGAAATATATGATGAAACCAAAAAGATATATCAAAAAAAATACCCTGAACTAATTTTTAATATGTCTAAAAACCATCAAGATATTTTATATTATTGGCATAATATGGGTTCTCCTAGTAGAATGCTTAGATGGTGCTGTGGTGTAATGAAAACTGCACCTTTGTATAGAGAATTAAAAAGAATAAATGGGAAAGGGAAACAACCAAATGTACTGGTATTTGAAGGGGTAAGGAAAGAAGAAAGTAATAAAAGATCGCAGTATAATAGAATTGGAAAGGGTGTAAAACATAATAATGTAATAAATGCACGACCAATTTTAGAATGGAGTTCAACTGAAATTTACTTGTACATATTTTTGAATAATTTACCTATAAATAATGCATATAGAAATGGATTAAGTAGAGTTGGGTGTGCTATTTGTCCTTTTTCTTCTGACTGGTCAGAACATATTGTGTCTAAGAAGTATCCTAATAGTATTAATCATTTTATTTCCAATTTACATGAAAGTGCTAAATTAATTGGAGTTTCAAATGAAAAAGATAGAATTGAATATATTAAAAAGGGTAATTGGAAAATGAGAAGTGGCGGTAAAGCGATTACTATTAATAATTCAAGAATTGATATTATCACAACAAAACCTAACTTTAAAGCTGTATTAACTCAACCCAAAGAAAGCTTACTAACGTGGTTGAAAGTTCTTGGAATACTTGCAATTAAAGAATTAGATAATATAATAGAAGGAGAAATAAAATATAAAAATAAAATTTATTCATTTACAATTGAAGATAATAATGATAAAGTCATCTTTGAATTTTTAAATACAAATGATGATATTATTTTACAAGGACTATTAAAAAGAGTTTTATATAAAACTACATATTGCATACATTGTGAAGCTTGCGAAGTTGAATGTCCTACTGGTGCGTTAAATGTTGTTCCCAAAGCTAATATAGATAGTAATAGATGTATACATTGTTATAAATGCTTAACATTTAAAGATAAAGGTTGTGTTATGGCAAATTCAATAAATATTTCAGAAAGTAATAATAAAAGTAAAAATATGAAAACATCAGGAATTGATAAATATTCAACATTCGGGTTGAAAGATAATTGGGTATCAAGTTACTTTAATAGTTATCAAAATTATTTTGAAGGCGAACATACATTAGGAGTTAAAATGGTTCCAGCTTGTATTAATTGGTTAAGAGAAGCTGAAATACTTGAAATTTCAAATAAATTGATTTCTAATACTGGATTACTTGTTAAGGATATATATTTAAATAATCCAAAGGTAGGCTGGGAAATAATATGGATTAATCTTTCTTATAATTCAAAAATAGTAAACTTTTATACATCAAATATTCAATTTGATAGAAGCTATAAAAAAAATGAAATATTAGATTTATTAATAAATCAATTCACAGGTTTTTCAGAAGCAACTTTGAACAATCCATTGGGTGCAATATGCAATATGTTTGAAATAACAGAAAAGTCAATTTTAGGTGATGATTTAAAACAAGGAATAATAGTTCCAAAAGGAAAATCTGTTGATACTATTTCACGTCATGAATATAAAGAAATTTCATTATTAAGTGTTGCTTATTCATTATATAAGTATGCTGAAAAAAATGAAAGATATAATTTAAGAGTAAGTGAATTTTATAATGAAAATCAAACTAATGGTCTTTACAGAGAGTTTGGATTATCAAAAGAAAAATTTGAAACAATTTTACGCTCATTAAAAGAAGAAAAAAATAGAGTTTTAAATGTAGAACTTAATATGGGTCTTGACAATATTAATTTACGTCAAGACTTAAAATCAATTGATATTTTAAAAATAATGAAATAATATTATACTATGAGTTATTCTGACATTTTATCACTTCAAGATTATTATTATCCAGTATTTAATTTACAGGATGAAACTATTGATTATTGGAAACAGTTTATTCCTACTACTCAATTTAATGATTTATTAAAAACAACATTAGATTCTATTTCGACTAATACTCCGTCTAATAGAAAAAGTATTTGGATTCAGGGAACTTTTGGTACAGGAAAAAGTCATGCAAGTTCAGTTATTAAGCATCTATTGTACGATGATATTGATGAAATTGAGGATTATATTGAAAAGATAGAAGACTCTAATTTAAAAAATAGATTAAGTTCATTTAGGAAAAATAATAAATATTTTCCTGTTATTTTGAAAGATATTGAAGGTGTTAATGATCCAAGAACATTTTGCCTTACAATAGAAAGAAAAATTAAACAAACTTTAAAAGAAAAAGATATAAATATTATCGTTGAATCAGATTTTGAAAATGCAATAAATTATATCGAAAATACGCCACTTGATATTGATTCTATTATTAATAGTGAACCTCAACTTAGAATTTACTGCAAAACAAAAGAAGATATTATAAAGAAGTTAAAAGCTTTTGATAATGATATTTTTGTAATTTTAGAATCTGTTCTATCAAAGCCTAAATATAGTGTATATATAAGTAAATATGATATCACACAATGGTTAAAAGAAGTAGAAGAAGAATTGAAAAAAAAAGATATTGCCCAGGGTTTAATTATTTTTTGGGACGAATTTACAAGTCTTGCACAAAGAATTGATATTCTTCAAATGTCTCAAAAAATTGCTGAACTTTCTGAAAAAAATAATATCTATTTATTTCTAATTAATCATAAAAACATTTCAGATAATAATGAATTAAAGAAAACAAAAGATAGGTTTCATTATGTAGATTATAAAATGGAAACCATTACTACTTATCATATAATGGCAGCATCTATTAAGTTAAAAAATAAAGAGTCATATTTATCTACAAGAACATTAAGAATGGAAAAGATGGATAATTATAATGAACTTATTGAATATTTAACTGCTGATAGAAGTACTGAATCATACAAAAATATTTTAAATCTTTTTCCATTGCATCCATATTCAGCATATTTATGTACTTCTATTGCAGACCATTTTGGTAGTACAAACAGAAGTGTAATGCAATTTATGTATGATGAAGAAAAAGGATTTATGAATTTTATCAATAATACAGATAATTGGGAAAATTTAAATCTATTAACACCTGATATTTTATGGGATTATTTCCAAAATGAATTTAATAATGATTTTGCAAAATATGGTGCTATTATTAATAATTATACATTAAACAAGAGTAAAATAGCTGAAAAAGGTGATGAGTATTTAAAAGTATTTAAAGGCACGTTATTGTTAAATGTTTTAAAAAATACTTATGAGGCTAAGCAAATAATTCCGTCAGAAGATAATATTCAAAAACTATTTGAGGGATATGAATTTGATACACAAATTAATGATATTTTAGATTATTTTAATGTTAATGAAATAATAACAAAAGACCCTTCTAACAATTATCTTATTACTAATTCAACTTTACCAAATGAAGAAATTAATAATCAAATTTCTAAATATGAATTTGAATATACAGATGCATTAAAAATTCTTGAATATACTGATGATGGTAAAAAAGATATTTTGAAAATATTTAATGATTATCTTATTCGTTTACCTGAGGTTTTGTTTTTATCATGTAAAGAAGATGAATCAAGAATAATAAGTAAAATTAATCATACATTTAAAGATGAATATAAATTACCTATTGTAATTTTTATTGGATTAAATAATAATGAAATCAAATCTACTAAATCAATAGTTGATAAATTAGCAAAAGACGGATTTAAAGATAAAGTTTTTATATTTTTTGATGAAATTTTTGATTTTGATGGTTTACAACAAAATCAATTTATTAAATACATATCTCATAGAATTGTAGCAAATAAGCATAATTTGAATGATGTAGAAAGTTTAAATTATAATTATGCAAAGAAAATCATTGAAAATTGGGTAAATAGAATTAAAAAAGGAAATTATTCATTATTCTATAATGAAGATATTATTAATGGAAATATCACAAAATTAGCTGATTATTTAAATAATAATATTTGTCAAAGAATTTTTATTTATGGTTATGAAAATATTGAAGGATTAAATAGGCCAATTTCTTTTTTCAAACCTACAATGTCTAAAACAATATGTGATACAATGTTGTCATCGCTTACAAGAAGTGATGTTGAGAGAAAATTAGTAGCTCAACATGCACCTGCTAAATTATTATTACAATATAATGGAGATTATATTATAGATGAAAATTTAAAAATCAAAGAAGATGCTCCAAACAATCATCCATTAGTAACTATTCAAAAGAAGATAGATAGTATATTTGATAAAATTAAAAAAGATAATATTGGTATTTTTAATATAGGAGAAAGATTAAAAGAAGTTACTAAACCTCCTTATGGTCTATATGGCAATATTCCAAATATGGTTTTATTATCTTTTACATTGAGAAAATATGTAAATGAATTTTTTGATACAGAGATTGGTAAACCAATAAATGAATCTCAAATGAGAGATAAAGTTATTGCAATTTTCACATCCTGGGAAAAAGGTGTCTCAGACAATAAATTAAGAGTAAGATTTGGATCAAAGGAAGAGAAAGAGTTAAAAGATTATCTTATTAAAATTTTTGATTTGAATGAAAAAATTAATAATGAGAATGATGATCAATTATCAAGTATAAAAAATGTTAGATGGGCTATTGTAAAACATTATATCAATGATTATATTAAATTGCCATTATGGATATTAAAATATAATGATAAAATACCAACTGATATAAATAAAGTAATTATTGATATTAATTTCTTGATTCAAAATTCATCTGATAATATTAAAATTGATGATATTAAATCTTTACTAAATAGTATAAAGAAATATGATTTTGAATTATTTAAAGTCATAAATGAAAAATCTAATTTTGTAAATGCTTTAAATGTATTTATTGTTAAAAATGATAATACATTTAATTTTGATTGGTATGATGATTTTAATGAATATTTAAAGCAAAATCTTCAACCAGAAATTGCTTTTTGGACTGAATATGAACTCGAAAATGCTTTATTAAGATTTACAAGAAGTAAATTAATCCCAAATGTTGATGAACCCGTTTATAAACCGCAAATTGATAATATCAAAGCACCAGTAAAAGCTACATTAAGTGATGAAACTAAAAAAGTAAAATTGTTTAATAAAATATCAAATTCTAATTATGATAGTAATACTTGGAAGTTTGTTATTAAAGAAATAGTTAATAATTTTCCTGAAACAATTGATTTTATTGAAGTAAAAATAAATGATTAATTATCATGAATAAAAGTCAAAAAATTAAAACTTACTTTAATTTAGAAGATATTATTGCTGAAATATCTAAGGATGCAATAAGTGAAGATATTTTGTCAAATAGATATGCAGTAAGATTTATTTTATTAGAGAATTTCGATCTATTAAAAGAATTTATTACCAGAATGGGTAAAGAAGGTTTTTTGACATATGATATTGAAAATATATTTGAAAATGATTTATGGATAACAAAAGATGAATTATTAAATATAATTAAGCAACAGAACGATCAAATAATAATGTATCCTGTGTCTGAAATAGTTAGATTTTATCCTGATAATAAATTTAATTCTTTTTTTGAGGAATCTTTATTGTATGAAGCCAAAGATAAAACTTCAAGAATTTATATCCCTTTAATTGGTCTTAGGTCAAGATTTGACAATTTCTTATTGCAATATAGTCGAATAGAAGAATCTCAGCCTGTTTGGTCACTTGAAGGTGCAGACAAACAACCTGTAATAATATATTTGACAAATAAAGAATTAGCTGAAAATTCAAAATTAAATATTCTTGAAACAATAAAAGACTGGTTAAAATTTTGGAGAACATTAGCACCTACTGAAAAAATTATTTGCACATCTCAAACAATTAATGATTTGCATCAATTTTCTGTACCTGATAATATTTTGGAATTTATACAAATCAATAATGCATTTGATTTTATTAATGATATATATAACATTAATCTTCAATTTGAATATAAACAAGAAGAAGAGGAATTTTGGAATCAACTTCTAAATGATTGTAAAAACAAAAAAATAGATAATTTTAATGATTTTGTGTCTAATAAATTAAATTTAAAGCGAATTACTGAAAAAGATATATTAAATATTTGGACAGATCCAATATCTAGTGAATATATAAGATGGTTGTTAAAAAACAATTATTTACTAAATATTACACACGAAAATAATGAATCAGCTAAGAAGGGTTATTTATATAGCATTATAAATAATTGTAATGATTATTCAGATTATTATTTATATAAAGAACTTGCATTAAGAATATTTGATAATATTAATAATCAAAATCACATTAAAGAAAGACAAGAATTAATTAATTTAATAGATGATAAATTTAATTTACCAAGTGATGTTATTAATGAATTAGAAACTAAAATAAAGAAAATTTCATCTCAAAGTATTGAAGAATCAATTAAGTTATGCATTGGAAGGTTTGAATTTGAAAAAATCATGCTAATTGGTGCTTATAAAAATGATAAAATCAATATTGATAAATTAAAGATTAATTATTTTGATATAAAAAATTACCTAACTTTTAATGAAACTGATTATTGGATTGATAAATATATACACGAATATAAGATTGCTAAATTAAAAGATAGCTATACGAAAGAGATACAAGATTTTATTTCTACAAAAAATAAAGAAGAAAATAGTTTTTATTCTTGGTATCATGATTTTATTGAAACAGAACAAGAATTAATAAAACATCAATATGATAAAATTTATTGGTTGGATGGTGTAGGTATAGAGTATATGCAATTAATACTTTCGATTATTAATAAATCAAATTTTAATATTATTGAGTCAAAAATCACAAAATCAAAAATTCCTTCAAGTACAGAAATTAATGCTTTTGAAAATTCAATTAAGAAAGATAATTTAGATGATTTTATACATAGTGAAGTATATAAACATCCAGTTTCTATTGTAAAAGAAATTGAAATAGTAAAAGAAATTATTTATGATATTGTCAATTCCTCATATCAATGCACAATTGCAATTGTTTCAGATCATGGATTAACTGCATTATCTCGTCTTGTTGATTCAAAAAAATATCCTCAAAAAGCAAGTCATGAAGGTAGATATATTGAAGTTGAAGATAATAATATTTTAAATGATGGTGATTATGTTAGACATGAAATATATGGTAAAATTTATAAAGTTGCACTTACACATGCTTCATTAAATACCAAACCTCTAAGAGAGGTTCATGGTGGTTGTACACCAGAAGAAGTTCTTGTACCTTTTATTATTATTTCTAATAAAGATAAATGCAAAAAGAATAAAGTAGAAACAAATAATGAAAATATTGGAAAAGAACCTATAAATATAACAAAAGGTTTTCAAGAAGAAGAATTATTTTAATTAATTGAATTATGAATACAATTGGTACAAAAATTAAAGAAGTTTTTCCTGATATAGCTATATTAAAAGATAAAGATAATTATAATGTATTTGATGGAAGAAATCTACCTTCGTTTGTAAAAGATTTTCTAATTAGAAAGTTTATAAATTTTGATGGTGGAGTTGATAGAGAAAGGATAATTGAGTTTCTTGATAATCATATTCCTAATGATAATAATGCAATTAAAAATAGATTGCTAAGATTAGAAACTGTACAATTGCTATCTAGATTCATTATTCATACCGATATAAAAAGTGGCAAAATACAATTTGCAATACCTGATGCAGGAATAAGATTTAATGAAGCAATAATTCCTGATTATATTTTAGATAAAAATCAAGAAGATTTAGTAGATGGTGAACAATGGGGAGTAATTAAACTTATATATAATCCACCAACTTCTAATAAAAGAGATGGTGTAATTGAGTTAACGGATTTTAAACCATTTAGACCTTATAAAGTTGATCTAAATTATTTTAGAGAATGTAGAAAACAATTTACAGTTGAAGAATGGATTGATGTATTAATATCAGCTATGGAATACAATCCATATGGGTTTTCTTCAATGGATCAAAAACTTGAATTCTTAACTAGATTACTAATCTTTGCAGAGCCTCGATTAAATATGATTGAATTAGCACCAAAAGGAACTGGTAAATCTTATGTTTTTGGAAATCTTAGTAAATATGGTTGGCTTATTAGTGGAGGTAAAGTTTCAAGAGCAAAACTTTTTTATGATAAAAGTAGACAACAATCAGGTATAATGAAAAACTATGATTTTGTAACTTTTGATGAAATTCAAACTATTTCTTTTCAAGATCCTTCTGAAATGCAAGCGATATTAAAATCATATCTTGAATCAGGAAAAGCAACAGTTGATAATTATGAATTTCTTTCTGAATGCAGCACAATGTTAATGGGTAACATTCCATTATCAGGGGATAATCTACCTCTAAATAATAAATATTTTAGTTCATTACCTGAAAATTTTAGAGAATCCGCATTATTAGATAGATTTCATGGCTTTATTGAAGGATGGTATCTACCACGGCTTAATAAAAGTATGATATTAAAGGATTGGACATTAAATGTTGAATATTTTTCTGAAATATTACACATATTAAGGACTTCACCTGAATATTCATTTTTAGTAAATGAAGTTGTCTATCAAGAGGAAAAAGGTGATTTGAGAGATTTAAAAGCAGTTCAAAAAATTACAACTGCATACTTAAAATTATTGTTTCCTCATATTACTTCTATTGAGCAAATAGATAAAAAAGAATTTGATTTATTTTGTCTTCAACCAGCTATAAAAAGGAGAGGAATCATTAAAGAACAATGTCGTAAAATAGATCCTGAATTTAAAGAGAATATGCCAATAATAAGGGTTAAATATTAAAACAATTCACCTTTTTACTTGTTCATTTGTTTCAAATTTTATCCAAGGAGAAAGGAAACGATAAGGAACATATAGGGTGAAGATTTTCAATATGGGTTTAATTGCTTCTTCCCTTTGTTTTAATAGGGTTTTAAGCTTTTGGGTGTTAATATCCTTACTGATGCTTAAAGTGTCTTCTAACTCTTCTATTTGTGCTTTAAATGAATCAGCTTGTCCAAAGTTTAAATCATGTTTTTGAATTAAATCCCAAGCTTTTGAAATCATATCAATAACCAATTCATCAAATGTTATCTTGGTTTTATTCTCCAATCTAACCTTGTCAATAATTGATAGAAACCAAAAATACTTATAGGTTGCAGTTGTGTTGTTAAATAATAAATCTATTTTCTTCATAACTCGAATGTGTTTTTAATGCTACAAAGCTAATGAAAATTTTTAAATTGGGTTGTTTAGTTGTTCAAACAGGATAACATATCCTTATAGTAAAAAAGTGCGGGATTCGGAAATCCCGCACGACGGTAATGATATGACCCCCAAAGGTTTTAGATAAATTTACGGATTTTAAATCCTTATAGTAATATAGTGCGGGAGTCGGAAATCCCGCACGACGGGGTTATAACCCCATCATCTGCGACCCCGAAGTGGGTCGAACATTTGAATCTTTGTTTTAAGAATTTCTTTTAAGGAGTTATTTATTTGAATCTTGGTTTTAATGCAAAAAGTACGTATTTATCTAATAACGCCTATATATACTTAATAGGGGGA
>DHCV01000026.1:0-118745 GCA_002399025.1 Bacteroidales bacterium UBA4893 | reverse complement strand
TAATTTAAACTTTTCACTTTTTAAGATTTACTATTTACATTTTTGATGTTTCTGTGGACACTTATGATAAATATAATTTTATTATGAGAATAGAACTAACAGTTTCACGAATTGCAACTAAAAATAAACCTGATGAGAGTTTAAAACCAACTATCTACAATCATTTCAAAAGAGAAAACATAAGTATTGAGGAACTTTTTTCATTTTACAATTCTTCTTCATCTTTTACGGTTTCTCCTGCAATCTACACAAAAAATCATATTCTTGATAAAAATTGGGAGTGTCAGGAGGTTGTATATATTGATTTTGATGGTGGTATGACTTATAATGAAGCTCTTCAATGCTGTAAGAATTTTAATATAAACCCAATTATAAAATATTCAACCTATTCATCCACTTCAACGATTGAGAAATTTAGATTGATTTTTGTTTTGGATGAGGTGATTAGGGATAAAATATTAATGAAAAATATTATTCAAGCTTTTAATTTCATTTTCAATTTTCAATGTGACCAATCTGCTTTAAATTTATCTAATTATTATTTTGGTGGGTATGATGCTATTTTTCTCTCTTCAAAGAAAACAAATGTCAACCACTTAAAAGAGGTAATTAATATCATCAATTATACTAAATATAAGGGTGATAGTAGGAGATTAATTTCAGTGAATAATAACTCAAACGATAATGAGAAAAATAATGAAGAGCAAAGCAATCAAACATTTAGGATAAGGAAAGAAGATTGGGATTTGCTTTATTATAATTGTGATATATACAGGAGATTTGTTGATGGAAAATGGCTCTATCATTTTGAGCTTGTGGGAATTGCTATGAATATGCAAAGGATTGATGGGGGAGCAAAAAAATATAAGGAGATTTTTGATTTACATTCTAAAAGCCACTCTTCTTATTCTGATGAAAGGAGAAATATGGTTGATTACTTCAAAAAGAAAAACTATAATTCACAGAATTTAAGTGAGTTTTCTAATTCGGAAAATGATTCTCAGTATACAAGTTTTATAGATGTTATCTTGCAAAATAGGGATTCTAATCAAAATAAAATTGAGATAATTAAAAACGCTAATTCAGAAGAATATATTGATATTGAAAAAGCAGAAGAGATATTTAAAGAGAAAATAAATAAAGCACAAGAAGATGAAGGAAATGGTATTTATATTTTTAAGGTGCCAACTGGTTTTGGCAAAACGCAGTATTTAAAGGATTTACCTAATTCTTATATTGCTTTTTATCACCATAGAATAATAGATGATATTACAATTGGTAAAGATACAAACACCTATAATAGAGTTTATCCTGTTCCTAAATTTAATGATAGTCAAATAAATGAAAGTGTAAAAATGCTGTTTAATCAGGGGAGATTTGAAAAAGCAAAGGAGATAATTAGAAAAAACAAGGAGAAATGCGAAGATAAACAAGCTTTTTTAAATTACCAAAAAAATGATACCACAACCTTTCTAGCTGATAAACCATCCTATACAACCATTAGCAGGGAGGTAAATAAACATAATAAGTATTTTAGCACTGTGTTTTTTGATGAAGACCCCATCCAAGAGATTGCAAAAATAGAAACAATTACAATAAATATGCTCAGGAGTTTTCTGGAAAAAATTAAAAAACAAAAAAGTGATTTATGCAAAGCAATAGAGGGTATTATTAATTCGCAAACTAATCAAGTAATTGAAACTAAAAAAATAAATTTTGACTTGGATGAGATTGAGGACTATATGGAAGGATTAAATATTAATATCTATTCATTATTAAACTCTTACGCCTATTATATTGATAAAAATAAAACTACTGGGAATGATATTATTTACTATATCCAACATAAAAAACTTGAAGTTGATTGCAAGTATATTATAATGTCAGCTACGCCAAATATCGATTATTATACACATATATATAAGGATAGAGTGAAAGTAATTGATTTAAGTAATATCAAACAAAAAGGAGTTATCTTTCAATATACCAATCTTTCATATTCCCAAACTTCTTTAACTCAAAAGGTTATTTATCAACTCAATGAAAATATAGGGAATATGCCAGTTATAACATATAGAAGTATAAAAGATCATTTCACAAAACCTTCAACTTGTCATTTTGGGTATCTGTATGGAAGTAATGATTTGGAGAATGAGGAAATGGCAGTTGTAGGGATAAATAGATACGAGAACCCACGTTATATTTTGCTTGCATATTTGATTGGAATAGAAAGTAAAGAAGGTTATGAAATGCAATACCAACAGGTAGAATACAATGGATATAGATTTAAATTCATGACTTTTAAAGATAAAGGACTTCAAAAATTACATTTAGATATAACCAATAATGAGATGATACAAGCAGTTGGAAGAGGGAGGATTTTGCGAAATGATAATATAGTTCATCTTTATAGCGGTTTTCCATTAAAAGGAGTTGTTTTTGAAGATATTAAATTTTGTTAAAAAGTCGCCAAAAACATTGCAAAACTGTTAATAATTCATAAAATATCGTCTTTTTTGCTGTTTTTTTACCCTTTTCTTGACCTTTTCTTTTTGGTGAGATATTTATATATAGAAGTTCAGTAAAAATGAACTTAAAAATAAAAAAATAAAAAACCTCGTCGATGATAATTAGGGTTAATCGCATTTAACATTATGAACTACACAATAGTAGAAAGAAAAATCTCAGTTGGAACTGGGGGAGGAATGAAGCACTTAGCAGTTATTAGTCGCAATGGAGCAATGTCTGAGGAACAATTAATTGAGAGAATCGCTGGAATGAGCTCGCTTGCTGAGAATGACGTCCTTAGTGCTTTAAGGGCATTGCAAGTCGTTATTTCAGATGCAACAATGAACGGAATCACTGTTCGCTTAGATCAGTTAGGCACATTTACACCTTATTTGAGTGCAAAGGCAATGGAGACTCCCGAAGAAGTTGATGCTTCAACAATTAGAGGAATTAAGGTAAATTTCAGACCAAATGTCCGCTTTAAGAACAAGCTGAAAACCACAAGCATGGAATACCGAAATCCAGCACCTAAGGGTTTGGTTACTGATAATACTGAAACACCAGTTGCTCCATAATTAAATGGTTAATGACGATTGATAGGGACTGACCTTACGTTGGTCCCTTCAATATCATAAAATCAAAAAAGAAACACCACAAGTGAAAACAAAAAAAATAAATAAGGTCAAAACAGAAATAAACTGGAAAGAATTTTTCCAAAACGGAGGATATTCAAATGAAAATTCAGATCCACTATTTTACAGTAAAGAAATTGAAATTGAATACTTTGTAGATGAAAATGATCCAGAATATTATGATGAAGATGACCAAGAATAATAAAATAAAAAAATTAAAAATTTATGATAAAATCAAATTTTGATGCTAAGAATGCATCACAGAGCAATAGCTCACAGGATAATAAAACTACTTTGAAAGAGACTTACTCTCAACGTAAATTGCGTGAAGCGATAGAACGACAAGAAGAAACCTCAAAAATGCAATTAAGAACCTTCTATCTTTATAATGAAGATATGGGAGGTTATTACGAAACAGAGATTGATGAATCGCCTTATTTCATTAACGAATTAAAATTCAAATATTTGGATAGAACATTAGATCAGGTAAATCAATTACTTGATTATGTTGAGAAAGAAAGGAAAGCCATTGAAGAGTATAATGTGGTATTTGAAAAAAGAATGGATTTGAAGAAAAAGATTTCCGATCTTTCAAAAAAAATAGAAACGATTAAGTATTATTGTAAAATCTTATAATGCAAGCATTTTAATTTTAGGGAGTGAGTTTTATACTTGCTCCTTTTTTTTTATCCACGAATTGCACGGATTTTTTCTTATTTTTTTGTCTTCTTTTTATTACCCCTGCCCCCTAAAGGGGAATTGAGGATGCGTTTGTTGTTTTATTAAATGTTGTACAACAAAGTCCCCTTTAGGGGATTTAGGGGTTTAGTTTCTTATTATCTTAATCAGAATCAGGATTCTCAGGATTATAGGATTAATAGGATAATAGTCTAAACGTCATTGCGAACCGAAGGTGAAGCTAATCTAGAAATAATAATAATAATAATAATAATAATAATAGTAATACTGGATTCTTGCTAAGGCAAGCGGCAAGCCGATAAGCTTCGCTTTTAGCTCGCAATGACGGAAATGCATCAACCATTAACAATTAACAATTAACCATTAACAATTAACCATTAATTACTCTGTTATAATCTAATTGCGAATTTCTTTAATCTTTCATCTATCATATGTTCTGGAATTATGGTTTTTAGGATTTCAGCTAAGTGATTTAGTAGGGTTTCTCTAACATAGTCCCTCCTTACAACTATTGATATTTCTCTTACAATTTGTGGAGAAACAAGTGGTCGTACGTTTTTCTTTTGTTCTTCTGTTAAAAGGTCAATATGAAGTTTTGGGATTATGGTGTATCCTTTATTCTTATCAACAATCTTAACTAATGTATCTATGTTTCCAGCTTCATAGTTGGGTTTAAAGTCGGAGTTTTGTTTGCAGAAATTCAAAACCTGATTTCTAAAACAATGTCCTTCCTGCAAAATCCACATATTATCCAATACCATTGATGAAGAGTTAATTTCTTTTTCTTTATACAAATTATCTAAGGGCGAAATATAAGCCATAAACTCTTCATAATAAATTGGTATTTCTAATAAATCATCATTATCAATTGGGGTTGCCAAAATTGCCATATCCAATTCAGCACGATGAAGTTGTCTGATAATGTTAGAGGTTTGCGTTTCAGTTACATTTAGTCTAATATTTGGATGATTATCCATAACTTCTTTAAAGAGTTTTGGCAAAATATAGGTAGCAACAGTTGGAATTATACCCAATTTAATTTGTCCCTCACTTTTATTTCTTTCATCCATAACCATCTCCATTAATTGCTTAGAGTTATAAAGAATAATCTTAGCTTGATTAATTATTTTCTCTCCAATGTTTGTTGGAACAATTGGGTGAGAATTTCTATCAAAAATTATTACATCTAATTCATTTTCTAATTTTTGAATCATGGAACTTAGGGTTGATTGTGTAATGCCACATGCCTTTGCTGCATTAATGAAATGTCTGTATTTGTCAACAGCCACAACGTATTCTAATTGTTGAATTGTCATGTTTAATCGTTTTTATCTATGCAAAGATAGAAAAAATCTGTTTGGTAGATATAAAAATTGACTATATTTTTGCAAGTAGAAAATATTAATAATAATATATAATAAAAAAACACAAGAAAAATGGAAACTAATTCAGTAAATTCAATGCCAAGAATTGGCGACAAAGCTCCTTCATTTAAGGCAGTTACAACACAAGGAAATATTAATTTCCCTGAGGACTATTCAGGAAAATGGAAAATCTTATTCTCACATCCAGCTGACTTTACGCCAGTTTGTACTTCTGAGTTTATGACCTTTGCCAAGATGGCACCAGAATTTGAAGCGCTAAATACACAATTAGTAGGTCTATCGGTTGATGGACTTTATAGCCATATTGCATGGTTGAGAACAATTAAGGAAAAAATAGAATATAAGGGAATGAAGGATATTGAAGTGAAATTTCCTTTAATTGAAGATATAACAATGGAAGTTGCTAATAAATATGGTATGATTCAACCAGGTGAGGCAACAACAAAAGCAGTTAGAGCGGTGTTCTTCATTGACCCACAAGACATTATCCGTACTATAATTTATTATCCACTTTCATTGGGAAGAAATTTTGATGAATTGATGAGAGTTTTGATTGCTCTTCAAACAGCTGATAATTTCTCAGTTGCATTACCAGCAGACTGGCGTCCGGGTGATGATGTAATTGTGCCAACAGCTGGTTCATGTGGAGTTGCTAAGGAGAGAATGGAAAGTAAGGATGAGGATGTTAAGTGTTATGATTGGTTCTTCTGCACAAAAAAGCTTTCAAAACAAGAAGTTGAGAGTAGGTTAGGGAAATAGTTTAAGGTTTAATTGTCGGTTTTACTTATTAATTATTTGTTATCTTATTAAGGTAAAGACCACAGCGGGAGTTGATTTTTCAGCTCCCTTTTTTTGTTCCAATTAATGAAATAATAATTTATGTTTTGTCGTTGTAATTATAGTATAAATTTAAAAAATGTCTTATTATGGAAAATGATAAAATTGATTTTGAAAAACGTGATGTAATGCAAAAGATATATGATATGCTTCAAAACAATCAAAGTTTTACTATTAATGCAGGTCATTTACTTAAACAAGTAGCTCTTAATTCAGATAAGAGTGTTGAAATGATTACAGAAGTTTTAAAAACATATTTAAAAGTACTTATTTATTCCGAACAAGATTCCCCAGAATATGATGAGCATACTTCATTTTTTATGTTTTCTCATTTAGATGATTTAGATAGATTTGAACTAACCTACTCAAAAGATAATAATGGAAAAACCTCAGTTTCAATTGGTCTATTAGCCCAAAAACCACAAAAACCAATATTCTCTTAATGTGAATCAGGAGTTTATTAATGATTAATGTTGTCTGAATCAGGAAAGGAGAAAGCCGATTCGCACAGATTCTTTCTTAGTCAGAATCAGGATTCTTGCTAAGGCAAGCGGCAAGCCGATGATACAGGATTAAAGGATTGACTTGATTATTTTTATGTAACCGATTATAGAAATCCTACAAATCCTAAAATCAAGCAAATCCTGATTCTGATAAAAAGAAAATCATAGTAAATTTATTGAGTTTTTAAAATCTTTATCTCGCAATTTGGAGTTAGAACTGAACCTGACTTACTTTTCTTTTGTGTAGATAATTGAGCTTCTAATTCTTTTATATAGGAGCCTCTTGTTTTGAGATTTGTTTCTGGAATACCTCTTCCAATTAAGTACTTTTTTATAGCTTCTGCTCTTAAACGTGAGTTCTCAGCATCCTTCCTTAAACTAAAACCTTCTGTTGGTATTCTTCCTATTATTTCAACAATTATATGAGGGTATTCTTGAAGAGTCTTAACTGCATCGTCGAGTGCATTATAGCTATCTGGTAATAGAGTAACATTATTTAACTCATCCACATCAAAATACAAATATCCATTAATTGGGAGCTTAGAACCTGCCTTAATTTGTACTAAACGTGCTGTAAGGATTGAATCCTTAACGGCTTGTGCATGCGAAATATCTCTTTGGTAGTTAAAATACCCTTCCTTACGAAGCAAGATTGTATAATTTTTTAGTGGAAGAATCTTAACAAGCTGTGCTCCTGCATCTTGTTTCTCCATTATCACATTATCACTTTCCTTATCTTTAAGAGTAAAGTTAGCTGTTGTTCTTTCTCTCTTAATGGAATCTATTGGAAGAACAGTTAGTGGTGCGAAATCAGTGTTTACTGTGGCTAATATGGTGTGTCCTAAACCTCCGCTTGCAAGATTATCAACAACAATAACATATTGTTCTCCTTCTGTTACATCAATATAAGAAGCATAAGCAGCTGTTGAAGTTTTTGGAACATGAGGCAATTTACCCTTTAATCCAATTCCAGTAATACCTTTTGTTTCGGTGTTTCCTGCTGACATAACAGAACGTATTGGTGTTACTTTATTCCCAATTATTCTATTACAAAAATACTTATTGGTATATTTATAAACCAACATATCGTAATCGTCAGCAATTGCTTTTGGAGTTACATCAATACATAATTTTCCATCATAAGGAATAGTTAAAATATACCAAACAGAGTTATGTTCTTGATCAAAGACATTCTTTGTTTTAGCATCTTTACTAATTTCACTTACAAAACCATATCCACGAGGAGGTTCAGTTGGTCCAAAGGGAATATCAACTTGCAAAGGTGCAGCAAAAAAACAATCGGCACTTCTTGCTGGAAGTGGAGTTTCTAAGATTTGAGGTTTCTTCCCTTTGTTGGTCTTAGTTGTTCTGGGTTGTGCATAGGCTCCCACAATGATTGTAAGAGACAGCATTAAGGTTAAAAATAATTTCTTCTTCATAAAAAGAATGATTTAATTGCACTGCAAACATACTATATTTATTTGAGATATGAATAGAAATAGGATAGAAATTTCTTAAAAAAAGTAATTTTTCATCAAAAAAGGCTAAAATAAATTATCTTTGCATCATAAAAAAACGATAATTTTATGAACGCATTAGTTAAAACAGATTTTAAATTTGAAAAACAAAAGGACTTATACATCGGAAAAGTACGTGATGTATATAATATTGATAATAATTTTTTGGTAATGGTTGTTTCGGACAGGATTTCGGCCTTCGATGTTGTATTGCCAAAGGGTATCCCTTTCAAGGGGCAGGTATTGAATCAAATAGCTGAAAGGTTTTTGGATGCAACAAGCGATATTGTCCCCAACTGGAAAATTGCAAGCCCTGACCCAATGGTAACCATAGGTCATTTGTGTGAGCCTTTTAAGGTGGAAATGGTTGTAAGGGGCTATCTTTCAGGACATGCTTGGAGGGAATATAAACAAGGAAAGAGAACTCTATGTGGAGTTGTTTTACCTGAGGGAATGAAGGAGAATGATAAGTTTCCTAACCCAATCATTACCCCAACCACAAAGGAATCAATCGGGCACGATGAGGATATTTCTAAGGAAGATATAATAAAACATGGTTTGGTTTCAAAGGAAGATTACGAACAATTAGAAAAATACACCCTTGCACTATTCCAAAGAGGACAAGAATTAGCAAAGGAAAGAGGTTTGATTTTGGTTGATACAAAATATGAATTTGGGAAGAAAGATGGCAAGATATATTTGATTGACGAGATTCACACTCCTGACTCATCACGCTATTTCTATTTGGAGGGCTATCAAGAACGCCAAAATAACTCGCAAGCTCAAAGACAGCTTTCTAAGGAATTTGTGAGGGAGTGGTTGATGGAGAATGGTTTCCAAGGACAAGAAGGACAAAGTGTACCCGAAATGACTCCCGAAATCATTAATCAAATCTCCGAACGCTACATAGAGCTATATGAGAACATAATTGGGGAGAAGTTCCAAAGAAATCAAACAAACGATTTATCAAAAAGAATAGAAACCAATATTTCAAAATGGCTTAGTTTTCAAAAATAAAACACAATAATTATGAAAAGATTTTTTTGTATTTCTCTAATTCTGAGTTTGGTAAGTATTTTCTTTATCTCTTGTAATGATAAACCTCAATACTCAGAAATCAAAGAATTTCCTAATCAAACATGGGATAGAATAGAAAGTGGTAAGGATGTTAGCTTTGAAAAAATAAATATTACCAACCTCAAAGATATCTATGATATAAATCTTTCTTTCAACCACACAAAGGATATAAATGTTGATGAAATCAGTGTTATTCTTAGGATTGAATCACCCTCAGGAGTAAAAAAAGAGTCCATTCACACCATTGCGTTAAAGAATAGGGATAACGAAAAATTTGTAGGTAGTGATATGGGTGAAGTTATTGAGATTAAGGAACCTATCAAACAGTATTATACCTTCACAGAAAAAGGAGAATATAAATTTATTATTTCAAATTATAGTTCAAAATTCCAGATTAAGGGTCTGAGAAATATTGGAATAGAGGTAAAGAAATCTGTTTTGGACTATAATGTTGAGAAATAAAAAAGGCATGAACATATGTCAACCAATCTTAATCCACACTACGATAAACTCCTCCCCTTTCTCCAAACCCTTCCCACCTCACCTGGGGTGTATCAATATTTTGATAATAAGGGAACAATAATCTATATTGGCAAGGCTAAGAACCTTAAAAATAGAGTATTGTCCTATTTTCATAACCAATCGAGCCTAAATTCCAAAACCAAGCTCTTGGTTAAGAAAATATTCAACATTGAATTAATCCATCTAAGCACAGAAACAGAAGCTCTTTTGTTAGAGTGCAATCTAATTAAGAAATATAAACCCAAGTATAATATCCTCCTAAAAGACGACAAAAGTTTCCCTTGGGTGCGAATAACCAATGAGCCATTTGCACGCATATTCAAAACTCGGAATCTTGTTCGTGATGGTTCGCTCTACTTCGGACCCTATGCCTCCAAAAGAACACTCAATGAACTAATGGATATAATCCGACTAATGTTTCGCTACCGTACTTGCAACCTCAACCTCAGCGATGAAAACATTAAGAATAAGAAATTTAGGGCATGCCTCAACTACCAAATCAAACTCTGCGATGCTCCCTGTGAAGGACTTCAAACTAAGGAAGAATATAACAAAACCATAACTACCATTAAAAATATGCTTAAAGGGGATTTCAGCTCGCTCCTAAAAGAGTTAAAGCATGAGATGATGGAATTAGCCAAAAAACAAGAATTCGAGCAAGCACAAGCCATTAAAGAGCGTATTATGTTATTGGAAAACTATCAGTCCAAGAGTACTGTTGTAAGCTCCACAATAAAGAATGTTGAAGTATTTGCTTATGTTGAAAACGAAAACTCCATACATTTCAATATGATGAAGGTTGTAAATGGTTATGTTATATCTTCTTATAGTATTGAGGTTCAAAGAAAACTTGACGAATCCTATGAGGAAGTCTTCACCAGTGCCATTGTTCAAAGCAGGGACAAACTTGATTGGAAAGACAAAGAAATAATCCTTCCCCAAAGATTAGACCTACCAGAGGAATATGTTATTCAAACCATACCTCAAATGGGAGATAAAAAAAAGCTATTAGAACTTTCACTTCATAATGCAAAGTTTCACAAATTAGAAAAGACCAAAAAGGCAATACTCCTTGACCCAGAGCGACACTCAAAGAGGATAATGGATATAATGCAAAAAGATTTGAGGCTTGATGTTTTGCCACGACATATTGAGTGTTTTGATAATTCCAACACACAGGGAACCAATCCTGTTGCAGCCTGTGTTGTTTTTCGCAATGCCAAACCATCAAACCGTGAATATAAGCACTATAATATAAAAACTGTTACAGGAGCTGACGATTACGCATCAATGCAAGAGGTAGTATATAGACGCTATTCAAGATTAAAGGCAGAGGATAAGCCACTACCTCAGCTAATAGTTATAGATGGGGGAAAGGGACAGTTAGGAGTAGCACAACAAGCTCTAAAAGCATTGGATTTATTGGGGAAGATAAAAATTATCAGTATAGCAGAACGCTTAGAAGAGATTTATTTCCCCGATGACCCACTACCCCTATACTTAGACCGAAGAAGTGAAACCCTGAAAGTCTTACAACAGATTAGGGATGAGGCACATCGTTTTGGGATAACACATCATCGCAACAAACGTTCCAAAAACACTTTCAAGACCCAGCTAACTGAAATAGAGGGGATAGGAGAAGTAACATCAAAAAATCTTTTATTGAAGTTTAAATCAGTAAAGAAAATATCCCAAGCCAGCCTTGAAGACCTCACAAAAGCAGTGGGCGAATCAAAAGCCAAAATAGTATATGATTATTTTCGTAACTCAGTAACTCCTTAGATTAAATTCGTTGAATTTGAGCTCCAATTGCTCTTAGGCGTGTGTCAATGTTCTGATATCCCCTATCTATTTGTTCAATATTATCAATCACACTCTTTCCTTGTGCTGAAAGGGCAGCTATCAATAGGGCTACTCCTGCTCTAATATCGGGTGAAACCATATTTACTCCTCTTAGAGGATAGCGTTTTTCAAGTCCAATAACTGTTGCTCTATGAGGGTCACATAGAATTATTTGAGCTCCCATATCAATTAACTTATCAACAAAGAATAGACGACTTTCAAACATCTTTTGATGGATTAGGACACTTCCTTTGGCTTGCGTTGCAACAACAAGAGCTATTGAAATAAGGTCAGGAGTGAATCCAGGCCATGGTGCATCGGCAATTGTCATAATTGAACCATCCATAAATCGTTCCACCTCATAAACTTCTTGTGAAGGGATATGTATGTCATCTCCAATATGTTCTATCTTAATTCCAAGTCGGCGAAATACGTCTGGAATAATTCCTAATTGTTGGTAATTTACATCCTTAATGGTTATATCGGAGCTTGTCATTGCAGCAAGTCCAATGAATGAACCAACCTCAATCATATCTGGGAGCATCCTGTGAGTTGTTCCTTTCATCTCTTTTACCCCTTCAATAACGAGAAGATTTGAACCAACTCCTGAAATATTTGCTCCCATTCGGTTTAGCATTGAACAAAGCTGAAAAAGATATGGCTCACAAGCGGCATTAAATATAGTTGTCTTCCCTTCTGCCATAACAGCACTCATAATAATATTTGCTGTTCCGGTGACTGATGCTTCATCCAAAAGCATATAGGCTCCTTTTAGTTTCTTGGCAGTAATTTCGTAAGAAGATACATTTTCATTGAAGCTAACCTCTGCACCAAGTTTTTGAAATCCAATATAGTGAGTATCCAAACGTCTTCTACCAATCTTGTCTCCACCAGGAATTGGGTTTGATGCTCTATTGAAACGTGCCAACATTGGTCCAACAATCATAATACTTCCCCTAAGTCCTGAGGCTAATTTACAGTATTCTGGTGTTTGAATTAAATCAAGGTTAATATTCTCAGCTCTAAAAGAGTATTTTTCCTCACTAAGTTTCTTTACCTCTACCCCAATATATGCTAATAGTTCAATAAGCTTATTGATATCTCTTATGTTTGGAATATTGTCAATTATAACCTCTTCACTGGTTAGCAAAACTGCACAAATAACTTGAAGAGCTTCATTCTTAGCTCCCTGAGGAATAATCTCTCCTTTGAGTTTATTCCCTCCAATAATTTCAAACTTACTCATATTTATTTATTATTTAGGATTATGATTACGTTTACCATTTACGTGAGAAAAATTCTTCCCGTTTTTATGATTCTTTTGATTTACAAACTTTTTCTTATTTCCACTTAAAATGTTCTTTGTAGTATTTAGCTTAAAGTCATCATGCAATTTCAATTGACCTTTCGATAATTCTTCAAAATGTTTGAGGATTAGTTCATCTTCAACCGAATCCCTATTCCACTGCAAATAGGACTTCTTTAACTGCTGTGCAATTAGTGCAATCAATACCTTCTTCTCTTGTCCTTCTTCCATTTCAATAACCTTCTCAATCATATTCTCCAAAACCTTACCATAAGGACCAAACTTAATATCACTATTCTTATAACTTAAAGGTTGTGGTGGAGCCATACTTTCTTGTATTGTTGGCATTGGATAAGGAGAATCTACGTCTAATTTAAAATCAGAAATAATAAAAAGATGATCCCATAGTTTATGCTTGTAATCAACAATATTTTTTGCATCGGGATTTACATTATACATTGCAGTTATAATCAATTTAACATAAGAATTTCTCTTTTCTCTGTCCTCAATAGTTAAAGCATAATCAACCATCTTTTGAACATTCCTTCCATATTCAGGGATTTTCAAATCTTCTCTTTCAGTATTATATTCCATATATTTATTTTGTTTACTATCTTATTATTTTGTCTTGAATTGTGATTCGTCTGATTTACTATGATTTTTTGTCAGAATCAGGATTTGCTTGATTTTGGGATTAGTAGGATTTTTTACCAATCATGTAAATCCTTAAATCCTGTAAATCCTGATTCAGACAAATGAAAAAATTACTTCAATTTTAATTTTGCAAATCTAAGAACTAATTTTTTAATTCCAAAACCATCAAACTGTACTTCTGCTTTTGTATCATCACCTTTTCCTTCCAGAGAAAGGATTTTACCCCTACCAAACTTATCATGAAAAACTTCCATTCCCTCTCTAAAAGCATTCATATCAGTTACGGGTGTTCCCCCAATTGGATTAGGCAAGGTGTCCAATTTTTTCAAGTTCCTATTTATGCTCACAAAGTCCGAATTGGAGGAAATTGTTCTTTGTCTTGTCTTATCTTTATGATTATTATAGCTCTCAACAAGGTATTCTTTATCAATTTCCGACAAGAAACGACTTTCCTCATTAAAGGTCATAGAGCCATTCCTAAATCTCATCTGTGCACAAGATAGAGCCAATTCTGTTTTGGCACGAGTCATGGCTACATAAAAAAGACGTCTTTCTTCTTCGAGTTCAACCTGAGAACCTATGCTTAGAACTCCTGGAAATAGATTTTCTTCCATTCCAGCAACAAAAACATAGGAAAATTCTAATCCCTTTGCAGAATGAATGGTCATCAGCGACACCTTGTTATCATCATTCTTATCACCCCTATCCGTTTCACTCAAAAGACTGGTTTGTTGAACAAAAACATCCAAAGTTTTATTGCTAAGAGCAATCTCCTCGCCCGTAAGTTCATCAAGAATCAACTCATCTTCCGATTCTACGAAGGCTTGCAGGGCTCCAATTAGTTCATCTATATTTCCTAATTTATCTTCAACTGAGGGGTCGTTATCTTTCTTTAAGTTGGGGATAATGAATGATTTCTCAATTATCCTTATCCCTAAATCGTATGCATCAGTCTTATCTTTCTCAATAGAAAAGGCATGAATCATCAAAACAAAGTCCAAAATACTTTGTTTGGTTTTTGGTGTGAGAGAAACCTTATCTAAATGGTTTAATGCTGCACTAAACAAAGATACTTTTTCTTCATTGGCAAGTATTTTTAGTTTATTTATTGAAGTATCGCCAATGGAACGTGCTGGATAGTTAATAACTCTCAAAAAAGCTTCATCGTCAGAAGGATTAACAACCAAGCTAAAATAAGCCATAATATCCTTTATCTCCTTTCTGCCATAAAAAGAAATACCACTATAAATCCTATATGGGATATTTAAGAACCTAAGATTTTCCTCAATAACACGAGATTGTTGGTTGGTGCGATAAAGTATTGCAAAATCCTTATATTCTACTCCTTCGGCTCTTTTCCTATCCTTAATTATATTACAAATCCATTTAGCCTCTTCCTTATCCGAATCACTTCTACAAAAATTTATCTTTCTCCCATCTCCATTATTTGTCCATACATTTTTTTCAATCCTACCCTTATTTTGACTTATAACATTATTTGCTGCATTAACAATATTATTGGTTGAGCGGTAGTTTTGTTCGAGCTTAAAGAGCTTGGCATCAGAATAATCCTTTTGAAAATCTAATATATTTGAAATATCGGCTCCACGAAAAGCATAAATTGATTGTGCATCATCACCCACAACGCTAATGTTCCTATGTCGAGCAGCTAATTTCTTAACAATATAGTATTGAGCAAAATTAGTATCCTGATACTCATCAACCAAAATATACCTAAACCTTTCTTGATATTTCAAAAGCAAATCATTATTATCCCTAAGTAATACATTCATATTAAAAAGCAAATCATCAAAATCCATAGCCATATTTCTCTTCAAACGATAATTATACTCCTGATAAATCTTAGCAATATATGGTCTTGAATTCATCCTATCTTCCAACATCAACTGCTCACTATCTTGATATGTCTGAGGAGAAATCAACCTACTCTTTGCAGCAGAAATCCTATTGGATAAATATGATTTATTATATAGTTTTTCATCAAGATTAAAATCCTTAACAATTGCTTTTATAACCGACTTAGAATTATCACTATCATAAATGGTAAAAGAACTCAGATAACCTAACCTATCAGCCTCTATGCGAAGAATTTTGGAAAAAATGGAATGGAAGGTTCCCATTAGAATATATTTAGCCTTATCCCCTACCAAATTTATTATTCTCTCTTTCATTTCCTCAGCAGCCTTGTTGGTAAAGGTCAAAGCAAGAATATTTTGAGGATTAATATTTTGTTGAATCAAATAAGCAATCTTATAGGTCAATACCCTAGTTTTCCCACTTCCAGCACCAGCAATAATCAAATTAGGACCATCAATATTCATACAAGCGAGCTTTTGCTCCCTGTTCAATTCATCTAACAACATCTATATAACGCAATTACACATAAATATATAAAAAATTTAATCTTCAAAGATACTAAAAAATCTAAACATAGAACAATTGACCCTTTTACTGAATCTTCGTTTTAATTTATTCTTTCTTCGTTTTAATTTACTAAAACGAGGTTTTAATTTTTTAAAACTTGATTTCAATTTAATTATTCCACCATTAAATAAATCTTTTTTATCTTTGCACAAATAAACTTTATTGATTGATGTATTCGAGGACAGAATTAATGTTGGGTAAGGAGGGCTTGGATAGTCTAAAAAAGGCTAATATTTTGATTGTTGGGTTGGGAGGAGTTGGAGCTTATGCTGCCGAAATGCTATGCAGGGCTGGGGTTGGTAAATTAACTATTATTGATGGTGACACGATTAATCCCTCAAATCTTAATAGACAACTTATTGCTCTTTCCTCAACCATTGGGAACAAGAAAGCTGAGACTTTATCGAAGAGATTATGGGATATTAATCCTGAAATTAAGTTAAATGTTATTGATGAGTATATTAGGGATGAGAGAATGATTGAGATATTGAAACAAGACAAATATGATTTTGTTGTTGACGCTATCGATACTCTTTCTCCAAAAATATTCTTAATTCTTCATTGTCTTAATCTTAATATTCCTATTGTTTCTTCAATGGGAAGTGGTGGAAAATTGGACCCTACACAAATCAGAATTGATGATATTTCTCAATCCTACAATTGTCCTTTGGCTTCAAAGGTCAGAAAGAAAATCCACAAATTTGGTTATTATGAAGGATTTGCCGTTGTCTATTCTCCCGAAGAGGTAAGTCCTGAGGTTGTCAAACTTGAAGAAGGAACAAATAAAAAATCGGCTGTTGGAACAATTTCCTATATGCCCCCTATCTTTGGTTGTATGTGTGCTTCGGTTGTAATTAGAAAATTAATTGGAGTGGAAATATACCCTGAGGTCAAGGATAAACGTTATTATGCTAACAAAAAAGAAAAACAAGATATATGTCTGAAATGATTGAAATTATATGCAGGAACACTAATTCAAAGATTTTAGTTCCTTTTGGCTCAACCCTTAGTGAAGTGATTAAGTTTGCAGGTATTGATTCAGAACACCAAATGTTGGGTGCCTATGTTAATAACAAGGTAAGGAACTTGAACTATAAGGTTTATATGCCTAAGACGGTTGAGTTTTTTGATATAATTAATCCCAATGGGAGAAGAATGTATGCCATGAGCCTTATGTTTGTTTTCTATAAGGCAACTAAGGAATTGTATCCAAAATCTGAACCCATAATTTTTCATTCAATGTCCAATGGTTACTATGCAGAGATTAAAAATTTAGGCACAGAACTAAACAAGGATATTGTTGTTCAGATAAAAGAGAAAATGCAAGAAATCATTAAAAATGATTATCCTTTTATAACCAAGAATATGCCTGGAATTGAGGCAATGGAAATATTTAAAAAGGTTGGGCTTGAAAATAAGGCTAATTTGATGAAGGCTACACATAAGCTTTATGTTGATGTTGATTATCTTGATGGCACAGTAAACCATTTCTATTATCCACTTGTTCGCTCAACTTCTCTTCTAAATGTTTTTGATTTGGTTCATTTTAATGGAGGTCTACTTTTGGTTATGCCAGACAAGAAAGACCCAAATCAATTGTTGAAAAGCAGAAATAAACAAGAGAAAATTTTTTCAGTTTTTCAAGAACATAAGGATTGGGTAAATATTCTGGGAACACCATATATTAGTGATTTGAATAAGGTTGTTGATAACAAAGAACATATTAAACTCATTCAGGTTTCGGAAGCCTTGCATGAGAAAAAATACTCCCAGATTGCTGATGAAATTTACAAGAGGAAAGATTCTGTTAAGATTGTACTCCTTTCTGGACCATCTTCTTCTGGTAAGACAACCAGTTGCCGAAGGATAGCCACACAACTTTCTGTTTTGGGGTTTCATCCAATCCAACTCTCGCTTGACGATTATTTCTTAGATAGAGAATTTACTCCAAAAGACGAGAATGGTAATTATGACTTTGAAAGTATTGATGCATTGGATATTGAACTTTTCAACAATCAAATTATGCAAATGCTCAATGGAGAAGAAGTTAGCATTCCTCGATTTGATTTTATCACAGGTAAAAAGATATTTGATGGAAGAAAAATTAAAGCAAATCAGAATGCTATTTTTATTGTTGAAGGTATTCACGGACTCAACCCTAAGCTTACTGCAAACATCGATAAGAGTCAAAAATACAATGTCTTTATCTCTGCTCTTACTCAAATTTCGGTTGATGAACATAATCTCATAAGCACAAGTGATAATCGCCTAATTAGAAGAATTGTAAGAGATTTTAGTTATAGGGGGTATTCCGCAACAGATACTCTAAACAGGTGGCAGAGTGTTAAGGAAGGTGAAGAAAAACATATTTTCCCATATCAAGAGAATGCAGACAATATTTTTAATTCATCCCTTCTCTACGAACTTGGAGTTTTAAAAAACTATGCAAAACCTCTTTTGGGAGAAGTTCCAGAAAGTGAAGTTTGTTATTCAGAGGCAAAACGCTTGCTTCGTTTTCTTGCAAATTTCAGAACAATTGATGATAAATCAATACCTCCAACATCAGTTATGAGGGAATTTTTGGGCGGTTCGAGTTTTGAATATTAAAAGTTTTTGAACAATAAAACACACGATACTTCGTTTATAGATAAGAAGTTCCCAAAGTTATTAACATAAAATATTAATAAAACTTCTGAAAAAATTTGTAGGCATAAGAAAAAAGAAGTAATTTAGCAACTTGAAATTAAGCAAAAAAAATAGTTTTAAAATATAGAACTCTAAGGAAATGGAATTAAAAAAATCAGATAAAGCTAATCTTGAAAAAAAGAAAGCTCTATTTATTCAAATAGGATTAGTGGTTGCATTAAGCATAACCATATTCGCATTTGAATATAAAAGTTATGACAGAAAAGAATCTGTTTTGATTGATAGAACAGCTGTTGATGTAGTTGATGAAGTTGTTATTGCTACTCAGGAAGAGGCACCACCTCCACCACCAGAAGAAATCCCAGAAGCAGAAACAACAGAGTTTGAGATTGTTGATGACACAAAAACAATTGAAAATGAGTTTAACGTTTCAAGCTTCCAACAAACTTCCAACGTAACAGCTAATATTGCAAAGGTAGAAATTGAAGTTGAGGAAGAAGAACTAAAAGAAGAAACTCAAATCTTTACTGTTGTTGAGGAAGAAGCTGGATTTCCAGGAGGAATTGAAAAGTTAAATGAATACTTATCCAAATCAATAAAGTATCCTCAACAAGCTAAGGAAACAGGAACAAGGGGTAGAGTAATGTTAACCTTTGTTGTTGAAAAAGATGGCTCAATAACTGATATTAAGGTATTACGTGATATTGGTTCTGGTTGTGGTGAGGAAGCAAAAAGAGTTGTTAATGAGATGCCAAGATGGAAACCTGCAAAACAAAGAGGAAAAGCTGTTAGACAACAATTCGTTTTACCAGTATCATTCAATCTTCAATAGTAGATTTCTTACCTAAACAAAAGAAAACATCAAGTAATGTGATTAATTGCTTGATGTTTTTTTTATTCCATAAAACACTCAAATAGTACTTAAAGAAAAGTTCTCTGAATAATAATAACTATTGAGTTATTGATTTATATTTTCAGTAATCTGGAAAAAAGTAAAGTTAACCTTTCCGTAATTTCTCTGTTCCAAGAAACACTTATGATTTGTGAATGAAAAATCTTTCGGATGCTCCAAAATAAACAATCCATTTGGTTTAAGAAAGCTTTTAAGAACTAAATCTGGGATAATGTTTATTTGTTTTAAATCATATGGAGGGTCAGCAAATACAACATCAAAATTCATTTGAGAACGCCCCAAGAATATAAAAGCATCGCTTCTTAGTGCAAAGAGGTTATCAATTTCTAATTCGTTAGATGATTTTTTAATGAAGTCAATACAGCGTTGGTCACTATCAACAGCTGTTGCCTGCTTGACTCCTCTTGAAATAAACTCAAAACTGATTGAGCCGGTTCCAGCAAACAAATCTAAGGTTGAAATCTCATCGAAATCAATCTTGTTTCGTAAAATATTGAATAAACTTTCTCTTGCTAAATCGGTAGTTGGTCTAATTGGTAGATTAGTGGGTGGATTTAATCTCCTCCCTCTATACTCACCTGCAATTATTCTCATTAGAGTTTATTTTACTAATGTAAGAAAATATTTTTGTAGATTTAATCCGTCTAACTCATATCCAACCCTTACATCTTCCATTGGATTTGAATAAGATACATTTTTTATATACTTCCTAAGTGACTGTTTCTCTTCAAAAGTATATTCCTGACCAGTGATTAGAAATGTTATTTCTTCTGTGTCAATACCCAATTGTTCAAATGCAAAAATAATATTGTAAATCAAATCATTTTCATTTGAAAAATTAAAAGTGTTGCTATATGTGAATTGATTAGCTTTATAAATAACTAAATCGCAGGATTTATCTCTTTTTAGCAAAACAGCACTATTGCCAGTTAGTTTTGAAATCTCAAAACCATATTCAGCCATTACTTGTTGTCCAGAGACAAATTTTGCCTTAGGCATAAGTATTTTAATTCCTGAATGAAGATACATAGGAATTGTAAAGACAGAAACAATATCTAATCTATCAGAAATACTTTCCAAAATAACCTCGCTCCCACTTATAAGAGCAACAGAACGAAGATATTCTTTGGTTTTAGTATTGTCGTATAGTTTATAGGGTACAAAAATATTTTTGGATGTTTGGATAATAATTCTAATATTAGCAAAATTAAATAGCCTAATATCAATTGAGTTAAAGCAACTTCTCAGGTTTGACATAACAGAAGTGATATCGGAATTTAGATTTGTGGTAAATTCTCCTAATGCCTTAACTTCATAATTACTTATTAATGAAAAAGTGAAACCATCTTTCTCAATACAAATACATAAATCAGTCTCCTGAGTTATGATTTTGTCGTCAGACTTAGCAAAATTAACTAATTTAAATTTATCCATATTGATATTATTCCCAGTTACCGTCAGTTATTGGTTGTGTAACATCTCCTACTCTCCAACCTGCATAACGATTCTTACTTTCAACTTCTGCTTTAAGATTAATCACATCTTGTTCTTCCATACCTTTTGTGTAGGTAAAGATATCAGCTGTTGCTTCAAAGGTTGGAACCTTTACTCCACTTCTCTCAATAATATCTGCCTTCATATCAAATATCTTATTGTCTGAATATGGAATATATTTAAGGTTTTTAAGAGCATTTATGTCTTTTGTGATTAGCTTATTTTCTTCCAAAAGTTTTTCTAATGGATTTACCTCAACAGTATCTCTCTTAATTATACCTGCTTTCAAAGCTTGTGCCTCTGTTAAAGAATCTGGAACAACACCATATTTCTTCACCATATTAACCTTACCTGTTTCGAGGAAAATAATTAATGAGTCAATGTCCCCACAAAACTTACCATTGGTTCCTTTATATGCTTCTTGAATAGCTCTAATGTCTTTAAGTTTTACGATAACCTCAGCAGAACGTTTATTGTATTCTGCATCAAACTTTACAGGACGCATAATGCTATTGTATAATAAAACAATTAAAGCTAAAATTCCAACAATTAGTACAATTGAAATAATGTTTCTTGATTTCATATCTTTCGAATATATTAAGTATTACTATTAATGCTATTAGTTTGCAAATTTATAATATTTTGTTGAATAAGAAACGATTTAATCCTATTATTTTATTTATTTTGTTCCAAATGCTTCAAAACAATATCTATATCAGGGTTTTGAGAAAGTGCCTTGGCAAGCTTTTCTGCAAAAAATACTGAACGATGTTGTCCACCTGTACAACCAAAACTCACAGAAAGATTTGTAAAGTTCCTATCTAAGTATGTTTTAATGCTTTGAGAAACCATTTCCAATGAATTCTCAAAGAATAGTTGAGCATCATTTTCTTTTTCTAAAAACTCAATAACCAACTTATCTCTTCCATTCAAACTTTTATATTCCTCATATCTTCCAGGGTTATGTATTGCTCTACAATCAAATACGAAACCTCCTCCATTTCCAGATAAGTCCTGTGGATATCCCCTTTTATATGAAAAGCTATTAATTGTAAGTTTGAGTTTTTGCTTTGCTATATTTTGTAATTTTTCAGAATTAGTCATTTCATTAAAGATTTTATGAAGGTATGGAATGTTCACATCAAGATTAATGTTTTCTTCCAAATACTTTAAATTATTTAGTGCAAAAGGAATACTTTTTAAGAAATGCTCTTTCCTCTCAAAATAACCCCTAAAACCATAAGCTCCCATTGCCTGCATTATGCGAATATATACATAGGCATAGAAATAATTCCTAAACTTATTCTCATCTAATTCTATATATTTATTTGCCTCCTTAATGTATAATTCAAGTAATTCTTCTCTAAACTCTGGTTTAAGATCTGCTTTTGCATCAAAGAGAAGTGATGCTAAATCATATTCCAAAGCACCTTTTCTCCCTCCTTGATAATCAATAAAAGCAGGCTCATTATTAAAAATCATAATATTCCTTGATTGGAAATCCCTAAAAAGGAAATAGTTGCAATTGGTTGAAAGGAGATAGTTAGTTAATGTTTGAAAATCTGTTTCTAATTCTTGTTCGTTATAGGCAATGCCTGAAAGTTTAAGGAAATAATATTTGAAATAGTTTAAATCCCATGCAATTGATTGCTTATCGAAAGCTTTTCTTGGATAAGCATTGGAATAATCAAAATCCTTACCTGCCAAAATCTGTATCTTAGGCAGTTCTTCAATAACCTTATGATATAAATTCCTTAGTTCTTGAAATGATATTTCTCCTTTCTTCTCCAATTCAATCAAATCATATAGGGTTGTATTTCCCAAATCCTCAATAAAATATAAATTATTATCTAAGTCTTGACAATAAATTTTTGGAATGCGGATTCCTTTTTCTGAAAGCTGATTTGAATAATCTAAAAAGGCAATATTTTCAAGTTTATCTTCATTTGTGGCTGCCAAACAAGTTATTTTTTGAGAGTATAAACGAAAATACTCTCTTTGGGAACCATGTGCAGAAATCTTTTCTATCCACTCTATCTCGCAACCAAAAGTTTTTTGGAATAAGTATTTAATCTTTGAAATCATTTAATAATAATTCTGCGTAAGCAATATCTATTGAGTTAGTAATCTTTATATTTTCTCTGTTTCCTTCAACTAAGTCAACTCTATAACCAATGCTTTCAACAACGGAAGCATCATCAGTAAATCTTTTATTGAAAGGCTGATTGTATGCCTGCTTCAATCTTTTTAGTTCAAAACATTGAGGAGTTTGAACAAGCCAAACCAAATCACGATTATATGAAATTGTTTTAACATCGTTTTTAATATCTTCCTTCCCAAATCGTATTGATTCAACAGGATTAACAGCCGGAATGGCACTTCCTTTAATTCTTGCAGTTTCATAACATTCCCCCAAAACTCTCAAAGAAACCAATGGTCTAACTCCATCATGAACTCCAACAATAGCATCTTCATTAATGTCAATCGTATCCAAAGCGTTCTTTACAGAATAAAATCTTTCCTTGCCACCATCAACTATCTTATGTTTAATATCAAAACCATATTCTCTACACAAGAGTTGCCAATAATTCTGGTGTTGCTTGGGAAGAACTAAAATAATATTTATATCATTACTAAATTGCCTAATCCTCTCCAAAGTCCTCATCAAGATTGGCTTTCCACAAATTGGAAGGAATTGTTTGGGAATATCGCTCTTTAATCTTAAACCCAATCCTCCTGCAACAACAATTATATAGTTTTTGTTAGATGATAAGCATTGCATCACCATAGGTTAAGAATTTATACTTTTCAGCAACTGCTTGTTTGTAGGCATCCATAATCAAATCATACCCTCCAAAAGCAGCAGAAATCATAAGCATTGAAGATAAAGGAGGATGAAAATTAGTAACCATACAATTTGAAACCCCAAAATCATAAGGAGGGAAGATAAATTTGTTTGACCAGCCATCAAAAGGAACAATCTTTTTTGTTATTGTTGTTGATGTTTCCATTGCTTTCATTGTTGTTGTCCCAACGCAGCAAATCTTACTTCCTCTTTCAACAGCCTTATTAATAATATTGGCATTCTCTTGATTTACATGCATTTCTTCCGAATCCATCTTATGCTTAGTCAAATCCTCAACCTCAATTGGTCTAAAATTACCCAAGCCAGAATGCAATGTAACATAAGCAAACTCACAACCCTTAATCTCCATCCTCTTCATTAATTGTTTGCTAAAATGAAAACCAGCAGTTGGAGCAACAACAGCCCCTTCATTTTTGGCATAAATTGTTTGGTATCTTTCTTTGTCTTCTGGTATCACATCTCTAATCCTAAGTAAATCATCAGGAATAGGAGTATTGCCAAGTTTATGCAAAACCTTATTAAACTCCTCATGAGTTCCATCAAACAGAAACCTCAATGTTCTACCTCTTGAAGTTGTGTTGTCAATAACTTCCGCAACCAAATCATCATTTTCTCCAAAATATAATTTATTGCCAATTCTTATTTTTCTTGCAGGGTCAACCAAAATATCCCATAAACGAGTATCTGGATTAATTTCTCTTAGCAAGAAAACCTCAATTCTTGCATTAGTTTTTTCTTTTGTCCCATATAAACGAGCAGGGAAAACCTTTGTATCGTTAAAAACAAATAAATCCTTATCATCAAAATACTCCAAAATATCGGGAAATAATCTGTGTTCGATTTTCTTGGTCTTCCTATTGATTACCATTAAACGAGATGCATCTCTGTCCTGAGCAGGCTTTTCGGCAATAAGCTCTTTTGGTAAATTGTACTTAAACTGTGATAGCTTCATAAATCTATATATATTCTTATTAAAATTAGCTTGATTTTTCCAAAGTTTACAAAGGTAATGATATATAAATGTTTTGTCAAGACATTTAACAAAATTTATAATTTACCCCTTCAAATCCTCCTGCTTTTAAAACTATTTTTCATTATTTCAAACACATAGTTTGCAATTTTATTATAAAAACTGAAATATTTCTGCTAAACTTACGTCTAATAAATAAGAAGACTAATAAATCTATTAAGAAAATAACTTGTAGGATTGAAATAAAGAATAGTTCTTAAATTGACAATTGCAGAAAAATAGATAATTATAATACATAACCTCTAAAACCAAAAAGTCATGAGAGCAAAGAAAAACCCAAAAGCCGATCTTGAAAGCAAGAAAGCTTTATTTATTCAATTAGGATTAGTTGTAGCAATTAGCGTTTCAATCCTTGCCTTCGAATATCGCTCCTACGATCAAAAAGAATCAGTTATCATCCACCGTGAAGTAGTAAACTTGATTGATGATATTGTTGATATCACCCAAGAAGAGCCTCAAATGGAAGAACCTGAAAAAATTGTAGAGCCAACTACTACCTTTGATGTTGTTGATGACAACAAAGAAATTAAAAAGGAATGGACAATCAAAGATTTTCTTGGAGATAAGAACATTGTTATTGAACCTAAGAAAATAATTATTGAAGTACCTGATGAAGTTATCAAAGATGAAGACGATAAGGTTTTTGTGTGGGTACAGGAAGAAGCAGAATTTCCAGGAGGGTATGCCAAACTTCAAGAGTTCTTAGCACAAACCATAGTTTATCCAAGAGCAGCACTTGAAACCGGTGCAGAAGGAACAGTAACACTTTCCTTTGTGGTTGAGAAGGACGGTTCAATAACCAATATTAAGGTTTTGAGGGATGCAGGTTCTGGCTTAGGAGAGGAAGCAATTAGAGTTGTAAAGGTTATGCCTAAGTGGAATCCTGCAAAGCAAAGAACCAAGACAGTTAGGCAACAATTCACTCTTCCAATAACATTCAAACTTAGAAAATAAAGTTTAAGGATTATTTCATGTGATTGATTTCTATTCAAAAGTTTTGCAATTTATTCTTGACCATTCATATTTTTTGTAGTTTTGAATTCCAAAAAATAAAATAATCTATGTATCGGTATTGGTTAATAATATTATTTGCTTTATTTCCTTATTTGGGGCTGGCTCAACTAAATAATGAGGTGAGGATATATATGAATGAAATAAATCCTGACTCATTAAGGTATAATATTGAGGTTTTGCAAGACTATTCTTCTCGATATGCCTTTAATCCAAACAGAAAAGATATTGCAAATTACTTGAAAGAGAGGTTGATTAATTATGGCTGGGATGCAAAGCTCGATAGTTTCTACATGGATAGCTTTGAGTACCCCTATAATTCAGGAATAATCAATACAGGCTGGCAATATAATGTTATGGCTGACAAAATAGGGATACATAATCCTGACACATTGTTTATTGTTGGGGCACATTACGATTCTTATGCCTCTTTTGATAGTTTAACTTACTTTCTTAACTCTCCTGGTGCTGATGATAATGCCTCAGGGGTTGCAGTTATTTTGGAAATTGCAAGATTATTTCAAAAATATAATATTGAACCCACTAAGACTTTGCGTATTGAGTTTTATGCAGCAGAAGAGTTGGGTCTTCATGGAAGTAATATTGCAATGATGCGATCTAATAATAGATATAATGAACATATTTCGGCTATGATGAACCTTGATATGGTTGGCTATAAGTCTGATTCCATTCAAGAAGATTCAATAAAATTGATTTCCTATGATAATTCGCAGATATTTACTGATTTTTGTGAGCATACCACACTTAACTATACTTCACTTCTTCCTTTAATCTCTCCTGAGGGTAATGATGGTTCTGATTCTTGGATATATTATGCTTGGGGAAGAAGAGCAATTTTTATTCATGAATATACTTTCAACCCATTTTACCATACTTCAAATGATATAATTTCAAACATTAATTTTAATTATCTTTCAAAGGTATCAGAATTAGCATTTGCTATCTCCTATTTGGCTTCCTCAACCGATGATTTCTATCCCATTTCCATAACTCCTTCCCCTACTCAATCTCAACCAAAACTTATTCTCTTGGAAAATCCTATTAGGTATAATCTTAGTTTCATCTTCTCTTCCTATGGGAGTGAAAATCCTGCCTTTCAAATCATTAATCAATTAGGCAAGGTAGAAATTAATTCGAAGTTATCAGCTTACCAAACCACCAAAAATCATTATAAAATACCAATTCAGAATTTAAAGTCGGGAATGTATTTTCTAAAAGTTGGGAATCAAGTTCAGAAATTTGTAATTATTGGGCGTTAATCTTTTCTTTCTTTTGTAAAAGATACATAATGAAGAATAGTCCTCCAATTAGCAAAATGGATATAAAGAAAAGAGTTGGAGTGTAAGCATACCCTATTTGACTTATGTCCTTTTCAATTATTTTGGTGTTGTAAAGATAGTAACCCAACACTACAATCAAGTTATTTATGAAGTGGTATATTATTGGTACTATTATATTCTTACTAAATACATAGAGGTATCCTAAGAAAATTCCTAAAAACACTCTTGGCAAAAAGGAAAAGAATTGAAAATGTATTAGACTAAATAGTATTGAGGTTAGAATTATTCCAAAAAACTTACTTCTTAGCATTTTAATCATTGTAGTTTGCATGGCTGCTCGAAAGAAATACTCTTCTAAAATTGCTGGTGTGAGTGCAAGGACTAAAATATTCAAAATTAGGCTACTTGTTGAAGTATCTTGCATAAATTTTTCCATAACCAACCTTGCGTTTTCTTCCATTTGCCTAAATATCTCCTCCCCTTCAAAATGCAAAGAATTATTCCAAACATTAATTCCGTCAATAAAAGGCATTGAAACCACAAGAAGTAGTATTCCAATAGTTAGAAAATAACTAAAATTTTTCCTCTTTGTTTGCGTAAAGCCATAGAATGAGCCTTCAAACATAATTCCCCAAAGAAAGGTTGCTAATCCAAACATAATGATTTGAGAGAGGGCTTGTGTTGCAAGGACTGGAAGGTTAATCATTTGAAAAATAAAACCTGCAATGGAAGTAAGAACCATGAATATGCATATAAGCATCATTAGCTTAACAAATGGCTTTGATTCCTTAAAGTAAAAACTATATTTTTTCATTTTTCTCTTATTTTTGTCCACAGATTTTCACAGATTCTCACTAATTTACCAAGTTACCGATCTCCTATTTCCATTGCTTTAATTTCTTGTTTTAATTTAGTCTCTTGCTGTTGTTCCAACATATAGGTAGCATCAATTCTTAGGGCTTCTTCTAATGGTTTATCCCATTTTTTTGCTTTCTCTTTGACTGATTCGTACCATTTTGGGTCTTTCTTAATCAATTCTATATAATATTTAACTCTTATTTCCTTTTCTTCTTCATTTATATTTGGCAAGAATGATGCATAAAGTCTTTCAATAAAGCTAAATCCTAAATCATTAAGGTTTTGTTCAGTCTGGAAAAATACTATTACATCAAACTTATCAATTATCTTATGCATATCAGTAAACATGGGCTCTCTCTGAACAATTTTACCATTATCAAAAATTTCTGGATATACAACTCTATTATAATACCAATATTCTCCTCTATCAAACACTTCATTACACATACCCCAATAATACATACCCCAATAAAAACTATCACCCACAACCAATATTCGAGGTCTTTTTTTATCTGCTTTTGTCGTATCTATATAAACATCAGGATAAGCTAAGAGCAGATCATCTTTTTGCAATAAAAGATTTAATGGGTCAATCATATCTCTATCTGTAAATTGTGGAGTGTGAGTTAGTGTTAGCTTCCTATATCTTGCCTTTGGTAGATTCCAATTATATTTTTCACTCATATAATTGATTAATGAATCCATAGCAACATACTCACCATATTTTGTCCAATGTATTCCAAACTTATTCATTAGTGAATATTTAGATTTCTGCTTTTGGGACAAAAACCAAGCACTAAAATCAATATATTGAACCTTACTTTTAGATAATTGTTTAGCTAACTGCTCATAATTGCTTTTATCTTTCTTTTGAATTAAATATCTTTCTGGAATATATTCCGAAAAGTATCTAACCTTTGAAGGAGCTAAAACAACCAATATTTGCTTATTCAATGATTTGAGGGTGTCTAAAACATTCTCTAATTTTAATACTTTTAATCTTATTTCTTCATCTCCAACAAAATCTTTCCCCAAATAAGCATTTACGTGTTTTGTATCAAAAAGATAATCATTCTTACCCAAAACAATATTTTTGTTTGGAGAGTTAGCTAAAAGACTATAATTTATTTGATTGTAAATTCTAACAAAGAAAGGTCTAAAACCAGTGTGTTCAGGTCTATATTTCTCTTCAACAGATTGGAAACTCCCATTAAACCAATTCTCAACACTTAATGTAGATTTTGGAGCAGGAACAAATTCCCCTCTTAGAGGTATTTCATTGTAGAAAGGATAAATGCTTTGCAATAATGGCAGAAACAATATCCCCACAAACAAAACAAACAATATATATTTTATTATCTTCATCTTTTTCTGTTTATTGTTTAGTTGTTTAGTCGTTTAGTTGTTATTCGTTATCTCAACACCTCAACATCTCAACACCTCAACACCTCAACACTAAGAACCTTCGAGCAGAATCGAACTGCCATCTTCTGAACCGGAATCAGAAATTTTATCCATTAAACTACGAAGGTTTATTTATTTATACTTCTTTTTCATATATTCTCTTGCCATATATTTTGCATCAATATCTATTGCTTCTTCTAATGAAATACCATTCTTTTTTGCTTTTAATTCTATGTCTTTTAACCATTGTTTATTATTTTTAATTGCTATGGTGTATTTCCTTACATAGTGTTTAAATCCATCATTATATTTAGGATTTTTACAATAGAAATAATATAGTTTTCTAAAAAATGATGTTGGAGAAGTAGATAATGTTCCATCTGTCATAACAATTAGGAGGACATCATGCTTTTCTATTTGTTCTTTCACATTATCATATTCTACAACGTATCTTATTCCTGTTTGACTATTTGGTTTATCTACCTCATCAAAATAAAACCAAAATTCACTATCATAAAACACAGACCTGTTTAAACCCAAATCACTTAACCCATAAAAATAGCTATCACCTATTGAAAGTACCCTTAATTTATCATTACCCGTTGAATCTACCTTAATTTCAAGATTTGGCATTGGATAGTCAGGAATATTTTGCATTACATTCATTAATTTTTCAACATCATCATCAGAACGCATCATCTTAGTTGATTCTTTAACATTAGAAATCTTTAATCTTGGCAGGTTAATTGTATATTTTTTATCTAAATAACTTGTTAGTGAATCAATTGCTAAATAACAGGCATATTGTCCCCAATGTACACTTGTGTTTGAAAATAATCTATACTTTGTTTTTCCTTTTAAAGAGCACATCCATGAATTAAAGTCTAAATAATCAATATTATGCTTGTAAAACTCTTTACTGTATTTTTCATAGTTTGTGATTTCAGGCTTTAATCTTGAATAAAATTCGGGGAAATATTCTGGATAAAAACTTCCCTTACCGGGAGCAACCATTATTATTAAGTCAACTCCTTTTGCTTTTAATGAATCTCTTACCTGTGCCAACTCTTTTACCACCAAACTAATTGTGTCTTGTGGCACAGTATCTCTTCCTAAATATGAATTAATATAATAATCGTAATAAAGATAATTATTCTTACCTACTATTACATTATTTACACTTGATGATTTAAGAAATGTGTATCTAATCTGGTTACTAAACTTTATAAATAAATCAGCAAAAGCTATTTGTTGTTTCCCGTATTTTTCTAATATATTTTGAAATTCTAATGAATTAAAGGCTTTAAATGATATTTCAGGCTTTTCTATTTTCACATAATAGCCTCCAAGATTACCATTTTTGTAACCAAAGTATTGGGAAATCATTGGAGTAAACAAAAGAGCTATTAAAAGTATAAACAATAACCTTTTCATGTACCTATTCTCTAAAATCTAAAATATATAAAAGGATTGAAGTCAGAAGAGATAATAAAGGATATAGATAAAAGAAGTAAGATAAGAGATAATCCAGAAAGGAGAATATGTTGTTTTGTGTTGTAAAGTTGTTTTTGGAAGAAGAAATCGTTTAGCTTTTGACCAAATTTAAACTTAGTGATAAAGGCAAAGAAAACTGCAATTAAGATTATTCTTATAAAATCAGGATTAGGTAAAAACAGATTACCACCAGTGAAAGAGAATAATTTACCAATATAAGCAAATGCAAAATCCAAACTATCGGAGCGGAACAAAACCCAACCTATCATTACAATTATAAAGGTTAGTAGGTTTGAAAAGAAACCTCCCATCTTATTTAATACTTTCAAGAGAAACATCTTATCCAAAACTAAGAATAATCCATGAAAGGCACCCCAAGCAACAAAATTCCATGATGCACCATGCCATAAACCAGAAATAAGAAATACTATCCAAAGGTTAAAATACATTTTCCTCTTACCTACTCTATTTCCACCAAGAGGAATGTATAAATAATCCTTCATAAAACTTCCCAAAGTAATATGCCAACGTCTCCAAAACTCTGTTATACTTTTAGCAGTGTATGGAAGATTAAAGTTTTCAGGGAATTTAAGCCCCATCATTAAAGCAAGTCCAATTGCCATATCAGAATAGCCAGAGAAATCAAAATATATTTGGAAAGTATAAGCAATTATCCCAAGCCAAGCATTTGGAGTGCTAAGAGTTAGAATATCGCCATTAAAAATAGCATCAGCTTGTGCTGCCATTATATTTGCTATCAATACCTTTTTAGCCAATCCAATTGCAAAACGATAGACACCCAATAGTTTATCATCAATGGTTTCATTTCTTGAAGCAATTTGGTCAGCAATGGTATTGAAACGAACAATTGGTCCAGCAATCATATGAGGGAAAGCCATTATATAAATAGCATATTCGCTTAGTTTTTTGAATGGCTTGTGAACATTTCTATAAGCATCAATAATATAGGTTATGGAATGGAAAGTATAAAAAGATATACCAATTGGCAAAGCAATCTCAATCCACTTCATTGGTTTTAATCCAAAAGAAGAAATTAGAAAATTTACACTATCAATAAAGAAATTAGCATATTTGAAATAAGCAAGTAAGCCAAGATTTAGAAAAATGGCGAGTGATGTGAATATTCTTTTTTTCTTTATGGAGTCGGCCTCATAAAGTCCTTTTACCAAATAGAAAGTAAGAATAATTGCACCAGCAATAACAAAAAGAAATTTAGGTGCTCCCCAAGCATAAAAGATAATGCTTGCTAATAAAATAATATAATTCTTCCAACTCTTTGGAACAATATGATAGATTAGAAGGAAAACGGGAAGAAAATATAATAAGAAAAGTGTACTACTAAAAACCATTTTCAATTATTATTTGTTTATAAAACTCTCAATTTTTATTATTTTAGCTTACTGGGTTTGTGAACAATGGCAAGACCACCTTCGGCAGTTTCTTTATAAAGAGAAGGTAAATCCTTTCCTGTTAGCTTCATTGTTTCAACAACTTTATCAAAAGAAATTAAATGCTTACCATCTGACATCATTGCATAAAGATTTGCATCCAAAGCACGAAGAGCTGCAAAAGCATTTCTCTCAATACATGGCACTTGCACCAAACCATATATAGGGTCACAAGTTAATCCTAAGTGATGCTCTAATCCCATTTCTGCTGCATATTCAATTTGTTGTGGTGTTCCTCCAAAAAGCTGATTAGCAGCTGCTGCTGCCATAGAACAAGCAGAACCTATTTCTCCTTGACAACCAACCTCAGCACCCGAAATGGAAGCATTAAACTTAATGGAAGTACCAAAAACACCAGCAGTTGCTAATGCCCATATAATCTGTTTATCCGAAAAACCATGCTCCTTACTCAAATGATAAAGAACAGCAGGTAAAACCCCCGATGAACCACAAGTGGGAGCAGTTACAATAACACCTCCCGAAGCATTATGTTCAGCAACAGCCAATGCATAAGCTTGAACAGAGGTGCGACCAATTAATGAAGTTTTATAACTTTTAGATTTAGTATAATAGGACATAGCTTTTCTCCTCAAATGCAATCCACCAGGAAGCACTCCCTCTTCTTGCAAACCATCCTCAACAGATTCCTTCATAGTATGCCATATATTAGCTAAATAATCCCAAATATCCTTATCCTCATATCTCTCAACATATTCCCAAAAGGTTAATCCTCTTTCGTCTATATAATCAAGAATTTCAGAAATATTCTTATGCGGATAAATATGATTTTCCTGAGCTTTTAATTCAGTATTCTCATCAGCAATTTTTCCACCCCCAACACTATAAATTATCCATTCATCAATAACATCCCCTTTATCATTTAAAGCAACAAAACGCATACCATTTGGATGAAATGGAAGAAAAGTTTCAGGTTCCCATAAAATGGTAGCTCTCTCTTGTGAAAGAACACTAAGAATAGCAAGGTCGGTTAAGTGACCCTTTCCTGTTGCAGCCAAAGAACCATAAAGAGTAACCTGATAAGAACTAGCATTTGGAGTCCTTTTCAAAAAAGCAATAGCCGCATTCTTTGGACCAATAGTGTGTGAACTAGAAGGACCATTCCCAATCCTATAAATTTCCTTAATACTTTCCATAAATCAATTGAATTAATCTACAAAAATACATAAATTATCTCCTTCAAATGAATAATCATGAAAATTTGTAGCCGCTTTTGTTTTCACTCCTAAGATTTCTTCAATAATTAGCAATGAATTTCTAATTCCTTGTTTCATTTTACTGAATCTTCGTTTTAATTTACTGAAATCAAGTTTTAATTTTTTCTTTCTTCGTTTTAATTTAGCGAAACAAGGTTTTATTTTAACCTATTAGTACTTTCTTAATGTAAAAAAATGGGGAAAAGAGTAAAAAGTATTACCTATGTTACCTAAGTTACTTGTTTTTGAAAAGTATCACAAAAATATCTCTGACTTCCCTCTTTACCTTTTACCTCTTACTTTTTACCTTATACTTTATATTTTTAAAATATTATATAAAAGAAAGATGGGTTAAAGAATAAATAAGAAAGATATGCTTAAAGAATAAAAAGAAAAACAATGAAAATCCTATGCTACCCCAAAAACAAAAGATAGAAAAATAAAAAAATGCAAGACTTTTGTAAAGTGATTAACATAGGTAACATCGATAACTTTTTACTTGTATTTAAAATGTACAAATAGGTATTGTTTCATCTTCTTTGTTTACTTTAATTTCATACCATACATAAGTTTGATTCCCATCGTGCTGGATTTGCGACTCGAATATACCACACAACACAAAAAAAAACTATAACCAAAAATGATTATAGCTTTTTTGTTATTTAGGTGTTATTGTTTAGGCTCTTTTGAATACTAAGTTATCTTCTATTTCATCTACCTCTATTTTGGTTTCTTGGCTTATTGTTCCTTTTATTAGTTCTATAGATAGTTGGTTGATTACTAGCTTTTGTATTGCTCTCTTTACTGGTCTTGCTCCTAAGAGTGGGTCAAATCCTTTTTCGGATAGGTGGTCTACGGCTTTTGGTGTAAAGGTGATGTCTATATGTTTTTGAGATAGCTGTGTGGTTAATCGTTCTAATTGCAATACTACAATTTGTCTTACTTCTTCTATCTTCAATGGTTTAAAGACTACAATTTCATCTATTCTGTTTAGAAACTCTGGACGTATTGTTTTTTTCAAAAGTTCCAAAACTTCTCTTTGTGCTTTATCCCAAGTGGTTTCAAAATTAGAAGATTCGTCTTCCAGTGCTTCTTGAAGCAATTCTGAACCAAGGTTGGAGGTCATAATTATTATTGTATTCTTGAAGTCAATTACCCTACCCTTGTTATCGGTCAAACGTCCATCTTCCAAAACCTGCAATAAGATATTGAATACATCTGGGTGAGCTTTTTCAATTTCATCCAGAAGTACAATTGAATAAGGTTTCATTCTGACTGCTTCTGTCAATTGACCACTTTCTTCATAACCCACATATCCTGGAGGTGCTCCAATCAAACGGCTGACTGAAAACCTTTCCTGATATTCACTCATATCAATTCTTATCATCAGGTTTTCATCGTCAAACAACAATTCGGCTAATGCTCTTGCAAGCTCTGTTTTACCAACTCCTGTTGAACCTAAAAATGCAAATGAACCAATAGGTCGTTTTTCATCACTTAGTCCTGAACGACTTCTACGGATGGCATTGGCAATTGCTGTTATGGCTTCATCTTGCCCCACTACTCTTTTCTTTAATTGATCTTCCAAATAAAGTAGCTTTTCTTTTTCACTTTGCATCATTCTTTGAACGGGTATTCCTGTCCAGCGGGAAACAACATCTGCAATATCATTCTGGTCAACTTCTTCCTTAATAAGTGCTACTCCTCCCTGAATGTTTTGAAGTTTGGTTTTATAATCATCAAGGTCCTTTTCTGCTGTTTTAATCTTTCCATAACGAAGTTCCGCAACCTTTCCATAATCTCCACTTCTTTCAGCCAAATCAGCTTCCTGCTTGTAGTTTTCAATCTTTTTTACTTCATCCTGAATGGCATCAACCAAATTCTTTTCTTCTTTCCATTTAGATGTTAGTGTATCTTTTTCCTTGGATAGTTCTTCAATTTCTTCTGTAAGCTGTGCTTCTTTAACTTGATCTTTTTCCTTACGAATGGCTGCTCTTTCAATCTCCAATTGACGCAGTCTTCTATCTACTTCATCAATTTCTTCGGGAGAGGAGTTTATTTCCATTCTTAACTTTGCAGCTGCTTCATCAACAAGGTCAATTGCCTTATCGGGCAAGAAACGTGAGGTTATGTAACGGGCCGACATTTCAGCAGCTGCAATTATTGCAGCATCTTTAATTCTTACCTTGTGATGTATTTCATATTTTTCTTTTAATCCTCTAAGTATTGAAATTGTGTCTTGAACGCTTGGCTCATCTATCATTACTGTTTGAAAACGTCTTGCTAATGCTTTATCTTTTTCAAAATACTTCTGATACTCATTGAGGGTTGTTGCACCAATGGCTCTTAATTCTCCTCTTGAAAGGGCAGGTTTTAGTATGTTTGCTGCATCCATTGCTCCCTCACCACCACCAGCACCAACTAAGGTGTGTATTTCATCAATAAACAAAACAACATCTCCCTCAGAGCTTATAACATCATTCACCACTCCTTTCAAACGTTCTTCAAATTCTCCCTTATATTTTGCTCCTGCAATCAATGCACCCATATCTAATGAATAGATTTCCTTATCCTTCAAGTTTTCAGGAACATCCTTTCTCTCTATTCTTTGAGCAATACCTTCTGCAATAGCTGTTTTCCCAACTCCTGGCTCTCCTATTAGCATAGGGTTATTCTTTGTCCTTCGGGAAAGTATTTGCAATACCCTTCTTATTTCATCATCTCTTCCAATAACTGGGTCTAACTTCCCTTTCTTTGCTTCGTTATTCAAATTCCTTGCATAACGATTCAACTGATCTAATCTTTGATTTTTTTTATTTGTTTCCATATATATTTGTTGTTTAATTATCAATACTAATTACCAATAAAGCCCTCAATTTGTTTGCCGTAGCCAAAAATATGACAAAACGTCAGAAGGTTAATAGAGCTTTAAGTTTAAAAGGAAGCAAAATAAAAAAGCCGCAAAAAATATAATGACTGAATTAAGCCAATATACTTTTTGCGACTAAAAATAGAAGTTTATCTACCTTCTTTATAGCTTGAATGCTTTTTTGATTTTATCTACGTAATCTAATTTTTCCCAAGTGTAGAATTCAACTGTCTTTTGTTTTTCCTTGCCATTTTCAAAAATAGCTACTTTTTCCTTGTAAGGAGTTCTTCCAAAGTGACCATATTTGGCTGTTGGTAGGAAGATTGGATTTTTTAATCCAAAGCGATTTACTATTGAATATGGACGTAAGTCAAAAATTCCATTAATCTTTTCTGCAATAATGCCATCAGTAAGTGTTTGACCATTTTCATCTTTAACCTTTGCAGTTCCATTAGTATTTACATAAAATCCCACTGGTTTTGCAACACCAATTGCATAAGCAACTTGAACAAGAACTTCTTCACAAATTCCTGCTGCAACCATATTTTTTGCAATATGTCTTGCTGCATAAGCTGCACTTCTATCAACTTTTGATGAATCTTTTCCTGAGAAAGCACCACCACCGTGAGCTCCTCTTCCTCCATAGGTATCAACAATAATCTTTCTTCCTGTTAATCCTGTGTCACCATGAGGTCCTCCAATTACGAATTTTCCAGTTGGGTTAACATAAAGAATAAAGTCTTTTTTGAAAAGGTCTTGAACATCCTTACGTTTTTGCTTTGCTATAACTCTTGGGATTAGAATTTCTTTCACATCTTTATGAATTTTAGCAAGCATCTTGTTATCGTCCTTGTCAAAATCATCATGTTGTGTTGAAACTACAATTGTGTTGATTGCAACAGGTTTATTATTGTTATCATACTCAATTGTAACTTGTGATTTGCTATCAGGACGCAAATACTTCATTTCTTTTCCCTCTCTACGGATTTCTGCAAGTTCTGAAACTAATTGATGAGATAAGATAAGTGATAAAGGCATATAGTCTTCTGTTTCGCTACAAGCATAACCGAACATCATTCCTTGATCTCCTGCTCCTTGATCTTCTGGATTTGCTCTTTCAACTCCTTGATGGATGTCGCTTGATTGTTCGTGAATTGCTGAAATAACTCCACATGAATTACTTTCAAACATATATTCACCTTTGGTATATCCTATGTTTTTGATAACCCTTCTTGCAACGTCTTGAACGTCTATATATCCATTACATTTTACTTCACCACTCAAAACCACCAAACCAGTTGTAACTAACGTTTCGCAAGCAACCTTAGAATTTGGGTCATGGCGAAGAAATTCGTCTAAAAGTGCATCTGAAATTTGATCCGATACTTTGTCTGGATGTCCTTCTGAAACTGATTCAGAGGTAAAAAAATAAGCCATCTTGTTTTGTTTTTAAATTTATAATTAAACTAACAAAATGGGAAATACGAATTGATGTAATCAAAAATGTTTTAGCATTTTTTTGTGTGGTTGCAATCAATTCAAATCTTTCCACATTTTATGTCTGCAAAAGTAATAAAAATAAAAACAAATAAGGCACTTATTTATACAAATAAATGCCCTATATAGTTTATTTTATTATCAATCAATTGCATAATAATTATTTTATTTTACTATGCAGAGTGAATTTGATTTTATTTTGCGTAGTTAACAGAACGTGTTTCTCTAATTACTGTTACTTTAATCATTCCAGGGAATACCATTTCAGATTGAATTTGTTTTGATAAGTCCATAGAAATTTGATTTGCCTCTTGGTCAGAAACCTTTTCAGCAGCAACAATCACTCTTAATTCTCTACCAGCTTGAATTGCATAAGTTTTTATTACACCAGGATAAGACATTGCAATTTCTTCCAATTTATTTAATCGGTTGATGTATGCCTCAACTACTTCTCTTCTAGCTCCAGGGCGAGCACCAGAAATAGCATCACAAACTTGAACTATTGGGGCGTAAAGGCTGTCCATTTCAACTTCATCGTGGTGAGAGCCAATTGCATTACATATTTCTGGTTTTTCTTTACAACGTTCTGCAAGCTTCATACCATGGATTGCGTGAGGAAGTTCTGGTTCATTATCTGGAACCTTTCCAATATCATGAAGTAAGCCAGCACGTTTTGCTATTTTTGGATTAAGTCCTAACTCTGCTGCCATAGTTGCGCACAAATTAGCAACTTCTCTAGAGTGTTGAAGTAGATTTTGTCCGTAAGAAGAACGATACTTCATTTTTCCAATCATACGAACTAATTCGTGATGTAGGTTTATTATTCCTAAATCTATACAGGTTCTCTTACCTGTTTCAATTATTTCTTGCTCAATCTGTTTCTTGGTTTTTGAAACAACTTCTTCAATTCTTGCTGGGTGAATACGTCCATCGGTTACAAGCTTATGAAGAGCTAAACGAGCAATTTCTCTTCTTACTGGGTCAAAACATGAAAGGATAATCGCATCTGGTGAATCATCTATGATTACTTCAACTCCAGTCAAACTCTCAAGTGCACGGATATTACGTCCTTCTCTACCGATTATTCTTCCTTTGATTTCTTCATTTTCAAGATTAAAAACAGAAACAGTGTTTTCAATTGCATTCTCTGTTGCAGTTCTTTGAATTGATTCAACAACAATTTTCTTAGCTTTCTGATTGGCAGTTAGTTTAGCCTCTTCAATAATCTCCATTATTCTGCTTGCAGCATCAGAACGAGCCTCTCCAGTCATTGCCTCAATTAGTTGTTGTTTAGCATCATCTGCTGAGAGTCCAGCAATTTGCTCTAATTTTTCAACACTTTTTTGGAAGGTCTTTTCTACCTCTGCTTGACGTGAAGATAGAATTTCTAATTGTTTATTTAAGTTTTCCCTTGCTTGGGTAAATTCACTATACTTTTTTTGAAACTCCTCAACTTTTAGTTTTAAGTCCTGCTCTCTTTGTTTTAATTTGTTTTCAAGTTGAACAACACGGTTATTGCGTTCTTGAACTTGTTTTTCGTGTTCAGATTTTAGTTGAAGAAATTTCTCTTTCGCTTGAAGTATTTTTTCCTTCTTTACAATTTCTGCTTTTCCTTCAGCTTCTACTAAAATTTGAGATGATTTTTTTGTTAGTGATGCTCTTAGTTTTGTTGCGGTGAGTAATATCCCTAATCCTAAAAAGATTATAGCAATTATTACACAAACGACTATTATTGTTACTGTATTCATAAAAATTTATAATATTTATTTTATTTATTTTCAATTTTTTATGAGACAAGTAGTATAATAAAGATTAGCTTGAAAATCTTTCTGAAAATAAAAAACCCGCACCCTTTCAAAATGGAGTATTGAAAAACTCCTTAAAACAAGATTTGAGGGCCAATTGCATCAAACTTCCACTGTCTTCATAAGAAAAACCCATAGGGTCGAGGCCTGTTTTAATCAATTTGAGCTTACTCTTTTTCTTTTTAGTGTTGAGTTTACAAACTGTTTTCGAACTGATGCGGGAATATCTTTACATATTTCCTCCTATATATTTCTTTTAAAGTATGCTATCTATTTCTTGTAGTTTTGAAATCAATTGACTGTTACCAAGTAGGTTATCTTCTTTCACCTTCATGTATGATGTAACATACTGCAATAACACCATAGCTAATAAATCTTGTTTGTCTTTGTAAGCATACATTTTAGCATATTCTTTCAAGTTGGAATTTACTGCATCTACTGCATTTCTAAATATTGCCTCTTCCTCTCTCTTTACTCTTACCTTATAAATTCTACCTGCTATATCTACACTAATTAAAATATCTTCTGTCATTATTTATTAGAACTATTTTGCTTTTCAGTTTCAACAATTATTCCAACACACCTATCAATTTTACGCACCAAGTTATTTATTTTCAGCTTAACTTCTGTTGTGTCTAAATTATTTTTTATTGTCTCTCCTAATTTTAATGTTTTTATTTGTTCTTTTAAACTATTAATTTCTGTTGATTGCTCTAATACAACCTTATTTAAATTTTTTATTTCCTGATTTAAGCTTTCTATATCTTGATTTAAATTACTCTTTTCTTCTATTAACTTCCTGACTTTATATTCAATTCCAGTTATTAGAGTTTGTAAATCTTCCATCATTTATATGCTTAACCAACACTGCAAATATAAGAATAAAATCTAATAAAACTATATTTTTATTCTTTTTTTTTACATTTTACCTTTAGAACGGTTATTTTACTTCTAAAGTATGCCCCATTCTATTAACTTTAGTTTTTAAATAGTTTTTGTTGTATTGATTGATTCCAACAACCAAAGGAATGGTTTCTAAAATTTCTATTCCATAACCTTCAAGTCCTTTTCTCTTAACAGGATTATTAGTTAGAAGTCTAACCATAGTTGCATTTTGATCTCTTAAAATCTGAGCTCCTACCCCATAATCTCTTTCATCTGCCTTAAATCCTAAAGCAAGGTTGGCATCAACAGTATCCATTCCTTGTTCTTGAAGGTGATATGCCTTAATCTTATTAACTAAGCCAATTCCTCTTCCTTCCTGACTCATATAAACAATCAAACCCTTACCTTCATTTTCAATCATCTTCATTGCTTCGTGTAACTGACCACCGCAATCACATCTGCAAGAACCGAAAATATCTCCGGTAGCACATGAAGAATGTACTCTAACAACAATTGGTTCGTCTTTCTCCCAGCTTCCTTTCTTCAAAACCATATGGGTTGCATTAGTGTTTAGTTGAGTGTATGCAATAAGATTAAAATCTCCCCATTCTGTTGGTAACATAACCTCTTCTTCTCTTCTTATAAGAGTTTCGTTAGCAACCCTATAAGCAATCAAATCCTTTATAGAAATAATTTTAATTCCAAATTTTTTAGAAATTTCCATTAATTGTGGCAAGCGAGCCATAGTACCATCCTCATTAAGAATTTCAACTAATACTGCAACGGGTTCTAATCCAGCTAAACGAGCTAAATCAACACAAGCCTCTGTATGACCACTTCTTTGCAAAACACCAGCAGACCTTGCTCTTAATGGGAATATGTGTCCAGGACGACCTAACTCCTCAGGTCTTGTATTTTTATCTGCTAATGCTTTAATGGTTTTTGCTCTGTCGCTTGTTGAAATACCAGTAGTACATCCATCCCCGAGCTTATCCACAGAAATTGTAAAGGGTGTTTCGTGAGAAGAAGTATTATTTGAAACCATCATATCAAGATTCAGCTGCTGACATCTTTCCTCCGTAAGAGGGGCACACATTAGACCTCTTCCGTGAGTTATCATAAAATTGACAATGTCTGGTGTAATTTTTTCAGCCGGGAAAATAAAATCGCCTTCATTTTCTCTGTCTTCATCATCAACACATATAAGCAATTTCCCTTGTTTAAAGTCTTCTATAGCTTCTGCAATTGTATTTAATTTACTTTCCATGTTTTATTTTAAATTTAATCGGCAAAGATACAAAATTTACATCTATTTTCTCTTATAGTTAATGATATTTATGTAAATTTGCATCTGTCAATTACGAATACTAAACTACATATATGCATTATTTTCAAACCATAACACAGGGGATACTATTTGGATTAACCTTATCTCTTATGGCTGGACCTGCTTTTTTCTCTCTAATTCAAACCAGCATTAGCAAGGGCTTCAAAAAGGGTTCTCAGCTTGCTTTTGGAATATCGATTAGTGATGTAATTATGGTTTTTATTGCTTGGTATGGATTATCTTCAATCTTTGAAACAAATGAAGCTCAAAGAGTTTTATCTGTTATTGGAGGATTTTTTCTTTTGGGCTTTGGTATTTATACTGCTCTTAAAAGACATATTACAAAACCAAAACAAGCAAAAGATATTGAGATAAAAACTAAATTTCAATTTAAGTACTTTGCCAAAGGTTTTGCTTTCAATATTCTCAATCCAAGTATTTGGATTTTTTGGTTAATCCCAATCAGTGTTGCGAGTAGTTTCCCAAAAATTAATCTTCAAATAACTTTTTTGATTTCTATTCTTATTACTGTCCTTTGTATGGATTTAATAAAATGTGCGATTGCTAATGAAATCAAACGTTTTATGACCGATAGAGTAATTACTTACACCAATAGAATAATTGGGTCAATCTTGATTGTGTTTGGGATATATCTAATCTTAACTCTATTTATTGATATGTCACATTTTATCCCAATAAACTCTCAAATGTAGGGGATTATAATAAGAACAAGCTATTTATTTTTCTTCTTATTTTTGGCTTCCTGTTTTTTATAATCTTCAAAAAATACTATTCCAATCTCATAACCAATATCAAATAGTTCTTGAGCTTTTTCAAAATCTAAAATTGTATAATTCTCTAAATTTGGAGTAATAACATAATCACATTTATTTGCCCAACTCTCAGTATTGCTTGAAATTGAAAGCGACATTGATCTTGCGAAAATATTAACCAAACCTTTTATCTCAGATTGGTTGGGAACAGAAATCACATCAACACCAATAATAATATCACATTTCTCATTAACAAGAGGCTCAACAGGAAGGTTTTGCATAACTCCACCATCAACATACATTTCTCCTTCAACCTCTTTTGGTTCATAGACAACGGGAATTGAAGCAGATGCCACAATATATTCTTTCAAAAACTCTCCTTGTCCAACAAACTTATAACTTGCCTTATTAAAATTTGTCACACAACAATAAAATTTCTTTTTCAGTGATGAAAAATCATTACTTGGCAAAGCTTTCTCCAATGCCTTTGAAAGTTTATCATGATTAAAGAAACCTCTTCCAAAACTTGAGTTTAATTTAATTACATTAATGATTTTGTTCATATTCTCCTTATCAACAAGATCCAAAATTTCAATTGGAGAATAACCAGCACAATATAGAACTCCAATAATTGACCCCATTGAAGTACCCGAAACTACATCAACCTCAAACTTATATTCTTTCATTGCCTGCAAAAAGCCAATATGAGCATAACCCAAAGCACCTCCACCACTAAGAGCCAATCCAATTTTGGGTTTCTTAGACATAGATTTTCCCTTCTTAGTTTGAGCCATTGTTTCGTTTTCTCCTCCAATACTTAGCATAATTATAAAAATAAAGAGAATTAATTTTTGTAATAAGTTCTTTCCTATCATAAAAATAATGTAAACCTAATCCCTATCTAAACTTCTTATAAGAAACTTATTAGAATCATTAATTTGAATTGAATTATTGTTCATCCAATAAGCAAATTTATCAATCTTATCCTTATTGTTTTCAAGCCATTTGTTAAATTCTTCAGTATTACCTTGTGAAAGAAGCCAATAATTGTATGCTTCAAAGTGTCCAGCATCCTTAATCTGTTTTTGAAAATCAAACAAAACAATTGAAGCGTCAAGATTATAAGCCTTTTCAAAGTAAATATCAATAAATTTAGTCCGTATCCTGTTCAATGAAGCTAAACTTATTTCATTTTCTTCTGTAATTGCTTCAAGGATGATCTTCTCATATACCCTATTAGCCCATGGCATTAGAGACTCATCCTTACTTCTCTCGTAAGCCTTTTGCATTTGTTCAAGTATATCACCTTCCTTATCTGGATTATAGTTAATGTTGATTACATTTTTTGCAAAACTAACTTTCTTTGATGTGTCTCCAAGAGTTATTTCATTCTTATAAGTACTATACAGCATTTCGCTCATTACAGAAGAACGTTTTGATGATGATTCAAGGTTTAAAAAAATCTCTCCATATATCATTCCCCAAACTTCATAGTCTGTATGAAGAAATATGTGTGCTAATCTAAAATAGTTAGAAGGAAATCGTGGGTCAGCCTCCACACCTTTCTCATACCAACTTATCGCTGTATTATAATCCTCTTGATTATAATAGACAGTACCAGTTTCTAAATATAACTTCCCCGATTCAGGAAATCTTTTCAATCCTTCTCCATAAATTTTGATAGCTTTTTTAGGGTCTCCATTATTATCATAGGCGTTTCCAAGCATTTGATAGTAATAATCCACAGCATCATCTCTCTTAATCAACTTACTAAGAATCTTGATGCTCTTTTTGTAATCTTTCTTCAAGTAATAGGCATAAGCCATCTCATACTTAACCAAGGCACTCTTTGGGTCTAATTTCTCAGCCTTCTGCAAAATAAGAATACTTTCCTCAAAATCGCCATTATCCATCTTAAATACTGCTGTTTCAACTAAACGATTCACTTCATCACTTTCATTTTGAGCAAACAACAAATCAATACTTCCTGAGCATAGGAGTGCAAATAGGAAAAAACTTATTAGTATCTTTTTCATAGTATTATAAATTAATATTGCAAATGTACATACTTATTTATAACCATCCAAGAAATAACAATAAAAAAGAAAGGATTATATTTGCAGAATGAAAATTGCATCAGAAAAAGAAAGAGAATTTATTTTAAATAACTTAAATTCAGACACCAACAAACTAATTCTTCAATCCTCAAAAGAAGATATTGATATTAAATTCTGTGTTACTCAAATCATTGGTTATAATAAAGCTAAAGAAAAATTCCCAACCCTAATTAATAACAAAACTCTTATTTTTCCACCTAAACTTAACCTCGAACAAGCCTCCTCTGAAGAAACTGCAAGATATAAAGCCTCTTTAATAAATGATAAAGAAACTATTAGAGATTTAACTTCAGGATTTGGTATTGATGTTATTTTCTTTTCTGAAGTTGCCCACAAGGTTTATTATCATGAACAAAATATTGAACTTGCAAAAATTGCAGAATATAATTTCAATCAACTAAATATTAATAATATTGAATTAATCAAAGGCAATAGCATCGATTCACTCAAGAACTATGAACATACTGATTTAATCTACATTGACCCTTCAAGGCGAGATACAAACAATAATAAAGTTATCCTAATTCAAGATTCCGAGCCAAATATTATTAATATACTCCCTCAACTCTTTGAGAAAACTAATAAAATCTTTCTCAAGCTTTCTCCAATGTTAGATATTAAACATATAATAACTGAAATTATGAACATTAAGGAGATTCACATTATTTCAGTAAAAAACGAATGTAAGGAATTACTTGTTGTTTTAGAAAAGGATTATAAGGGTGAAATTGAGTTTCATTGTATTAATATTTACTCAAATCAAATAAACAAATTCTCATTTTTTTCAGAACCAATATCAAGCAAATATGCTGATAAATCTCTTTTAAAGAAAGACACATATCTCTATGAGCCAAATGCTTCTATAATGAAAGCAGGAGGTTATCATTATATAAGCAATAAGTATGATATTTACAAACTATCGCCTCATTCACATTTGTTTATAAATGATAACCCGATTGAAAACTTTCCTGGAAGAGAATTTATTATTAAAGGTATAATGCCTTTCAACAATAAAACTATCAAAAACCTTTCAAAAAGATTCCCAAAAGCGAATATTACTATTAGGAACTTCCCTCAAACAGTGGCTCAGATTAGAAAAAGAACAAATATTAACGAAGGATCTGACGAATACTTATTCTTCACAACTGACAACCAAAAAAACATGATAATTATCTATTGCAACAAAGTTTAGTTCACAAAAATTACTCTAACCTCACTCAAAAATAACCTTGACATATTAAAAAATAAACACCGAATATTTCATAATAAACGGTGTTAAAAAAATTTTATTCGGTGTTTAATCAGGACTAAACAAGAATAACTAAGTCTATCTACTTTTTCCCAACAATAAGTTTACCTTGTTTTGAGCCAAATTGACTGCAAGTAGTCTTTACTTGTATCTTTGCTCCTTTCTTTAAGTCTGGTAATGCAACTTCGGTAACTTCGCTTATGGAAGAGGATTGTTGATCTAAGTCCAAAACCTTTACTTCCTTATTATCTACCTTAATTACAATTTTTTTGATATAATGTTTTGCTGGGTCCTTAACTCCATGAAGAGCTTCAATTTTCAAAACTCCATTCTCATAGGTCAAATTAACCTTTTTGGCTGGGTGAGCACTTACAAAACTGTTTGCAATAAAGATTGCTACGATTGTTAAAATAATTTTCTTCATAATCTATTTGTTTAAAATTTTATACTTAGTAAACGTAAAAACTTCAAAAAAGATATATTGAGAATAAAAAATATAAACTAATTACAAAAAAAGGCAACCCAAATATTGTATGGATTGCCTTTTGAGTTTGATTGGAATTAAAAATTTAATTAACTTTAAATTTAGTTACTCCATTTTTAATAAAATCTACAATTTGATTTGCTGCTGCAAGACCTGCATTAATGTTAGCCTCAGAAGTTTGAGCTCCCATTTTCTTTGGAGTTGCAAAAGCTCTTGGTGCAAACTTATTAAGTTCCTCTTGATTAGTTGCAGCAATATCAGTAGCATATTTAAAATCTTCTCTATCTGTAAGAAGTTTAAGCATATCTGCCTCGTTGATAACTTCTTTTCTTGCTGTGTTAATCAAACATCCACCCTTAGGCATCTTGCTTAGAAGAGCGTAATTGATTGAGTTCTTTGTTTGTTCTGTTGCAGGAATATGAAGTGATACATAATTACATGTTGAATAAAGTTCTTCAATGGTTTCACAAACCTTAACTCCTTCTTTTTCCATTTGTTCTTTCTTAACGAAAGGATCAAAGGCATAAATCTCCATTCCCATTCCCTTAGCAATGTTAGCTACTAAGCGTCCAACATTACCATAGGCGTGAATACCAAGTTTTTTTCCTTTTAATTCAGTACCAGTTGCTGGTGTAAAACCAGTTCTTGCCATATAAATCATCATTCCAATTGCCAATTCAGCAACTGCATTGGAGTTTTGACCTGGAGTGTTCATAGCAACAATATTTTTTGAAGTGCAAGCTGCAAGGTCAAGATTATCATATCCTGCACCTGCACGAACAACTATCTTTAATTTCTTTGCTGCATCAACAACTTCTTTTGTTACCTTATCAGAACGAACTATTAAAGCATTTGCGTCTTCAACTGCTTTATAGAAGTCATTTACATCTGTATATTTTTCTAAAAGGGCAAGTTCAAACCCTGCACCTTCAACAATATTTCTTATTCCATCAACCGCTGCCTTAGCAAAAGGCTTATCGGTTGCTACCAATACTTTTGTCATATCTATTTATTTTAAATGATTAATGGTTAGTGGTTAATGATTAATGGTAAACCAATAATTGACCACTAACCATTAACCACTAATAATTAAATTTATGCGTTAAGTTTTTCAAATTCTTGCATACAAGCAACTAATGCCTTAACTGATTCAACAGGACAAGCATTATAGATTGATGCACGGAAACCACCAACTGAGCGGTGTCCCTTAATTCCAACCATTCCTCTTTCCTTAGCAAAAGCCATAAAGTCTGCTTCCTTGTCTTTGTATTCTTCGTTCATAACGAAACAAACATTCATAATTGAACGGTCTTCTTTTTCAGCAGTTCCCTTAAACATTTTATTTCTGTCAATTTCATTATAAATAAGGTTAGCCTTTTCAACATTGATTTTGTTCATTGCTTCCAATCCACCTAATTCCTTAACCCATTTAAGAGTTTCGTGCATTACGAAAATTGAAAATACTGGAGGAGTGTTGAACATTGATTTATCTCTTGGTTCTTTTCCAAAATGAGTTGTATAATCAACCATTGTTTGAAGTTTTCTTTCAACCTTACCAAGAATATCTTTTCTAACGATAACGAAGGTAACTCCAGCAGGACCAACATTCTTTTGAGCTCCACCATAAATAAGAGCATATTTTGAAATATCAACTGGACGAGACATAATATCAGAAGACATATCAGCCACAAGATTAATTGGGCAGTCAATATCATGTTTTATTTCTGTACCATAGATTGTGTTGTTAGTTGTGATGTGGAAATAATCAGCATCAGTTGGGATAGTGTAGTTTTTAGGGATATAAGTGTAGTTTTTGTCTTCTGAAGATGCAACAACCTCAACTTCTCCATAAAACTTAGCTTCTTTGATCGCTTTCTTTGCCCAAACACCTGTTTGAAGATACGCAGCTTTCTTATTCATAATGTTAGCTGGAACGTGGAAGAATTGGCTTGAAGCACCACCACCAACGAATATTACTTCATAGTTTTCTGGAATTTTAAGTAGCTCTCTCCATAAAGCTTCAGTTTCAGCCATAATTCTTTCCCAACCAGGAGTACGATGTGAAATTTCTAAAATACCTATTCCTGTGTTGTCAAAGTTACGAATAGCTTCAATGGCTGATTCAATTGCTTGTTTTGGTAAAACGCAAGGACCTGCGTTAAAGTTATGAACTTGTTTCATTTTTTTAACTGTTTTTAAATGGTTGATATATTGAATTAATTTATTGTAAATTACGTCTGCAAAGTTAATACTAATTTTCCAAACAACAAGAGATAAATTCAAATAAATAATTTCTTAGCAAAAAATTTCTATAAACACAGCTATATAATAAAAAAGATGTAATTTTAAAACGTGAAACCTTCCTAAACCAATAAATAAGATTATGACAGAATTAAGAAGCAGTAATCATGAGCCTTAATCTTCGTCTTTATGAGAACGAAATGGCATTTCGTTTTAATGAGATGCCATTTCATATATAACGAAATGCCATTTCGTTGCGATGAGATGGCATTTCGTGTTCATCAACTCTTCGTTTAGGGGTCGTAATTACGGCGTTTTGAGGTCATTATGAGGCTGTTTTGAGGCCATTAACTTCCTTTTTAGTAATTCTTATTAGTCTTATTACCTAAAATAAAGTCCTCTCTGCCCTATTCAAAACTATTATTATGCATGGGTTATTTCTTTGGGCTTTGAGCATATGTTTTATAATTGAGTTTTATTTGCCTTAGTCTTATCTATTAACTTTTCTCAACTCCAATTTATCTTAATAATGAGAATTTATATTACTTTTGCAGGATAATGAATTTAGAAAAACATTTAACACATCCAATATTTCAAATTGTTCAATCGGTTTCCAATCAAATGGGGGTGAAAGCCTATGTGGTTGGTGGTTGGGTTAGGGATATTATTCTTAAGAGGGATAGCAAGGATATTGATATTGTTTGTTTGGGAAGCGGCATTGAACTTGCTGAAAACGTTGCCAAACAAATTGGGAAGGACTGCAATGTGTCGGTATTTAAGAATTTTGGTACTGCTATGATTAATTTCTTGGTTGATGATTACTATTGGCAGATTGAGTTCGTTGGGGCAAGAAAGGAAAGCTATAATAGAGCAAGTCGCAAGCCTATTGTTGAGGATGGAACTTTGGAAGATGACCAAAATAGAAGGGATTTCACAATAAATGCAATGGCTATTTCTTTGAACAAGGAGGATTATGGCGAACTAATTGACCCTTTTGATGGATTAATAGATATTGAAAACGGAATTATTAAAACTCCACTTGACCCAGATATTACTTTTTCGGACGATCCTTTAAGAATGTTTAGGGCGATTCGTTTTGCCACTCAGCTCAATTTCTCTATTCACAACGAGACCTTTGAGGCTATTGAAAGGAATGCTTATAGGATTGAAATACTTTCAGGAGAAAGAATAAGTGAAGAGCTTAATAAGATAATACTTTCCCCGAGAGCTTCAATGGGTTTCAAGCTTCTTGACCGCTCTGGACTTTTGAGATTATTTTTCCCTGAAATGGTTGCCCTTAAAGGCTATGACAAGGTTGGCAATATGGCTCATAAGGATAATTTCAAACATACTCTTGAGGTTTTGGACAATGTTTCAAAGTTAAGCAATAACTTATGGCTGCGTTGGGCTGCTATTTTACACGATATTGCTAAGCCTCTAACCAAACGCTTTGAGCCAAAGATTGGGTTTACCTTTCACGGACACGAAGTTAAAGGGGCGAAAATGATACCATATATTTTTCGCCGAATGAAGCTACCTTTGAATGAGAATATGAAATACGTTCAGAAATTAGTCAGTCTTCATCTTAGACCGCAAATACTGATTAAGGACGAGGTTACTGACTCTGCTGTAAGGAGGCTTTTGTTTGATGCAGGGGAAGATATTGATGATTTGATGAAGCTTTGCCATGCAGACATTACAACCAAAGACCATAATAAGATAGTTCGTTATAGGGATAATTTCAAAAAGGTTACTCAAAAGCTTGAAGAGCTTGAGGAAAAAGACCGCTTACGTAATTTCCAACCTCCTGTTAGTGGTGAGGACATTATGCAGACCTTTGGTATTTCTCCTTGCAAAGAGATTGGAATTATTAAGACAATCATTAAGGATGCTATCTTAGATGGAGAAATCCCAAATGAAAGAGAGGCAGCATTAGAATTAATGTATAATGAAGCTCAAAAGCTTGGGATAAAACTGAAGAAATAGTAAATAAAAAGGGAGTATTGCAAGGGATATGAAAGTAAATAGTAAGAGATTATTTGTTTTGACTGGTGCAACAGCGGTTGGTAAGACCAAAGAGGCTATTAGCTTGGCAAAAACTCTTAATACTGAAATTATATCTGCTGACTCTCGGCAGTTCTATAAGGAACTTAATATTGGCGTTGCAAGACCAACAAAAGAAGAATTATTGGAAGTAAAGCATCATTTCATAGGACATATCTCAATTGAGGATAATTATAATGCTGGACTTTTTGAAAAAGATGCACTTCAAAGGATTAACACCTTGTTTGAAACTTATGATAATTTGGTTCTAACTGGTGGGAGTGGAATGTATATTGATGTGGTTTGTAATGGAATTGATGATTTGCCAGATGTTGACATTAAGATTAGGAACGAACTTAACAAGGTTTTCAAAGACCAAGGCATTACTGCATTGCAAGAAGAATTGAAAGAGAAGGATATTGAGTACTATAATATTGTGGATACGAAAAACCATATAAGGCTAATTCGTGCTTTGGAACTAATTCGCCAAACAGGGAAACCTTTCTCGTCTTATCGGACAAACCAAAAGGCAAAAAGAGATTTTGAAATTATTAGGTTTGCTCTTCAAAGAGATAGGGCTGAACTTATTGAAAGGATAAACCAAAGGGTTGATTTAATGATTGAGGAAGGACTTGTGGAAGAAGCAAGGCAGGTTTATCCTTACAGAAAACTATCTTCTCTCAACACTGTTGGCTACAAAGAACTATTTAAATATTTTAGTGGCGAGATAAGTCTTTCAGAGGCAATTGAAGATATTAAAACAAACACAAGAAGATACGCCAAACGCCAGATGACTTGGTTTCGCAAGGAGGAAAGTTATACTTGGCTTAATGCAAAAGAATCAATTAATTGGAAGGAGGTCTTAGATGATAGAAAATAACCTTGACTTATTTTTATTTAAGCTTAGTTTATTATTAATTTTTCTTATTCCTCTTCCCTCCTACTCTCAGGAAAATCTAATCTTCAACCCTTCTTTTGAAGAATACTTTACTTGTCCTCAAAAGATAGAGCCCTATGGCTATATGTCGGAGGCAGTTGCCTGGTGGCAGCCAACAGGAGGAAGTGCAGACTATTATAATAAATGTGGTAGTAAGCAATGTAATGTTCCAAAGAATAAACTCGGCATTCAAATGCCTCGAACAGGGGTTGGAATGGTTGGAATTTATAGTTCAAAGTCCGATTATAGGGAATATATACAAACGGAATTGAGGGACTATTTGCAGAAAGACGAGACCTATAAGCTAACATTTTATGTAAGTTTGAGCGAATATTCTGCTGGAGCAGTTGCAACTCTTGGAGGATTGTTCACTAAGGATAGAATTGAGGAGAAGACTCGTGAAATGCTTACTGACAAAACAATAATAACTCATGAAAAAGGAGTTAGTCAGTCCATTTCTACATTTCTTAAGCCTCAGGTTGTTAATCCTTATGGTAATCCTATTGTGAATGTGGAGGACTGGACAAAGATTGAAGGGGAATTTGTGGCTGAAGGAGGAGAAAAGTTCCTTACAATTGGGAATTTCTATCCCGCACCACAGAGCAATGTTGTTGACTTGCCTTATCTAACCTACCTACTTCCTGGGGCTTACTACTATATTGATGACGTTTCTGTTCATTGCCTAACTTGCAAGGAAAAGGAAGTTATTGCAAACGATATTGTAATTACCAAAACCAAAGACGAACCAATCTATGAGGTTGGTCAGGTTGTTATTATGGAAAACATATTCTTTGAATTTGACAAAAGTATTCTCCTTCCACAATCCTACGTTGAACTACATAATCTTATAAATATTCTGAATAAGAATCCTAATATGAAGATTGAGCTTTCGGGGCATACGGATAATAAGGGTTCGGATAATTATAATGCAAGGCTATCTCAAAGCAGGGTTAGGGCTGTTTATGATTATTTAATCAATCATGGAATTGACAAAAAGAGAATGGAGTATAAATCTTTTGGTGCAAAGCAACCCATTGCTGATAACAAGACCGATGAAGGTAGGGCAAAGAACAGAAGAGTTGAATTTAAAATTATATCTTTATAATGAGCGAAAAACAAATCTTTCCCTTTATTGACCAAAGAATTGAAGATTATTGTCAAACCTATGTTAGCAAGGAGGATGAAAACCTTAGAGAGCTAAACCAAAAGACCAATGAGCTTTTTCCTCGCCCTCACATGATTAGCGGAAACTGGCAAGGGACTTTCCTTACTCTTATCTCTAAACTTATTTCTCCTAAAAAGATTTTGGAATTGGGTACATTTAGCGGTTATTCTGCTCTTTGTTTGGCTAAGGGACTTAGCTCGGAGGGAATTCTCCACACCATTGAAAAGAATGAGGAGTACGAGGATTTCCTAATTAATTTATTTAATGAAAACGGTGTCCAAGACAAGATAAAACTTCATATTGGGAAGGCTTTGGATATTATAACTTTGTTTGAAGAAGAGTTTGATTTAATTTTTATTGATGCCGACAAGCCAAACTATCCTTTGTATTATGATTTATGCGTTGAAAAGCTTCGGAAAGGAGGACTTTTGATTGCTGACAATGTGTTATGGTATGGAAAGATTGCCTTAGAGCCTATGCCAAAAGACAAGCAAACATTAGCCATTCATTCTTTCAATCAGAAAATTACTGAGGACGAAAGAATGGAAAACCTAATCATTCCAATAAGAGATGGACTAATGGTTGGGAGGAAAATTTAATTCTGAAAGCTTAGCTTAGTCCTTACCAATTATACGGAGTGTTAATCAAGAAATTATTATGATGTCCATAAGGAGTGAACATTGGACTAAAAGCACTCATTGGACTTCCATAACGATATGGCATAAGGCTATAAGGGTTGTTGCTTTCAACAAAGGTAAATCCCAAATTAAAATAGGAGTTTTCAGTAATCTGATAAGTTAGGTTAGCATTAAAACCATAGGTATAAAGATTGTCCCTAATTCCAAGAGTATTCATATTAGACATTGGACTGAAATTATCCCAAAAAGCTGTTACTGATACTAAGAGTCGTGGATTGATTTCAAAATCCATCCCAACATAAGCCATATTTCTCTTATAGCGGTTCTCATAAGGAGCCTTATCTTCCAAAGGTTTTTTTGTCTTAGGCATGTTTATCCAACTATCACCCGTAAGAACTCCTGCTCTAAGCCAAGATTGTGGATTAACTTTCATTATTACTGAAGGAGCAATATAGGTTGAAACAAAGCTTTCCGAAAAGAAACCCTTCCCAAATGAAGTCCCCATATCAATTCTGTATTGAACAGGATCTTCATAATCCAAAGGCATTGCATTATCACGCAAGGAGTCATTAATAAATTCTTTCTCAATAGCCACTGACTCTTCTTGAGAGAAGGCAAGCAGGCTTACAAAAAGGACAATTATTAATGGTAAAACTTTTTTCATATATCTTTAACGAAGACTTTTTGCTTTTAGTGTCTTGATTTAAGATTTTATTCTCTATTAAATTAGTATTTAACTTTATTTGAGAATAAGTTCATATAGTAGGCAAGAGTTATGGAAATAACATGATGGGTAGGAGCTTTTGGAGCATCGAGTTTTAAGTATTCAAATGAGTTCTTTATATCCTTAATTCCCTTTGCCTCGTATCTTGAGGTAAAATCGTAGTTGTAATTATATAACGGTGTTAAGCTATATTGGTAAGTTAAGGTAAGTTGGAAAGCTTTATATTCAAAACCTAAGCCAACATTCAAACCAAATTCAAAACGATTAGTTCCAACTGTCATAAAAGTTCTATCAGTATCTTCATATAAAAGTCCATGAACAGTTTGGTCGTATCCAATATAACCATTTACTGGCGTTGGAGTTGGAGTTTGTTCGTGGAAAATACGAGGAACAAATTTTTCTCCGTAATGGTCAAGGAAATAAGAAGTTCCCGCTACTCCATATCCCAAAAATATACCTCCAAGGGCATTGAATCTGAAGTCAGGATTGAAATCATATTTCCAAACAACATCAATTGGGAGCTGAGTGTAGTAGGCTGAAACATCGAGTTCAACGTTTTGGGTGAAGTCTCCTTGATTTTGAGTATTGAGCTTATATCCTTTGGATGTGAAAATCAAAGAAGGCTGAACATACCACGACTCTGCAACCTTAATTTGTCCAACAAAACCAACATTAAACCCTAATTTAAAAGGCTCAGTATCGGTAAAGCCAACATATTCTAAGTTTTGATTGTAGTAGGAAAGTCCATTAAAAACGTCTAATCCCTTTGCTGAGGTAAGGTCGCTCATATTAAATCCAGCTCTTATCCCAAAACGATTCTCTGGAGCTCTATTTCTTCTCTGTGCATTTGATTCTATGGCAACTACAAGCAATAAAACAAGTGCTATTATTGATAGGATACTTTTCTTTCTCATATCTTTATACTATAAGTTCAATTTGCAAATATATGATTTCTTTGTGAAACATAGTATAAAAAGAATTAATAAATATTGATTTTTGATGAGTTTTCTTATCTTTGCATAAGTTTTATGAGAGAAGACAAGAGAGATTTAATAAGTGCAATGATTGTCCCAGCAGCCTTTGTTGTGCTTTTGTGGATAATAAAGATTTTGGAAGTAACTACTAATATTTCCCTAACTCAGTATGGACTCGAACCACGTTCAACAACAGGACTTATTGGAATCATAACTATGCCACTTCTTCACTCCGATTTCTCACATCTTTCCTCCAATACACTTGCAGTTTTCCTACTTCTGAGTGGACTTTATCTTTTTTACAAGAATTTTGCCTCCACTCTTTTTGTTTCCTTCTATTTCTTTTCGAGCTTGGCAGCTTGGATAATTGGCACAAGTGGGACAATTCATATTGGTGCAAGCGGTTTGGTCTATTGCTTAGCTTGGTTTCATATCCTAAGTGGGTTTTTGAAACGAAACAAACCTCAAATGGCTTTTGGATTCTTAGTTATCTTCCTTTATGGTTCTGTTGTATGGGGCATATTTCCAATGTTTCAGTCCTCACCACGCATATCTTGGCAGGGACATTTAGGAGGTGCAATCACAGGAATTGTTTTTGCAATTTTGTTTAAGCATAAGGGGATTGTGCATAAGGAAGTTATCCCATTGGAAGAGGAAGAAGAACTTTCGGATGAAGACCCTTATTGGATGGAAGGTTCAAACGAAGAAACTCAAAAGGAAGAAAACCCTCAAGAAACCAATTCTAATCAACAAGAAATCAATTCTAATCAATCCTAAACAAAGGATAGAACTGAATAAACGAGGAATAAATCTCCCAAAATCAAACTTAGAAAAATTTAAACAAGGATTTGATGTCAAGATCATGCCATGATCTCAGGTAAATCATCCCATGATGTCGAGTAGATCATGGCATGATCTCAGTGATATCATGCCATGATTCTAAGATCAAAACAAAGTTTAAATAGTTCAAAGCCTTATTTAATTAGATTTAAAGCTCGTTTAATTACCTCTAAAGCTTGATTAAATAGTACTAAAGCTTATTTTTGTAGAATAAAACCTTATTCTATTGATTATTTACTTTTTGATTTTATGTAATTATCAATCCCTATTGCAGCCTGCTTGCCTGCTCCCATTGCCAAAATAACAGTGGCTGCACCAGAAACAGCATCCCCGCCTGCAAATATTCCTTCTCTTGAGGTTTGTCCAAACTCGTCAGCAATAATTCCTCCCCATTTTTCAGAATCTAAGCCTTTGGTGGTGTTGATAATTAGAGGATTTGGATTGGTTCCCAATGACATAATAACACAATTGGCTTCAATCTCATACTCACTTCCCTTTACCTCAATTGGCCTTCTTCTTCCACTCTCATCAGGCTCTCCAAGTTCCATTCGAATTACCCTAATTGCCCTAACCCAGCCTTTTTCGTCAGCAAGAATTTCAACAGGATTATTCATTGTGTGGAATATTATCCCTTCTTCTTTTGCGTGATGCACCTCTTCAACCCTTGCAGGCATTTCTTTTTCACTTCTTCTGTACACAACATGAGTTTCGGCTCCCAATCGCCTTGCTGTGCGGGCAGCATCCATAGCTACGTTCCCTCCTCCAACAATAACGGTCTTTGAACCAGGATAAACAGGAGTGTCATAGCCATCTTCAAAGGCTTTCATCAAATTGGAACGAGTAAGGATTTCGTTTGCAGACAATACTCCATTGAGGTTTTCACCAGGAATACCCATAAACTTAGGCAATCCAGCACCTGAGGCAATGTAAACAGCCTCAAATCCTTCCTCATTAATGAGCTCGTCAATGGTAATACTCTTTCCAACAATCACATCATTGATTATCTTAACCCCAAGCTTTCTAACATTGTCCACCTCATACTCCACAACATCTCTTTTGGGCAAACGAAACTCAGGAATGCCATAAACCAACACTCCTCCTGCTTCGTGTAGGGCTTCAAAAATAGTTACATCATAGCCCATCTTTGCCAAATCGCCACCACAGGTCAGTCCGCTTGGTCCAGCTCCTACAATTGCAACCTTTTTGCCGTTGGGTTCAACCTTATGTGAAAGTTCTATCTTATTATTTCTTGCCCAATCTGCAACAAATCTTTCCAATTTTCCAATAGAAACAGCCTCTCCCTTCTTTCCCAAAATACAGGTTTCCTCACATTGGGTTTCTTGAGGACAAACTCTTCCGCATACGGCTGGGAGTGCTGTATCTTCAGCCAAAATATGAGCTGCTGCTTCAAAGTCTCCAACCTTTACCTTTGAAATAAACTGAGGAATCTTAACTCTTACAGGACATTGACTAACGCAACCAGGTTTCTTGCACTCAATACAGCGAGATGCCTCTGCTATAGCTTCCTTTGCATTGTAGCCATAGGATACTTCTTCAAAATTTTGAGCTCTTGCAGTTGGGTCTTGCTCCCTTACCTTAACTCTTTTGAACTTTTCAACAATTATTTCTGCAGCCTGCTCCGATTGTTCAACACTTGAGGTAAGATTACAATGGTGTTTATCTGTATTTTTTGCTATTTCAAAGGTTTTATACATTGATTGACGCCTCATAGCCTCATCAAAATCCACTGCATGTCCGTCAAATTCAGGTCCATCAACGCATGTAAATTTGGTTTTCCCTCCAACACTTACCCTACAAGCTCCGCACATTCCTGTTCCATCAACCATTAGGGTATTCAAACTTACGGTTGTTCTTATATTGTATTGCTTTGTCAGAAGACAAACGAATTTCATCATTATCATTGGACCAATTGCAATAACCTCATCGTAGTGTTTTCCTTTGTTTTCAATCAAATCCTTAATCACATCGGTAACCAATCCCTTGTTTCCATTAGAACCATCATCAGTACATATATATAGATTCTTTGCAACCTCCTTCATTTCTTTTTCAAGAATAATCAAGTCCTTAGTCTTGGCTCCAACGACAACATCAACGTCCAATCCTTGTTGTTTAAACCATTTTACCTGAGGATAAACAGGTGCTGTCCCAACACCTCCTGCAACAAAGAGAATATTTTTAGTTTTAAGCTCTTCTTTATTCTCATGTATGAACTCACTTTCCTTTCCCAATGGACCAACAACATCCTTAAAACTGTCGCCAACCTCAAGTTTTGCCATTCTTTGAGTGGATTTCCCAATAAGTTGAAACACTAAGGTAATGTTTCCCTTTTCTTTGTCGTAATCACATATTGTTAGAGGTATTCTTTCCCCTTTTTCATCTATAATAACTATTACAAATTGACCTGGCTTTGCAGAACGTGCAACCCAAGGCGAATGAACATCCATTAAGTAGATGTTTTCTGTTAGCTTTTGCTTTGATTGGATTTTGAACATAAAAGTTTTTGAAAGTATTTTTTATTGATATTATCTATTTTCTATCCTTTAAGGCTATAGGCTTATTGAGGCTTTCGACTTCTTTGTCGGTTAGGTTTAATTCTATTTTTAATTTGAATGTATTTGTTCTATTTAGAAGAATAAGCAATAGGAAAAGGAGGGAGAAAAATAGATATAAATAGTTTCCAGAAAGGATTAAGAAAAAGATTGCAACTCCATTCATGATTGTGTAGGAATTTAATCTTTTCTTATTTAGAAGATGATGAGAGTTTAATTTCTTTCCTAAGGGGAAATCCTTGATTTTTAACAACTCTGTCTGGTATTTTTTCTTACCCATAAGAAAAAAGGTAAGGATAATTATCATCATAATTACCGATAAATACATATTAATTTTATTTTCTTGAATAATTTTGCCAAGAACTAAAACTACAATTATTCCAGCCAGAGCAAGAACAAAATTTATAATTATATATTTGATATGCAGACCATTTAGATTGCCAATATAACTCTTCATTCAACTAATTTTTTGATTTTTGAATTAGCAAATATATAAAAAAATTGCTTTTTAATTGTACTTATTATTATTTTTTTTATTTTTGCAAAGTGATTAAGGAGTTTATCATAGAATTTATTCCTTCAAAAAAGCGAACATTTCCCAAAATGATTATTTAGTATTAAAGCGATTTAATCGCATATTTATTCATCATATTATTTTTTATGTACAACAAATCTGAATTAGATTCAAAATCTTTAGATGATTTAAAATTAATTGCTAAGGAATTGAAAATTCCTAAGTTTAGTAAGTTTAAAGAAACAGAGTTAGTCTATAAAATCTTAGACTTTCAAGCTGCAAATCCAGCTGAAGAAGACATCGCAGCAGAAGCTGAGAAGAAGCAAAAAACTCAAAAAAGAACTCGTCTAAAACCAAAACCTGTTGCTGAATCAAACGTTGCAACATCAATCAAGTCCAATGATTCAAAAGAGGAAAAGCAAATTTCTTCTAAAGTTCAAAGCCCAGAAAAGCCTAAATCAAAACCTCAACAACAACTTCCCAAAAAAGAAACAATCAAATCCCCTTCAATAGAGGAAACAAAAGCTAAGATAAAGAGCGAGTTAGATCTCTTTGATATGAGCGTACCTCAAATTGATAATATTAAAAAACCTGAGCTTAAATACAAAACTCAAGTTAATAGTATTGAGGAGAATATTTTGTCGGAAACAAGTGTAAATAACAAGATTGAAACTAAAGAAATTCAAAAAGAAGAAATAAAGGCAGAGGTTAAAGAAAATCCTGAAGGAAACAAATCAGAAATAAATGTTGAAAGTCCAATTGCTCAACAAAATCAATCATCAAAGGTTGTTTATAATTTTGAGAAAGAGGGTTTGATTGAGGCTGAAGGAGTTTTGGAAATCATGCCTGATGGATATGGTTTCTTGCGTTCTTCCGACTATAACTACCTTAATTCTCCAGATGATATTTATGTCTCTCTATCTCAAGTTAAACTTTTTGGCTTAAAAACAGGAGATACTGTTAGTGGAGTTATTCGTCCTCCAAAAGATGGAGAAAAATACTTTCCTTTGGTTAAGGCAAAATTAATTAATGGAAAAACCATTGATCAAATTAGAGATAGAGTTCCTTTTGATTATTTGACTCCTTTGTTCCCTCAAGAAAAATTTAAACTTACAGGACATAAAGGAGAAAGTCTTTCAACAAGAGTTATTGACCTGTTTACTCCTATTGGAAAAGGGCAAAGAGCATTAATTGTTGCTCAACCAAAAACTGGTAAGACAACCCTATTGAAAGAAGTTGCTAATGCAATTGCTGCTAATCATCCTGATGTTTATTTAATTGTACTTTTAATTGATGAACGTCCTGAAGAAGTAACAGATATGCAAAGAACAGTTAATGCTGAAGTAATTGCATCTACTTTTGATGAACCAGCTGAAAGACATGTCAAGATTGCTAATCTTGTTTTAGAAAAAGCAAAACGTATGACAGAATGTGGACATGATGTTGTAATTGTTTTGGATTCCATCACTCGTTTGGCAAGAGCTTATAATACTGTTGCTCCATCATCTGGGAAAGTCCTTTCTGGAGGAGTTGAAGCAAATGCTCTTCAAAAACCTAAAAGATTCTTTGGTGCTGCAAGAAATATTGAAAATGGAGGCTCACTAACAATTATTGCTACTGCATTGATTGAAACAGGCTCAAAAATGGATGAAGTAATTTTTGAAGAGTTTAAAGGTACTGGTAATATGGAATTGCAATTGGATAGAAAGATTTCAAATAAAAGAATCTATCCTGCAATTGATATTGTTGCATCTTCAACTCGTAGGGAAGATCTTCTTATGGAAGCAAGCATAGTTGGAAGAATGGGAATTGTTAGAAACTTCCTTTCAGATATGAATCCTGTGGAAGCAATGGAATTTATAAAGAAACACATGCAAAACACAAGAAACAACGAAGAATTTCTTCTTTCAATGAATTCATAATAAAAAATAAAGAAAAGATTTAAGGCTAAGATTATAATGGCACAAAACGAAGATTTATTTAAAAAGATAATTGCTCATGCGAAAGAATATGGTTTTATATTTCCTTCAAGTGAGATATATGACGGTATGGCTGCTGTGTATGATTACGGGCAATATGGAGTTGAACTTAAAAACAATATAAAGAAATATTGGTGGAAGTCAATGGTTCAAATGCACGAAAACATTGTGGGAATTGATTCTGCAATCTTTATGCACCCTACTATTTGGAAAGCTTCTGGACATGTTGATGCTTTTAACGACCCTTTAATTGACAATAAAGATTCTAAGAAAAGATATCGTGCTGATGTTCTTATTGAAGATCATATTACAAAGATAGAAGATAAGATTAATAAGGAAGTTGAAAAGGCTCAAAAGAAATTTGGAGATAGTTTTGATAAAGAACAGTTCATTACAACAAACCAAAGAGTTTTGGAAAATCAAGCTAAGATTGATGATATAACAAAACGCTTTGCTGAGCTAATGAATGATAATGACCTTGCGGGAATTAAACTTTTAATTGAAGAGCTTGGAATTGTTTGCCCAATATCTGGAAGCAGAAACTGGACAGATGTTCGTCAGTTTAATTTGATGTTTTCTACCCAAATGGGCTCTGTTAGTGAGGATACAAATGTTGTTTATCTTCGCCCAGAAACTGCTCAAGGTATATTTGTAAACTATCTTAATGTTCAAAAGACTGGAAGAATGAAGATTCCTTTTGGAATTGCTCAAATAGGAAAAGCTTTTCGTAATGAGATTGTTGCTCGTCAGTTTATTTTCCGTATGCGTGAGTTTGAGCAGATGGAAATGCAATACTTCGTAAAGCCTGGTGATGAACTTAAGTGGTTTGAATATTGGAAAGAAACTCGTAAGAAATGGCATTTGTCTCTTGGTATTCCTCAGGAGAAATATCGTTTTCATGATCATGACAAGCTTGCTCACTATGCCAATGCTGCCACTGATATTGAGTTTGAGTTTCCTTTTGGCTTTAAAGAATTGGAAGGAATTCACTCTCGTACTGATTTTGACTTAAAGGCTCATCAAGAATTCTCAGGAAAGAAACTTCAGTATTTTGATCCTGAAATTAACGAGAGCTATGTTCCTTATGTGGTGGAAACATCTATTGGTTTGGATAGGACTTTCCTTGCTGTGTTCTCTAATAGCTTTGAGGAAGAAACTCTTGAAGATGGTTCAATAAGAACTGTTCTTAAATTACCAAAGGTTCTTTGTCCTATTAAGGCAGCTGTTTTGCCTTTGGTTAAGAAAGATGGTATGCCAGAAAAGGCTCGTGAAATTTTAAGTTTGCTTAGAGATGATTTTATGGTTCAATATGATGAAAAGGATGCTATTGGCAAACGTTATAGAAGACAAGACGCTATTGGTACTCCATTCTGTATAACTATTGATACGCAAACATTAGAGGACAATACGGTTACTGTTCGTGAAAGGGACTCTATGAAACAAGACAGGGTGAGCATTGATGAGCTTACTAACTATATTAATAAAGGGATTAAGCCTCTGGCATAGTCCCTTTTATCTAAACAGCTCCCAATAGGACTTGAAGATAAATATCCTCCATCTGCTCAAGGCTTTCTTCCTTCCTTTGATAAATAGACCAATTCCCAAGATAATCCTCCGTTAGGGCAGTCATACTCTCTACCCAATCGCCAGAGTTTAAGTATAGTATATCGCCATATTTCTTCTTTTCAGCATGATGAATATGACCACAAATAACTCCATCACAATTGTTGGTACGGGCAACATTAACAATATGCTTTTCAAAATCACTTATATAACTAACACTTACCTTTACCTTAGACTTAATCTCCTGCGAAATGGAATAGTACGGTAAGCCCTTCTTTTGTCTTCGCTTGTTATAATAGCGATTTACTCTCAAAAGAATATGATAGCCTATGTCGCCAAGCTTAGATAGCCAGCTAAAGGAAGAAGTGATATGATCAAAGATATCACCATGAAGTACAAAATAACGCTTTCCCGAACTCTCATAAATATAGTCCCTCTTAATGGTAATATTGAAGAACTTAAGGGGAATAAGCTTGGTTAGGAAATCATCATGGTTACCCATAATATAAATAATCTTAGTCTTGTGTTGGAGATCCAAAATCTTCTTGATAAAATTCGTATGATCCTCATTCCAATGCTTACTCCCCCTCTTCAAAGACCAACCATCAATAATATCACCCACCAAGAGCAAATTATCACACGTATTCTTATCAAGAAATTCTATCACTTCCTTAGTCTTAGACCATTTTGAACCTACATGAATGTCCGAAAGGACAATTGTTTTATAATGCTTCATATAATTTAACTGAGTTTGGTTTTATTGAATTGAATAAATAAGATAATCATAAAACTCCTCATTGCTCTCAAACATAGACTGAATATTAATTTCCTTTAGAGAAATATACTCAGAATAATATTCCCTAAACCCATGCTTAGTCTTAAAACCCATATCCAAACACCAATCCTTATAGTCTGCCCTTAGCTCACTATCAGCCTCCATCATATCATTAAAAGAGTTAATCGCCTCATCCAAAGAGGAAGTCTTATTGATAATTGTTTTAAATATATCTGTAATCATTTTCGTTTGCTTTTAATTTTTTACTGATGCAAAACTATACATATAATATTAAGCATGGGTTAAAAAGATATTACTATATTATTAATTAAAGAAACCATAAGTAAACTAAGTCTAAGCATAATATAACTAAATTTCCTCAAAAGAAGAATAAAGATAATTCTCTTTGTTGTATCTTTGCCAATTGTCAGAGGAAATTAAAAAACAACCAGACAAAACTTAATGATTAAACAAAGGTTTTTATCTCTCTTTAGGGTAATTGGTATTCTGCTCATGCTTGAGGCTTTCTTCATGCTCCTAAGCTTGGCTATTGCCATTGCCTACGGCACAAACGACATACTCCCCTTAGGAATAAGCACAGGCATTACCCTCATTGTTGGACTAAGCCTAAGAGTATTCATCCGCAAACCAAAGCAAGGGCAGATTGACCGTAAGCTTGGTTATATGATAGTTGCAATGATATGGCTCTTTATGTCCCTATTCGGAGCCTTACCCTACTTCATTGGAGGATATACCCAATCATATTTTGACGCCTTCTTCGAATCAATGAGCGGCTTCTCAACAACCTCAGCTACCATCATGACCAACATTGAAGCCCTTCCAAATGGAATCCTCTTCTGGCGAAGCTTGACCAACTGGATTGGGGGCGTTGGGATAGTTGTTATCGTTATATCTTTTGTTCCGTTCTTTGGTGGTGGGGGTATGTCTCTGTTCGCTGCCGAAGTAACAGGTCCCAATAAGGATAAACTCTCGCCCCATATAAGAACCACTGCCAAAATTATTGTGGGAATCTATGTCGGTCTAACCCTGCTTGCTGCCCTTTTGCTTTGGGCTGGAGGAATGGAGGGTTTCGATGCCGTATGCCACGCCTTCTCCACTCTGTCCTCAGGAGGATTCTCAACAAAAAACGACTCAATCTCCCTATACTCACCCCTAATACAATATATATTAATCCTATTTATGATACCCTCAGGCATAAACTTCCCAATAATGTACTACGCCATTAAGGGACGATTCAGAAGAATAGTGGTAAACGAAGAATTTAAAGTATATATATACGCCATCTTGGTAGCAAGCAGCATAATCTTCCTACTCTCCTACGACACTTCCATAGGCTTAGAGGCAAGCCTACGACACTCCCTCTTTCAAACAGTAAGCCTAATCACTTCCTCAGGATTCATAAGCTACGACTACGCACTATGGGGCTCCTCCGAATCACTAATACTCCTACTCCTAATGTTTTCAGGGGCAATGTCGGGTTCCACAACCGGAGGCTTGAAGATAATAAGGATAATCATATTATTCAAAAACGCAAGGCAAATCATAAAGAGGAGCTTCCACCGACGAGCAGTCATACCCCTAAAGTTTGAAAAGCAAATCGTTGACCCTCAAGTCGTACACAACGTATTGATAGTCTTTCTCCTTTTCACCATAACCTTTGTTGTAGCACTCTTAGTCTTGGTTGGGCTGGGCATGGGCTTTGTTGAGGCTGCAGGAGCCAGTGTTTCGTGTTTGAGCAACATGGGAACAGGTTTTGGAGAGATAGGTGCCTTTGGCGATTATTCCAATGTGTCGTATCCAGCCAAAGCCATATTTGTATCACTCATGTACTTAGGACGTTTGGAGTTAGTAACCGTTTTGGTACTCTTTATGCCATCGTTTTGGAAGAAAAGATTCTGATGATAGAGGTTAATGATAAATGCTTAATGGTTAATCCCCTAACCACTTATCATTAACTATTTATCATTTACCACTAACCATTTATAATTAGACTAAGTCTCCTCGTCTTTAGACTAAGTCTCCTTGTTTTTAGACTGAGTCTCCTTGTCTTTAGACTGAGTCTAAAAAAGCTCAGGTTCAGTTAAAAAACAATGAGACTCAGTTAGAAAAAAATCCCCCTTTGTCCTATGATAACAACATAGTAATTAACCATTTACAGCCTTTGCAAACTTATTGGGAAACTAAGAAAACGTACAAAAACATAGGTTTAACTCAGTCATTTGCGTTTTTTAACTGAGTCTGAGCAAAATTAGACTGAGTTAAAATAAAATTAGACTTAGTCTAATGTTTAAGGTTTAAGGTTTAAAGTTTAAGAAAAAGGAATTAGAAGTTTATCAATTAACCATTAATCACTAACCATTAACCATTACCCTTAATTTCTAAATAAACAAACCAAGGGCGACTTGGTTGGAAAGGAGTATGCCTTTGGTTGTGAGGAGATAACTCTCGCCACAAGGCACTATGAGGTTGTCTTTGAGGAGTTTCTCAGCTTGCAAAAGGAAGTGGCTTATGGTTTCCTTTGGGAAGTTTTCCATTATATGGCTTATGCTTATGCCCTCCTTTATTCTTGTGGCACTGAGGATGTATTCGTTGTAGATGTCCTTTGGGCTAAGGGTTTCCTCTTCAAATATGGGTTGGCCTTGGTTGATTTTCTCTATATAGAGGCTTTGGTTGGCTATGTTCCAGCGTCTTTTGCTTAGGTTGAAACTATGTGCCGAAGCACCCAAACCAATGTAGGGTTTGTTTTGCCAGTAGAGGGAATTGTGCTGAGAGCGAAAGCCTTCCAAGGCATAGGAGGAGATTTCGTAATGCTCAAATTTGTTTGCCTCCAGAAGGTCTTTTGCTATAAGGAACTGCTCTTCCACAATGTTTTCACTTGGGAGGCTTATCTTTTTCCTGTCCACAAGAGTGTTGAGGATGGTTCCCTTTTCAAGGCTAAGGCAATAGGCTGAGATATGCTGTACCTTGAGTTCGATTGCCTTAAGGAGGTTGGTTTTCCAATCGAGGCTGCTCATGGAGGGAAGGGAGAAAATCAAATCTATGCTTATATTCTCAAAACCCAGCTCTTGGGCTAAACGTACGGAGGTGGAGGCCTGCAATGATGAGTGTGACCTTCCAATTGCTCTAAGGTCGTTTTCCGAAAAGCTTTGTATGCCTATGCTTAGTCGGTTTATGGGGGTTTGTTTTCGGAGAAAGTCTAAGTATTCGTAGCTTAGGTTTTCGGGATTTGCCTCAAAGGTTATTTCCATTTCCCTTAGGTCTGGGTGGAAAGGGGTTTTGTCTTTTAGGATTTGGTCAAAGAGATATTTTACTTCCTCTTTGTCTAAGGATGAAGGGGTTCCGCCTCCAATATATATGGTTTTGATTCCTTGCCCTACGCCCCACTCTGTTTCTGTTTTTCTTTGCTCCCATTCTTTTGAAAGAGCCTCTAAATATGCTTTCTTACTCTTTCTTGATGCTAAGGAGTAGAAATCGCAGTAGTAGCATTTCTTTGAGCAGAAAGGGATATGAATATATAGTCCTGACATACTATCTGTCCAATTTACGGAAGCTTATCCTAAAGGTTGTGCCTTTTCCCACTGTGGATTGCTTAACGAATATCTTGCCCTTGTGGTATTGCTCTATTATCCTCTTAGCCAAGCTCAAGCCCAAGCCCCATCCCCTTTGCTTTGAGGAGTATCCAGGGTAGAAGATTTTCTTTTGGTTTCTCTTTGGAATCCCTTTCCCTGTGTCGGAAATATCTAAGATTATTCTTTTATTCTCTTCAATGAGCTCTATGCTAAACTCCCCAACGCCCTCCATGGCATCAATTGCGTTCTTGCAGAGGTTCTCCAAGACCCATTCCAATAGGTGTTCGTTCAGAAGGAGTATGACTGCCTTATCTTGAGGGATATTTATCTTGAAATCTACCTTCCTTGAGGAGCGAGTACGTAGGTAGTCAACGGCATTGTTTATGATTGGGATTAGGTCTTGTTTGACCAGCTCTGGATTTGATCCAATTTTGGAGAAACGCTGAGTGATGGTTTCCAGACGGTGAATATCTTTGGCTATCTCGGAGCAATAGGTTTCGTTCTCAGGGTTCATTCTCAAATACTCAACCCACGCCATAAGGGAAGAGATTGGGGTTCCGAGCTGATGGGCTGTTTCCCTGCTCATACCTACCCAAACGGAATTTTGTTCGGAGCGTTTGACCGTTATAACGAATTGGTATGCGATGAAAGCAATCACTAAGAAGATGAGAATAAAGAAGATTGGGTAGTACTTAAGCATCTTTAGGATATTGGAGTCTTCGTAAAAGACCAAAACCTCTTTCTTGTCGGGCAGAGTAATTGGGATTGGCTTATTGAAGCGTTCCATGTAGGCGAGAGTCTTTTGGAGGTTTTTTTGGATTAGTCTGTCTGGAGTTACGTTTCCTGAGGAATAGACCACAGTTCGGCTTTTGTCGGTTATGATAGCTGGCACGAACACATAATTCATTGTAACCTCGTTCAGAAGGGATCGAGACAAATCCAGGAGCATATTATGTAAATCCGTATAAACCCTGCTTTCAGTATAATAGAGTCTGAACTTCATCCCATATACTTCGTATTGCAGTGGGGCGTTGATTGTAAATTCTCTGAGTAAGTCTCCCACCAATACGTTGTACCCTGGTGGCAGTTCAACATTTTGTGAGAGGGAGATATTGTTAAACTCGTCGGTAATAATCACAGGTATGGTTTTGTTATCTGCCACAAAACGAAAATAGAAGTCAATTTCCTTGTCGAGAGGTTGCTGAAGGATAATCTTATGTGCCTCAATAAATTGTTCAACCCTTTTCCTTTCTTCCTCTTTCACCTGCTTAAAGAAAATATCAGTATGCTGAACAAGTTCACTCTTACGGCTAATGGTATTTGCCCAAAGCTCAATTCTTTTTTTCTCCTCATACCTAAGCTGAACAATAAGCTTATTTATCTGATATAGGAAATAACCAATCAGAGCAAAAGCAATGATAAAGAGAATCCATTTTAGCTTAGAGTTTCGTTGACGTATTTTCATTTTCAAAGGCAAAGGTAATACTTTTTAGCAAACGAAATAATGAAAAATTTGTTTCGTATTATAATAAGTTGTAATTTTACAAATTATTTCAAAGGAGTAACAACAAGGCTACATGTTAGACAAAATAAGGCATACTATCCAATCTTTGGTACTAAAGATTAAACTAAAACGACACACTAGAGAAATAGCGATGTCTTCAATGAACGCAGCAAAAACTGTTGGGGTGGTTTGCTTGGTTGACAAGGAAACGAATTGGAATGAAATTAAGAAAGTAATTAAGGAATTTCAGGAAAAAGGAGCAAAGGTGGAGGTAATGGGAGTGTTTTATGGAAATGTTAAGCCCCTTTGGTATATTGAGACTCTCAATGTAACTCTTTGTACTGACAAGGAATTGGGTCTTACTCAAATACCAACAGGGATGCATGTGAGGGAGTTTCTTTCAAGAGAATTTGATGTTTTGATTAATTTCTCAATCAAGGAAGATTTTGCTCCTTTCTATCTTGCTGCTCTTTCAAAGGCAAGATTCAAAATAGCACTTGATAGCGATAAGAATCGTAATCATTTTGATATGTTACTTAAGCTGGAAGATATTAATATGGAAGAATATCAGAAACAATTAATCCATTATCTTTCAAAAATAAATATTTAAAAAATCTAAATTGTTATGGATAAAAATTTCAAAGGCTCAGGTACTGGAGTCGCTATTGTTACACCATTTCACAGACAGAGAAATATTAATTTCACATCTTTGGGGAATATTGTTGAGCATGTTATTAAGGGAGGTGTTGATTATATTGTTTGTCTTGGAACAACATCGGAGGTTGTAACCCTAACTCTTCAGGAGCAGATGGCGGTTTTGGATTGTATGATTGATTTGGTTGACAAAAGAGTCCCAATTGTTTTGGGAATGGGAGGAAACAACACGAGCGAACTTGTTGACAGGATTTCAAAGACCGATCTTACTGATGTTAGTGCCCTACTATCCGTTACTCCCTACTACAATAAGCCAACCCAAAAGGGAATATACGAACATTTCAAAGCAATATCGGAAGCCTCATCTGTACCAATAATACTCTATAACGTACCAGGAAGGACAAGCTCCAATATTTCGGCAGATACATGTCTTCAATTGGCAAATGATTTCTCAAACATAATTGGGATAAAGGAAGCCTCTGGCAATTTTGCACAATGTATGGAGATAATTTCAAAGAAACCAAAGCATTTCCAAGTTATTTCAGGAGAAGACGCACTAACTATGCCTCTTATGAGCGTTGGGATGACAGGAGTTATATCCGTTACTGCCAATGCCTACCCAAAGGCAGTTAGCACAATGGTTAATTATTGTCTTAAGGGAGATTTTAAAAAAGCAAGAGATATTCACTATAGACTACTCCCATTTACAAATGCAATCTTTGAGGAGGGAAACCCTGCTGGAATAAAGGCAGCACTCGAATTGCTACAACTCTCACAAGGCTATTTACGACTTCCATTAGTAAAGATTAGTAAACCCCTTAGCTATAGGATAGAAACAATTATTAATGAATTATCAATATAAACTATATTTATTAACCCAAAAAAAATTTGATATGGTAAATTACAAAGAATTAGGCTTAGTGAACTCAAGAGATATGTTCGCAAAAGCAGTTAAAGGAGGCTATGCAATACCAGCTTTCAACTTTAACAACATGGAACAAATGCAAGCAATCATTCAAGCTTGTGTTGAAACAAAATCACCCGTAATCCTTCAAATTAGTTCAGGTGCAAGAAAATACGCAAACCAAACTATACTTCGCTACATGGCACAAGGAGCAGTGGAATATGCCAAAGAACTTGGATGCAATATTCCAATAGTACTTCACCTTGACCACGGCGATACATTTGAGCTATGTAAGTCCTGCATTGAGTATGGATTTTCATCAGTTATGATTGATGGCTCACACTTGCCTTATGAGGAAAATGTTGCTCTAACAAAGCAAGTTGTTGAATATGCACATAAATATGACGTTACGGTTGAAGGAGAGCTTGGAGTTTTGGCAGGAGTTGAAGATGATGTTTCTGCAGAACATAGCCACTACACACAACCAGACGAGGTTGAGGACTTTGTTAAGAAAACTGGAGTTGACTCTCTTGCAATCTCAATCGGGACTTCTCACGGAGCAAACAAATTTAAGCCAGAACAATGTACTCGCGATGCTAATGGAGTTTTAATCCCACCTCCACTACGTTTTGATATTTTGGAAGAAATTGAAAAGCGTATTCCTGGTTTCCCAATTGTACTTCATGGTTCATCAAGTGTTCCACAAAACTTGGTTACAACAATCAATAGTAATGGTGGAGCCCTAAAGGATGCTGTTGGTATTCCTGAAGACCAATTACGCAAGGCAGCAAAGAGTGCTGTTTGCAAGGTAAATATTGACTCCGATGGTCGTTTGGCAATGACAGCAGCTATTAGAGAATTTATGGTTCAAAAGCCAGCTGAATTTGACCCAAGAAAATACTTAGGACCTGCAAGAGAAAGCTTAAAGAATCTATACATGCATAAGGTTAAGAATGTTTTAGGTTCTGATAATAAGGCATAAGGATTAGTTCCAAATTAATTTTGGAATATATCATTTGACTTAAAACGAAAGAGGCTGCAAGAAAAAATATTCTTAGCAGCCTTTTTTAATTCTTATATATAAAAAACATAGGCTCAATCAAAAAATAAAGCTCGGTTATTCCAAATTAAGTAACGGTTATTTCCAATTAAGTAACGTTTAATTTTGATTAAGTAACGTTTAATTTCAGAAACGAAAACTAACGATTTTCGAATGCTGATTTATTATGCTTTAAAACCTTAGCATCAAGATAGAAAACAATCTCTTCTGCAATATTATTGCACCTATCGCCCAATCTCTCAAGCTTACGAATTACGGCATTCAAATAGAGATATTCCTCAACTTTCTCAGGGTATTTATTAATTTCCTCACTGATAACCTTATTTGAATTACGATTAATCTCATCAATCAAATTATCTAATCCAAATATCTTTTCTGCCTTAGCTGAATTTTCTTCGTGAAGAGATTCCTTTGCCAAAGTGAACATTTCTGCAACTCCATTAAACATTTCCTCAATCCTAAGCCTTTTTGCAAAATCATCAGGAAGTTTTTCGGTCATATTATAGAGAATAAACTCCGCAATTCCTTCTGCAAAGTCGCCAATACGTTCAAGGTTATTATTGATTTTAATGTATGCCAAAGCCAAACGAAGGTCGATTGCAACAGGATTATTTCTTGCAATAAAGTTCTCACATTCGGAGTCAATCTTAAGCTCCAATGCATTAACCATCTTCTCTCTTGAAAGGATTTCCCTTGCAATTGACTTATCGTATTCCATAAATGCTATCTGTGCCTTAGTGATTTGCTTATCTACCAAAAGCCACATCTCATGCAATGAGTTTTTTAACTTAAATAATTCGGTGTCTATGTGTAATGTTGTCATATTCTTCTTTAATTAAATGATTTATATTCTTATATATTTTCTTTCAACGATAGCATCACCCGAAACGTCCTGTAATATAGTTTTGAGTTGATTCTTTTGAAGGATTGGTAAATATTTTTTCTGTGAAATCATATTCAATCAACTCTCCCAAATAGAAGAATGCTGTCTTATCACTAACTCTTGCAGCTTGTTGCATATTGTGTGTTACGATAACTATTGTATAATCTTTCTTCAATTGGAAGATTAACTCCTCAATCTTTAAGGTTGAAAGTGGGTCGAGAGCTGAGGCTGGCTCATCCATAAGAATAATCTTTGGAGCAATTGCCAATGCCCTTGCAATACACAAACGCTGTTGTTGTCCTCCCGATAGTTCGAAAGCAGATTTCTTTAGCTTGTCTTTCACTTCTTCCCAAAGAGCAGCACCCTTTAGCGACTCCACAACTCTTTCCTCAATAACTTTCTTATTCTTTTCCCCATTCACTCTAAGTCCGTATGCAACATTCTCAAAGATTGATTTTGGGAAAGGATTAGGCTTTTGAAATACCATTCCTACTTCTTTTCTCAATTCATCAACTAAAATATCCTTAGCATAAATATTTCTTCCATCAATATTAACCTCTCCTGTCATTTTGATATCAGGGATAAGGTCATTCATTCTGTTGAACAATCTCAAAAAGGTCGATTTCCCACAACCAGAGGGACCAATAAAAGCCGTTACAGAGTTTTCTTGAATAGACATAGTAATATCTTTCAAGGCATGGAAGTCTCCATAATAAAAATTCAGGTCTTTTACATCTATATTATACATAGTTATTAATTTGTTTTTACTTTATTAGAAAAATATCTTCTTAGTCCATTGGCACTCAAATTGAGTATGAGGACAATTGCAATTAGCACAAAGGCAGTTCCATAAGCCATTGTTCTTGAGGCTTCAATATCTGTTCCTGAGGTTGAAATAACATATAGGTGATAAGGTAAAGCCATAACTTGGTCAAAAATGGATGAAGGGAGCATTGGTAGGAAATAGGCAACGGCAGTGAACATAATTGGGGCAGTTTCTCCTGAAACCCTTCCAACTGAAAGAATTAGCCCTGTAATTATGTTGGGGAAGGCAATTGGGAGAACAACTTTTACTACAGTTTGAAGTTTTGTTGCTCCAAGAGCCAAACTTCCTGTGCGATAGCTATTATCAACCTGCTTTAAAGCCTCCTCAGTTGTTCTAATTACTACGGGCAAAGCCAAAAGCCCTAAGGTTAGTGAGCCTGCAATTATTGAATCGCCAAACTCAAGAGTATTTACAAAGAGGCTCATCCCAAAAAGTCCAAAAACAATAGAAGGAATGGAGCCAAGATTATTGGTCATCATCCTAATAAATCTAACAAGCCAACCTTTTCCTGCATATTCATTAAGGTAGATTCCAGAAAGCACTCCAATTGGGAAGGCAAAAATCATTGAACCTGCAGTTAAACATAAAGTACCAATTATTGCAGGATAAATTCCTCCCTTTGTCATTCCGTCCTCAGGCATTTTGGTAAGAAAATCCCAACTTATTGCTTGAAATCCATTAACTATTATAAAGCCAAGTATCCAAAACAAGATAGCAATTACGGCTATACTCATAATTCTGAATACCCAGAATGCTGAGGCTTGACTTATTTTCTTTCTTTTCCTGTATTCCATAACTAAGCTACTTTATTTTTGTTTTTATATGAAATATATTCCACAACAAGATTAATAATTAGGGTAATAATAAATAATATGCATCCCAAAATAAATAGAGCCTCATAGTGAGCTCCTCCTTTTGGTGCTTCTCCAAGTTCGGCAGCAATGGTTGCGGGTATGGTTCTAACTGGTTCAAGCAAGGTGTGAGGAATTACGGCTGCATTTCCTGTAACCATCAAAACTGCCATTGTTTCTCCAATTGCTCTTCCTATACCCAAAACAACTCCTGCAGTAATCCCAGAAATTGAATAAGGAATGGTTACTTTAAGAATAGTTTGCCATTTGTTTGCCCCCAATGCTAATGAAGCCTCCTTCATTGCACGAGGAGTGGAACGAAGAGCATCTTCAGCAATTGTGATAATGGTTGGTAGAGCCATAATTGCCAAAACAATACTTCCTGCAAGTCCTGTTTCACCAACATCCAGATTAAATGCTTTCTGAATTAGAGGAACAATAACGATTAGTCCGAAGAAACCATAAACAACAGAAGGAATCCCTGCCAAGAGTTCAATTACGGGCTTAAGTATCTTATGTACTCTTTTGTTTGCAAGCTCAGCAGAATAGATTGCTACTGCCAATCCGAAAGGAAGTGCAAAAAGAATTGCTCCAAGACTAACCCAAAGCGTTCCCAAAACAATGGGCATAACTCCAAATTGGGCTGCTGGATGAGCTGTTGGAAACCACTCCTTGCCTGTAACGAACTCCTTAAGGTTGATTGTCCCTAAGTCAAGTATCTTTGCATTAAATCCCTTTTGGGTGAAGTCCCTTGGAACGAAAGCAATCATTCCAGGATTAGCCTCAATAATATTATTAATTATTGTGTCAAGATTACTCATATCCTCAGCTATCTCCTCCTCAGGAACATAATTAGGAATATCGTCAAGTCGAAGAAGAATTATCTTATCATCCTTCACATCAACTCCCAGCTCCTTCCATGACTCAATCTTAACATCAAAAACATCCTTAATCTGCTGCGAATTCAAATCCTTAATTGGATTATCCTTATTGACTGCCAGCACATATCCTTCCTCAATCACATCTTTCTTGAAAAGCCCTAAGCCTTCACTAAAAAGAAAAAGAACTATCAAGATAATAATTATGCTGGTAACACTTCCACTTATCTTCAATAGTCCTTCCCATAGAGCCTCAATAAAGTACTTCCTTCCCCTAAACATCTTTTTTCTCATATAATCTTTCTGTTTTTTTATATTATGAGGTTGAAATCAAAAACAATTAATCCTATTTAACTGGAATATATCCAACCTGACTAACTATACTCTGCCCTTTGGCTGAAAGGACAAAATTCTTAAAAGGATTTACAACCTTAGTTTTGTTAATATCATAATAATATAATAGTGGTCTTACGATTGGATAGGTGCCATTCTTAGAATTTTCGAGGGTTGGAGCATAGAAATTCTTTTCATCAAAGCTAACATTGATTGTTTTAACTTCTGAGTTCAAATATGCTAAGCCCACATAGCCAATTGCTCCTTTGGTTTGCTTGATTGATTGGATTATTGCTCCTGTTGCAGGCATTGAAAGAACTGATGCCTTATAATTCTTATTCTTAAGTACCAATTCCTTAAAAAACTCATAAGTTCCAGATGAAGTCTCACGAGAATAAACAATTATCCTCATATCATCTCCCCCTACTTGTTTCCAATTAGTTATCTTTCCAGTGAAAATGTCTTCCAATTGTTGACGAGTTAGCTTTGATACCTTATTGTTAGGATTTACAACAACAGCCAAAGCATCGTAGGCAACAACAACTTCCTCAATCTTTTTCTTCTTAGCAATTAGCTTAGCCCTTTCACCAAACTTCATCTTTCTTGAAGACTGAGCAATATCGGTTGAACCATCCATAAGAGCAGCTATCCCAACTCCTGAGCCACCTCCTGTTACGGATGCCCTTCCTCCACTTTTAGCATAAGCCTCAGCTAATTTTTGGGACAAAGGCAGAACTGAATCGGAACCCTTTATCTTCTGTGCATTAACCCCTACTACTAAGAGCATTAGGGCAAGAGTGAGGGTAATAAATCTTCTATTCATAAGCTATAATTCTGATTAAGATTTTCTAAAGCACAAAAGTAGAAAACTTATCACTATCTCATTAGATTGACTTATTACCTTTTTGTTAATTTAATGTTAAGCTAATGTTAACTCCAAAATTAACCCTATCAACTCCTATTATATTATTTCAAAGAACGTATCTAATCTTCTTAAATGAAAACAGGAGTAAAACTAATCACCCCTGCTTTTTCAAACATCATTTTAACTTAATTATTTTACAGATATATAACCAACTTGCTCAACTATCTTTTGTCCTTCTGGAGATAGAACGAAGTCAATATATGGTTTAACTTTCTTAGCATCTTTTACTTCATAGTAGTAAAGAAGTGGACGTACAACTGGATAGGTCTTGTTTTTTGCAGCAGCAACTGAAGGAGCTACGAAATTCTTTCCATCAAAGCTCACCTTAACTGCTTTTACTTCTGAGTTCAAATAAGCTAATCCAACATAGCCAATTGCTCCTTTGGTTTGCTTGATTGATTGGATTATTGCTCCTGTTGCTGGCATTGAAAGAACAGAAGACATATAGTTCTTGTTTTTCAAAATATTCTCTTTGAAGAATTCATAAGTTCCAGAAGAAGTTTCACGAGAGTAAACAACAATCTTCATATCATCTCCCCCTACTTGTTTCCAATTGGTTATCTTTCCTGTGAAAATGTCTTCCAATTGTTGACGAGTTAGTTGTGATACCTTATTGGATGGATTAATTACAACTGCCAAAGCATCGTAAGCAACAACAACTTCCTTAGCTTGTTTTCCGGCAGATTGAAGCTTTTGGCGTTCTGAGAATTTCATCTTTCTTGAAGCTTGAGCTATATCGGTTGTTCCATCAATCAAGGCAGCAATACCAACCCCAGAACCTCCTCCAGTAACGGTTACCTTTCCTCCTTTTTTACCATAAGCCTCAGCTTCCTTTTGAGAAAGTGGCAAAACTGTATCGGAGCCTTTTATCTTTTGAGCATTCAACATTGGAGTAACTACAACTGCTAATGCTATTGCTAATGCTATTTTTCTAAAATTTTTCATCTTTTTTCTGTTTTTTAATTTGTGTTTTGTTTAATTTGGTTTTTTAATTAGAATTTATATTGTAATCTAAGAGTGAATAAATCATCCTTAATATCAGTATCATATCCAGCTACTGCAGTACTTGTTTCGTTTGAAGTCATTTCATAGAAAGCCATAAGTCTTAGAGCAGGATTAATGTTCCATAAAGCTCCAAAGCCAAAGGTATTCATAGCAAGGTCTGCCTTGTTAGCAACATCATTTCCAGCAACTTCTGTGTTAGGGTCAAGGAATGAATACTTAAGAACTAATGAAAGTGGAGTTGAATAAATATCTTGAACAAGATAAACATGTCCACCAGAGAATTTCCTCAAATAGTTGAACGGAGTAGCAAGTGCATAGGTATTAGCCTTAGGTGAGCCAAAATCTCCCTTAATTGAAGGTTGTTCCCCAAACAAATACTCTACACGAATATTGGTAATACCCATAACAGTTACAAGCGATAGTTGAGCATCAATTCCAAAATATTGTCTTGTGTTTAATTGATTCCTTTCAACATTTTCAGCAGTCCAAACATTGTCTTTCATAGTATAAAGAACAGAGTCAGCGTTGTTTACAGTTCCGCTATACATTGAAGCTCCAAGTCCAAAAGACATAGTAGTATAGGTCTTTTCATACTTCAATTGTCCAATGAAATCCATCTTTGAGTTATCATCTACTCTAATTCCATTTCCTGAGAAAAGTCCTCCTTGAAGTTTTAATCCTTCCATAGAAGAACCCTTTGGAGCAGCAATAATCAATGAAGCACCCAAGTCTCTTTCATCTGGGAAAAGCTTTTGGAAAATAAGTGAACGCTCAGGAGACTCTCTACGAGAAGATGAATAGGAAATCTCATCCCCAAAAGGACGGTCAAAAATACCACTCTTCAAGGTGAACATCTTTAAGAATGGTTCAGTGATTTCCATATAAGCATCCTTAAAGCCAAGTCCTTTGTCGGTAATATCTAATTGGAAAACTCCTTTAGCAATCTTTTCTGAGTATTGGAATTTTATTCTTCCACGACGAATCCCATAGCGAGTGTACCAATCAGCATCTTTTCCATCAATGTCAGCATTATACTTTCCTCCATTAGCACCAGTCTTAGTTCCCATTCCAGGTTGAGCAAATTCTGCTTGTCCTTGAACATATCCCGATACTTTAAATTTCTCAGATTTCTTTATCTTGCTTGCATTGGCATCAATTTGCTCCTGCAATAGAGTTAAAGTGTCTTTTTGTGGCTCTTCCATTTGAGCCTTAGCAGTCAGTGTCAATAGCGACAAGCCAGCCAATAAAAATAATTGTCTTTTCTTCATGTTAAATTTTTTATTTCTCATTAATATTTTTCTGTTTAATTTGACAATGCAAAAGTAAAGCAGCAATGTTAATTCAGTGTTAAGTCCGTATTTATCTTACATTACTTAAATGTTAAGCCAATGTTAAGCCCCCCATGCTCTCCAATTGTCTAATTTATCCCCCTTATATATTAATGTATAAAACTACAAATTTAGAACATTAAAACAGAATTTTATTATAAAATTGCATTAGCACAAAGCAAAAAATAACCCTTCTTTATTTCAAAATAAGTAACGGTTATTTCAAATTAAGTAACGGTTATTCCAAATTAAGTAACGGTTATTTTCAGATAAGTAACGATTAATTTCTCTTCAAGACAACATAAATACAACTTTCCTCGTTTTGCATAATTATCTGTATGTTTAATTTATATACATTTGTATCCTAATTATTTTATATTGTTTATGAAAATAGAGAATAATAATATTCTCAAAATAAACACTGTAGGAGAGCTTTAGAAATGATGCGTGTTCAAACTAAAATGACCTTCTTCGAAACAAAACGGGTATGAATACTTAATAACATTTTTAAGTTTTCCATATAGAAAAAGAGAGAAACAGGACAAACACCACTTTAATTTAGAAATAAGAATTAAAAATGAAATACATTACAAGCATATTACTTATGACTTTAACGATTGCCTTAATGATAGGTGCAATCATTTATTTATCAAACAGATTTACATTATATTTTCCCTATCTTCAGAAAAAATCATGGTTATGGATATTCTCATCCTTGCTTATTTTGTCTTTGTTGGGGATGATAGCTTTCTCCACAACATCTAATCCATTGGGAAGGTTAGTTTTTATTCTTGGAGGAATTATTTGTAGCTTATTATTATTCATGCTCTTAGCAAATCTAATTACAGATTTATTTAATCTAATATTCAGGTTTTCAGTAGGGAAAAGAGCCCTATTCTCTATTGGCTTAGTCGTAGTACTTATTGCTATCGGCTTTTGGAATGCATATTCAATAAAGATAAAAGAGATAAGTATTCCTATACAGGGCTTGAGTAAAGAAATACGAGCACTACATTTAACAGATATACATTTAGGAAACTATTGGGGGAAAAATCAGGCAAAAAGGATTGTGAGTAAGGTAAATGAATTGAAACCCGATGTAATTTTTAATACTGGTGATATGTTTGATAGTAAGGCACATTTTGGGAAAAAAGAGGATGTGCTTGAACCTTTTAAATCCCAAAGCTTACCACATTATTTTGTTTATGGGAACCACGATGAACATGTTGGCACTAAAACAGTTATCCAGCAAATGAGAAATGCTAATATAAATGTCCTTCTTAATGAGATTGTATTTTTTGGAGAGTTACAACTTATTGGCTTAAACAATATGATTCCTGACAAAAACAGCTTTGACCCTCATGCTAACCCTAATTCCGAAACTATCGAACAAACATTGAATAGTCTTGATGTAGATAAGCAAGCACCGACCATTGTTTTGCATCATCGTCCAGAGGGAGTAAAATATATGCAGGGAAAAGGAGCCGATTTATTATTGTCTGGTCATACACATGCTGGGCAGATATTTCCATTTACACTTATAGCTAAATTGATGTTTGGATATAATAGTGGAGCATATAAATATGAAGATATGGATATTTATGTTTCCGAAGGTATAGGCACAATATTCTCCCCAATACGCTTAGGAACTCGTAGTGAAATGACTCTTATAAGATTAATCCCAAAATAGATTTTAATTAAATAGTTATCTGGGAATGTAAGTCTAACTATTTTAAGTTATTGGATTCCAAGTCTAAGAGGAATTGTTTTCTTTCTATTCCTCCTCCATAGCCTCCCAAGTCTCCACTACTGGCAATTACTCTATGGCAAGGGATAATGATTGAGATTTTGTTCCTCCCATTGGCATTGGCTACTGCCCTATATGATTTGGGATTGCCGATATTGATTGCCTCTTGACGATAGGAAATTGTTTTGCCATAAGGAATTTTCAATAGCTCTTGCCACACTTTCTTCTGAAAATCAGTACCAATTACGTGTAATGGAATTGTGAATTCTTTTCTCTTGCCCTTAAAATATTCATTTAGTTCCTCTTCCAATCTCTTCATTAGGCTTCCATGTGCATTTGTTGGGACTTCCTCCACAATCACTCCATTAAAGGCTTTCTGAATGCTGATAAACAACTTCTCGAAGTTTTTCCTATCACAAAAGTCCAAAAAGCATAGTTCTTTGTTTGTTACGCATGCAATCATATCCCCTATTGGTGTTGGGATTCTTTTTGTGTAGATATAGTCTTTTAACATATTTATTTTCAAATGAACTCCTCTTTTTATCTTTATTCTGACTTATTTATTGAATACCCTTTTAGTCCATAGAAAATTAGATAGAGATAGGCTACTAAAGGGACAATGAATGAAAATGTTATGCTATGGCTTAGGTCTGCAACAAGTCCTTGAAGAGGTGGTAGGATTGCTCCTCCGAGTATCATCATAATTAGTATTGAGGATGCTTGTGAGGTCTTGTCTCCGAGCTTGTCTATTGCGAGTGTGAATATGTTTGACCACATTATTGAGTTGAAAAGTCCAATTGCCAATACTGCCCAAACCCACCAAATGCCTTCAAATCCAAATACATTCATTCCAATTATCAATAGGAAACTATTCACTATTGCAAAAATACCTAAGAGTAGGGCTGGTTTGCCTTTGCCCAAATAGAAGAAAAGGAAGTTGAGTAGCATAAAGATTAGAAAATACCAAACTACCTCAATGCTAAGGCTATGCAGATAGAAATTGATTGTGTAAATCAAAACAAAGCTCACAATTGCCAATAAGCCCATATAAAGTATTTTGAGATTGGTTTTAATTTTGCTTAGAGATACTGCCCCTAAGAATCGTCCAATCATTGCTCCTCCCCAATAGTAGGAAAGATAGCTTGAGGCAAGGCTTTCGGAGATTGAGCCTTTGCTCACAGTTGTTAGATAGGCAACCAGATTACTTCCAATTGCAACCTCTGCCCCAACATAGAAGAAAATCCCAATTGCTCCAAGCCAAACATAGGTATATTTGAAAATGGAGTCCTTTTTATCTTCTTGTTTTTTCTCTGCTTTTGGTTCCTCAATCTTAATTATGTGAATGAAAATGGCAATCACTCCAAGTAATATTGCTAAAATAAGATATGGTACCCTTACTGCATAGGCTCCAACGGAGTTTTCTAAGAATACTTTAAATATGAAATATCCTCCAAGTGCTGGTCCGAGAGTTGTTCCAAGTGAGTTGAAGGCTTGAGATAGGTTTAGTCTGCTCGAGGCTGTTTCTTCCTTTCCGAGCATTGCCACAAACGGATTTGCTGCCACTTGAAGAAAGGTTAGTCCAATTCCCAACATAAAAAGTGCAATGAGGAAAACTCCAAATCCTAAATTTAGAGTTGCTGCAATAGAAAATATAGCACAGGCAGTCCCAGCAACATAGAGTCCAAGCTCCAATGTTTTCTTATATCCCATGCTATGAATTGGGTCTTTGTCAATCTTTGCCAAAAAGAACATTGCTAACGAGCCAACGAAATAGGCAATAAAAAATGCAAGCTGAACTATATTTGCCTCAAAATGAGTTAGGTTATAGACTCCCTTGAAGTAAGGAATTAGTATATCGTTGAGCGAAGTTATGAATCCCCACATAAAGAAAAGTATGGTTATGGAAATCATGGGGATTAGGTTAGTTGATTGGCTTTTATTTTGATTCATAGTATAGTATATTTGATTTTTCTTCAATAAATGTTTTCTTAGCAACCTCTTGTACAAACTTAATTTCCAAACCTTGATAGTTGTCAATCTCTTTGTTTATCAGCTCAATATCGCCCAAATGTTCAAAATAGCATAGGTTCATTGCCCTATCAATATTCTTTATTTGGGAAAAGGACATTGTGGATTCAAACTTATTCTTCACTTTCTCAAACTCATAAGCATCAATCACTTCCTGACTTAACTTACTTAACTCCCTAATGAGAGCGTCCTTGCCCATTTCCAAACTCACCTCATCCCTATATTTTCCAGTAAGGACAAAAAGACCCTCCTCCACATCGCCCGTAATGAATGCATTAACCTCAGTAAATAGCTGTTCTTGCTTAACTAATCTATTATAGAGTCGTGAAGAGCGACCATTTGAAAGAATATCGGAAAGCAAATCAAAGGCATAGTATTCTTTTTGTAGCCTTGAAGACATTGGAAATGAAATATATATTACTGATTGAGGAACATCCCTTTTCACCCTTAGCTCCCTTTTCTGAGTTTGGATAGGCTCAATTATCCTTTCTCTCTGAATCTCTTTTCCCTTCTCAATTTTCCCAAAATATTTCTCGCAAAGTTCCAAAGCATTCTTCTTCACAATATTTCCTGCAATACATAAGATTGCATTATTGGGAATATAGTATTTGGAATAGAAATTCTTAACATATTCTAAGTCAGTTTTTTCAATATGTGAAATATCCTTTCCAATTGTACTCCAACGATAAGGATGCACCTTGTAGGAAAGTTCCCTAATCAGCATCCAAACATCGCCATAGGGCTGATTTAGATAGCGTTGCTTATATTCCTCAATAACAACATTCTTCTGAACATCAAGACTTTTTTGAGAAATCAAAAGATCATTCATCCTATCGCTCTCAAGCCTTAGTGCCATTTCAAGATTAGTGGAGGGAAGGGTTATGTAGTAATTTGTGTAGTCGTTATTTGTGAAAGCATTACTTTCTCCAGCATTCTCCTCAACAACCTTATCGAACTCAGGAAAGTTCTTACTCCCTCCAAACATAAGATGCTCAAACAAGTGAGCAAAGCCAGTCCTTTCTGGGCTTTCGTCCTTTGCCCCAACACCATAGAGCATATTGACAGAAACCAAAGCTGTGGAATCATCCTTAAGCAAGATTACTCTTAATCCATTATCTAAGGTATGTAAATCATATTCAATCATTTGTCCTCTTTTAACTTATTAACCATATTTCTCAACATCCTTCTCCCCAATCTCTCCATCGCAAAGTATTGCCAATCTTTCAGTTATATTCTTTAATTCCCTAACATTTCCACTCCAATTCATCTTTTGAAGCCTATTTATTGCACCTGAAGAAATCTTTGGCTTAGGAATATTCATTTGTGAGGCATAATTGTCCAAAAAACTATCCACAAGCAAAGGAATATCTTCCAAGCGTTCCTTCAAATCAGGCACCTTAATTACAATTACTGATAAACGATGATATAAATCCTCTCTAAAATTCCCTTTCTCAATCTCTTCCTTGAGATTCTTGTTGGTTGCAGCAATCACCCTAACATCAATCAAAATATCCTTCTCTCCCCCAACCCTTGTTATTTTGTTCTCTTGCAATGCCCTAAGCACCTTTGCCTGTGCCGAAAGAGACATATCCCCAATCTCATCCAAAAACAAAGTTCCCTTATCAGCAATCTCAAAATTCCCTTTTCTTTGCTTAATGGCAGAAGTGAAAGAGCCTTTTTCGTGTCCAAAGAGTTCGCTCTCAATCAACTCTGCAGGAATAGCAGCACAATTGACCTCAACAAAACTATTATCCTTTCTTGGGCTTATATTATGCAATGCCTTAGCAACTAACTCCTTGCCCGTACCATTGGCTCCAGTAATCAATATCCTTGCATCAGTCATCCCAACCTTTTCAATAAAAGAATACATCTCCTTCATAACTGGGCTATTACCTATCATATTTGAGGGATGAAAGCCTTCCGACTTAGCCCTATTGTTTGGCTTATCTTTCTTTTGAAGGGGCTTATTATTCCTTTGATTTATATTTTCTTGCTCTGTGGAAAGATTGTCCTTCAAGACCTTAAGTAGTTTATTGAGGTCAATGGGTTTTTCAATATAGTCAACGGCTCCTTTCTTCAAACACTCCACAGCAGTTGAAATCGTTCCATGACCCGAAATCATACAAAACTTAACATATTTCTCATTTAGAGTCTTTTCCAGCACTTCAATTCCGTCCAATTTAGGCATCTTAATATCGCAAAAGACCATGTCGTAATCATTCTCCAAAATCATCCTTAAGCCAATGGCACCATCCTCAGCCTCCACTACCTCATATCCCTCATATTCAATAATATCCTTTAGGGAATAGCGTATTGCCTTCTCATCATCAATAATCAATATCTTTCTCATACCATAATCTTATTATAAGCCATTAGCCACCTATCAGGCAACTCATCATTAAGTGCTGTTTGATAATCATCGTAGGTACAAGGAATTAAATAATGTCTTTCATACTTAATCATCTTATCCTTAGAGCATGGCACCTCCATCCACCAACGCTCACTCTTCTTACTCTTGTAGAAAATAATTGTGTGTGAGTCGTTCTGGATTGAGACATAGAATTTCTTATAGCTCTCCTTTTCCTTGTAGGGGAAGTCTTGCTTACGCCAAATATAGCCGTCAATAAAGTACCAAATGGCATGTGCTACCATGTGGGCAGTCTGACCATTGATGTCAAACAAAGGATTTAACTCATAAAACCCAATTGAAGAACACTTATCACTCATTCCAGCATAGCGAACAATCTTACAAAGCTGTTCCCCATAGAGTCCGTGAGGTGAGGCATTTGCATTGGCTGGAGCATCACTCTGCCTAACTGCACCAATATCAACAGTTACCATATCAGCATTGCGAACAAGAGGCTCAATATTATCCAAATTCTCCTGAATCTTCCCAACCCTATGACACTCAAAATAGAGCTTATGCATAAGGGAAAGCGTGTCTCTGTCAACAAAATACTGCTGATAGGCAACCTGAGTGTAGTTAAATAAATAGTTAGGCTCACGGCATAGGATGGCAGTCAGATAAGCCTTTGAGTTAAAGACGTGAGCATCTGGATTAATATCAATGGAGCTATCAACACTGAAGGCATTAATAATCTGCCCAATATTCTCATAACCCCTATAATTTGCAAATGTAATATCTTGAGAACCACCAATAATGATTGGAATTATCCTATTTTTGAAAAGCTCAGTCAACACATCAGCCAAAGCAGTATAGGTGTCCTCAATAGTTGAGCCTAATCGTAAATTACCCAAATCCACAATATTAACCTTCCTTTCCAAAGGGAAAAGATTATAGAGATACTTCCTTACTTGATTGGGAGCCAGCTTACAACCTTTATTCATATAGGCATTTCTCTCCTCCTCAACCCCAATAATAACAATCTCAGCACTCTCTAAAGCAGGAAAGCTACCCTCAGCACCATTAATCAAAATCTCATCACCCAGCCTAACAGAAGACAAATCCTTCCTAATACCAATGCTGTCAATATCTAAAGGCTCAAAATATAACTCAAGTTCCATATCAAAATAATTTATTAATAAATGCGAGTGTAAAATTACAAAAATATTCTCAATTGGAAGGAGAATGAAGAAAAATAAAGAAGAACTAAAAACAAATATAATTGAACCAATGAGGAGTAAAAAAGAGAAAAATAGGATGAATTTTAAGAATTATTAACTGAAAAAGAACATAATAAAATAGAGTTAAATCACTCTATATCAAAAAGATTTCTTATATTTGTAGGGTAATGATTAATTATTAGTGGTTAATTGTTAATGGAAATTGGCAGCCTATTTATTTAGATAGCCTTTTTTTTATTTATTTATTTCGTTGTGTGGTATATGTTATCCGATATATTAACCACTAACCATTAACAATTAATCATTAACAAAGATATATTATCCTTTATATTATTCTTGTAAATGAAGTTACGGATTAAAATCCTTATAGTAATATTGTACGGGAGTACTTATCGACTTAGTCGCTTTGTTTACAAAGAAATCCCACACGACGGGAAAAATTGTTAAAGATTAGTTTTTAATATTATGTGTGAGTGTAATCCCAATAATTTTATTATTGGGTTACCCACCATATTAAACTTTTGTTTGGTTTATGTTCTATTTATAGGGTATCCGACCAACCAAACCATAGACCAAGAATATAAAACATTAAAAAGTTACGGATTTAAAATCCTTGAAGTAATATACTGCGGGAGTACTTATCGACTTAGTCGCTTTGTTTACAAAGAAATCCCGTACGATGGGAAATTAATAATAGTAATAAAAACTAAGGTTGAAAATATGTAATATTCCCCTACTCTTGTAGGGGTAATATTCATAGATTATTATTATCTAATCAATATATATAGTAATAGATATTTAGATATTAGATATTTTAGAATTAAAAGCTTATAAATCATGGAATTATACAATATAGAAGATAAAAATAAATATGAGGTCTTTATTCCCTCAGGTACAGGAGAATTTCACACTCAATGCCCTGCTTGTCCACATAAGAGAATGCCAATAAATCAGATGAAACGTTGTTTTTCATGGAATAGGACAAAGGAAGTTGGGTACTGCTACCATTGTGGAGCAAGCTTTGTGGAGTTTAAACCTATTCCGTGATTGCTGGGAATAGTCATAAGCTAATCAGCTTGCCGTTTGCAAAGCGAGAATCCATAAAACAAATAATTATCCAAATTAGATTGTTTCGCTTTCGGCTCGCAATGACGTTGTGCTAACAACAAAACATCCAAGCAACGAAACAAAGAAAAAAATAAACGTTACTTAATTGAAATTAAACGTTACTTATCTGAAAATAAACGTTACTTATTTTGAAATAAACGTTACTTATTTTGGATTAATCGTTAGTTAATTTTATGGCATAATTTTTGTTATATCTTGTTTGGATAGAAATTTTACTTATTTTTGCAGAGATTTTTCTATCGGAATGTAAGATTTGAAAAACAAATACGTCTTAAGTTAGACGAAAAGTTAATAATTAATACACAAAAACAAAACAAATGAAAAAACTAATCTTATTGATAGCAATTGCTATTATGGGCGTGGCAACAGTTAATGCTCAAACTCCTCAAAAGAAAGAAGTTAAGAAAGCTGCTAAAACAGAAGTAGCTGCTAAGCATGATTGTGCTTCTAAGGATGCTAAACATGAGTGTGCTTCTAAGGACGCTAAACATAACTGTGCTTCAAAAGACGCTAAGCATAACTGTGCTTCTAAGGACGCTAAGGCTGCTTGCTGCAAGGACAAAGATGGAAAGAAGTCTGATTGTTCTTCAACTGCTAAGGCAGGCGAGAAACACGAATGCTGCAAAGATAAGGCAAAAGCAGAAGCCAGAAAATAGTAATTACTTGAATCTGTTAGTGTAAAGCAGGGTATGATGTTTCAAATCCTGCTTTATCTTTATTTGTATGGACGATATTCAAATAGCACAAGAGATTTCGAAGGGTAACCAAAGGGTTTTTGAGGATTTTTTCAACTCTCACAAGCTTAAGGTTATGAATTTGTGTTATGGTATGGTTCATGATAGGGATGTGGCTGAAGACTTAGTACAGGATATTTTTGTTGAGATATATTCTTCGGCTCATAAGTTTCAAGGCAAGTCGAGGCTTTCCACATGGCTCTATAGGATTGCTATAAATAAGACGATTAACTACCTTAGGAAAGAAAAATATAGGAAGTTTTTTGTTAGTGTGGATGATAATAAACACTCGCTACAGACTGACTTTAGGGCTGATTTGAACTTAGAGGAACAAGAAAAAGTTAAGCATATGCATAAGATTATTGACTCTCTTCCGTCTAAACAAAAACAAGCCTTAGTTTTGTTCATCTATGATGAGCTGCCACAGAAGGAGATTGCAGAGATTATGAACTCTTCTGTTGCTTCTGTTGAGGTATTGGTGCATAGGGCTAAGCAAAAGATTAAAGAAAAAACTAAAAATATTTATGGAAACATTATTTAATAAGGACAGATTGACGGAAGTTAATCCTTATCTTTTTCAAAAAATTCAAAATAGGATACATCAAAAGGAGAATGGCAGTGTTGCAATTCCTATTTGGAGTCTTAATGTGTTGAGGTTGAGCCTTGCATGTTTGGTTCTATTGTTTGGATTAAACATTTTTAATTCCTTTGGTGGCGACACAACTCCAACCAATCAGGATATTTCTGAAAATAGTTCCTATAACCAATTCGTTAAGGACTATCATTTCGATGCTCTTTCGAGCCTTTACCCAATAGAGCTTTTAAATGAGGAATAATTTATTTATGAAGAAACAATATTTCATCATCATTTCAATTATTGTTATTGCACTTTTGATTGCTAACATTTTCTTTTTTATCAACAAAAAGTCATGTAAGTGTGATAGTAGTCATAGTGCTGTTGAGATGAGTGATAAGAGTATGAATTCCAATTGCTTTGTTTCAAAGAGTCTAAATTTTGATGATGAGCAAGCCAAGAAGTATGATATTATAAAGAAAACTCATCAGAGCATGGCACTTAAGGCAATTGATAGTTTGCATGTTAGCCAAGAGATGCTAATGGATTATTTAGCCTCAAATGAGAATGATGCTCAGAAAATTGAGGAGCTTCAGGATAGGATAATTAGTTTTCAAAAAGAACTTCTTAACCAACATGTTGGTCAATATCAAGACCTTAAAGCCATCTTAAAGCCAGAACAAGAGGAGCCAATGAATAAGTTGTTTAAGAGCCTATTTGTTTGCGAGCCAAGTTGCAACCACTCGCATTAAGGATGCTTTGCTGATTAAAAATTAGTCTTAATCATTAAACCTATATAATCTAAACTTAGGATTGAGCTTAAGGTAAATTCCAAAAGAAAAGAACATTACATCATTTCTTATAACTTTCTCATATCCTGGTCTATCGCCCTTAAAAGGCAAATAATAATATATATTTCCCTCAAAGCCCATAGATACATCTTTATATAAAGGAAGGGAGTAATCAAATTGTGCAAGTATCATTTGCATCTTATCAAAAATAAGATTAGGAGTGTTGGTGGATATATTTCCAAAATGAGGAGAGCCATAAATTGATATAAAATCTTCACTTATCCAATGCGATATATTTATATTGAAATCTTTAATACCAAGAGCAAGTTTATTGTAAAAACCATATCCATTATCAAATGGTATTGAAACACCTCCATTATTAATAAATTCAGAATAGATTGATTCAAAATTGATATACTTCACAAGTTTATTAAAGCTATATCTCATCCCAATACCAGCAGAGTAGTTAATTAAAGTTTGCATTTTGAAATCTTCAATAGTATCTAACTCCCCTCCTCTATGTTGGCCAATTAGTTGAAGAGGAATATAAACTTGAAATTTATTATCTGCTTTTAGAAGATTAGTTTTTGTTGAAGCACCTAAAGTAAATACTTCTTGATGATTATCATTTCTAAAAACAAAACTCTGCCAATTAACCCAAACATCTGAAGAGAATTGTTTTGAATCATAAATTAATTGAAAGCCTGTTTCTGGGTCGGAGGATAAGTTAAGCTCAGTATTGTAGAGAGGGAGGATTAAATTATGATTATTGTTTACATATAAATTTCCAAACACCAAGTGAAGATTATCTTTTAGAGAGACCTGAGCTCTAAACAATGGAAGCATATGAAACCCTTTTTGATATTGTTCTCCCTTCCATGAAGGAATATCTAAGTAGGAATAGCAAGGATATTTATTTGCTCCCCAATAATGAAGCAAATGCACTCCAGCTTCAAGCAGAATATTTTTATGTAAAGCCAATGATAGTTTAGGACTTAAGCGAAAACCAGGAAGAGTATACCCACTGACTTTTTCTGCTTTAAATTCGTTATCTTTAAAGAAATTAAGATTATCAACTTTCAAAAAAACTATGTTTAAATCGTTAGAGTCAATCTTTGGATTTTGAGAGAACAAACTATTATTTTGTCCATTAGCTGAAGTTGCAAGACAAAAAATAATCAAGTTTAGAACAAGTATTGGTTTTATTCTTTTTATCATGATTGCAAAAGTAATAAATAAATGTTTTATTTCTTCAATTTTAGTTATATCTTTGCAAAACAAAACTCAATCTTAATGAAACTTTCAATTGTAATTGTCAATTATAACGTTGCTTATTTCTTAGAGCATTGTCTTTACTCTGTTAGAAATGCAATTAGGAGAATTGATGCAGAAATCTTTGTTGTGGATAATTATTCTGTTGATAGCTCAATTACAATGCTTAAGGAGAAGTTTCCAGAAGTTATTCTAATTGCCAACAAGGATAATGTTGGGTTCTCAAGGGCAAATAATCAAGCAATTAGGGTTGCAAAGGGCGAATATGTTCTTATTCTTAACCCTGATACTGTTGTTGAGGAGGATACTTTTGAGAAATGTATTGATTTTATGGACTCTAAGCCTGATTGTGGTGCTTTGGGAGTTAAGATGATTGATGGGAGTGGAAAGTTTTTGAAGGAAAGCAAGAGAGGATTCCCTGCCCCATGGGCTTCTTTCTGTAAGATGAGTGGACTCACAAGTCTTTTCCCTCACTCAAAGAAATATGCTTACTACTATATGGGGCATCTTTCGGAGGATGAGACTAATGAGGTAGATATTCTTGCTGGTGCCTTTATGATGATGAGAAAAGAATGTTTGGATAAGGTTGGGCTATTGGATGAGGATTATTTTATGTATGGTGAGGATATTGATTTGTCGTATAGGATAACTAAAGGGGGCTATAAGAATTACTATTTCCCAAAGGCAAGAATCATTCACTATAAGGGCGAAAGCACTAAGAAGGCTTCAATGAACTATGTCTATACTTTCTATAATGCAATGGTTATATTTGCTCAAAAGCATTTATCCTCTAAGCAAACAAAGATTTTCTCAATTATCATTAAGTTTGCCATTTGGCTTCGTGCTGGATTAGCCTTCATTTCTCGCATTTTCAAGTCTTCACTTCTTCCTCTTTTGGACTTTAGTTTGGTTTACTTAGCCTATTTCCTAATGGTTTCGTGGTGGAGTGTGAATATTTGGGAGGATGCTAACTACTACCCTAACCAATACCTCTATGTCGTTGTCCCTATCTACATTATTATATGGCTTTTCTCAATCTATCTTTCTGGTGGCTACACCAAGCCGATTCGTATTCCTAAGATTATTTCTGGGGTTTTCTTTGGGATGATTACTATTTTGGTCTTCTATTCTCTTTTGCCCGAACAACTTAGATACTCAAGAGCCTTAGTGCTTTTGGGTGCAGTGCTTTCTCTCTTTGTAATTATTTCCATTAGGTTGGTTTATAGATACATATCTACAGGTTCGTGGATTGCTAAGGATGAGAGAAAGAAACGCTATGTTATTATTGGGGATGAAACTGAGGCTGTTAGGGTCGCTGACCTTTTGAGAACGACTGATGCTCAAGCAGAGTTTATTGGACTAACAAAGGAGGATGAAAAAGAAACCTCCAACCCCAATTTTGTTGGCAATATTTCTCAGATTAAGGAAATTATTAAGATATATAATATTAATGAGGTTATCTTCTGTGCTAAGTCAATCTCTCAACAGAAAATTATTAGCACAATGGCATCCCTAAGGACTGATAATCTTCATTTTATTATTGCTCCTCCAGAGACCGATTTCATTATTGGGAGCAACACTATCAACACCCCTACCGACCTTTATGTTATTTCGGTTAATTCTATTGCAAATGAGGATAATAGGCGAAAGAAAAGATTGCTCGATATTTCACTTTCACTTTTCACTTTGGCTTTCTCCCCAATTCTTTGCTTTGGGATTAAAAGACCAATTGGCTTATGGAAGAATGCGTTTTCAGTCCTAATTGGGCAAAAGACTTGGATTGGCTATACTAACATTAATTCTCTACAAAACAATAATCTTCCTAAAATAAAGAAAGGAATACTCACAACTCAAGACTCCTTAGACAAGAAAGAGGTTGATGCAAGTACTCTAAATCGTTTGAACTTGCTTTATGCTCGTAATTACAGAATACTATCTGATTTTAATACTTTTGTTAAAGCTTTTAGGGAAATTGGAAGAAAATAGCAAGAAAAAACTTTGTATGTAAAACAATTAATTATATATTTGCACATTAAATCATCTAAAATTTATTGATTATGACAAAATCTCAAGAGTTTATTGAAATGGAGCATAAATACGGTGCTCACAACTATCATCCACTTCCTGTGGTATTATCAAAAGGAGAAGGTGCCTTTGTATGGGACGTTGAAGGAAAAAAATACTTTGATTTTCTTTCAGCTTACTCAGCAGTTAATCAAGGACACTGTCATCCAAAGATTGTTAAGGCACTTTGCGACCAAGCTCAAACCCTTACCCTTACTTCAAGAGCATTCTTCAATGATTGCTTAGGACCATATGAAAAATACATTACTGACTATTTTAAGTATGATAAGGTTTTGCCAATGAACACTGGAGCAGAGGCTGATGAAACAGCAATGAAACTTGCTCGTCGTTGGGGATATAAGGTTAAAGGAATTCCAGAAGATGAGGCAATAATTATTTGCTGCGAAGGAAACTTCCATGGTAGAACAATTTCAATTATATCCATGTCAACAGACCCAGATTCTTATGGTCAATTCGGTCCATTCACACCTGGTTTCATAAAGATACCTTATAACGATTCAAAAGCATTGGAAGAAGTGTTGGAAAAACACGGAAAGAATGTTGCTGGATTCTTAGTTGAGCCTATTCAAGGAGAGGCTGGAGTATTTGTACCAGATGATGGTTACCTAAAGACCTGCTATGACCTTTGTAAGAAACATAATGTTCTTTTCATTGCTGACGAAGTTCAAACCGGTATTGCAAGAACAGGAAAATTACTTGCCGTAGAGCATGAAGGAGTTAGACCAGACATAGTTATTTTGGGTAAAGCCCTTTCTGGTGGAGTTATCCCTGTATCGGCTGTTTTGGCTGATGATGAGGTTATGCTTACAATTGGACCAGGAGAACATGGTTCAACCTTTGGAGGATTCTGTTTGGCTGGAAAGGTTGCAACTGCAGCTTTGGAAGTTGTTAAAGAAGAAAAACTTGCAGAAAGAGCAGAATATTTAGGAAAAATATTCCGTGATGAAATGAACAAGGTTAAGAGTGAGATGATTGAATTAGTAAGAGGAAAAGGATTATTGAATGCAATTGTTATTCGCCCTAAGAACGGTAAAGAAGCATGGGATGTTTGCTTAAAGATGAGAGATATGGGAGTTTTGGCAAAACCAACCCATGGACATATAATTCGTTTTGCACCACCATTGGTAATTACTGAAGAACAGCTAAGAGAAGCTATTGAAATTATTAAAAAAGCTATTCTTTCTTTTGAATAAGAAATAAGGCTTGTTATAAAAAGCAAAAGCACCTTTAAATTAATTGTAAAGGTGCTTTTTAATTTATTCTAAAACGCTATCCCTAACTTAATAGAACGTGAGAGGGCTGGAGCAAAATGAGTTTCATCATTAGTATATAAACCATAAATAAAACCTCTATCAAAGAAGAAATCTATCGCCTGCTCTATTGGAGTAAAACAATAGTTTATTCCTACACCAAAATTAAAATCTAAAGTAATAATATTCCAAAGAAGAAATTGATAACCAATATTAACCACAGCTGCTAAATTGTAAAATGTAAACAAGAACAACTTCTTCATAATAACTTTAGTTAGAATTATTCGGCAAAGGTATAAATTAATTCCAAAAATAAAAATATTAATGCTTTTATCAATAATAAATACTAAAGATTCTAATTTATAATCAAAGAAAGAGTATACTTAAATCAAGAAAAAAATAATTTAAATAAGGGATAAATTCTGTAAGGTGGCACCTTACTATCATTATGGTGGCACGATACTATAAGTATGGTGGCACGATACTCGAGTAAGGTGGCACCTTACCAATAGTATGGTGTCATGATACTAAATTTAATCCTTATCTTTTTCAATTATAATAAGGCTTTGATGCATTTATATCAAATAAAGACAAATTATTGAAAGAATTTCTCTGAAAAACAAAAGAGATTTAATCTCTTTAGTCTTCTTCTTGTTTTATTAAATTCTCAACACTAAATATGAAAGGGGTTGTACATGGCTCTTTTCTAATTGGACAGCTTGTCATTGTACATTGAAAACAATATTTCTCATCACATGAATCTGAATGAACTGTAAAATAGAGGTCGTCTGATTGTATTTGAAGGGCTTGTTTTAGTTTTTCTGTTGCTTGATGACCTTCATTTATTGTATAGTAGCAAGGAAGAGTTAAGTCGCAATCAATATGTAAGGAATTTCCATAATTTACAACCCTTAGATTGTGAATATCTATCCAATCTTCAGCCTTATGTTTATTAATTACTTCTGCAATTGCCTTAAGTTCTTCCATATTATTTTCATCCAAAAGATTAGCAACTGTCTTGCGTAGAATTTTTGCTCCTGTAACAATTATTATTGTTCCATAAACCAACGCCAATATACTATCTAAGATGATTAGTCCTGTTACTGCAATCAAGATTAGTCCAACAATTAATCCAATTGTTGAATAAGTGTCGCTTTGAAGATGTTTTCCAGAAGCAATGAGTGCCATTGATGATGTTTTCTTTCCTTTTCTTATGCTCCAATAACCAAGCATATAGTTTAGTATTCCAGCTATTGCAACAATAATAATCCCTATCTCAAGTTTTGGTAATTCTTTTGGAGGAGAAAACATTCTTGAAACAGCTTCGTAAATTATTAGTCCTCCAGCAAATATAATTAATATTCCTTCAATTGATGCTGAAATAAGTTCCATTTTACCATGTCCAAATGGATGTTTATTGTCGGCTGGTTTTATTGCCCAACGCAATGACAATAGGCTAATTACTCCAGCAACTACATTAACAATACTTTCCATAGCATCGGAATATACTCCTACTGAATTAGTAATAAAATATGCTCCAAACTTACAAATTAATATTAGTGAAGATATTATCACTATTATTCTTTGGAACTTCCACTTTTCCATACTTTGGTTATTAAGGTTAAAAAAAGAGCCTTCTTGTTAAGAAAAAGACTCTTTAAATTGTAATTGAAGAATGTAAAGACTATTTTTATAAATTTTCAATTCTTGTGATATACTTATCAATTTCTCTTGCCTCCATTGAGGTTGGGAATTCGGTTTTGATTCTCTTGTAGCTCTCTAATGCTTTTTTGTTATCTTTTGATATTTCATAAGCTAAGCCTAATTTAAAAAGCACAAAAGGGGTTGTCATATCGTTGGTGTTTGATAGAGCTTTTTCATAGAACTTTATTGCATCATTTGTTTTGTTAAGCTCCATATAGCAATCTCCAATCATAGCTTTTGCTTGTGTTGAAAGGAAAACATCTTTTGATGAGAAATCTTCAAGATAGTTAATTGCTTTTTGATACTCTCCTTTTGATAGATAGGCACTTCCAGCATAGAAATTAGCTAAATTCCCACTTTTGGTGCTACCATACTTGTCGATGATTGCTATAAAGCCTAAATGCTTACCATCTCCATTCAATGCCTTGTCTAAGTCATCATTCTTGAAGTATTGTTCAGCTGCAAACATTTCTGAAGAGGCAGTTTCTTGACGTGGTTCAGCATAAAATTTCTTATATCCAAAATATCCACCAACCAATATTAATATAGCTGCGATAACAATTAGGATAATTTTTTGGTTTTTCTCAATAAATTGTTCTGATTTTGAAATTACATCAACAACTGCAAGATTCTTAGGTTTTTGTTCTGTGCTCATAGCTCTAATAAAATATATTTTATTTTTCTTTATTTTCGAATTTTTAGATTGCAAAGATACATTTTTCTTTAAACTTAGGAAGAATTATCATGCTTTTTTTCCTTTAATCTCAAATATTATTCATTTTTACTTGCAAAATAGAATATTTCTTTGTAGTTTTGTAGTCTAAATATAAGTTATAATCATGAGTATAAGTTCTAAGTTTATGGGCTTTGACATTAAAAGTCCTATTGTTATTGGGAGTTGTGGCTTAACTGCAAATGTTGAGAATTTAAAAAAAATGGAAGCAGCAGGTGCAGGTGCAGTAATATTAAAGTCTTTGTTTGAGGAACAAATAACTCAAGAAATGAATGTTAATGTTAAGGTTTATAGTGCTAATTTTAGTGGATATCCTGAAGCATATAACTACATACAAGAACACACAAAGGGTCAGGCTATTGAAAAATACATAAAGCTTATTAAGGATGCAAAGGCAAGTCTTAATATTCCTGTTATTGCAAGTATTAATTGCATTACAGCATCGGAATGGCTCCCTTTTGTTAAGACTGTTGAAGAGTCAGGTGCAGACGGAATTGAGTTAAATATGTTTATTCTTCCTTCAGACATTAATCTTTCGCATGAAGACATTGAAAGGCTTTATGAGGATATTATACATATAATAAAAAGAGCAACCTCCCTTCCGATTTCTCTAAAAATTAGTTCCTATTTCTCTTCATTGACTCGTTTTGCTCAAAAAATATCATGGATGGGAATTACTAACCTAAATATTTTCAATCGTTTCTATCAATCGGATATAAATATTGATACTTTTGAGACAGTGCCTGTTGATATTAAGAGTAATCATCATGAGCTATACAACACAATACGCTGGACTGCAATCCTTTCGGAAGCAATTAGATGTGATTTGACTGCAGGAAATGGTGTTCATAAGCCTGAAGATGTTATTAAGCTTTTGCTTGCAGGAGCTGATACTGTTCAAGTTGTGTCTGTTCTATATGATGAGGGAGTGGATTTTATTATTAATGCTAATAATAAATTAAAAGAATGGATGAAAGAAAAGGGCTATAGTTCTATTAATCAATTTAAAGGAAAACTTTCAATAAAGGATAATAAGAATGCGTCAGCATTCCATAGGGTTCAATTTATGAAATACTATTCTGGGATTGAATAGAGCAGGTAAAAAGACTATAAAAAAAATTATATACTAAAAGCAAACCAAATTACTAATTAAAAACCACCGAATTTATGGAAAATCAAAACAGACCTGTAAGTTTCTTTCGTTTTGAAGATTTGAGAATTTATCACAAGTCTTTAGATTATTTTAACTGGATTATTGAACAAGTGAAATCTAATAATCCTATTGAGCAAAAACTAATCCTAAAACCTTTAGCCAATGCTGCAATTAAGGTTTCAGTTAATATTGCTGAAGGCTCATCAAGACATAAACTACAATTTGTCAACTTTCTTAAGGATGCAAAGACTGCTGTAAGAGAATGTGTTGTTTTGTCATCAATGGCTCACAAAAGTGGAGCTTTTACTGATGAACAATATGAACAATCAAAGGATACACTTGTTGAAATGACTAAGATGCTTGGAGCTATGATTGTTTCTCTTCAAAGAAATCCTAATCGTGAAGAAACCGAAATTGATTCAAAACGAGACTTCAATAATGTTGGAGAAGTTGATTTTGAATATTAGAAACTCTCTATTTTTAATTTTTTTAATGCCTATTTGAGAGAATTGTTGTACATTTGTTTTTCTAAAAGGAAAGATTTAATTTTATGCAATTCTCTCAAATTATTGAGCAACACGATTTAATAAACTCACTCATAAGAATAGCAGACAACAAAAGAGTTAGTCATGCACAATTGTTTTATGGGGAAGAATCGTCAAAAGGGTTTGCAATAGCCTTAGCCTATGCTCAATTTTTGAATTGTTCGAATAAACTTAGATTTACTTCAGAGGAGAATAGTTTAATTATTGCAGATTCTTGTGGGGAATGCCCTTCATGCAAAAAGATGTCTAAGTTAGTACACCCCGACCTTCACCTAATTTTCCCAAATACGACAACCACCAAAGTAGAATCTAAGAATTCTTCTGAACTCTTTCTTAAGGAATTTAGGGAATTTGTTTTGAATAATAGTGGGGTAATCAAATTAAATGAATGGTATGATTTTATGAATGTGGGGAACAAACAAGGACTAATTAATGTTAGGGATGCAAATAATATTATAAAATCTCTAAGCATTAAGTCCTATGAGGCAGAATATAAGATTGTTATTATTTGGTGTATTGAAAAATTGCACGATGATGCTGCTCCTAAACTACTCAAAACCCTTGAAGAACCTTACGATAATACGCTTTTCCTTTTAATTACTGATGACAGGGAAAACATAATGCCTACCATATTATCGAGAACGCAATTAGTTAAAGTTCCGAGCATTAAGAATAATACTCAAGCAGAAAACAAGTATTTGCTCCTTTTTATCCAATGGATTAGGAGTTGTTTTGCATATCGTACTAACATTGCAGATATATTAAAAATCGTGGAATCTGATTTAGTTAAGCTTGGAAGAGAGGAGCAAAAGAACTTTTTGAGTTTTTCAACTGAAGTGTTTCAACATAGCTTTTTGATTAAAAACGGTATTGATAATAATCTATTAGAAAACACAGAGGCTAACTTCAAAAACAACTTCCCTAACTACGTAACAGAAAACAATATAGAGAAAATTTACAAAGAAATAGACAAATCAATTTTACATATAGAAAGAAATGGTAATGCCAAAACTATATTTTTGGACTTATCAATTCAATTAGGTTTTTTATTAATGAATAAATAAAATGAATATAGAAAATATAGAAAATAACGAGATTGAGCATGCAAATGATAATGAGCATAATGATGTTATTTCAGAGCAGGAAATAAGGGATTATATTGATAGTTCAAAAGAAAACACAGGTTGCAAGCAGGCAGAAAACTTTAAGGCTGATGAGGAGAAAGAGATTATTTTTGGAGATCAACTTGCACACCCCTACTATGATGAAGACCCTGATGTTGGTAAGAATAAATTCACTCCTTCCCTTATGCTAACTCGAGGTTGCATAAATATTCCACAATCCTATGTTCCAATCAGTAAATTGGAAATGGATAGGAATGCAAAACTTTCCATTCACGATTGGATGAGCAAAATTAAGCCTCCCTTTGTTGAAAATAATTTTGATTGTGTTGAAGTTAGGTTCAAGAACTCCAAAAAGGATTTCTTTCGTTTGCCTGAAGGGTTAGAGATAACTGAGGGTGATGTTGTTGCAGTTGAGGGCTATCCTGGTCACGATATTGGTATTGTTACTCTAATTGGGGAATTGTGTAAGGTTCAAATGAAAAGAAAGAAGATTAATCCAGAGTCTGATACCATTAAGAAACTCTATAGAAGAGCTAAGGCTACAGATATTGAGAAATGGGTTCAAGCAATTGAAAGAGAAGACAAAACGCTTTTCAGAACCAGAGAGATAATTCAAAACCTCAATCTTGATATGAAGATTAATGATGTGGAATATCAAGGAGATAACACTAAGGCTATTTTCTACTATACTGCTGATGATAGGGTGGATTTCAGACAACTTATTAAGCTTCTTGCAGATGAGTTTCGTGTTAGGATTGAAATGAAACAAATTGGGGCACGTCAGGAGGCTTCTCGACTTGGAGGGATTGGTACTTGCGGAAGAGAGTTATGTTGTAGTTGTTGGCTAAATACCTTTAATTCGGTCTCCACACAAGTTGCAAGGGTTCAACAAATTTTCTCTAATCCTCAAAAATTGGCAGGTCAATGCGGAAAGCTAAAATGCTGTTTGAACTTTGAGTATGATGTTTATTTGGATGAGCTTAAGTCTTTTCCTGAAATTGGAGTTCCAATCTTCACTAAGAAAGGAAAGGCAAACTATATAAAAACTAATGTTTTCCGTAGGGTTATGTGGTATGCCTATGAAGGGAACTCGGAATTCATTATGCTTTCGGTTGATGATGTTGCAAAATTGATTAGTATGAATAGGAAGCGTCAACCAATTGAAAACATTGAAGCATATCAAATTAAGGTTGAACCTAAATCAAATATTAACGTTTAATTATATGAATAAGCTTCTATTTGGATTTTGTCTCCTATCCTTTTCTTTGTTTCTAACAAGTTGCAACCCTGATGTTGTGTTTGACCAAAACAAAAAGATAAACGAAAAGGGTTGGAACATGAATGAAAGGATTGAATTTGAAGTTGAGATAACTGATACTCTACGACTTTATGATTTTGCAATTAATCTTAGGAACACAACAGACTATCCAAATTCAAATATTTTCTTTTTCATCAAAACAATTTATCCCGATGGGTCAATAACCAAAAGCGATACTGTGGAATGTTATCTTGCCTATATGGATGGAACATGGACAGGGAAAGGAAGTGGGAGAATAAAGGATAATAGATTTTGGTTTACTCAGAAAGTTGTATTTCCAATGAAGGGAGTTTATAGGTTTGAATTGCAACAAGCAACAAGAGACACTAACTTAGTTGGAATATCCGATGTTGGTTTGCATATAGAATATCATAATCAAAACAGGAAGTAATGGCTCAAAACAAAACAGATAAAAGAACAAAAAAAACCAATAATTTTTCAATCTATGTAAGGAGAATGTGGAAGATTTTTGCTACTTTCATGATTCTTCTATTTCTGTTTTTCTTCTTTCTTTCATTAGGATGGTTGGGGTTTATGCCTTCTTTCGAACAATTAGAAAACCCTAATTCCAATTTAGCCTCAGAGGTATATTCTGCCGATGGAGAAATATTGGGATATATTGGAATTCAAAATCGCTCAAACGTTCAATATTCTGATTTACCCAAAAATCTTATTGATGCCCTCATTGCCACAGAAGATGTGAGGTTTTATAAGCATTCTGGGATAGATTTCAAGAGTTTGTTTAGGGTTTTGGGGAAAACAATATTGGGAGGAGATAGAGGCTCTGGTGGAGGAAGTACCATTACTCAACAATTAGCAAAGAACCTTTTCCCAAGAGAACAAAAGTCTAAACTTGGAGTTGTCTATTCAAAGCTAAAGGAATGGGTTGTTGCCATTAAGCTCGAAAGAAACTATACTAAGGAAGAAATCCTTACTATGTATTTGAATACAGTTGATTTTGGGAGTAATGCCTTTGGAATTAAAACAGCATCAAGAACCTTTTTCGACAAACTACCTTCAGAACTCAAAGTTGAGGAGTCTGCAACCTTGGTTGGATTATTGAGGGCACCTACTGCATATAATCCGATTAGGAGGAACGAGCGTTCAAGGATTAGAAGAAATACTGTATTGTCTCAAATGGCTAAATATGAATTTCTTGAAAAAGAAGAAGCTGAAAAACTAATGAAGACCCCATTAGACATAAGCCGCTATAATCCTCAATCTCATGATGAAGGAATTGCTACTTATTTTAGAGAGTACATAAGGAATTACATGAAAGAATGGGGGAAAACCCATAAGAAACAAAATGGCGAATCTTACGATGTTCATAGGGATGGTCTAAGGATATATACTACCATTGACTTTAAGATGCAACGTTATGCTGAAGAGGCTGTCAAGGAGCATTTCAAGACTTTGCAAGCTCAATTCTATGCCCACACTAAAGGCTATGCCTCTGCCCCATTCACAGGAATATCTAAGGATGAGATTGAAAAGACATATCTTCAATCAATGCGAAACTCCGAACGATATCAAACAATGAAACTTGAAGGCTTTACTGAAAAAGAGATAAGAAAGGCTTTTAATGAGAAGGTTGAAATGAGAGTTTTTACGTGGAAGGGGGCTAAGGATACTGTTATGAGTCCATGGGATTCACTCAGGTATTATAAGTTTTTCCTCAACACAGGAATGGTATCGATTGAGCCACAAACAGGACATGTTAAGGTTTATGTTGGTGGAATAGATTATAAGTATTTTAAGTTTGATAATGCTGTTCAGGGACAAAGGCAGGTTGGTTCAACCTTCAAACCATTTGTTTATGCAGCAGCAATGCGAGATAATGAGCTTTCTCCATGTTTTACACTACCAAATATTCCAGTTACATTTGAAGACTTTGATAATTGGACTCCTCGTAATTCCAATAATACAAGAGAGGGTGAAATGATTTCTCTTAAATGGGCATTAGCAAATTCCATTAACTATATTTCTGCTAACCTGATTAAGAACTACACAACCCCAAATTCTATAATTTCATTGGTTAGGAAGATGGGAATTAAGTCTGCAATACCTGCCGTTCCTTCCATTAGTTTGGGAACAAGCGATTTATCGGTGATTGAAATGGCACAAGCAATGGCTACCTTTGCAAATAGAGGAACCCATATTGAGCCTATATTCATAACAAGAATAACAGATAATAAAGGAGTGGTTTTGGATGCATCAAAGACCAAATCCAATGTTGCACTTGACCCACAGACATCCTATTTGGTTATAGACCTTATGAAAGGAGTTGTTGAAAGTGGAACAGGAAGAAGATTAAGGTATATCTATAATTTAAGGAGTGTTATTGCTGGAAAGACAGGAACAACGGATAATAATTCAGACGGTTGGTTTATTGGCATTAATCCAAGATTGGCAACAGCCGTTTGGGTTGGAGGAGAATTTCGCTCCATACATTTTCGTTCCACAGCCTTAGGACAAGGAGCATCAATGGCATTACCTGTTTATGGTTTGTTTATGAAACGTTGTGAGAAGGATAATTCATTAAAATTCTATCAAGGGGACTTTACTGCTCCAGAGAATATTAGCATTGAAATGGATTGCAGCAAGTATTTGGAAGAAATCAACACCGACTACTCAACCTCATCTCAAACAACAACCCAATCAGAATATAAAAAGAATTGGTAATAAACTCAATAATCCTTATTCAAATCTATTTAAACAAAGTTTGGTGAAATTAAAACCTTATTCTATTTCCTAAAAATCATAACCTAAAGAGAAAAACATGCAAATATTAGGATAGTTTTCTCTATCAGATAATAGATGTGTCCCTACGTTATTTTGGATCCAATATCACAAGAAAGAGTAAAGGTGTACTTATCAAAGATAGCATAGATACAAAATATAAAACTCAATAAGTGGTAAAAATGTTTAGAAGAAAAGGAAGAAAAGTGTAACTATTTGCCAATACACATAAGCATTAAACATCTCATTATACTGTTTTTTAACAATATATGCAAAAATCATATATAGAATACATATTGCAACCAACACAATTGAAATAACATCCTTCATTGGATAGTTAGCAAAGATAAATATTAATGCCCCTAAGGCAAAAAGTTTGTAATAAAGAGAGAAAAAGAACATTGCGGGCTTGAGCTTAAAATAGACATGTCTTTTCCTAAAAATAATCATAAGCACAGCAAATGCAATAATCATAAGAGAAGAAAACATTGAAAGAATACCAAACTTTTGGTAGCGAGCTAAAATAATATTTGTAATTAAATATACTACTCCAAAGATTAACTCAATGAGGTGAAGACTAAGATGTTTAGTTTTATTTTCCATAACTTATAAGATTAGAAATACATTTCAAACTTCAAAGATAATAGTTTTATCTTAAACAATAAAACTTAATCATAATTAACCCTTCTTTAATTAAAAATAAGTAACGGTTATTTCAAATTAAGTAACGATTATTTCAAAATAAGTAACGGTTATTTTCGAATAAGTAACGTTTAATTTTGGGTATGTGAGGGATAGTTTTTTCTAATAAATTTTGCTCTAAAAATAATCAAGAAATTATTAGTTTTCCTTATGGGTCATAATCTCAAGAATCATTTGGTCAATCTCATCCATTCCATAACGTCCAATTTTCCCAAGATTCTTTATTGAGCGTTCAATATCCCTCTCGCTTATTCCATCGGTTTCATCAACAACAATATTGCGTATGGCAAGGGCTGATGAGTCGAAGGCTGCATTTAGTCCTGCTGAAATCTTCAAGGCACAAGATGGCTTTGCTCCATCACAAATCATTCCTGTTAGGGTGTTTATCATATTCTTAATGGAGTAGCAAACTTGCTCGTAGGTGCCACCTTGAAGGTAAACCAATGCTGAGGACACCCCAATTGAAGCATTTACAATTCCACAAAGAGCTGAAAGTCGCCCAATGTATTGTTTTATGTAGATTGACATTAGGTGTGAAAGGATTAAAGCCCTGATTATTTCCTCATTGGATTTGTTTTTCTGCATGCCAAACTCATAAACGGGCATTGTACAGGTTATTCCTTGATTGCCAGAACCTGAATTGGAGTAAACAGGCAAAGAGACTCCATCCATTCTTGCATCGGAAGCTGCACAAGTCATTGCAATCACTTTTTCTTTGGATGTTAAGTCATCATTGGAGAACATCAATTTGCCAATCCTAAGCCCATAGTCGCCCTTTAGTCCTTCTTCTGAGGTTGCTTTGATAACCTTAGCAATATCCATAACCCATTCCAACTCACTCAATTCGGTCAGTGTTGCATAATCAAAAACATCCTTTGAGGTTATCCTAACATTTTCATTGGTATTAGCTTGAATATCTGTCTTTTCTTCCTTATGAAAAATTACCTCGCCGCTCTTTTCAACATGAGTAAAGTTGTTATGAGTTTTTGAAATCACTGCCCTTGAATATTCTTCATCTGAATAAGCCCTGCATTCAATATAGAGCTTATCTACATCTTTTGCATGGATGATTTCCAATCTATTATTCTTTAACCATTGTTTTGCTTTTTCAAGATGCTTTCCTGCATCATTCAAAACATCCAATCCATTGGCAGAATTACCTCCAACCACTCCAATAGCAACAGCAATTGGGAGTCCTTTCATATTAGTTCCAGGTATTCCAACTCCCATTGCATTCTTAATTATGTTAGGGCTTAGATGAAGTTCAATCCTCTGTGGCTCTTTGCCAAGAGTTTCTTTAGCTTTGGCTACGCATAAAGCAACAGCTACCGGCTCAGTGCAACCGGTAGCTAATATTATGTTTTCCTTAAGAAGTTGTTTAATGATTTCTTTTTTAGGCATTTCGAGTAAAAAACAGTAATGAGTTATTAGTTTAAAGTCTATTTCTTTTTCTTTGCTTTTTTATCTATTTCTTTCATCAAATCTGGCTTAATCTTTGTTTCATAAATCTTACGAAACTCTTCAAAGCTATATTTTGTCTCGTATCTTCCACCCAAGAATACTACCATTGGTTCAAAATCCTTTGCTGGATAGTAACCAGGAATAACTGTTGCAATGGTTAAATCAGGGTTTAGAATTGAATATGAAGGATAGGATAATCTATTTCCTAAAAGCATTCTTGCCAAGTCGTGAGTTGCTCCCCTTCTTCCTGTTGGGGTTGGATTAACATAGGTCTTTCCTCCAAAGGTTACTTCTTCTTTTGATTCTGCATCATACTTTATGCTATAGAAGAAATGATTCATTAGTTTGGCAATTGTTGTGTCGGAGAAAGTATCGTTATCCATCCTCTTGCACCAACCGCACCAATCAGTGTAGCAGTCTATAAAGACACGTTTAGCATCTTTTCCGTCAGCCTTAATCTGATTTTCAACCTCAGTAATCTTAATCCAGTTTATTTTATTTTGAGCATTCGACGTTCCTAAAAAGATTATCATCGCAAATGCTAAAAGAACTATTTTTTTCATCTTTATTCTGTTTTTGTTTTTATTTACTTGTATTTATTATAATATCATCATCTAATCGCTTAATCCTTGCTCCACTATAGTAATGTTCAATCACTTGCCAATACTCATAACCTTGATTGCACATATTTATTGCTCCTTCCTGACTAAGCCCAACTCCATGACCATATCCCCTGCCATTTAGCCTTACTTCTGAGCCCCATTCCTGACAATCAAAGAAAGTAGAACGCAATCCAAAGTCTTTTCGTATCTGCACCAAAGGAACGCCAAGCATTTCTTTCTTTCTTCCATCCTTTTGTGAGAAATTAAGCAATTCTTTTTCTATTGAATCATTCTTAATATTAACGCCCTTTTCTCTAAAATAGCGTTTCCAATCCCTAATTTTTATGTATTTTTCCCATTGATAAGCTTTTGTTCCAACGGAAAAACTATCAATTTTTCCTACCAAATGACTAAAGGGCTTTCCCCAAACATCTTCGGAATTAACGGTTTGCCCACCTGAATTGGAATGGAAAACAGTTTCAATAATGTTTCCTAATGAATCAACAATTATTTCTCCTTTGCTATTATATGCCCCTTGAATAACCTCAACCTGATTTGCTCTTCCCTTATAGGCTTGGCAATGAACCCCATCGCATAAATGAAATCCTTCAGCCTTATGTTTATTGAGGTTTTTAAATAAGTAATTCCTGACGCAAATTGCTTGAAGCTTAAAGAAATCAACATTCGTTGTTGCTCCCCAAGTTTCTGCCTGAACAACTCCAGCAATATAGCTTTCTGTTTCAATATTATTGATTAGGAACAAGTCCTTATTCTTGACCTTCACAATCAAATTATCATCATATCTCCTATCTTTTATCAGATTTGTGTCCTTTGTCCTAAGCAAAAAGAAACTCATAAGTCCTTCGGAACTAAACTTAAGCTCCTTATAGTTTCCAATCAGTGAATCATTAATATACAATGATACCTTATCAGCTTGAGTTTTTATTCTAACAATATCTGATTTCTTTATTGACTGCTTTTTATTATCAATTTCAACAAAGTATCTCCCAAAAGAAGGAATAAAAGAAATCTCATTTAGTTTAGTATCGGTAAAAATCCTAATATCTAATTTTTGAGCCTTTAGTCCAATTGAGAGCAACAGGAGAGTAATAAGTAAAATATGTATCTTTATGCTTAATTTCATTTTTCTTTCTTCCTCCTATTCACTAATAATTTCATAAATTCTCTTAGCTATCTTCTTACTTGCACCTGCAGAACCCAAAATTGTTTGTAAATTTGAGTAATTCATTTCCATTTCAGTTCTATATCTTTTGTCGTAAGCAATTTTCCTAAACTCCTTTTCCAGACTATGTTCGTTCCAATCCTTCTGCAGAAGTTCAACTACTACCTTACGATTAAGAATAATGTTAACAAGGGAAATAAATTTTAGATTAACCAACATCTTACCTATTGCAAACGAGATTGGATTAGCCTTATAGCAAACTACTTCGGGAACATTAAATAGAGCCGTCTCTAAGGTTGCAGTCCCTGAACAAACAACAGCACAATAGGAAACATTTAGAAGGGAATATATCTTATTAAATACTATCTTGACATCCTTTTCCTCCATATATTTTCTGTAAAAGCTTTCGTTATAAGTATCCAAACCAGCTATTACGAAATCAAAATCGGGGAATTTTTCAACCAAGCTCATCTGAACAGAAAGTATGTTCTTAATTTCCTGAACCCTACTACCTGGCAAAAGAGCCACAATAGGCTTTTCGCCCAACGAATTCTCTCTTAGGAAAATTTCTCTGTCCTGAGTTTTTCTATAATCCAATATCTCATCCAAAAGAGGATTACCATAGTACTCAACTTCTAAATTATGTTTTTGGAAAAATTCTTTCTCAAATGGGAAAATCACAAATAACTTTGTTAAAACCTTTTTCATGATTGAAATCCTACCTTTCTTCCAAGCCCAAACTTTTGGAGAAATATAATAGAAGGTCTTAAAGCCTTTTTGATGTGCAAAGGCAGCTATGCGAAGATTGAAACCAGGATAGTCAACAAAGATAATGCAATCTGGATTATATTCAATTATATCTTTTTTGCATTCTTTTAAATTGTTTAGAATCGCTTTCAGGTTAGCAAGAACCTCAACAAAACCCATAAAGTTCATGTCCTTTATATGTTTTACAATGGTTGCACCCTCATTCTTCATTCTATCTCCTCCCCAAGCCCTAAACTCAGCGTTCTCATCCCTAAACTTAATTTCTTTCATTAAGTAAGACGCATGCAAATCACCCGAAACCTCTCCTGCAATAATATAATATTTCATATCTTCCTTATTCTTTGATAACTGTGAACACTCCCAATTTATATAAATAAGCAATTAATGCAATCATGCCAAGCATAATGATTATCAAAACTCCTCTCGCTGATTTTACGCTTTCAATCTTAAAATACCAACGCATAAGAAATATTGGAGCAACAAAAGAAAAGAGAAATATTTTGGGATTATCATTGATTGTCATTGAGAAAAGATATAAGCCTGACAATAAAATCAATGCCGAAACAATTGTTGAGAGAAGTCCAACAAATAATCCAAAGAGAAAATTATCCTTTCTTAGTTTTTCAATCATTATTCAAAACGGTTTTTGTACTCTTCAATAACTTTATAAGCCGTTAAATCAACATGCATTGGAGTTATGGCACAATAACCATCCTTCATTGCCAAATGGTCTGCCCTGCTATTTTCATCTTTGCAGTTATAAATTCCTGTCAACCAATAATAAGAAAATCCCATTGGGTCTTTCCTCTCTACAAAACTTTCGTTCCAATAGGCTTTTGCTTGATGACAAACCTTTATGCCTTTTATGTTTTCATGTGGGAAATTAATATTCAAACACACATTTTCAGTTAATCCATTTTCCAAAACATCATTTGCTATCTTATTGATTATTGGACTACAATAGGAGAAATCAGCTTCCACATCATGATTATCTACTGAGAAACCAACGCTTGGAATCCCTTCGGCACATCCCTCAAAAACAGCTGCCATTGTTCCACTATAAATTGTATTAATAGAAGCATTTGAACCATGATTAATTCCTGCCACAACTAAGTCGGGTCTTCTGTCCTTGAAAATAATGCTAAATGCCATCTTCACACAATCAACAGGGGTTCCATTGCAAGCATAACCAACAAATCCTTCTCTTTCCTCCATTTTCTTCAATCTCAAAGGTCTAATTGTGGTTATTGCATGACTTTTCCCGCTTTGTTGGGTTAGAGGAGCAACAACAACAACATCTCCAATTTTACTCATTAGTTGGATAAGAAGTTGAATACCCTTTGCCCAATAGCTATCATCGTTTGTAACAAATATCAATGGTCTTTTCATAATTATTCAGTCAATTCAAAGTTAAAATATTTCAAAAATAATTTACAAAGATAAGTATAAAAATATTACTTTTGCTCTTTAAATAAAAAATATGCTTCAGAAAATTTTGCTTTACCCCATTACTCTGATATGGAAAATAGAGAATAAGCTCCTTAGATTCCTCTTAGTAGGGTTGCTAAACACTGCTTTTGGGTACTTCCTTTTTCTTTTCTTCATTTGGATTGGACTTCACTATAGTTTGTCATTGCTTTTTTCTCAGATTATTGGAGTTTTGTTTAATTATAAGACTACAGGATATATTGTTTTTGAAAATAAGAGCAATAAACTTCTTTTCAGTTTCTTTTTGGTCTATGGTTTTGTTTATTTGATTAATGTTTTGGAGCTTTATTTTTTGGGTAAGTCAGAATTATACGAATATATCCTTTCAAGAGAAAGTCTTCAGTTTATTCATTCTCTTCCAATTAATCAAGATAAACTTTCCGATGCCATTGGGCAAGCAATTGTAATTTTGCCTAACTCCCTTTTAGTTTTCTATCTAAATAAGAAATTTGTCTTTGAGAAGAAAAAAAATCAAGGATAAGCAAAATTATTCGGTGGATAAATAAATTTTTGCGGTGGATAAATTAAAAAAGTCGGTATTTAATTTTGACTAAATACAGACTTAATTTTACTAACCATTTATTAGATTAAGCTTTATCTTTTTCTTTCCAAATTAGTCTCTCTTGACTTTGTTGTTTTTGAGCTTGAAGAAGTTTTACTTGTTCCAGAAGATGTTTTGGATGGAGTTGATTGTCTGACAGAACTGCTGCGAGTTTGATTATTAGACTTATTTGTGTTTATTGTGCTTTTTGAACTATTGGTTGATTGAGTTTTTCTTTCTTGTTGAACGTTTCTTTGAGGAGTTGTGGTTTTTGAGTTGTTATTTTCGGAATTATCAGTTCTTCTAATTTGAGTTGGGGTAGTATTTTCATTTCTCCTATTTTCCATTACAGGTTTGTTAGTTTCTCTTTGTCTATTGTCATTCTTTGAGTCATTTACATTAGTTCCTCTGTTTGGTTCAGCTGTTTTTCTTACTTCATTAATACGCTTTGGTTCTTGAAGTTTGATTTGCTCTCTTGAGGTTTCAGGAGTATTTTGCTTAAACTCTTGAGCTCTTGTACGATTAGCCTCTATTAGTTTTGTATTACTTCTTATGTTGTTATCACTGAAGCTTACTCCCCTATTTTCCTTTTTGAAGTTTTCTTCCATTGTTGATTCTAAAGGAAGGTCATTAAAAATGCTAATCTCTTCGTTATCAAAGTAGGATTCAGTGCTAATATTCTTGTACTTACCTTCTCCGTATCTGTTTCCGATGTTTCCATTGTTAGCAGCGTTACCACTATTTGGCTTATTTGGGTCAAAGGCGGATGATCTTCCATTTCTTCCTGTTGGGTCATTGTAGGTGTTAGGTCTATTGGAGTTGTAGTTAGAATTATTGCCATGATTATTATGGTAGTTATTATAATATGTATTGTGGTAGTAGTAGAAGTTGCCATAATGATAACCAGGGCTTCCAGAATAGTATGGATTGTAGCCATAGTAACGACTCCAGCCATAGTTATGATAGTAGAAATATTCCCAATAATCATCACAACCATCAATAACTCTTAGAGCATAGTCACGAGCCAGTAGTGAGTAATGGATTGCTCTACGATAGTTCCTGCGATTGTATTGATGCTGTGCATAATCATTATAATAAACTGCTCGGGAAAGATTGCTTCCTGTCCAATAACCATAATAATCAGCAATGTAATATGCCTCATCAATTATGTATGCAGTTTTGTTGATAATCTTTCTTGCTTTGTTCCTATTGTATCCGTAATAGGAAGCATCTGCGCTGAAGCTTACAGTAAGAAATGCAACAACTATTGCTATCATTCCTACTAATTTTCTGAGTTTTTTTGATTGAGTTTTCATGATATTTATGATTTTAATGTGTTCCTACTCTTAAGGAAACAAATTACGTGCCAAACTAAGAAAAATAATTTCCCAAATAGTTTAATAACAAATAGGATTAAAGTCGCAATAATCGCAATTTGTCATATTTTGATTGTAGACGGAGCCTTCATCGGTTGAAAGAATTTCACTCAAGCAGGAAATCAAATTCTCTTCAAATGAATCGTAAAATATTGAAAAATCATCTACAAGTAACCTCCCCTTATCATCATTCAAAAGACATATATCATTTACCTGATTTTCAATTGTAGATAACTTAATATAAAGAATTTCAGGCTTGATAATATAAGAATTGAATTTAGGAATTAGTTTTTGAAAGTCATTATTCTTGGTTATTAGCCACGAATAGAAAAAGGCTTGAAAAACATAATCATTACGAATCTTTGTTTCATCATCATTGATGAAAAGCTGACTAAAACTAACGTCCTTCCTGAAAGAGTTATTTGTTTTATAATCTAATACCCTAAGAATAGTTTTTCCATTATCATCAATCTTCAAATCAATCCTATCAATATATCCTCCAAGATTAATCTCTCTTCCATTTATTTTCAAAGACTTGCGAAAAGGTTCTTCCATACTAATCATTCTAAATGGAGCATAGTTTTTATCAATTTCAATTAGCTTTCTTAGATATTTAATTAAAACCTCCTTTTTAATTGTCTGAAGCTGGTTGAACTCAATCTTAGGATTCTTTCTTTTTTGAGTTTTAAAGAATTCTATTTTAAAAACCTCATCCACAATTCTTCTAATCTCTGATGAATGATTTTCTATGTCTTTCTTAGTTATCTCATTCGTTTTGGTCTTTTCAATTATTTCTTTGTAAAAGAGTTTTGCACAAGCATGAAAAATTGTTCCAAAAACGTTATCCTGCATCTCTTCCTCAAAGTCTTGAGAAGCTGATAATTTAAGAATATTTTTAAAGAAGAACTTTAATTCGCAGTTTAAATAATCATTAATATAGGTTGGAGAAAGAAATTGATTTGTTGCCTTCTCAAAAACTTTCTCAATATGTTGATTTTCTTTCTTATAGTTAATTACTTTTTGTTTTGGAGGATTAATACCACCTGAAATTGAACTATAAGTAATCTTCTTTTTAGTTTCTATTCTTAATTGTTGAATAAAGCGAGACATTTCTTTTGGCTTTGTGTCGCTTGAAGTTGAGTTGTAGAGGAAATGAACTGACTCACTATGCTGCAAGAGCCTATAAAAGTAATATGCAAAAACTGCAATCTTGCGTTCTATTGTTGTAAGATTATATGCCTTTCTAATTGTGAAAGGAATGAATGATGAGTCAATATTTGCATTTGGAAGAAAATCATCATTAGCCGAAAGGAAAAGAATATGCTTAAAGTCCAAGCTTCTGGTTTCCAACAATCCCATAATCTGAACTCCATTAATCGGGTCTCCCTCAAAAGGAACAATTATACCGCTCAAAGCACTTCTAATTGTATTATACAATAAGCTTCCTTTGATATCAATCCTATTATCTATAAACAAATCTTCAAGATTATTCAAAACATTAGAAAATCTATACAAAGACTCTGCTAAAACATCTTCAATTGCCAGATGAATAGTTTCTATTTCAACATCAACATTCTTTTCAGAAACAATCTTTATGATTTCTTTTAATGCATGAATTAAATCAATAGAATTTGATTTTAAGTTAAGCAAAGAAGAAATGTCTTTGAATGAATTTATTTCATTATCGCTCAAATAAATTGCATTATTATCAATTAATTCCTTGATTATTGATGAATACTCTCCTTTAAAATAATTATGTTCTATAAAAGGAATAAGAAATTTAAGTTTTGAAGAACCAGTCTTGGCTAAAGCTGTTTGATAGTTAAGATAATTGTCAATTAATGTAAATAATGAAGTCAGTTGAAAGCTGAACCCCATTGTTATATTAACTTTGGTTGTTTCTGTACCAATATTTGGAGGCAAAGCATTCAGAACAGAAGGGAGCAAATCCTCATTACAAAGAATTATAGCAATATCTTTTTGTTCTAACTCCCTATTTTCTGCACTTAGGTTTTCAATCCACTTTGAAATATACCCTGTTTGAGAATTTTCGTTCGGACAAGAGATAATTTCTATTCTTTGATTATTTGTTATGATATTATCAGTATTGATTTTGAAATCCATTGGCATTGGGAAATTCTTAATATTTTCTCTCAAGAATAAACCAGCCTCTTGATTATTATTACCAACATAGTAATTGTCGTAGTCCCAATAGAAACGAGCTTCGTAAGTATTCCTTAACCAAGTAAATATTTCTTTCTCAACATTATTCAAAACATTAAACCCAACTATGCAGTAAACCCTATTCTCTTTTCTTTCAAACTCACTAAGCTTTTCAACTACCTCCCTATATAACATTCCCGAATAGCCAACGCCTAATTCTCTTAATCTCTTCTTGAAAAGGGTGTAGATATCATATAGACAATTCCATACATTAATAAAATTATCTTTGATTTGTGTTGGAGAATCAAAATTAAACGAGGATGTAAAAAACTTTTGCAACAAACTTTTCTGCTCAAAGGTTAAAAAGTCAAAACCATTCTCAATATCTTTATAATCCTCAATATGCTTAAAAACATGCTCTGCATTTGCCAAATTCTTATCAATATCATCAAAGTCTTTCAAAAGCATCATTCCCCAATAGTAAAATTCCTCAAAGGTTTCCCTAATAATAGTTGAGGGTTTATCTCTATAATATACTTCCGAATAAACCTCATAGAGATTATAAATCAAGACTATTTCCTCAGCCTCAATTAATGAAGAATACTTACTTACAAAATCATTTATTGTATAATACTGAGGAGAGAAGAAAGGCTTTTTCAAATATTCATACAAAGCCTCATTAAAGAAAATCTTTGCACGCTTATTTGTAAAAATGATATTTAGATTTGATAAATCAACCTTATACTGTTCTGCTAAATTAATAGCAACTTGTGAAAGAAAATTATCTTTTATCATTTATCTCATAACTTCTATCGAGCCATTGAATTCCAAAACTTTATCATGACGCTTTCCATAAAATCTATAGAAGTATGTTCCTTCCGATGAACCTGTCGCTTGAGGGTCCCATTGGTCTTTTTTACTCTTTATATTCTTGGCTCTATATATTATTTTGCCATTACGGTTATATATGATTAATTCATTCTCTGGAAATGCATTTTGGTCGACTAAGTTATGAATTTCAAATATATCATTAATTCCATCTCCATTTGGAGTTACCACATTAGGGAACAAGACATAATCAACCTGTAAATCAAGATATATAATACTATCACAACCCAAATAGGTTTGAAGCTTTTGTTCATAAATCCCAGTCTCTTTTTCATTAAACCCAAACTTATTATATACATTTCCTTTATAAATATTACCCTTAATTGTATCAGTAAAAGTTGGATTAACTTGCAAATGCAAAACTAAAATACTATCGCATCCAAACTGAGTATTTAGATTTTGAATATAAGTGCCTGTTGAATCAGCATTAAAACCATATTCGTAAATATCTCCATTGCATATTGTATCATAAATTGTATCGTAATAAGGCTCATAGACTAACAAAGATAGATTTACAATACTATCACAGCCATATTGACTTAGGAAAGAATGAGTATAAAACCCTTGCTCTATTTCATTAAATCCAAATTGATTATATGTTTCTCCTTTGCAAATATCTGCAAAGATTGTATCATTATATTTTTCACCAACAATCAAATTAAGATTAACAATACTATCACATCCCATAATGGTTTGCAAATTTTGAGTATAAAAACCAGTTTCCCGCTCATCAAACCCGTAATTGCTATAAACCTCTCCTTTACAAATTGTATCGTAAATTGTGAAATTGTAAACTGGATTAAAAGTAACGATTAAATAAAAAACACTGTCAATATCTGTCCCATCAGGCATTATTGTACAAATTAGTAGTTTATCAATTCCGCTTATTGCATGATTAGTCGCTGAATCGCGAACTACAATCATTGAATCTACTGTAACTCTATCAAAACGGTCGTTGGTAAAGGACTCATTTTCGCACATTGTAACGAAAGTAGAATCAACAAAATAAGAACTTTGACCATTAACATTTAATGATAAAAAAAACAAAAACAGTACTAATATTATCTTCCCAAAAATCTTCATCAATAACTTCTATTATTTCATGTACAAAATTACAATATTTATTTTACTTCAACTATCTCAAGAAAAAATTCTTGCAAACAAATAATCAACGTTTATCTTCTTGACTTTATTTTACTTCAACAATTTCAGAAGATATTTGAGATTCATTGAAGTTTACAAACCATAGGTAGGATTGTATTTTATTAAAGCCTATTTGTTTTATTAATTTCTCGTAGGTCTTTATTTGAGAAGAATATTGATTTATGTTTTTCTTTGTTTTGGCAAATTTATAATCTACTAAGATTATATCATTGTCTTTTGTTATCATAAGTCTATCGGGACGTTTGGTTGTTATTTGTCCTTCTTCTTTTACAATAATCTCTATTTCATTCAAAATCTTATTTTCTAAAGAAAACCATTGGGATGCTTGCTCTGTGGAGAGCATTTGTTCAACAATGCTCTTATAATAGTCTTTTTCGTTTTGAACTATTTCTCCTTTTTGAGCTGAGGTTTCAATGGTTTTTTCAATATCTTGTTTTGTATTTATTTTTGAAAGAAGGTTATGAAGTATAATTCCCTTTTGCCTTGGGGAGGTCGTTTCCTTTTCATCATCTTTAAGAGCTGAAATAAATTCTTTGGCTTGTTTGGTTTGAGAGTATTTTATTTGAGAGTCAAGGAAACTCGATTGAATTGGTATTGTGTTTGGAGTTATTTCGAAGATGTTTGTTTGTTGAGATGTTGAGTTGTTTAGTTGTTTAGTTGTTGTTTCTGTTTGCTCTTGAGTTTCTATAAAATAGTTATATTGGAGTTCTCCGTCTTGATTGGTTTCTTCTTTTAGTTGCTTATTAAGTGCTATGTATAGGAATTTTGAAATATTATCAATGTGTTTTAAATCTATTCCGTCTTTGTTTTGATTAAGTTGTCCAATTATTGACAAAGAGTGTTTTGGTCTTGTTAGTGCAACATATAGAAGGTTAAGGTTATCCACATATTGTTGTAGTTGCTCGTCAAGAAATTCTTGATGATAAAAAGAATTGTTTAAAGAGCTTTTCTTAGATAAAAGAGTTGGAATGGTTGAATCTAATTTATTTTCTTTTAACCATAGCTCTGCTTCAGAACTAAATTTCCAATTAGCATAAGGGATAATAACTACTGGAAACTCCAATCCTTTGGATTTGTGAATTGACAATAGTCTTATTCCTTCATAGTCATCATTTATTATTATTTTCTTTGTCTGCAATTCTTCTTCCCAATAAGATAGAAATGCACTAAGGTTGGATGAGTTGTTTTTAGTGTATTCTTGCACTTGGTCTAAAAAAGATGTTATAAAGGAAAGTTCATTTGCATCTTTGTCTAATTGTAGTTGTTTAATTATATATACTGTTAAATCGAAAAGTGGTTTTCTTAGAATTTCTTTTTTAGATATCCATTCTAATTCTTGAGGTATTTTTAGAGATTGGTTTATATCTTGAAGTGCTTTATCATCTTTATATATGTATCTTTTCAAGTTAAACAATGATACAGTATTCTCTTTATTGTTTACATATTTCAAAGCATCAATAATTAATCTAATGCTTTGTGAATACATATAACTAAACGCCATATCAGAAACAATACTATAGTTTTGCCCCGATAGATAATCTGCAACAATGCTTACTTGATTATTTGTTCTTAAAAGAATAGCAATATCTTTTGGGGAGTATCCTTTTTCTAAGTGATAATCTATCTCTTGCTTTAATGTATTTAATGTCCTTTCTTCAAAACTTCCTCTTTTGCCAACCAATAATTCCACTCTTATGTTACCTGATTGAGGTGAATTTGGTTTTGTTTCTTGCGATGCATCTGAGAATACTCCTTTAATTTGATTTATTCTTTCTTTATCAAGTTCATCAATATTTTCACATAAAAGGTTTACGCCTTTAGTAAATAAGTTATTATTAAACTCAACAATGTTTTTATCTGTTCTATAATTTGTTTTTAATGTTTCAATATTTGGAATTCTTGGATTGGATGATGATTCCTCATAAGTTATTCCTTTATCAATATTATTTAATATTCTCCAGTCTCCATTTCTCCAACGATAAATTGATTGCTTCACATCTCCAACAATAACATTCCTTTGTCCCCTATCCAAACTCTCCAAAACCAAAGGAGAAAGTGTTTTCCAGTTTAAAAGAGATGTATCTTGAAACTCATCAATCATTATATACTTAATCCTTGAGCCTATCTTTTCATAGATAAAAGAAATATCTGAATTATTATCCAAACGAATAATGTCCGATAACAATTTAGAGGTGTTTGAAAGCAAGAACTTATTCTCCTCTTTCAAAATATCATCCCTATGATTAGCAATATTCTTCAAAAGGCCTATATTATCAATAAAAGGAAGAACTGCTTGCCATGTTCTTAACTCTTGATTGCACTTGTCATAATATTCAAAATACTCATTAAGAAGAGGAATTAAAGTATTATTAACTAAATCTGCCTTACTTGAACGATTAAGAGAATCACTAAACCATCCCTCAATTCCCTCAATTGCTTTTTGGTAATAAGTCTTATCTCTAAAATCAAAATTCTCCTTCCTTATTCCCAAAAGAGCATTAGCAATCCCCCTGCTCTTTCCAGCAAAATTATCAACCGTAAGTCCATTTTCTTCAAAAATCTTAGCAAATCTATCCCCATAAGCAATCAAACTCTTCTTAATCTCAACCAATTTCCTATTCCCTTTTTGCTTAAATTGGCTTAAAACCTCCTTATCCAAAGTCTTAATTTCAGATTCAAAACGCTTAAAAACCTCCTTATCCAAATTCCTGCTAAAATCAATCAATTCCTTTTCAACATTAACCCTTTTTCCCTCCTCAACCCTCGAATCAATCATTTCCATATACCAATCATACAAAGCCTTATCCTTATCGGTGGAAGAAATAACCCTTTCAATTGTTTCTTTAATTATATCCGAGTCATCAATTATCAAATTATAATTAGAACCAATGCCAAGCTCCTTTGCCAAATTACGCATAACCTTTTGAAGGAAAGAGTCAATGGTTTGAATATTGAAATTAGAATAATCATGGAGGATATTCTCCAAAGCCTCCGATGCCCTAAGTTGAATAGTTTGAGGGTTCATTGATGAATTCCTATTACATAAAGCTTCAAAGAAATCTGTTTTCTCGCCAATCTTTATACCATAAAGCTCTTTTAAAATCCTGAGTTTCATTTCTGCAGTAGCCTTATTGGTGAAAGTAACGGCAAGAATACTACCATAAGATTTAGTATCCTTAATTAGCAAACTAACATATTCCAAAACCAAATTAAAGGTTTTCCCACTTCCAGCAGAAGCCTTATAAACAACAAGATTAGCTTTATCTGACATAATAAAATTTTTATCTAATGCAAAAATACAATATTTATCTTAGGTAAAAACTAAAAGCTAAGAAGTAAAAGCAAGAGAATTTCCTTATAAAAATGAACTCTATCTTTTGCCTTAAATATTTGGTAAGATAATTAATAAAAAAACAACACACTATTCAAAATAATTTAGTATATTTGCAAAAGGAAACCATTCATTAGGTTTATTTAGGACTATTTATCCTAAAATCAATTTCTGGAGAACAAACTCCAATCCCCAAAATATACTTAAAAAAAAGATGCACATCTTTTATAG
>DHCV01000011.1 GCA_002399025.1 Bacteroidales bacterium UBA4893 | reverse complement strand
ATTTTTCCTTGCAACGGTCTTTAACCGTATCCCACTTATCACTTGTTATCCCCATTCCTCCTTCGTTAGGATAGGTCTCATTAAAATTAATAACCACAGTTGTAAGTCTGCCTGGACGTACAACGGCGTTATTCTTAGCCTCATTTTTCTTAAGGATTTCATAATTATCCAAATAAATCTTAATCCTCGCCTCCCTATCACTAAGGGTTGGGAAAGTACTTATATATTCTGTAATAATTGTATCGTTATATTCTGAACGGATTGGAAGCCTATGGTTTGTCCAATTATGAGTGTAAAGTCCATCAAAACTAATGTCTTTAGGTGTCTCTCCAAAAAGAATGGTATATGGAGAATCTTTTATGCCCATTGGAATTCTTTGTTTGTTTAAGAATTCATTTAGGCCAATAACAATACATCTAATTGCTCCAACCTTTCTCTCAACATAAATATAATGAGGTGCCATTTCATTATCCTTTCTGATTGTTGGAATGAAACCATATTTTAGTTGGAAATCACATGGACATTGAGTTATATTTTGAATATCGAAGTAGGGAACATCGTCCTTAAGCGTAACGAAAGGAACTTCTGTCTTTGGATGCTTAATTAGTTTATCGCCCAAAGAATATTTAGGGAAAATATCAGCATTAATATTATTTGAAACAATTGCCACATATTGAATTGAATCCAAGTTCTTATAAGGAAGTTCATAAACCTTTTGTGTTTTGAAATAGTGTAGGCTCAAAAAATTATCATTTTTGTCAAACAAATATAACCTAACATCCTTTTGGTTGTTTTCCAAAGGCTTAAGACCACTATAAGTTCCCCATTCAATATTATCTGGGTCATCAAAATCAACATAAACTCTCATCTGAACACAATCGTCTAAGTCATCTTCAATGGTTGAACAACCACCAACGAATACCGCAACAATTAGTAATAATATGTATATGTATTTATTCATTAATGCCTTTTGTTTAGGGTTTATAGTTTAGAGTCTATAGTTTTTACCTTTTACTTTTTACCTTTTACCTCTTACTTCTTACTTTTTAATCAATTAGAATAATGAAGAGCGCCCAAGAGCACTCGAGAGCACTCTCCATTATTTAATTATTTAGATGTTAGATTTAGAAACCAGGATTAATTGGAGAATCTTCCCAAGGATCAGCAGTTACATAAACATTTAAAGTATTTAGTTTAACAAAAGGAGCAGAAGCACCTATTTCAGTTAGTGCAAATGTTAAGTTATAATTAGTTTTTCTTCTAACAGAAAAGCCGTCTGTAATATCTGTAGTAGCTGCATTCACAGCAGAACTATTTTTACTAAAGTCATAAGTATAATATTTATGTCCTCCTTCTTTTATATAAGCTGGAGCTCCAGACTTTGGAGTAACTCTAACAACAACTATTGTATTTGCGTTTAATGTAGCATTGGCTATGAAGCCTCCTCCATTTGCTGCTGGAAGATCAGCATGATAGTTTTCTCCTACGTAGTAATGTAAACCTGTAGAAAGTGCAGTTGAATTGTCAGTAATATAAGTTCCAATTGCATCAGTTGTAAATAATCCAACTGCAAGTTCATCCTTTAAATAAGCAGATCTGTCAGTCATATCAGAATAGAAATTATAATCACGACTTGTTGCAGGGACAAATCCATAAGAAGCAGTTTTTGTAGAAAGTGTAATCTTTCCAGTAATTGCGATATCTGAAGCATTATCAGTAGTCCAATCACCAACATCATGTGATCTTTGTCTAATAATAGGTAATGTCGTTTTATTAATTGCATTTACAACATAAACACCGGTAACAACATAATTAGCATCAACATCACCAGCTAATGTCCAATTTACTGTTATTTTTGATTCAACTGGAGCTATATTTACATACGATGTATAAGTATCAGTTCCAGAAATGTTTGCTTCACCAGTCATATGTAAACCAAGTGTAGTAAAATCTCTTACTGTTTCTATCTCTTTTGCTGTAAGATGACCATACTTGGTTACTCCAGTAATACCACTTCCATAATTAGCTACAACTACTACTTTTGCAGTAGAAGTAAGAGTTCCAACTTGCATAGAAAAATCAGTAGAAGCATAAAATGGACCTGTAAGAAATTTATGTTGTAACATATTAGAGGTAGGTGTATTTCCGTCAAAAATAAAAACATTTAAGTCATTAATTATTTTATAATCATTATCACCAATTGTTGGTACTTTAGATGATCTTGACTTAAGTGTTTTAACATTCACAGTTAAATACCCAGGTTTACCTTGTGTTTGGTCACCCGATAGTTCGTCTGAGCAGCCCGAAAATCCTATGGTTAGGGCGGCTACGATGGTTAAAAGCATTGCTTTTAAACCGAATTGTTTGATTTTTTTCATTTTGTTTAAATATTAAATTAGTAATTTTTTGAATTTTGTTCTGAATAAATTTTTAAATTCTTTTGATTAATTATAATCTTTATGGGTCTTCTTTTTTCATAAGCAATAAATTTATTGGTTAATATTATATTTGTTTTATTTCCATTCACTACTTTTTACCGTTGAATAATCTTCAGGGGCTACATATATTAAATTCTTTGTTGATTTGGAAGGCAAAGGAGAGTAGGGCTGCATTAGGGAAGAGAGTGGAGACATTGCTCCAAAGTATTTGCCTGAAAGGGTGAAATTAATTGTATATCTTGTTCCTCTTTTATTGGAAAGGGTTGAGCCAGTTGGAGGATTAAGTGGAACAGTTAGGAAGCGAGTAAACTCTTCATCTACTCCTTCAATTGTTTTCATCTTATATCTAACTTTTAAGACTACCAATGTTTTATGCTGACTGCCTAAGGTATTTAATGTGTCGTTCTCAGCAGGATAAATACTTACTTCTGTTGTGTTAATTTGTGAAGTGCTTGGTGTGTAGGGAATTGATGCTGTAAGTTTTGTATTAACATTATTCTCATTGCTAAATTGGAAATTCACATTTCCATAAGGCACCCAAAACGATTCGTAAATGCCGTGTACATAAGGAAAATTATGTGAGGTTGGGGAAAAAAGCTTTGCACTCTTTCTCGAATTAAGTACAAAGGCTTCAATGGATTGGATTGTGCCAATAAAGTCCTCAGGTGCAATTGTGCTTGTAACCTTAATATCAAACCTCGAAACCAATGGTTTAAGGTTCACTGTTGCTTGATAAAAATATGGATCTGTCCCATGCTGAGTAATTTCATCCGTATAGCCTGTAAGCAAAAGCTGTGAGTCCTCAAACAAACTATCAATGCTTGTTGCTAAGATATAGTCAAAAAAGTTCTTAAGGCTGCCCATGTTTTGATTAATAAGCTTCCCAATCGTAGAGCTTGGGCTATCTGTTAAAATGTCCTCGCAGTTGGCAATTGCATAAATAAATTTTGCTGAAGAAGTAATGTTCAAAGTAACGCTGTGTGTGTAGAGAATAGGGCTTGTTGCGAGATTAACCTTCTTCACAGTATTTAGTGTTCCGTTAGTATTAAAGACAAAGAGGGTGAAATTATTTATTGAAAGGTCTTCATTTCCAAGTTTAGTGGTGGATTGTGAAAGAGTTTTAGGCCAAGTAATATTTAACCTAACCTTAGTGTCGTAAGCCATATCAGCACACTCACTACAATCATCACTAACGCAAGCACTTAGTAATGGGATTAATAATATTAATGTATAAATCAGCCTCTTCATAACTAATTGAATTTATATACAATATTAAGTCCCAGCTTTGAAGGCATAACCAAAACATTCTTAAACGAACCCCAAAAAGCACCACAAACAGGGTGCAAATACTTATCATTCCAAGCATTATAGGTTGTGGAAACTTCGTCAGAAAACTTAGTTTTGATTAGCACCTCATTGGCAATATTAGGAGTGAGTGCATCTGGACCATACTCAAAAGTAGGCAATTGAAGGCTTGAGGTCAAAAATGGGGGATAAAAAGAGGAAAAAATATTCAAAGGTTGAGTTGGGGAATTATTCTCATAATAATCTCCGTCCAAAACGACCTTTTTTGTTGAAATCATAATTGCAGTTATTAAAATCATTTCAAAAAACTTATATATAATTTCATTTTAAAATGGGAATAACTCAAATTTTATTCATTACCCCTCATTTTATTTTATAAGCCTTAGTGCTAATCAAAACCTTGTAAAAAACAGAATTTTGAGCTAATTCTTATAAAAAAAGAATTAAAATAAATTAAATTTGTATTGACATTGCAAAATTACCACCATTAATCCAAATATAATACAAAACATATATAAAAATGTTAAATTTATTTAATAGGAAAATATTTCTCTATTGTTATAGTAGATATAAATGAATAGATTGCAAATTTTAAAAATGAAAATATTGAGGCAAAAATTATTAGATTAATTAATAAATATCCTTGAAAAATAAAAAAAGTAAATTTTGTTAAAGTGAGGATAAATAGCTAATAATGATTGTGTTCGTGGTTTTTTTTTAATTCACGCAATTCTATTAAAAATTGCAAAACTTAAATAATTATTTCTAACTATAAATCATTGAAAAAACCGATTAAAATACCAAATCCTATTCATAAAATACTGAGGATAAAACTATAAAAGATTATATTATAATATTTTAAGGGCTTGTATAAAAATAAGTCTGGCAACCTAAGATAAAGATTGCCAGACTTTTAATGTGGTTTAGCCTCTTTTTTTTGACTGATACTATGGCTCCATATCAGGTTCTTCTGGTTCAACAGGAGGCAATTGTAAGCCAGCTATCTCCAAATCAACCTCTTGGAACGAAGTCTTTGAAAGATTTCTCCTAAAGGTAACACTTGGATAAAACCTACATGTTGCATACCTAATTGTCGAAGCATCAACCTCTTCAGGGGTGTCCATAGCCGTTGCTCTAATCTTTGGGATAAAGGCACCCAAAATATTAAACTTTACGGCACTACCATTTTGTACATGACGAGAAACATTGATTTCTAACGCCTTCAAGCAAGCCAAAACATCAGGATACGAAAGGGTTGTGCCTTCCGAAATTTCCTGTCAAAGCTGATCAATCGTTACATCGTTTTCACGAAAAATTCTTGCCAAGAACTTTTGACCAGGATTACTCCCTGTGGAAATCTTGCGTTCAACCTTAACATACTTAATCATAACACTAAACGATTAACCCTATATCATCGCGAGGTTTTTAATTGATTTTTTTTTGTGACTCAGTGACTCAGTGACTCGGTGAATCGGTGAATCGGATTCTTGCTTCTAATTCTCCGATTTTCATACTTCAAAGATACAAAATATCAATGAATTAGGCTGTTTTTTAACTATTAAATATTGTTAAAAAGAAGGAGTTTTTCTCAAAATAAAATGGGCTTAAAATCCATAGGATTAAAAACCCATTATAACCACAAACCATTAACCATTAACCACTAACCATTAACCCCTAACGTCATTGCGAGGACATAGTCCGAAGCAATCCAGTATTATTATTTTTATTCTCTTTATTGTTTTCTTTCTTATTCTTTTTCTGGATTGCTTCACCTTCGGCTCGCAATGACGCTATGAAAACCATTAACCACTAACCACTAACCACTAACCACTAACCATTAAATAAAAATCCGCCAAGTCCCAACCTTTGTCTTTTTCGCTTGTGGTGGAGGATAGTTCCAAAAGTTGCGATACAACGATTTTAGAGCCTATTCTGCGGTTTATCTCCTCTGCCTTAGTTGCCCACAAGTCATAGCATTTGAGGTCGGGAAATGCCATAATTTGACTTTTTCGGATAGGGTAGATTTTCTCAGCCGAAAGATTATGTAACCCACCAGTAGAGAAACCTGATTGGATAACAAACGAGCAATGGGCAATAAATCCGAACGTGTATCATTGGGAACGCTCACGAGCAGCGATGGAGTCCTTAGAACAATTGAGAAAATTACCTCGCAAAACGCACGAGGAGATAAGGGCTCATCAAAGAAAGATGTACGAGGAAGCTGGACTAAGCACTGAGCATTTAGATATATTATACAAGGATAATAAATCAAACAACGAAATCTCTTAACCCTTAAACATTACCAACGGTAATATTATACTTCAGTCGTGCTTGATTTCCGACTCACGCACTATATTACTATAAGGATTTTAATACGTATATTTATATATAACAATAGTGTAAAGGATAACATATCCTAATAATAATTAAGTACGGCATAACATATACCGCACAACAAATTAATAGTTAGTGGTTAATATTTTGTGTATTTTTGACAAATTTATTGATAATAAAAAGTTGATATTATGAAGAAGAGTTTCTTATTTTTTGTAATTATTGGGGCGATTGTCCTGATTGCAATTCTTACTAATCCGCCTGTAGAAAAACATAGGGAGGCTGTGAAGAAAAAACTTAATGCTAATATTCAAAATACTATTAAGCAAAGTGAGGGTGATGATGATTATGGGCTTGTGGATGCGGCTCTGGCTTTTGAAGAGATTTTGGGTGCTAAATTTGCGCTTGCAATGCTGGATGATGTTGTGAGTGTGGATAATTATACATTGTTTTCTATTACCATATTTGATATCTTGGGTGAGAAAGAGGTTGTGGGGGTTGGTGCTTTTGGGAATGTTTATATATTCGACTAAATCGAAAAAGCATTGGATGAAGAGCTTATGGGGATTCAAGAGATAAGAGGGGTTTAGGGGTAGTAAGGAAATTGGGAACATAAAAACTTAAATAAAGGTTTTTTTAATTGCTTTTCTTCAACACTTCATCCCAAATTTTGTTTATCTCCTTGGCTCCTTTGGGTAGTATGCCTGTTTTTTGATAGTCGTTCTTGGCTCTTACGAGGTTCTTTTGTGAGAATAGGGTTTCGAAGGGTTTCCAAATTATTCTTTCGCTCTTTAGGACTCTATGGCTGAAACTATCTACAAAATAGGCACATAGGGCTTTGGTTTTCTTCCACTCTATGGGGTTGTGGTGGGTGGTTTTGCCTTTGGGGTGGTTCATAAAGGCAAGGAAGCTTTCTTGGCTATGGGGTTCAAGGCATCCTGTTTTGCAAAGGGCTTTGAATATTTTTCTTACTTGTGGTTTATTGAGAGTATGGTTTAGGGTTAGGGTTGGTGATATTGGGGTGTTGGTGGTGGTGGGTTGGGGTGGGAGTGTTTTTGGGGTATGGGGATAGTAGAATTGTTTTTGTATTGTGCTTAGGTTGTAGTAGTTCTCTTTTTGAATAGGGAGGTTGAGGGGGTTGTTGATATAGGGTAAGGGGTTGCGATGGCGTTGTTTTGCTATCTTAAGTATTTGTTTTTCAAGGTCAGAAATGTCATTTGGGTTGAGACTGGTGTTGGTTTTGTGGTTCTCAACTATGGAATAGAGGGCAATCATAAAGTCGCAGTTTTCCTTTTCGCAGTATTCTTTTATGGCGTTTTTGCGGTGGTAGATTTTATCTTGTGAGTTTTGCATCCAAATCTTATTAATCATCTCTTCTTCAGAATGTTTTAGACTAATATACAGCCTAATAAAGTAGTTATTTTCCATGATTCAAGCTTTTTTCAATAATTAGGGCTTGCTAAATTACTAAGTTTTTTACTATGTTTTTATCTTGCCTCAATAAAAAGTTATCAACAATAATTAAGGTGTTGAGATGGATTGCTATAAGGGTTTTTTTGGGGGTGAGGTGGGTGAAAATTGATTTTTAATTATTATCTTTTGCTTATTAAGATAAAATTTGTAATTTTGAAGATTAAATTAATAAAGAATTTATGGAAATTGATTATTCTTCAGACTTATTGACCTATGTCTGTTATTGCGATTATGAGAGGTTGGAAAAGCTTATTTATTCTGATGATTTCAAGGAGAAATATGATAGAAAATTAATTAATTTGGCTTTAGATGTTTCAATATGTTCGGCTATTGCATGGACTGATAGGGGGTGGTGTGATAGTGTTATTCATATATTTAATGAGTTTGGTGAAAAGTCATTGAAATGTATTGATGTTTGGAAGAAGTATTTGGGAAAAGAGAGGTTGAAAAAGCCTAATTATCATAAGAAGTATTCCAGGATGATGTATTGCCATGATGATTTTGGAGGGGATAGTTATGAAGAGGATAAAGAAGTAAATCTACGCTTTGGTGTACGTGAGATTGATATAAATCTATATTTTTATGTTTGTTTTTTCGATTTCAAAAAGGTGAAAGAGCTTTTGGACAATGGGGCAAATCCTGAAGCGGAATTTTATTTGGATGAAGACCTTAGGTCTATAGATGATATTTCTGGTCCTATTGATAGGGTGATGGATGAAGTAGGTTTTTTAGGAAACCAATTACTTCATTTTTATTTTGAAGAATATGTAAATGATAGGGAGCAAAAAGTTCGTGCATACGATAGTCTTGTTTATCAATTAATTTCTTGGGGTGCTCATACAGATATGTATAACCTTTTGACAGATAAGGATAATCATAAAGACTATCTGTAAGATTGTTTGATTTAGCTCTATGAATTTATTGAATTAGAATATTTTACATTAGTTAAGGTTTATTATAAACCCTCAAATTGAATTTTTTTTTCTGGTTATTGTTTTGATTATTATTGTTTTGCTTGGCATTGGTTTTTATTAGTTATTAAATAATAGCTCGGATAATTTATTGCCCAATTATGATTCCGACACCACAAAAATAGATTATTACAATTAACATTAAACAAAGTCCAGATAAGGATGAAAAAGAGGAAAATAAAGAGTAAAATGTCTTAGTTTCTCTTTGAATTGAAATTTTCTGTATCTTTGTAATCAAATTATTGTTTATGTATAGACCTCCTTTTACTATTAGTGCTGATGCTATTAACCTGATTGCGGAAATATCTGCTCAGATCGAACGCTATGCTATTCGTATGGAGCAAAATGATGCTCTGCTTTTGAGGAAAGTTAATCGTATTAAAACTATTCATAGTTCTTTGGCAATTGAGGGCAATAATCTTTCGGAAAATGAGGTTGCTGACATTATTGATGGAAAGACTGTTATTGCTCCTCTTTCTGAAATTCAAGAGGTGAGGAATGCATTGAGGGCTTATGAGGCTTATCCAACCTTAGATGCCTTTTCTTCAAAAGATTTGTTGAAGACTCATGGTTTGATGATGGAGTCTTTGTCCGATGATGCTGGTCATTTTAGGAAGGGTGGTGTTGGTGTGTTTTCTGATAAAGGATTAATACATATGGCTCCACCTGCAAATAGGGTGCCTATTTTGATTGAGGATTTGTTCCAATGGCTCAATTCATCAACCGATCACTTGCTTATAAGAAGCTCAGTATTTCATTATGAGTTTGAATTTATTCATCCTTTTAGTGATGGAAATGGGCGTTTGGGTAGGTTGTGGCAATCATTAATTTTGGGAAAATTGCATCCTGTTTTTGAACATCTTCCAATTGAGAATATGGTTTATAATAATCAACAAGAATATTATAGTGCTATTGCTCAAAGTACTCAAAGGGCTGATTCTGGTATTTTTATTGACTTTATGCTAAGGGAAATTCTTAATGCTTTGAAGAGAAAACAAAGTAATTTAATAGTTGGCACTAATGATGGCACTAATGATGGCACTAATGATAATTTAGATATTATTATTCTAAACTCCATAAGAGATAATAAAAATATTACCTTAGATGAGTTAGCACTTAGAACCAATAAGTCAAGACGAACTATTGTTAGGGTGGTTAGTCGCCTACAAAAAGGAAACAAGCTAAGACGCATTGGCTCCTCAAGAAATGGTTATTGGATGGTGGTTGATGGGGATTAGTTTTTTCTTTACTTTTGCTACTAAATTTAATAATGTGTTTTATTTATGAAAAGATATGATTTTGATGAGATTATTGAGCGTAGGGGGACTGACTCGCTTAAGTATGGGATTTTGAATGAGATTTTTGGTACTTCTGACCTTAAGCCTTTGTGGGTTGCGGATATGGATTTTAGGACGCCTGACTTTATTATTGAGGCTATTGAGAAGAGGTTGAAGCATCCTGTTTTGGGCTATTGGAACTATTGGGACGGATACCATGAGTCGATTATGTGGTGGGCAAAAACAAGGTATGATTGGGCTATTGAGAAGGATTGGATTTTGTTCTCTCCTGGTATTGTGCCTGCTTTGGGACTTTGTGTTATGGCATACACTCAAAAGGGTGATGATGTGTTGGTACAATCGCCTGTCTATCATCCTTTCTACTATGCTATTGAGTCGCAAGAGAGAAATATTGTGTATAATCCTTTGAAGTTGGTGGGTGAGAGGTATGAGATGGATTTGGAGGATTTGGAGATTAAGCTTAGGAAGGGGGTGAAGATGATGTTTCTTTGTAATCCGCATAATCCTGTTGCAAGGTGTTGGGAGAGGGATGTTTTGGCAAGGGTGGCTTTTCTTTGTAAGAAGTATGGTTGTATTTTGGTTTCGGATGAGATTCATGCCGATTTGACAATGCCTTCCTTTGTGCATAATCCTACTCATCTTTGTGCTCAAACCGATGAGGAGAAGGCCAATATTATTACTCTTATGGCTCCTTCCAAAACCTTCAATATGGCTGGTTTGGCTACTTCGGAGGTGATTATTTCGGATTTGGGGCTTAGGAAGAAATTTATTCATCTAACTCATAATGTTCTTCATATGTTTAATGGTAATACTCTTGGTGCTTATGCTCTTGAGGCTGCCTATTCGCCTTTGGGTGCTGAATGGGTTGATCAACTAAGGGATTATATTTGGGAGAATATTTCTTCAATGAATGATTTTCTAAGGGCTAATTTCCCTATGGTTAAGACTTTTAGGCATGAGGCTACTTATTTGCCTTGGCTCGATTTTTCGGCTTATGGTTATTCACATGAGGAACTTCTGCACAAGCTTGCTTTTGAGTGTGGGCTTGGGTTGAATGATGGTAAGATTTTTGGGAAGGAGGCCGATAACAAGATGAGGATTAATGTTGCCTTGCCAAAAAAGGAACTTCTCTTAAGATTGGAGGGCTTGAAACACTTGTAGAAATTAGCCAAAGGATAGGTTTTTTGAAAAGATATGTTTTATTTTCTTTGTTTATAGAGCAAAGTATTGTAATTTTGTTGCTCAAATTGTTGTGTGCGGTTTGAGTTGAAATTCCTAAAAATTAACTAATAATTATGGATAATAATAACTATTGTATTATAATGGCTGGTGGTATAGGAACAAGGTTTTGGCCACTTAGCAAGACTTCTCGTCCTAAACAATTTATTGATATTTTGGGTATTGGACAAAGTATGATTCAAACTACTTTTGCTCGTTTTGAGAAGATTTGTCCAAGGGAGAATATTTTTATTGTTACCAGTGGGATTTATGTTGATTTGGTCAATGAGCAAATACCTAACCTTAATCCTAATCAAATTATTGCTGAGCCAACTCGCAGAAATACTGCTCCTTGCATTGCTTATGCCAATTCGAAGATTGCTAAGATGAATCCTGAGGCGAATATTATTGTAACTCCTTCTGATCATTTTATTGTTAATGATGATAAGTTTATTGAGACCATTGAGCTTGGACTTAGGGCGAGTAAGGCTAACGATGCTTTGATTACATTGGGAGTTAAGCCGACCTATCCCAACACTGGCTATGGTTATATCCAGTATTTGACTTCGGAGTTTTTGGATGATTATCATAATGAAATCAATAAGGTTAAGCTCTTTACTGAAAAACCAAACTATGAGATGGCTGTCCAGTTTATTGCAAGTGGTGATTTCTTGTGGAATAGTGGTATGTTTATTTGGTCGATAAAGAGTATCAACAAGGCTATGCAGACGCATTTGAATGAGGTTTATTCGATTTTTGACAATATTAAGGACGATTTGAACACTCCAAAGGAAGATGCAATAATTAAGAATGCCTATGCTTCTTGTCCTTCTATTTCAATTGATTATGGGATTATGGAGAAGGCAGAAAATGTTTATGTAATACCTTCGGATTTTGGTTGGAGTGATGTTGGGACTTGGGGTGCTGTTTATGAGGTTAGGGAGAAAGATTTGAGGGATAATAGTGTTGTTGGTAAGAACATAATGCTTTATGATACAGAAAATTGTATAATAAATAATTCTTCTAGTAAGCTTATGCTTTTGCAGGGTTTGGAAGACTATATATTGGTCAATACTGAAGATGTTTTGATGATTTGTAGGAAGGATCAAGAACAGAGGATTAAGCAGTTTGTTACTGATGTGGAGGTTGAAAAAGGAAGTGACTATTTATAAATGCTATAAAAACTAAACAAAAAGTATAATTAAATAATAATGAAAGATATAAAGAGAATTGAGATTATTGACCTTTTGAAAGGCAATAGGAATGAAGAAATTGGTAAAGAAATTTGCGTTAAGGGTTGGGTAAGAACAAAGAGAGGTAACAAAAATATTGCTTTTATTGCTTTGAATGATGGAACAATTATTCATAATATTCAGATTGTGGTTGAGTTAGCATCATTTGATGAGGAGATAATGCGAAGGATTACAACCGGTGCATGTTTGAGAGTTAATGGTAAATTGGTTGAATCGGTTGGTCAAGGGCAGAATGTTGAAGTGCAGGCAACTGAAATTGAGATTTATGGAGAGGCAGATGTGGATACTTATCCTTTGCAAAAGAAGGGACATACCCTTGAATTTTTGCGTGAGATTGCACACCTAAGACCTCGTACCAATACCTTTGGAGCTGTTTTTAGAATACGTCATGCTATGGCTTATGCCATTCATAAGTTCTATAATGACAGAAGATTTTTCTATTGGCATAGCCCAATTATTACAGCCTCCGATGCTGAAGGAGCAGGGGAAATGTTTCAGGTTACAACATTAGATTTGAACAATATACCAAAGACACCTGAAGGAAAGGTTGACTACTCACAAGACTTCTATTCAAGGCAAACCTCACTCACTGTTTCAGGACAATTGGAGGGAGAGCTTGGGGCATTATCCTTAGGTAAGATTTATACCTTTGGACCAACCTTTAGGGCAGAAAATTCCAATACCCCACGACATTTGTCAGAGTTTTGGATGATTGAACCCGAAATGGCTTTCTATGAGTTGGAGGATAATATGAATTTGGCAGAGGATTTCATCAAGTACTTGGTTAATTATGCTTTGGAAAACTGCAAAGATGATTTGGAATTTTTGCAAAATATGTATGATAAGGAACTCATTAGCAGGTTGGAATTTGTTGTGAACAACGACTTTGTGAGGTTGAAATACACTCAAGCAATTGAGATTTTGGAAAAGGCAGATCAGAAATTTGAGTTCCCAATTGCATGGGGCGTCGATTTGCAAAGCGAACACGAGAGATATTTGGTTGAGAAGCATTTCAAAAAACCTGTAATCTTGGTTGATTATCCAAAGGAAATTAAGGCTTTCTACATGAAGCAAAACGATGATGGTAAGACGGTTAGGGCTATGGATGTTTTGTTCCCTAAGATTGGGGAGATTATTGGAGGAAGTCAAAGGGAAGAGAATATTGAGAAATTAGTTTCAAGGATGAAAGATGTTGGAATTGAGCCAGATGAAATGAAATGGTATTTAGACACACGCCGTTTTGGATCAGCTCCACATAGTGGTTTTGGGTTGGGATTTGAGCGATTATTGCTTTTCGTTACAGGAATGGTAAATATTAGGGATGTGATTCCTTTCCCTCGAACACCACATAACGCTGAATTTTAAAAACATATAGGATAGATGATTTCTACCAAGATTCTTCAAAAACTACAACAGAAACTTTCACCACAACAAATTCAACTAATGAAATTGTTGCAGCTTCCGACCATTGCCCTTGAACAAAGAATTAAGAACGAACTTGAGCAAAATCCGACCTTAGAGGAGGACTTTTCGGAAAGAGAGGAAGAGTCGTTGGATGAGATTGGAGAAAGTGGTGAGGAGAATCAAGAGAACGATGTTTTTGGAGATGAGGACATGTTTCCAAACGATGATGAAATTGTTTCCTATAAGAATAATAATGATGGGAGCGAAAGGATAGATAAGAATCAGCTTTTTGTATCTCAGACAACCTTCCATGAGGATTTGATTTCCCAACTCCAGCTTAAGCCCATAACAGAAAAACAAATGGTTATTGGGTTGGAGATTATTGGGAATATTGATGAGTCGGGCTATTTGGGTAGGAGCATTGAATCGATTGTGGATGACTTTCTTTTTAGGCATAATCTTGAGATTTCTAAAGAAGAGATTGAAGAAGTACTATCCATCGTTCAAACCTTTGATCCAATTGGGATTGGTGCGAGAGATCTTCAAGAATGTTTGTTAATTCAACTCAATAAGAAGGAGAAAACCAAGACTATTGCCCTTGCGAAAAAGGTTGTAAAACGTTGCTTTGAGTTTTTTAAGAAGAAACAATATAATTTTATTGCCCAAAGGCTCAATTGTTCTGAAGAGGAGCTTCAGGGTGCTATTGATGAAATAGTTAAGCTTAATCCTAAGCCTGGCAATTCTTTGTCCACAGATGTTGATAGTTCTATTGCAATTATTCCAGATTTTCTTGTTTGGATGCAGAATCAAAAGGTGGATTTTAGTGTTAATAGTATTGGCAATCATAAGCTTAGGACAAGTTCATACTACGAAAATTTACTGAAATCAGTCTCACAAAGCAATTCTCCTTCGGACAAGGAAACTGCTGCATTTTTGAAAGAAAAATTGGAGTCTGCAAATACCTTTATTGATGCTCTAAACCGAAGGAATGATACCTTGTATGTGATTATGAAAGCGATAATTAAGTATCAATATGAGTATTTTTTGGAAGGGGATATTCAAAAACTTAAACCTATGCGACTTTTAGATATTGCCGAAAAAGTTGATATGGATATTTCAACTATTTCGAGGGTGGTGAGTAATAAATATGCCCAAACTCATTTTGGAATTTTCAAGCTTAAGGACTTCTTTTCCAATTTTATGATTAATGAGAAAGGGGAGCAGGTTTCGACAGATAAGATTAAGGATGAGATTATTAACATTATTAAGTATGAGGATAAATCCAATCCCTACACCGATGATAGATTGGTTGAACTGCTTAAGGATAAGGGCTATTCTATTGCAAGAAGGACAGTTTCGAAGTATAGGGAAGCTTTAAATATTCCGGTTGCAAGGTTAAGAAAATAATTTTACTAAAATGGATAGAGAACAGTTATTTGCCAAAAAGCTAATATTCCTTTTAAATCCTTTGTTTTTATCAGTATATGCCTTTGCCTATTATTTGATTCTCTTTCTGCTTTTTAGTGCAATTCCCAATTCTTTATCGCTGGTAATGAAATCATTTACCCTCTATGTGCTTGTTTCTTGCTTGCTCCCAATCCTAATTCTCTTCCTTTTGAATGGGAGTAGCTTTGAGGATTTTCTAAAGAATTCTGAGGAGTCAAATTCAAGCTATATTGTTGTAGCATCAACCTTTTTTATTTCCTACATTTATTTTTCTATTCTTAATGTTTCGACTTGGTTTGAAATGGGTTTACTAATCCCAATCTATGCCGTTTTGGTTCAAATGCCTTTGAGAAGAAGAATGGATTCATATTTAGATATTATTCTTTTGGGAGCTATAACGTTTTTTGTCTTCATTCTTACCATTGAGTTCTATTATGTACTATCTATTTATCCTTTCCTAATCGCAATTCTTCTTTCTGGGCTTTTGTCCTATGCCTATCAGATTCAAGGCATATTGACCTCCAAAACTGTGGTAAAAAATTATCTTATTGGCTGCCTAATATCAGTTTTCATATTTTTATTCGTTTTAATAGTGTAATAGGGCTGGGGTTTGATCCAAAATTCCATAAAAATTGGTTTCTAAACTCAAACTTATTTTGAATTATTGACAACATATTAAATATTATTATTATTTTTGCACGTTATATTATTAAGGGTTGAATTTATTTAATGAATAAACAAATAGCAATATTAACATTCTTTTTAGTTGTTTTGAGTCTGGTTTCTTTTTCTCAAAATGCAAACACTATTGACACAAGAAGCGAGAATAGAAGGTTTGCAGATTCAATGTATGCTGTTCACAATAAGAAAAACACAACTCCTTCAATTCCTGTTCAAAGGGACAGTGTGAGGCTTGATACTAAGGTGACAATAAAACGAAAATTCACCTCTGCAATAGAAACAAAATCCAATAATTCTCTATCAAAGCTAATTGAGGAAAACCAGGACAAGGAAGAAATTGTTGAGAACCATCAAGCACCTTGCAAGACATTATATAATAATACATGGTGTACTAATAAGGTAAAGATGCCTTCCTTTAGGTTTGGGGAGTTTCCCGATGAGTTTAAGATAAAATTGGTTGATGAGAAGAAAAACCAAAATTTCCATTTCCCTTGTAAGAAAGGAGTTAAGTCTTCTTCCTATGGTTGGCGATGGGAAAAACCTCATGGTGGGATTGATTTTGCTTTGAATGTGGGAGAGCCAATCTATGCTGTTTTTGATGGAGTTATTCGTGTAGCACAGGTAAATGGTGGCTATGGAAAGATGATTCTTATACGTCATTATAATAACCTCGAAACCCTCTATGGTCATTTAGATAAGATTTTGGTTAAGGTTGGTCAAGAGGTTAAGGCTGGCGATATGATTGGGTATAGTGGAAATACAGGCTATTCAACCGGTCCACACCTTCATTTTGAATGCAGATGCCTTTATCAAACCTTTGATCCAGAATGGATTCTTGATGTTGAGAAAAAAGAGCTTAGGACAAAAAAGATAAATATTGAAAAAACTTTCTTTGGAATTGAAAGAGCCGAAAAGCATTTGAACAAGAAAACAAATCTTTCTAATTTAGTTAAGGTTACCAAAACTTTTGAGGGAAAACCTTACTATTCATTCAAAGAAAAATATACTAAGAACAAAAACACTAAGTATTTGGCAAAGGGAGGCAACCAGCCTGTTGAGAAATACATTGAAATAAACAATGAAGATAAGTCAAAATGGAGATATTGGAGAGTAAGGGAAGGCGATACCTTAATAAAGATTTCTCAAAGGTTTAACATAACCCCAAGTCAGATTATTGAAATGAATAAATTAAAATCAGAAACTCTTACGCCCAATTCAAAAATCAGGGTTAGGTAATAGAATTCTATCAAAAAATCAAATTCAATAGATAAAAAATTCACATAAAAATATATATATATAAAATGTCAACAGCATTAAAAAATCTTTCTTCATCAAAAGATGATTTTGTTCCCTCGGGTAAGGATGGAATTTATGGAATTGTAGTTTCAGAGTGGAATAGGGAAATTACTGAAGCACTTTTGGAAGGAGCAGTAAGCACACTTATTGAAAACAACGTAGATGAAAAGGATATCTATGTTCAATATGTTCCAGGAAGTTTTGAGCTTCCACTTGGAGCATCAAAATTAGTAGAAAAGAAAAGATTTGATGCAGTTATCTGTCTTGGATGTGTTATTCAGGGCGAAACAAGGCATTTTGATTTTATTTGTGATGCAGTTGCAAACGGAATTATGGATGTTAGCCTTAGGAAAGACATTCCCGTAGTGTTCGGACTTTTGACCACTAACACCCTTGAGCAAGCTAAGGCACGTTCAGGAGGGGAACATGGTAACAAAGGCGTTGAGGCAGCCATAACAGCCCTAAAGATGGCTGATCTATAACCAATTTTAACCTAATCCCAATGAGAATAGTTTTTTTAGGCACTCCAGAATTTGCAGTTGCTTCCTTAGATGCTTTGGTGCAAAAGGGATACAATATTGTTGGGGTTGTAACTATGCCCGACAAACCTGCCAATAGGGGGCATAAAATTGTTTTCTCAGCCGTTAAGAATTACGCATTAGAAAATAATCTAAAACTCCTTCAGCCCACAAATCTTAAGGATAAGACTTTTCTTGAGGAATTGGAGTCCTTGAAAGCCGACATACAGATTGTTGTTGCCTTTAGGATGTTGCCAAAGGAGGTTTATGCAATGCCAAAACACGGAACTTTCAACCTTCATGCGTCTTTGCTACCTAAATACAGAGGAGCAGCACCAATTCATTGGGCAGTGATTAATGGGGAGACCACAACAGGACTTACAACCTTCCTTCTTAACGACAAGATTGATGAAGGTGAGATAATATTTCAAGAAGAGATTGATATTTTGGAGGGAGAAACAACAGGTCAGTTGCACGATAGGATGATGATTAGGGGTGGGGAGCTTGTGGTTCGAACAGTTCAAGCCATAGAAAAGGGTAATTTAACAACAATTTCTCAACAAAAAACCACGGTTGAACCCAGTCTTGCTCCAAAAATTTTTAAGCAAACAACCCTCATTCCATGGCATAAGAAAGGTGTAGAAATAGAGAATTTTGTGCGTGGAATGTGTCCTTTTCCTTGTGCAACCACTGTTTTTTTTGAAGAAAAAACCAATTTTGAGCTATTTTTGAAGGTATTTGAAGTAAAATTTCATCCAATTTCGCATAAATTTAATATTGGAAAAATAGAAGTCACTACAAGGCTCGGATTAAGAGTATATTGCTCAGATGGATTTGTAGAAATACTTGATTTACAACAATCTGGAAAAAGAAGAATGAAAACTGAAGACTTCTTAAGAGGCATAAGGTTGGAGGGCGATTTTAGAATAAAAAAATAAAAATGCATTTTTTTTGTTCAAAAACATACAACTTTAAAAAATTTTACATACATTTGCAGCACTAACCATTTAAAATTTTTATTGACATGACAAAAAAAGATTTTATTCATTTGATGTCTGCAAAAGCAGATTTGAATTTAAAACAATCAGGAGCAGCTTATGATGCATTCCTAAAAGTTATTGAAGAAAAACTAAAAGCAGGTGAAAAAGTAAGTTTCATCGGATTTGGTTCATTCAATGTAGTTGACAAACCAGCTCGTACAGCTCGTAATCCAAGAACTGGAAAAGCTATTAAGGTTGCAGCTAAGAAAGTTGTTAAGTTTAGACCTGGTTCTGGCCTAAAAACCCTTAAAAAAGGTAAAAAATAATATTTAATATTATTTAATCGGGAGCATCTTGCATCTTTATTGATGTAAGGTGCTTTTTTTGTTTATAAATTCAATGATTCAATTTAGATTGCTTATTTTTGCAATATATTTTGAATTTTTGAGTTTTTCTATTTGAGAAATCAATCTTGAGATAGAGTTTATTTTTTTAGCAATTTAATTGAATATGTATTTTAGAATATTTAGAGTCTTAACGCTTGTAACCATAATGTTTTTCTTTAGTCTAGGAGCAAATGCACAAATCTTTAAGGGAATGGTAATGGCTGGTGCAAATCTTTCGCAAATGAATGGTGATCAAACCTATGGATATAATAAAGTTGGGCTTAATGCAGGAGCTGGAGTTATGGCTCCATTGAACAAGAATCGTACTTTTTTGATGAGTATGGAGCTGCTATATAATAATCTTGGAGCAAAGGAAAAACTGGATCCATTCAAGTACAACACTTCTCTCCAATATGTTTCAATCCCAGTTATGGTTCATTATGAGGATAGATTTGGGGGACTGACCTTTGGAGTGGGGCTTCAGTATTCCAGATTATTTCAATTTAATGAGGATTGGGGACTACCTGTTCCTGCCATCCAATATATGGATAGACCAATAATGTCAACCGTTACTGATTTTAAGAAAGACGATTATTCCTTCGTATTAGATTTTAGGTTTAGGGTGTGGGAGAGGCTCAAACTCAATTTCCGCTACCAGTATTCCATTGTACCCATTAGGGAGAATGTTCATTATAATAATAGCTTTGACCCTTCACACATGGACTACGAGACTTGGAAAAGAGATTTTTATCATAATTCACTTACAATTAGGGTTATTTATGTTATTAATGAACGTTCAACCAAAGAGTTGGACAGGAATATAAATAGGAATATGTATTAATATTTAAGATTATGAGCACAAAAAATATTGCAGTTTTCCCTGGTTCCTTTGACCCAATCACAAAAGGACACCAATCAGTTGTTCTTAGAGCCTTGCCTTTGTTTGATGAGATTATTGTTGCAATTGGTGAAAACACTGCCAAGAATGAGTTTTTCTCTTTGGAGCAACGCCTTGAATGGATTTCACAAACCTTTGCCAAAAACCCAAAGGTGAGGGTTGAATCCTTTTCATCGCTTTTGGTTGACTTTTGTAAGAAAAAGAAAGCAAAATATGTACTTCGTGGACTAAGGAATTCTGTTGATTTTCAATACGAAAGAAATATAGCAAGGATAAATCAAGAGCTTTATAATGATTTGGAGACGATTTTTATACTAACAAAACCCGAAGAAACAGCAATCAGCTCATCCTTTGTTAGAGAAATCCTATTCTTTGGAGGTGATGTGAAAAAATTTATCCCAAAGGAAATTACAATCAAGCCAATTAAATAAGAGCACATTATGTCAAAAGTTAGCTTTAAGCCAGGAACAATGATCTATCCCTTGCCAGCAGTTATGGTAAGCTGTGGAGAAACGCCTGAGGAATACAATATAGTCACAATTGGATGGGTTGGGACAATCTGCTCTGAGCCTCCAATGTGCTACATTTCAGTTCGCAAATCAAGACTTTCACACGAAATAATATCAAGAACCAAAGCATTCGTAATAAACCTAACTACCAAAGATCTTGCCAAAGTAACTGATTGGTGTGGAGTCAAATCGGGAAGGGATTTCAATAAGTTTGAAGAAACAAAATTGACTCCAATAAAAGCCGAAAAAGTCAATGCCCCAATGATTTTGGAAAGTCCACTAAATATTGAATGTGAGGTTGTGGAGATTAAGGAATTGGGTTCTCATGATATGTTTATTTCTAAGGTCGTGAACATAAATGCCGACAAAAAACTCATTAATCCCAAAACCAACTCCTTTGAACTCGAAAAAGCCAACCTATTAACCTATTCGCATGGGAAGTATTATACAATTGGCGAGAAATTAGGGTTCTTCGGCTACTCCATACAAAGAAGAAGGAAGAAAAAATAGGGGAGAAAAATACTCAATGTGGCGTTCATTTATCAAGGGATTTAACTCTTATTTAACATTAGAAAGAGGCTTTTCTCCAAATACCAAAGAGGCGTATTTGAGAGATTGTGATCGGCTTTTCTCATTTCTTGAGGAAAACTACCCCTCCATAACCCCCAAAACACTAACCTATAAGCATCTTCAAGCCTTCCTCAAATCAATTCAGACTTCCGAAAGGGATAATGAATACAAACTCTTGACAATAAGTTCTCAAAAACGTTTGGTTTCGGGTATTAGAGCCTTCTATAAATATCTTTTGATTGAGGATGTTGTTGATAGCGACCCTACTGAACTTATTGAACTGCCTCGTCTTGATGCAAAATTGCCTGTTGTTTTGTCCAATGAAGAGATTATTAAGATGATTGAATCAATCGATAAATCAACCTATCGTGGTGCATGGACAAACCTAATGCTTGAAATACTTTATGGAGCTGGTTTAAGGATTTCAGAATTGTTAAACCTCCAATTGAGTGATATATATCAAGAACAAGAATTGTTAAAGGTAATTGGGAAAGGTGATAAGGAACGTTGGGTGCCATTAAATAAGATTGCTTTTAGGCAGTTAGATTTTTTCCTCAAGACAACTCGCACACAAATCAAACCAATGCGAGGCTGTGAGAATTTTGTTTTCCTAAACCAAAGAGGAGGACATTTGACCAGGATTGCAGCCTTCCAAGCCATTAAGGAAATTGCCCAAAGAGCTGGAATTGAAAAGAATATTCATCCACATACCTTTCGTCATAGCTTTGCAACCGAACTAATGCTTGCAGGAGCTGATATTATGGTGGTTAGGGAGCTTATGGGGCATGCAAGCGTTCGTTCAACAGAAATATACACACACCTAAACACCACCCACCTAAGAGAAACCCTACTTCTCTATCATCCCCTCTATAATAAGGGATAATCCAAACTATTTTTCCCAAAAACAACTGCTTTATCAAAATCTAATTCTAAATTATTAGAACTTGATTCTAATCACCCTAAAAAGTTTAAGAACTTTAAAGACAATAAACTCCTTAAGACAAGAATTACACAATTAATAAATCATAGCTTTAATCTTTTATTCAAAAAAACAAGTGTTCTGTTATTAATAATAAAAAAATTTGTATCTTTGCAGGCTCAAATGTTATAAAATAGATTGGTAATGATTAAGGCGGATGATTACACAATTAGTTTTACGGCTCTTGAAATTGGAGAACATTTATTTGATTTTAAGGTAAATAAATCTCTGTTTGAGAGTTTTGAAAACGAAGATGTGTTGGACTTGAATATTGATTTGAGGATTAAGCTAATCAAGGAAGAAAGGATTTTGACTTTTAACTTTGATTTTGATGGTGTTGTGAATGTGCTTTGTGATAGATGCCTTGACCCATTAGATTTTGAGATTGAGGGAAACAAGAATTTGTTCGTTAAGTTTGGTGAAGAATATTTGGAAGAAGTGGTTAAGGATGACGATATTATGATTATTCCAAATTCCGAACACGAAATAAACCTTGCTCATTATATTTATGAATTGATTTTATTGCAACTACCCATCAAATGTATTCATCCTGAGGGCATGTGCAATGAGGATATGATTGAAAGAATTAATAATGTTGAGCCGGTGGTTGAGGAAACGATTGATCCTCGCTGGGCTGAGCTACAAAAAATAAAGTTTGATTAATAACGTTTAAAAAATAAAAAGAAATGCCAAATCCAAAACACAGATTCTCTCAAACGAGAACAGCAAAAAGAAGAACTCACGATAAGGTTGAAGCAGTGGCTTTATCAACTTGCAGCAATTGTGGTGCTTCAGTTATCAGCCACAGAGTTTGTCCTGAATGTGGTTATTATAGAGGAAAATTAGCAATAGAAAAGAGTGCAAATTCATAATTCAATCTTCTAAATTATGAGGATAGGATTAGATGCAATGGGTGGCGATTTTGCTCCCAAAGCTATAGTTTTAGGAGCAATTTTGGCTCAAAAAGAATTACCTATTGAAGACAGGATAGTTCTTTTTGGCAATAGAGCATTGATTGAAGAGGAAATTAAATCAAATGATGCTTCGGTTGATGATTTTGATATTGTTAATGCTGAAGATATTATTGACATGCACGACAAGCCAATAAGAGCTCTTGCCAATAAACCCAATTCATCCATAGCTTTAGGTTTTCAATATTTGAAGGAAGGTAAGATTAATACCTTTGCAAGTGCTGGAAACACAGGAGTTATGTTGGTTGGTACTATGTATAGCGTTGGAGTTATTGAAGGCATTCTTCGTCCATGTCTTGCTGCACTTTTGCCAAAGGAAAAGGGAGGTGTAACGGTTTTGGTAGATGTTGGGGTTAATCCTGATGCAAAGCCAGAGCTGATTTACCAATTTGGACTTTTGGGCAGTATTTATGCTAAGCATACCCTCAAGATTGAAAATCCACGAGTTGGACTTCTTAACATTGGTGAGGAAGATGAAAAGGGTAATGCACAATGTCTTGCATCTCATCAACTAATGAAGGATTCCAAAGATTTCAATTTCTTGGGAAATGCAGAACCAATCGAGATTTTCAAAGATAATTTTGATGTAATTGCTTGTGATGGTTTTGTTGGAAATCTTATTATGAAACACACAGAGGCATTTGCAAGAACAATGGTTAAGGGAGGAATGATTAATGACTTCATAAAGAATTGTAATTATGAAATTTATGGTGGCTTACCACTTTTGGGAGCCAATGGAGTTGTTATTATTGGTCATGGAATCTCTAATGAAAAAGCTATAAAGACAATGGTTTTACAATCTAAATCCATATATAATTCTCATATTAACGAACACATTGACAAGGTCTTAAAAGGATAAGTACGTTTTTAAAAATTAAATTGAAATGGCAAAAATAAGAGCCGCAATAACAGCAGTTGAAGGATATTTACCCGACTATATTTTAACAAACGAAGAATTAAGCACAATGGTTGATACGACTGACGAGTGGATAATGACTCGTATTGGTATCAAAGAAAGGCGTATTCTGAAGGAAGAGGGTAAAGGTTCTTCCGATATGGGAGCAATTGTTGTTAATAATATTCTTAAGAATAAATCAATTGATCCTTCAGAAATAGAATTAGTTATTTGTTGTACAGTTACTCCAGATATGCTTTTCCCTGCAACAGCTAACATAATTGCAGACAAATGTGGAATAAGGAATGGATTTGGGTTTGATTTGAATGCTGGTTGTTCTGGATTTCTTAATGGATTAACAACAGCAGCAATGTATATTCAAAGTGGATTTGTCAAAAAAGCAATTGTTGTTGGAGCTGAAAAAATGTCTGTTATTGTTGACTATAAAGACAGAGCAACATGTCCAATCTTTGGAGATGGTGCAGGAGCAGTACTTTTGGAAGCAACAGAGGAAGAAGTAGGGGTAATGGATTGCTCATTGAGTGCTGATGGAGTTGGGAGAGTTCACCTACACCAAAAAGCAGGTGGAAGCATAAAACCACCAACACACGAATCAATTGACAATAGAGAACACTTTATATATCAAGAAGGTCAAGCAGTTTTCAAATGGGCAGTTGTGAAGATGGCAGAAGCAACAGAAGCCATAATGAAGAGAAATAACCTAACAAAGGATGATATTTCATATTTATTACCACATCAAGCCAATTTGAGGATTATTTCTGCAACAGGCGAAAGATTAGGCTTAGATCCAAACAAGGTTCTTATCAATATTCAAAAATACGGAAACACCACTTCAGCAACAATCCCAATCCTAATGTGGGAGAATCAAAGTAAATTCAAAAAAGGAGACAATCTAATCCTTACTGCCTTTGGAGCAGGGTTTACTTGGGGAGCAATTTGGTTGAAATGGGCAATCTAAAGATAACCTTTTTAGGAACAGGAACCTCGCAAGGAGTACCCTTAATTGGGTGTCATTGCGAGGTTTGTTCGTCTCAAGACCCAAAGGACAAGAGGCTTCGTTCGTCTTGTTTGATTGAGAGCGACAAAGGCACAATCCTAACAATTGATGCAGGACCCGATTTTCGTCAGCAAATGTTGAAGAATAATGTTGATAGGTTAGATGCAATTTTGGTAAGCCATGCACATAGGGATCATATAAGTGGATTGGACGATGTACGTTCCTACAACTATCTTCAAAGTGAGGCAATGCCAATTTATAGCAATAAGATAACCCTAAAGGAGATAAAGAAACTCTTTGCCTATGCATTTTCTGATACAAAATATCCTGGACTTCCGACCTTTAACTTAGTAAACATTGACAAGAAAAAGAAATTCAATGTAAAGGAACTTGAAGTAATCCCAATTGAAATCATGCATTATAGATTGCCGATAATGGGATATAGGATAGATAATTTTGCTTATATCACTGATGGCAAAACAATCTCGGATCAAGAGAAAGAAAAACTTAAGGGGGTTGAGTTTTTAGTTTTGAATGCACTTAGGAAGGAAGAACATTTCTCTCATTTTACTCTAAATGAAGCCTTAGACCTAATAAAAGAAATAAATCCAAAACAATCCTACCTAACCCATATAAGCCATAATTTAGGCTTAACAGAGGACTTAAAAAAGGAATTACCATCCAACGTATCACTCGCTTACGATGGATTAACCATTATCATATAAATATTTTTCTTAAGAAGAACTAAAAAGAGGAGTTTAACACTTAATTTAAGTATTAAGAAGTCTTTCTGCTTTCTCAATTGATTCAACTCTTCCAACGTCAACCCATATGTCTTTTGAGTGAACAAATGAGGAAATAGGGTGGTGAGTGGAGATTTTTAAATATTCAGGGATTATTGGGAAGGATTCTTTGTTTTTTAATAGATTAATCAGCTCTGGATTAATAAATTGAATACCACTAAAGCCAAAAGGGAATAATTCTGTCCTTTCATTAGAGATTATTCTTTCATTAGTTTTTGTGTTTTCCCAACCACAAAGAAAATTATCCTTGTCAAAAAGCAAATAGCGTGAGGTTTCTCTTTGGCTAACTGCTAATGTGGCTAATGTTTTATTTGATTTATGATAGTTGTAAAACTCATTAAAATCTATCTTTGAAACTATATCAACATTATGGATAAGAATATCTTTGGAGAAGTCAAAATTATCTTTGGCATTCAATAATCCACCTCCTGTATCGAGGAGTTTATCTGTCTCGTCTGAGATAAAAATATCGCAAGGATAATGTTTATTGGCAATATGTTCAATTATCATTTCAGGGAAGTGATGGACGTTAATAACTATATGTTTACATCCAAAATCTATAAGCTTATTTATGTTGTGTTCCAGTAAACTAACCCCATTTACTTCAACCAATGCTTTAGGCAAAGAATCAGTTAGTGGTTTGAGTCTTGTACCCAAACCAGCTGCCAAAATGAAAGCTTGAAACATATTATTGAATGATAAATGAGTAGTTGAGTCCGAAGGAAAGCATTTGCTGTGATTCCAAACGTTCGCCAGCAAAATAGTGATTAAACCCTACTTCAAGTCCAATTGCAAATCGTTCTGCAACAATCTGAAGACCTATTCTTTCCATAAATCCAACCCTAATTCCTGATTGTCCTTCGTATTCTCTTAAGTAATAGCCAAATGAATCATAGTCTTTGTTTGCTTCATTGCTCAAACTATAATCATATTTTCCCCAAATGGCTGTAAATCCAAATCCAAAATAAGGGCGTAGTCTATCTGAAAAAGAAAAATAGCTCTCTTGGTTTTTCAAATAGCAGTTTGCATATAGTGTGAAAGGGATTTGATGTGCATCGTTAAGGAATTTTCTTGGAAGAAATTCAATCTTATAGCTATTTGCATTCATAAAAACATAGCCCAATTCAACTCCAATCCCAACTTGCATCTCTTGGAACAGGTATTCAAGTCCAAACATACTCCCAACACCAAAATTATAGTTGATTGGAAAATAATCACCTATTGCTTTATAGTATGCAGGTTTAATGGTATATAGAATATCATAGGGCTCACCATTGGACAATCTATGATAGTCTTGAGATTTTGCAGTGTTTGAAAAACAAAGCATTAAAGCAAAAACAAATAATACAAAAAACTTTTTCATGATATATTAATTTTGTTTGGTCCAAGAATCTTTTAAGGTAGTGGTACGATTGAAAACTATGCTATCTTCTTGAGAATCAAAGTCAACACTAAAATAACCAAGTCTTTCAAATTGGAATTTGTCTAATGGCTTAGCACTTTTTAATGAAGGCTCAAGCTTAGCATTATTAATAATTTTTAATGAGTCTGGGTTTAAATTGTCAAGGAAGGTTTCGCCCTCTTCAACCTTTTCTGGAATCTCATTCTTAAATAATCTATCAAACAAACGAACCTCTGCATTTATGCAACTCTTAGCACAAACCCAATGAATTGTTCCCTTAACCTTTCTTCCATCAGGAGAATTTCCACCCTTTGAGGCTGGGTCGTAGGTGCAGTGGATTGTTGTGATATTGCCTTGTGAATCTTTTTCAACTGAGGTACAGGTAACGAAATATGCATAACGCAATCTTACCTCTTGATTTGGTGCTAAGCGGAAATATTTCTTTGGAGGATCTTCCATAAAGTCATCTCTTTCAATATATAACTCCTTAGAAAAAGGTAGCATACGAACGCCTGCTGTTTCATCTTCAGGATTATTTATTGCCTCCAATTCCTCTGTTTGATTCTCTGGATAGTTGTCAATCACAAGCTTAATTGGGTCAAGTACTGCCATAACCCTATTGGCTTTCTTATTCAAATCTTCCCTTAGTGCAAATTCCAAACGTCCATAATCAATTATATTATCCCTTTTGGCAACTCCAATACTATCACAGAAATTCCTAATACTTTCAGGTGTAAAGCCTCTTCGACGAAGTCCTGAAATCGTTGGCATACGAGCATCGTCCCAACCGCTAACATAATTTTCCTTTACCAATTGAAGTAGCTTTCTTTTGCTCATTACGGTATAGGAAAGGTTCAAACGTGCAAATTCGTACTGATGTGATGGGAATATTTCAAGCTTTTCAATAAACCAATCATACAAAGGACGATGAACATCAAATTCTAAGGTACAAATGGAATGAGTTATCTTTTCAATGGAGTCTGACTCCCCATGTGCATAATCATACATTGGATAAATACACCATTTGTTTTGGGTGCGATGATGATAGGCATGAAGAATCCTATACATAATTGGGTCTCTCATGTGCATATTTGGATGAGCCATATCAATCTTTGCCCTCAATATCTTCTCACCATCCTTATACTTACCCTCACGCATCTCAGTAAAGAGCTTTAAGTTCTCTTCAACGGAGCGATTCCTAAAAGGACTATCCTTACCCGGAACCTGAACTGTTCCTCTGTTTTGGCGTATTTCTTCCAAAGTTTGGTCATCAACATAAGCTAATCCTTTCTTAATCAAATCAATTGCCCACTCATAGAGCTGTTCAAAATAGTCTGAGGCATAGAATTCGTTAGCCCATTGAAATCCTAACCACTTTATATCTTCTTTAATACTATCAACATACTCAACATCTTCCTTAGTAGGGTTGGTGTCATCGAAGCGGAGATTAGTCTTACCTCCATATTTTATTGCTAATCCAAAATTTAGGCAAATACTCTTGGCATGCCCAATATGTAAATATCCGTTAGGTTCTGGAGGAAAACGAGTTAGGATGCTTTTATGAACTCCGTTTTTAAGGTCATTTTCAATAATCTCTTCTAAAAAATTCAAAGAAGGTCTTTCGTTACTATTAGTTTGAACTTCCATTTGTTAAATATAAAAATAAAAAATACTTACGATAATCTGCAAAAATACATTTTTTTCTTTTCAAAAAGAAGGACTTAATACGTATTTATTAATCTTTGATAAAACACAAATCAATTAAGCGCTTGTAAAACAAACTTTTCTATTTCTATTTTTAGTCTATAAATTCTTATAAAATTGAACTAAATTTTTCATTAGCAGTACTTGATTCTTTTAAATTAACTCTATTTCTAAAAAAAACCTTTTTATTACACCCCATTTCAAAGACTTTGCCTAACTTTGCAAATATTAATCAAAAAAAAGTTTATCATGAAAAAGTCTATTATTACTATTCTTTTTTTCTTTATTGGAGTTTTCAATTTATATGCTCAAAATCTCGACACTATATTTCAAGATAATTACTCTAAACTTCTTAATTTTAATTATGGTTGGTTGTACCGCATTATAGAAAATAAAGATAGCGATAATGATGGTATTTGGCTCGCAACCTTAGATACTAATAGATCAATTCTTCATATTGATAAGAATTTGAATATTGTTCATCATATCAATACTTCAGAAAATGGACTTAATCTTAATAGACGTTTCAAAGCCAATAATAAAATATATTCCACAAGAGTAAATTCTTATGATGGAACAGAATATTATTTAAAATACTTGGATTTAGTATGTCATGATACATTAGGTAATTTATTGTTTTCACAAAGAATTATGAATGAAGATGATGATACAATAATATGGCATGGTTTGAAATCAATTATCTTAGATAATAAAGATATGATTTTTTGTCTGTTAAATGAAATTTCCGGTGATTACAGATCTGATAAATTAAGATTAATTAGAGTTGATACTTCTGGAAATGTTTTGGAAAACAAAATACATAGTAATATATATGAACTTACTGATTTTGCTCCTTTTAATGATCAACAATTCTTAATGTCAAAAACATCTTTTCTTCAAACAAATTCTCATGTAACGTATTTTGTAAATAACAATACTTTAGAAATAGAAGATAGTATTATTGGGAGATATGCTTTTAATATGAAAAAACTAAATGATTCTATTGTTGCATTTAACAGTGTTGAGTATAAACATTTAGACAATGGGTTAAGTGAATATATTGAATTCTTTACTTACTTATATTTAATGAACACAAAAGCTAAATATAGCTATTCAATTGAAGAACTAAGTAACCCATTATTAGATAGTATTTTTTATGATGTAAGCTTTTCAAGCTTTTATTCTTCAAAAAATAATATTGATTTTACAAATCCAGATTCAATATATTCATTCTTTACTATCTATAAAAAGTGGGATGGTATCTCAGATCAAAGATTAGGTACAGGGGTAATAAATTTTAACTCTCAAGGAAGTTTAAACTACTTTTATCAAACTCCTATTGATGTTGGTTCTATGACATTAAAGGCTACTTCGGACGGAGGATTAATTATTCCTTATGAAGGAAGCACAGGAGGATTATATCTCTATAAGTTTATGCCTAATGGTTATAATTCAATATTAAATATTGAAACACAAGAGAAGGTAGATATAAAAGTATATCCTAATCCAGCAAAAGATTATATTAATGTCGATTTTGATGCAAATAATTTCAATCAAGCAGAGATAGAGTTATATGATATGCAAGGCAGATTAGTTAAGAAAACAAAGTTAACAACTCAAAAAGGGAATAGAGTAGATATTTCTTCTTTAAAAGCTGGGAATTATACTTATAATATAATTATAGATGGAAATGCTTTTGGGGGAATGATGATTGTTGTGGAATAAACATATTCAAATATTAAGATTTAGAAGAAAATAAAAATGATCGTTGTAGAGAATTGTATTATTAGTGAATATATTAGAGACGTACAGTTAAAACAATTAATGAAATATTAACAACACACAAAAAGTTTATTATGAAAAAGTTTTTTATTAGTTTTCTTTTCCTCTTTATTGGAGTTTTTAATTTAAATGCACAAACCATTGACAGTATTTTTCAGGACAACTATTCCAAATTTCTTAAGTATAATCATGGTTGGTATAATATTGCAATCGAGAATATGGATCGTGAGGATGAAGGTCTTTGGCTATATTCCTATGATTCCATAAGGGCATTACTTCATGTTGATAAGGATTTGAATGTTCTACATTATGCAAGTTCTGATGATGGATCAAGTCTTAGTAGACGTTTCAAATTAAATAATAAAATCTATTCTACAAGAACAAATCCATTCGATGGCTCCATTCCTTACTCTGAGTATTACTATAGGTATATGGATTTAGTATGTTCGGACTTGTCGGGAAATATACTTTTTTCACAGAGAATTAAGAATGAGGATGATGATTCGATTGAGTGGCTTAATTCTGACGCTGTTATGTTTGATAATTCTGATATAATTATTGCATTATGGGGTGATAATAGTGACTGGCTTGATGAGAAACCCGTAAGATTAATAAAGGTTGATACTTCTGGAAACGTTTTAGCGGACAATACATTTTGGAAAATAGTACATGATATGGATATGATGCCATTGAATGAAGATCAATTATTGTATTCAACCTCAAGAGTTTATGAGCCAATCAACAATAAAATATACTTTGTAAATAGTAATACTTTAGAGATTGAAGATAGTATTACTGGAAGATTTGGTAATAATATGAAAAAGATTAATGATTCTATTGTTGCTTTTAATGGTACAGAAGGTAGGCTGTATCAACAAGATTATGTAGAGTTTGTTAGATATCATACATATATATATTTATTGAACACAAGAACAAAGTATAGTTACTCCATAGAAGAGATGAGTAATCCATATTTAGATAGTATTTTTTATAAAGATGGTTCATTCTCAAATCCAATAAAAAATAATTTTGATTTTATTAATCCTGATTCAATATTTTCATACTTTAGCATGTACAAAGAATGGTATGATATGGATAATCAGTATTTGGGCAATGGAATAATTAATTTTAATTCTCAAGGCAGTATCAATTATTTCTATATTATCCCAATTAGTTTTGCCCCATTAGCTCTGAAGGCTACAAACGATGGAGGATTAATTATTACTTGTAGGGGTAACTATCTATATAAATTTATGCCGAATGGATTTAATTCAATCCTAAACCTTGAAACAATGGAAAAAGAAAAAATTAGAGTGTATCCTAATCCTGCAAAAGATTATATTATTGTAGACTTTGATACAAAGAATTTTGAGAAAGGAGAAATTGAATTATTTGACATGCAGGGCAAGGTAGTAAAGAAAACTACACTAAAGACTCAAAAAGGAAATAGGGTGGATGTTTCTTCTTTGAAAGCAGGAAGTTATATATATAATGTTTCTCTCAATGGCAATACTATTGGAGGAATGATTGTTGTAGTAAAGTAGAAAAGTAAAATTATTAATTAAAAGATAAAAATGATAGTTGTTGAGAATTGCATTATTAGTGAGGATATTAGAGATGTGAAATTTTGTTGTAATTTACTAAAATGCAAAGGGAAGTGTTGTGTTGATGGAGATGCTGGAGCACCACTTGAAAAGAGTGAGGTGAAGATTTTGAAGAAGATTTTGCCAAAACTCAAGCCATATTTAAGTGATGAGGGGCTAAAGGAAATTGAGAAAAATGGAGTTTCCGACTTGGATATTACAGGAGAGTTATGCACTCGACTTATTGAAAATAAGGATTGTGTGTTTTTGATTTACGAGGGAGATATAGCAAAATGTGCAATAGAAAAAGCTTTTGAGGACGGAAAGGTTGATTTTCAAAAACCCATTTCATGCCATCTTTATCCCATAAGAGTTCAGAACTATGGTGAGTTTATGGCTTTGAACTATCATGCTTGGGATGTTTGCAAGCCTGCACTCATTGAGGGAAAAGAAAAGAATATTCCATTATATAGGTTGTTGAAAGTGCCACTTATAAGGAGATTTGGGGAAAAATGGTATGAGGAATTAGTATCACAAATTGAGAATAAATAAAGTTATATCAAAGTCTTTTAGTATTTTTGCACTTATTATTACGTACATTCAAATAGTTTAATTTCATTTTTATGATTAAAGACAAATTTTTTAAAGGTAAAAATTTAGCAATTCTTTCAGGTGGAGGAGACACCTCTGCAATAAATGCAAGTATAGATTCAATTCGAAATAGGGCTTCTATGCTTGGTTATAGGGTTTTTGGTATTCGTCAAGGCTGGAAAGGGCTTTTGGGAGATGGCGATATTGTTGATTTGACCGATCAACCATACGATGGATATTATGGAGGTTCAGCATTACGTTCTTCACGAACTAATCCATTTTCAAAATCTTCTAATTCGGAGGATAGGGTTTCTCAAATACTTAGAAATATAAAAAGATATAAGATAGATGTTTTGGTTACTATTGGTGGCGATGATACAAATGGTGCTGCAAAACGTTTATATGAATTAGAGGGTATTCCTGTTATTGGTTTCCCAAAGACAATTGATAATGATTTAAGAACACATACAAATCATAATTACGAAGGCAAGGATATTGAGTCAGTGATATGTCCTGGTTTTCCTTCAGCAGCAAGTAGGATAGAGCAGTTTGCTTCCATTTTGAAAACAAATGCAGAAAGCCACTCGAGAGTTATGGTCATGGAAGTAATGGGTAGGGATGCTGGTTGGTTGACAGGTGCAGGAACATTTGGAGGAGCTTCAATTGCATTGGTTCCTGAGATTGAAATGACTAAGGAAAGAAAAGAGTTGTTTTTTGAGGCAGTTAAGGAAAATTATAGAATAAACGATACATTAATTATTTCTGTTTCCGAAGGTGTTAAATGGTATGACGATGAAACTCATAAGACAGAAATAGTCTATGCCTCAACCGAAAAGGATGAGTATGGACATGCTCGTTTGGGAGGAATTTCTGGAAAGATAGCAACTGAAATCACACAAAAGCTAAAGCTTCAAACACGCTCTCAAGTAACCGGATATTTTCCAAGAGGGGGTAGGTGTTATGAATACGATAGGAGATTGGTTAGTGCCTTAGCCGATAAGGTTGCAGACCTATTGCTTAGAAAGGATTATGGGCAAATGCCTGTTATGTCCAAAATTTGTCAGATTGAAGAATTGGAGGAATATAATTGTTCTTCAGTTGATATGTCTTCAATTGGAAACCTATCACTTCCTAAGGAGTATTATGATGAAAAAACCTTCACTTTCACTTCAGCCTACAATGATTTTCTTTCAAAAATTATAGGAAAACCAATTAATCCGCATTTTTATTACGACTTTCCAAAGATATTACCAGATGATTTATAGTTTAAATTAGTATTAACCAAATATTTACTGAGATGAATAATAGTTTATCAAGCGAAGAAATTAAATTCTTACAGCAGCTTTCAAAGCAATTTCCTACAGTACAGGCAGCAAGTACTGAAATCATAAATTTAGAAGCAATCAAGCTTCTCCCAAAAGGAACAGAGCATTACATAACAGACATACATGGGGAGTTCAATACCTTCAACCATATTCTCTCCAATGCCTCAGGTTCTTTAAGAAGAAAAATGGATGATGTCTTTGGGGATTCAATAAGTGATGATGAAAAGAAACAGCTTGCAACAATTATCTATTATCCATCTGAAAAACTTAGTCTTTTGGCATCACAAGGCAAGATTGACAATAATTGGTATGCAATAATCCTCAACCGATTGGTAAATGTTGCAAGAGAGGTTTCAAACAAATATACTCGTTCAAAGGTTCGTAAGGCTATGCCTAAGGAATATGCTTTTATTATTGATGAGTTGTTAAATGAGGCAAGTGTTGACAAAAGAAATTATTACACAAGCATTATACGTTCAATCATTGAACTCAAGCGTGCCAACTTCTTCATTGAATCAATAAGTGTGTTTATTAAAAGAATGCTTATTGACCGATTGCATGTAATTGGAGATATCTATGATAGAGGACCTCAAGCTGTTGATGTTGTTGAATTGATGAAATCTCATCATTCGTTGGATATTCAATGGGGAAACCACGATATAATTTGGATGGGTGCAGCCTGTGGTAATAAGTTGGATATTGCAGAAGTAATCCGTCTTACTGCTCGTTATGGTAGCTTAGATACGATTGAGGATGATTATGGAATAAATGTTATGTCTTTGGTTACCTTTGCAATTGCTTTTTATGAAAATGACCCAGCAGTTCCTTTTATCCCTAAGGGAACTAAGCCTGAGAACTATAAGGATGCTAATGTTAGGTTAATGACAATAATTCATAAAGCAATTGCAGTTATTACTTTCAAATTAGAAGGTCAATTAATAAAGAGAAATCCTTGCTTCGATATGGAACATCGTTTGCTTTTGGATAAGATAGACTACGAAAAAGGAACTATTATTGTTGAAGGAGAGAAATATCAATTGACTGATTATCATTTCCCAACAATTGACCCTAACGATCCTTATAAACTTACTCCAGAGGAAGAATATGTTATGGAGAAACTACAATACTCCTTCCTTAATTCCTACAAAATGCAAGACCATATTGCTTTCCTATTCTCAAAAGGTAGCATTTACTCAGTTTATAATAATATTCTAATGCTTCATGGTTGTTTGCCAATGAAGTCAAAAACAGAATTTAGAGAATTTAATCATAAGGGAAAAATGATTAAGGGCAAGGAGTTATGCGATACTCTTGAATTAACCATTAGGAACGTTTGGCAAAACAGATTTAGTAAGACAAAGAAGAATAACGATGGGGACTATTTCTGGTATTTGTGGTGCGGAGCTTGTTCTCCAATATTTGGAAAGCATAGGATGGCAACCTTCGAAAGATATGTGATTGATGATAAAGTCCCTCAAAAAGAAATCCTTGACCCTTATTTCACATTTAGGAATGAAGAAGAATTCTGTGAGATGATTTTAAAGGAGTTTGGGCTTGATAATGAGGAAGCAAGAATCGTTAATGGGCATATTCCTGTTAAGGTTAAGAAGGGAGAGAGTCCAATTTTAGCAAATGGAAGACTCTTAGTTATTGATGGAGGTATGTCAAAAGCTTATCAGAAAGAGACAGGAATTGGTGGTTATACATTAATATATAGCTCCAAGAGAATGTTCTTAGTTGAACACGAACCATTCTCCTCTAGCCAAGAGGCAATTGAAAACGAATCTGATATTATATCAAGAAACTATATCATTGAGCAACGTTCAGCACCGATTTTAGTTAAGGATACTGATGTTGGTAAAGAACTTCAAAGTCAGATTAATGACCTAAAAAAATTAATTCAAGCCTTTAATGCTGGTTTAATTAAGGAAAAGATTGCTTAGATAAGGAGTTCGGTTTGATTAAGGAGTTAAGAAATTAGCTCCTTTTTTTTTGTGCAAAAACTATCTTAGATTAAATCTCATTGAAAGTCCAAATGTTGGACTATAGTTTGGAGAAAATGATGTTGGAAGATAGTAGGGGGTTAGGTTCATTGAGAGGTTAGGGGAGATATCAAAATCAAAAAGATGAGCATAAACCATTGCATCAACAATATTTAAGATATATATAATTGCTCCTGCAACAATTGTAAGCTCAAAGTTCTTTTGGTAGGCATAATATAGGTTATAAATACTCTGATCTGGGAAATTCACATATTCGGGATTTCGCCCTTCTACAATATTATTTGAACGCAAGAGATATTCATCTTTAAACCTTTGGGCTCCCCTATAATTGGTTATTGCTAAATAGAGCAAGGCTCCTTCAGCTGCATAAATAATTGGTACCTTCCACACTTGACGATTATAGATTTGTCCTAATCCAGGAACAAAGGTTGAGTATAGTGAGGCTTTTAGTGGAGAGTGGGTTTGTTTTTGAGAAATGGAGTTATTTGTTTTAGTATTATCTTGTATGATGGTTGAGGGGGTTGAAAGTTTTGCATTAATTATTGAATCCTTTTCTGCCTTTGAGAGTTCTTGTTTTGGAGAAGCAGTAGAAATAGTGTCAACGACTTGTCCATAAGAACAAAAACTTATAATGACAAACAAGATTGAAATTAATATTCTTCGAACAAACATTTATTCTTTTCCTTCTATAATAGAAATAATTCTTTGGAAGTCTTTGTCGTTAGTGAATGGTATTGTTATTGTTCCTTTTCCTCGTTGTGAACGTTTGATTTCAATTATTGTTGATAGTTTTTTGGATAGTTTTGCTTTAAAGTCGTTATGTGTTTGTGGTAGTGCTTTGGCTTTAGGAGTAGATTTTTGAGTTTTTACCTTAGGATTTTTCATTTGAGCAACTAATTCCTCAACCTGACGAACAGATAATTCCATATCAATTATCTTTTTCAAAATTTCAAGCTGTTCTTGTTCCGACTGAATATTTATTAATGCTCTTGCATGTCCCATTGTAATATTTTCTTCTTGAAGCTCAATCTGAATTCTTGCAGGAAGCTTTAGGAGTCTAAGATAGTTAGTTATTGCTGAACGGCTCTTTCCAATTTTCTCGCTCATTTGCTCCTGAGTTAGATTAAAACTTTCAATCAAGGCTTCAAGTGATAGTGCTATTTCAATGGCGTTAAGGTTTTCTCTTTGAATGTTTTCAACCAAAGCCATCTCCATCATTTCGTTCTTGGTTGCAATTCTAATATAGGCAGGAATTTCTTTAAGTCCAGCTTTCTTGGCAGCTCTCAATCTTCTTTCTCCAGCGATAAGAATATAGTTATCGTTTTCTCCTTTTGTAATCGTAATAGGGACAATAACTCCTTGCTCCTTGATTGATTGTGCAAGTTCTTCTATTGCCTTTGAGTCAAATTCTTTTCGTGGTTGGTTAGGATTAGGTTCTATTTTTGAAATTGGAATAAAAGCAATCGAAGCTGTAATTGTACTATTGTAATCAATCTCTGGATTAGTTGTTTCCATACTTTGCAGTAATGCCCCCAAACCTCTTCCTAAAACTTGTTTTTTTGCTGCCATTGTTCTATTTTAGTATGTTCCTATTTATTTTTTATTTTGTTTTTCTGAATGATTTCTTGTGCAAGATTAATATAATTAACACTTCCTGTGCTTGAAGCGTCGTACATAATTGCCGATTGTCCATAGCTTGGAGCTTCTGCCAATTTAGTATTATTATATATTAATGTATTAAAAACCATTTGCTTGAAATGACTTCTTACGTCTTCAACAACTTGACGGGCTAATCTCAAACGAGAATCAAACATAGTTAGAACAATCCCTTCAATCTCCAAATTGGTGTTTAGCCTTGTTTGGACAATACGAATTGTATTTAGTAATTTTCCTAATCCTTCAAGTGCAAAGTATTGACATTGAACAGGAATTAGAACAGAATTGGCTGCAGTGAGTGCGTTTATTGTAACTAAACCTAAGGAAGGAGAACAATCAATAATTATATAGTCGTACTCGTCCTTTAGCTGCTCAGTTATTAACTTCATCTTATATTCTCTTTCCTGAAGCTTTGGCAATTCAATTTCAGCACCAACCAAATCAATTCGTGCTGGCAAAACATAGAGGTTAGGAGTGGAGCTTTCGCAAATTGCATCCCTTGCAGAGGCTCCTTCAATCAAACACTCATAAATACTAATGCCAACATCCTCAGGCATTATACCTAATCCTGATGAAGCATTTGCTTGAGGGTCTGCATCAATTAAAAGAGTCTTCTTTTCCATAACAGCTAATGCAGCACTTAAGTTTATTGCTGTAGTAGTTTTCCCAACGCCACCTTTTTGATTTGCAATTGCAATTATCTTACCCATATTGTTTTTTAACTAAAAAGCTGTCCTTTGCGAACAGCTAATTTATTTGTTTTAATTAGTCTTTAATGTCGAAACTAAAGTCGTCTAAAATATCTGTCTTGAAGCCATTATCTTCATTCTCTTCTTCAAAAATTGGCTCTATGCCTGTTTCAACAAAAGAAATTACTCCAGAAAGAGCGTCCAAGAACTTTTTGTTGTCTTCCTTGTAAAGAAAGATTTTATGTTTTTCATAAGTGAAGGTACCTTCTTCATTACCAAACTTACGCTTGCTCTCTGTGATTGTTATGTATTTATCTCCCGATTTGGTTTCTTTTACATCAAAGAAATAAGTTCTTTTGCCCGCCTTAACTGCTTTTGAAAACACCTCGTCTCTATCTCTTGTCGGTTCCATATTGCTATAAAATTGTTAAATAAGTAAATTTGAAAGAGCAAAAATAAAGAATTTATTCAATATAATTGCCTTTAAAGATATATTTTTCTTAAATACTTTACCTTAATGCTTGATATCTACACTACTTTAAATACTCTCTTTCTCCAAAAATCAAGCTCCCTATCCTAACAATTGTTGAACCCTCACTTATTGCAATATCGTAATCGGAACTCATGCCCATTGAAATTTCAGAAAAATAATCTTCATTCTTAAAGTAAGTCTCCTTGAGTTTTGCAAAGCTTGATTTAAGATTTCTAAACTCCTGAGCAGTCTTATTTCTATCGTCAGTAATGGAACCAATGCCCATGACTCCACAAATCCTAATATTGTTTAGGGTAAGGAACTCATTCAATGATAATAGCTCCTCAGCCTCCTTTTCCAACATACCAAATTTTGTATCCTCGTTGGCAATATCAATCTGCAATAGGCAGTCAATCACCCTATCATTCTTTATAGCCTCCTTATTTATCTCTTTCAAAAGCTTAAAACTATCCACACTATGAATCATTGCAACAAAGGGAGCGATATATTTTACCTTATTTGTCTGTAAATGACCAATCATATGCCATTCAATATCTTGAGGAAGCTCCTTATGTTTTTCAGTCATCTCTTGAGCCTTATTCTCTCCAAAGACCCTATGTCCAGAGTCATAAACCTCCTTTATCACTTCCTTAGGATGAGTTTTTGAAACAGCAATAATCTTAATATTATTTGGGATTTCTTCTTCCAATCTCTTTAAATTCTCAGCGATACTCATATTCTAAATTATTTTATGCAAAGTTATAACTATTTTTATATCTAATCAACCTCAAAAATATATTTTAAAATAGCATTTAGTCTTTATTCCTTTTCTCTAAATAAGGAAAGAAACTACTAAAATCAAGAAAAAACATATTTAAATAAGGAATAAATTCCGTAAGGTGGCACGATACTTCAGTAAGGTGCCACCTTACTATAAGTATCCTGGCACGTTACTCAAGTAAGGTGGCACCTTACTAAAATTATACCTTATCTTTTTTATTCTAAATAAGCCTTTGATACATTTAAATCAGATGAATCCAAATTTATTATTTAAATGTAGTTTATTTATACCTATATTATATGGTTCAATAAAAAGAATTATCTTTGCAAAATGCAAAGCAGTCCTTGTTCTATCGCTGGTAGAGTTTTCTACGAGAGGAAAGTCCGGGCAACATAGAGCACCATACTACCTAACGGGTAGGCAATAAGTTTTTTTATTGACAGAAAGTGCCACAGAAAATAACCGCCCTAATGTAAATTGGGGTAAGGGTGAAAATGTGAGGTAAGAGCTCACACAAGTGTTTAGTGATATTCGCTTGGGGTAAACCTTATGGGTTGAAAGACCAAATATATTAGCCGTAGAGTTGCTCGCTCGGTTGGTTAAGGGGTAGGTCGTTGGAGACTTATTGTGAAGTAAGTCCTAGATTAATGATAGAAACCTTTTTTAAAGGGACAGAACCCGGCTTATAGAGGACTGCTTTGTTTTTTTATTCTAAAAAGAGAAACGTTTTTCATACTAATAGTGTTATTATTCTTGAATGGACTTGGAAGAAATAATTGAAGGATGCAAAAAAGACAAACCAAAGGCACAAAAGGCTCTATACGATATGTTTTCAGAAAAGCTTTTTGGCTTGAGTTTGAGGTATTGCAAAAATAGGGCAGATGCTCAAGATGTCTTTCAGGAAGCATTCGTTAAGGTCTTTAAAAATATTAAAAACTATGAGAGCTTTGGTTCATTTGAGGCTTGGATGAAAAGAATTTTTGTTAATCATGCAATAAATTTTTATCGCTACAATAAGGCTAATTTGCATATCTCAACAAGCGATGTAGATATTCCTTATGAGGATGAAGATAATGATGAATACATTGATAACTATATAAATACAGAAATCCTTAAGGCTATTCAAAAATTACCAAACCAGCAGAGAGTAGTTTTTAACTTGATTGAAGTTGAGGGTCAAACCTACGAAGAGACTGCAAAAATGTTGGATGTTAAGGAAGGAACCTTGCGTTCGCAAAACTCCAAAGCCAAAAATCATCTTCGTGAGTATTTGATGAACATTGAAAATATTGAAAATTATAAATAAAATAAATACACCATATATGTCAAACAGATTGAAAAAAAGATTTGAGAATTTTGAACAAACTCCTCCTGCCGATGCTTGGGGAAATATTCAATCTAATCTTCCTAAACCAAAATTTAATTGGTTAGCATTTTCAACAATAGTTGGAGCTGCTGTTTTGGTTGGCTTAACTGCTGTTTTGTTTATTCCTTCCAACAATGAGAATACTGTTCAAAATCAAATAATTAATAAAGAAGAATCCCCTTTAGCAAAGACTGAAAAGAATGATATGGGAGTAATTTTGAGTGAAGAGAATCTTCCGTTGAAAGATTCAAAGCCTATAATTAATAATGTAGAAGAAAATCTTCAAGCAGAAAACGTTAGTTCTTCTAATCAAACATTGGCAGTTCCTATAATTAATAAGATTTCTACTCCAATTGAAACTACAACTAAAATAAAGGAAACTACAAAGACTACTCCCAAAACACTTAAAACAGATATTGCTTCAACAAATACTCAACAGACAACTGAAACTACTGAATCTGAGTTTGAACTTGTGAATGAGATTGATAATAAGGCAAGTATTGGTGAAGATACTAATTTAATCTTTAGATTATTCATTCCAAATGCATTCACTCCAATGCAGAATACTAATAATGTCTTTAAGCCTGCTTTTGAAACCCTAAAGACCTATGAAATGCATATCTATAATCGTAAGGGCTTACTTGTCTTTACTTCAAAGGATATAAATAATGGTTGGAATGGATTGTATAAGGGAAAACTTTGTGAACAAGGAGCTTATGCCTATATAATCATCTTTAAGAATCTTGAAGGTAAGGAATATAAGCAATCAGGAACAGTTTATCTTATTAGATAGTTAATAATAAAACCTTTCCAAACCTAAAATAATATCTCTCTTAGATTTATTCTTTGGTAACGCTTTTTTTTGTAATTTTGCAAACGAAAAATATATAACTATATGGCTACAATTGCAGAATTAGAAAACGTTGCTTCTCAAGTAAGAAGAGATATTGTAAGAATGGTTAATGCTTGTTCCTCAGGTCATCCAGGAGGTTCCTTGGGCTGTGCAGATTTAATGAGTGCATTATATTTTGATGCCTTAGATTGCAATCCAGAAAATTTCACAATAGAAGGAAGGGGAGAGGATATGTTTTTCCTTTCAAACGGACATATTTCACCAGTTTGGTATAGTGTATTGGCTCGCAAGGGATTCTTCACAGTTTCCGATTTAGCAACATTCAGAAAAATTGGTTCGCCTCTTCAAGGTCATCCAACACCAAAATATAATCTTCCTGGAGTTAGAATTGCATCCGGTTCTTTGGGACAAGGACTTTCAGTTGGTATAGGAGCAGCTTTGGCTAAGAAATTAAATGGTTGTAATCATTTAGTATATACTCTTCATGGAGATGGAGAATTGCAAGAGGGTCAGATTTGGGAGGCAGTTATGTTTGCTGCTGGCAATAAGGTTGATAATTTGATTTCTATCATTGATGTTAATAATGCACAAATTGATGGAAAGGTTGAAGATGTATTACCAATAGGTAATCTTAAGGATAAGTTTATTGCTTTCGGATGGGAGGCATTGGAGATGCAAGGAAACGATATGAAGGATTGTGTTGAAGTTTTAAAGAAAGCTAAGTCATTGACCAAAAAAGGCAAACCTGTTGTGATTCTTATGCATACCCTAATGGGATATGGAGTTGACTTTATGCAAGGTTCTTATAAGTGGCATGGAGTTGCACCAAACAACGAACAAACTGCTAATGCTCTTTCTCAATTAAAAGAAACCTTAGGAGACTATTAATGAAAAGCTTCCCAAAAATACTATTATTATTCTTTATTATATTCTCGGTTTTTGAGTCAAATGCTCAAACAAGAAATCAAAGACCTGCAATAAAATTAGAAAATCAAAAGACAAGAATATTGTTTATTGTTGATTGTTCTTATAGTATGTATGGGAAATGGCAAAGCGATTCGAAGATAAAAATAACCCAGTCAATTCTCTCAAATGTTATTGATAGTTTGAATGGAAAAGCCAATGTTGATTTAGCATTAAGGGCTTTTGGACACACTCAAAACTATACTTTGCAAGATTGCAACGATACTAAATTAGAAATTCCATTTTCATCAAATAATAATGATATTATTAAGGATAAATTAAAGGGATTAGTTCCAAAAGGCTCTTCGCCGATTGCTAAATCGTTTATGGCTGCAAAGACTGATTTCCCTGAATGTAGGAATTGTAGGAATATTGTTATTTTGATTACTGATGGGATTGATGATTGTGGTGATGATCCTTGCAGTATTTCTCAAACAATACAAAATCAAGGAATAATTAAACCTTTTATAATTGGGATTGGAATGGGGAATAAGGATTATTTCAAATGTGTTGGGAATTATTTTGAGGTTAATAATGAGATTGAGTTTACTAAAAAAATTAATGATATAGTCAATCAAGCCATTTATGGTTCTACATGTCAGGTTGATTTGTTTGATTCCTACAAGTCCTTGAGCGTTACAAATGTTCCAATGATTTTCTATGAAACAAAGAGCAAGCAACCAAAATATTCTTTCATTCATACAATGAATTCAAAGGGACTTTCCGATACACTGGAAATAGACCCACTAATAAATTATGATATAGAAATCCAAACCTTACCTAAGGTAAAGGTTGAGAATGTAAATATTAAGGCAGGTTCTCATACAATTATTCCAATTCAAGCTTCACAAGGGACTTTAGTCCTAAAATACAAGGGTAAAGCACAGAGTTCAAAGCCAATTGAGGTATTGATTAAGAAAAAAGGAGAAAGAGAAACAATCAATTCTCAGGACATTAATTCTTCTGAACGCTATCTCGTTGGAAAATATGACTTAGAAGTTCTAACTCAACCCAGATTATTTTTGGAGAATATTGAGATTGTTCAAAATTCAACCACTCAAATTGAGATTCCTTCAACAGGAAACTTACAAATATCAAAGCCTTCGGACTCTTATTCAACTCTTTTTGTGAATGAAGAGGATAATTGGAAATTTGTAACTAATTTATCTCCAAAACAATTACAAACTATTCCACTATTACCAGGTAAATATCAGGTAGTATTTCGCCCAAGACAAAGTTCATTGACCAAAGATACTAAGGTTATTGAGTTTAAAATAGAATCTTCAGAAACAACCATTATATCATTTGAAACGAAAAACAAATAAAAACATGAAAAAATATACAATTTTAGGAAGTAACGATACTCGTTCAGGATTTGGACAAGGGCTTTTGGAAGCTGGAAAAAGAAATCCAAATGTTGTAGCATTATGTTCTGATTTAACAGAAAGTGTTAAGATGGGTGCTTTTAAGGAAGCATTCCCTGAAAGATTTTTTCAAATAGGTATTTCTGAGGCAAATATGGTAGGAGTAGCATCTGGAATGGCTTTGAGTGGAAAAGTTCCTTTTGTAGGTTCTTTTGCTGCATTCTCAACAGGTAGGGTATATGATCAAATTCGTCAAAGCGTTGCTTACTCCAATACTAATGTCAAGATTGCTGGTTCTCATGCTGGAATTACTTTGGGAGAAGATGGTGCAACTCACCAAATTCTTGAAGACATTGGGTTAATGAAAATGTTACCGAATTTAGTAGTTATTAATCCATGTGATTATAATCAAACTATTCAAGCAACAATAGCTGCCGCTGAGCATATTGGACCTGTTTACATTAGATTTGGAAGACCTAAAGTTCCAATTTTTATTTCTGAAGATACTCCATTCCAAATTGGCAAGGCTCTTTTATTAAATGAAGGAAGAGATGTAACAATCTTGGCTACCGGACATTTGGTTTGGGAGGCAATTCAAGCAGGGGAGATGCTGGCAGAGAAGGGGATAAGTGCAGAAATTATAAATATTCATACAATTAAACCATTGGATAATGAGGCTATATTGAAATCTGTTTCAAAAACCGGATGCATTGTAACTTGTGAAGAACATCAATACAATGGTGGATTAGGAGATTCTGTGGCTCAATTACTATCCAGAAATAATCCAAAGCCAATTGAATATGTTGGAGTTGATGATCAATTTGGTGAAAGCGGAAAACCAGAAGACTTAATGGTTAAATATGGACTAAAATCACAAGATATTGTTTCAGCAGCTGAAAAAGTAGTTAAAAGAAAACAATAAGATTATTTTACTTCTAAGCCTAACTTAGATTCCTTGTAAGCCTAACTAAGATTATTTAATCGAAACATATTTTTTAAGCTAAATTTCTATCATTTGTCTTTAGCTTAAATCAGATAAATCACCACTATAGAAGAATATACGAGAATATTTTAACCATTATTCATTAGAAGAATATAATAAAATATTGTAGCGATTATACATTAAATGTGTTATAGTCGCTTTGTATATTAATTAGGAGGGTTTCTCAATACTTTACTTAACATAATTGCAATTATATTTAGATTGAGGTTTTGATAAAATGGATATTTCTTTGGATTCTTCTATATCAAATTTGATGAAAATAATAACGCCTTTAATGATATTAAAATCAGAAAAGGCGTTATTAAAACTTGATTTTAAAATTTTATTTCTTGATTTGATTTATCATTGAAATGTAAATCTTAAATCAATTTTTGGATTACTTATTTCTTAATGATTCTAATTTTGCACTTACTTCTTGATATTTTTCTTTCATTTCAAGTCTAGAGTAAATAACTTTCAAAGCATTTAATGCTCTAATATCATTAGGCTTTTGAGTTAATACCTTTTCGAAATAAGGAATTGCAACTGAGAATTTAGATTTTGATTCAACTTGTAGTTTGTCGTATGCCTCAGCAGCTTCAATTGGTAACTTATCAGCTTGATCTTTTAAATCAACAGCCCAGTTAAAGTATAAAATACCTAAATTAAGATTTGCATCTGTTTGATTAGGATTTAACTCAAGAGATTTATTATACATAGGAATTGCTTCTTCAGTATTATTCGCATCTCTTAAGGCATTGCCAATAATTACTAATACATTTGGCTTATCATGTGAAATTGTATCAGCCATAGCTTTTAATGCAGCAATACATTTATCGGCTTCTTCCTTATTACCATTTTCAATATATGCTCCAGAAAGTAATCCTAATAATTTATAATTTGCTGGAAGGTTCTTCACTCCTGCTTTCAACACATTTATAGCTTTATCATTCTCATTGGCTCTTTTATTTGCTAAGAATAGATTTATGTAAATAGCCTCTTCCTTAGTGTTTTGTCTTACTAATTGACGATATAGCTCTGCTGCTTTATCCTTTTGACCTGTGGCATCATAAGCTAATGCTAAGCAAGCGTTATTCTTCATTCTAATTTCATCATCTCCAGCAATTTGAGCAACTTTTGATACGTTTTCAAACATTGGAATACTTTGTGCATATCCACCTTTATCAAAAACATCAAATGCGTTGGCGAATTGATAACCAACAATATACTTTAAAGTGTTGATGTTAGCCTTCATATATTCGGTAGTACTTGCTGCTTTTTCAAGGTCAAGAGATTTAATAATAGCCTGAGTTGAAATTTCTGCTAATTCAGGAACCGGAGTTTGAATTTTTTGCTTCTTAAACAATTTTTCATCTGTTTGAGAGACTTCAACAATTTTAGCATAGATTAATCCAGCATAGTGCCATGTCTTTGCATCATTCTTAGTATTTTCATGTTCGCAAGCAGCATCAATGTTTTTCTTAGCATTTGCCAAACGATTGTTCTTCAAGTCTGCATAAGCACTTTGAACCTTCATAGTTTGAGCCGAAGCACTTAAACCAAATGCCAATAATGCTACTAATAAAATTATTCTTTTCATCTTAATTTGTTTTATGTATTATTAAATTAAATATTTTTTCTATTGATTATCATCATCTTCAACTATATCTTCCTCTTCTACAATTTCGTCCTCTTCAATTATCTCATCTATATCCTCAATTATTTCTTCTCCATCAATAACTACTCTTTCAACATCTTCATCATCTTCAGTTACATCAATCCTACATACAGCTGCAATTTGATCCTCATCCTTAAGTTTAATTAGCCTTACTCCTTGAGTAGAACGTCCCATAACTCTAAGATCTTTTACTGCAATTCTAATGGTTATTCCTGACTTATTAATAATCATTAAATCGTTTTCATCATCCACATCCTTAATTGCAATCAAATTTCCTGTCTTATCGGTGACTTTTAATGTCCTAACACCCTTACCTCCTCTATTTGTATGACGATACTCATCAATATTAGAACGTTTTCCAAAGCCTTTTTCTGATACAACCAAGATATTTCTTTCCTTGTCCTCCACACAAACCATGCCAATTACGAAATCGCTCTCATCTTTTAATGTAACACCCTTAACACCAGAAGCATTTCTTCCCATTGGTCTAACCTTAGTTTCAGAGAAGCGAATACAATTACCACTATTTAGAGCTAAGAAAATCTCATTATCTCCATTTGTAAGCTTTGCCTCTAACAATTCATCACCCTCTCTAATTGAAACTGCAATTATACCATTAACTCTTGGACGAGAATAAGCCTCAAGAGTTGTTTTCTTAACAATACCTTTTTTTGTACAAAGTACTATATAGTTATTATTAATGTATTCCTCATCTTTTAGGTCTCGAGTATTTATGTATGCCTTAACAGTATCATCAGGTTCAATGCTTATCAGATTTTGAATAGCTCTTCCCTTTGAAGTTTTTGTTCCTTCCGGGATTTCAAAAACTCTCATCCAATAACAACGTCCTTTTTCAGTAAAGAAAAGAATGTAGTTATGCATTGTTGCTGTGTATATATGTTCAATAAAGTCCTCATCTCGTGAATTAGCTCCTTTTGAACCCTTACCTCCCCTATTCTGAACCTTATATTCTGATAATGGAGTACGTTTAATGTATCCAAGATGAGAAATAGTAATAACAACATCGTCATCGGCAATCATGTCCTCTATCTTAAAGTCAGAGGCAGAGTACTCAATTCTGGTCTTTCTTTCATCACCATACTTTTCCCTAACTTCCACTAATTCATCCTTAATAACTTGCATCAATACATCTCTATTATTAAGAATTTCATGACAACGTTTAATGAAAGCCATTAACTCATCATACTCAGCTTGAAGTTTTTCTCTTTCCAAAGCAGCCAACTGACGCAAACGCATATCAACAATAGCTCTTGTCTGAATTTCAGAAAATCCCCAACGTTCACTCATTGTTTCTCTTGCTGCATTTACTGTTTCGCTTGAACGAATTATTGCTATAATCTCATCAATAAAATCAAGTGCCTTAAGTAAGCCTTCCAATATATGAGCTCTTTTTTCTGCTTCAGCAAGCTCAAATCTTGTTCTTCTTTCAACAACTTCAATCCTATGCTCAACAAAATACTTAATGATTTCCTTTAAGTTCAAAAGAAGTGGCCTTCCATGAACCAAAGCAATACTATTAATTGAGAAAGAGGTTTGAATTTCGGAGTATTGATAAAGTTTATTTAGCACAACATTAGTAATAGCATCCTTTTTAAGCTTATAAACTATCCTAATTCCATCCTTATTACTCTCATCCCTAATCTCAGAAATCCCTTCAATCTTCTTTTCATCAGCAAGTTGTGCTTGGCGACGAATCATTTCGGATTTATTGACTTGATAAGGAATTGAAGACACAATAATCTGGTCATGCCCATTAGGAGCTTGCTCAATATTGGCATCAGCTCTAATAACCACTTGTCCCCTACCTGTTTCATAAGCCGAACGCACACCCTCATAACCATAAATAATTCCACCAGTTGGAAAATCAGGTGCAGTGATATATTTCATCAACTCATCTATGGTAATATCATTATTATCTATGTATGCAATCGTTCCATTAATAACCTCAGTAAGATTATGTGGAGCCATATTTGTTGCCATACCAACAGCAATTCCCGAAGCACCATTAATCAAGAGATTTGGTATCCTCGTTGGTAAGACGGTGGGTTCCTTCAAACTATCATCAAAGTTATTTTGAAAATCAACTGTATCCTTATCAATATCAGCCAAAATCTCTTCAGAAATCTTTGCTAAACGAGCCTCAGTATAACGCATTGCTGCTGGTGGGTCTTGGTCAATGGAACCAAAGTTACCTTGTCCATCAATCAACTTGTAACGCATTTGCCAAGTTTGAGCCATTCTCACCATAGCATAATAAACAGAACTATCACCGTGTGGGTGATACTTACCAAGAACCTCCCCTACTATTCTGGCACTCTTCTTTGTAGGCGAACTATAGAACATTCCCATATCATTCATAGCATATAAAATCCTACGATGAACAGGTTTCATACCATCTCTCACATCAGGCAAAGCACGAGAAACAATAACACTCATTGCATAGTCAATATATGCACTTTTCATTTGTTTTTCAATGTTTACCTTAATTATCTTTTCGTTTTCTGAGTTCATTTTTATTTAATTTTCTGAGTCATTTCAATCTGCGAAGATACAATATTTTTTGAAAATATCTTGAAAAACCTATTTGAAAATATTATATAGAGATAATTTATTAAAACAAAGTTTTAGTTTACTGAAATCAAATTCTAATTTATTAAAACGAGGTTTTAATTTGTTGAAACAAGGTTTTATTTTTAATGAATAAAAAGAATAAATATTTTAGTCATAGAGCAATATTTTATTCTCCAATTAATAATACAAATGTAGCATAAATGAAGTTTTGGCTATTTTAAATAAATAATGTACATTTGCAGGTTAATTGATAATCTATATAAAAAATAATGTATAACGAACAATACAGGCCTAACAGATTTAATCTCTTACCTCCTATTTGTAAGAATTTGCTAATTATTAATGTTTTAATGTTCCTTTCAACCTATGTTCTTAAGATGAGAGGAATTAACCTTGAGGATTATCTTGGACTTCATTTCTTTATGGCTGATAGTCATCATTATTGGCAGTATATTACCTACTCTTTTATGCATGCGAATTTCAATCATCTCTTCTTTAATATGTTTGCAATTTGGATGTTTGGTTACACTCTTGAGAATATTTGGGGTGCTAAGCGATTTATTTTCTTTTGTTTTACAGCTGCCTTAGGTGCTGCAATCACTCAACAGATTACCTATTATTTTATTTATAGAGATATTGCACATGGTGCTTATGAATTTATTAATACCGGTGTTCAAACAATTCCTTACATGGATTATCTCAACCAGATTAATACAGTTGGAGCTTCCGGTATTGTTTTTGGACTGCTTCTTGCCTTTGGAATGATGTTTCCAAATACCTATATTTATCTATATTTCCTTTTACCAATAAAAACTAAGTGGTTTGTTATAGGGTATATAATTATAGAGCTGTTTTTTGGAATTATTGGAACATCTGACGGAGTTGCACACTTCGCGCATTTGGGTGGAGCTTTGGCAGGCTTTATCTTGATTATGCTTTGGAAAAAGGGAAAATTTCAATTTTAAGATTCAATGTCGGAGAAAAAAGAGAAAAAAGACCAGTTTATCATTGCTTATCTTCCTGAATTGGAAAATACTCAAGCAATAATTGACTCTGCAATAAGTTTTGCAAAAATGCTTAAGAAAGGTCTTATCTTGCTTTATATTTCCGATAATGCATATAAAAGCATATCAACCACTGAAGCAGAGATAGTACTTAAGGATTTAAACTCAAAAATAACAGATGTTGACTTCCATTCTTATTGTGCAATTGAGGGAAAAACTAAGGATATAATAAATAAAATTCCACTCTTCCTATCGGGAGTATTGCTTGTTAGTGCTGCGAGTGAAAGCAAGAATAATAATGAAAAGCTTGCCTCTAACTCCAATACTATGCTAAAAAACTTATACACTTCACGTATTGCCTATTTCTTAGTACCTCAAAATCATAATTCTCCAATCTCTTTCAATAGGGTTATTATGACAATAAACCATATGAGAGAAAGTAAGGAAAAAGTACTTTGGGGTTCCTATTTTGGAAGATTTGCAAATAGTGAGGTAATAGTTTATTATCATAACTATAAAGATGAGTTCTACCGTCACCAACTACACTTCAATATCAAGTTTTTAATGAGAATGTTTGATAATTTCAAGATAAATTATAGATTGAATCTATCTTCAAATTCCAAAACTTTTGTGGATTATCAAGCAATTGATTATGCAAAAGAAACTAATGCTGGGTTAATCATTTGTCAAACAACAAAAAATAAGAGTTGGTTTGAAGAAATTTTTAACCTTAAGGAAAGAAAGATAATAAATAATACGCAGCAAATACCAGTATTATTTGTTAATCCTCGTGAAGATTTATTTATTTTGTGTGAGTAAGTTATGATAGATTTTTTATTAGGGATAATTTTGTTTTATATTGTTTTTAGGCTCATTACTTCTTTGATAATTCCTAAGATAACACATTACAGAATAAATAAAATGAAGGAAAAATTTGAAAGAGAGAATCAGGAGATTATCAATAGAAAAGAAAAGGGTTATACACAAAATATTCATCCTTCATTAAAAAAATACTACGAAAATAAAGATAAACAATAAATTAATATAGAAAATGAAAAAGGAAAACTATTTAAAGAAATTCTTGCCACATATAATTGCAATCCTAATATTTTTGGCAGTTAGTGCAATTTATTTCTCTCCTGTTTTGGAAGGATTAGAACTTCGTCAAAGTGATATGTCTAACTTTAAAGGTATGTCTAAAGAACTTCAAGATTATAAAAAAGCAACAGGAAACGGAGCTGCTTGGACTAATTCATTGTTTGGAGGAATGCCTTCCTATCAAATTTTAGGTCCAGATTCATATAATGTATTAGCTCCTTTATCAAAACCTATCACACTTTGGGGAAATAGTTTAGATTTAGGTGTGATGTTCCTTTACATGTTAGGTTTCTATGTATTTGTCATTGCACTCGGAGGAAATTATTGGTTAGGTATTTTGGCTGCCTTAGCTTATGCACTTGCATCCTATAATATAATAATTATTGAGGTTGGACACATTACAAAAGCTTGGGCAATGGCAATGATTGCACCAATTTTTGCTGGAATGATACTTGTCTTTAGAAAGAAATATCTTTCTGGTAGTGCATTATTTATACTTGCATTAGGTTTTCAAATTAGCTTTTCTCATATCCAAATTACCTACTATACAATGCTTGGAGGAATAATTTTGGCTCTCACTTTTTTTGTTTTTGCTATCAAAGAAAAGAAGATTAAGGATTATGTGATTGGAGGTGTCTTGCTAATATTGTGCTCTGCAATTGCATTAATGCCGAATTCTTCCTCGATTGCTATGAATCAAGAGTATTTAAAACACACAATGAGAGGAGGTTCGGATATTACTGTTCAACCAAAGGGAAACACTCAAACAAAGAATGCAAAAGGGCTAACAATTGATTATGCCTATCAATGGAGCTACGGAAAAGGAGAAAGTCTTACAGTTTTAATTCCAAACGCTAAGGGAGGCGGAAGTTCAGACCAAAAATATGAAAAAAATGCAAAGAATAGGATTGCTTTAGCACAATCAGTTCCTCCTTTACGTCAAAATGATCCTAATATTAATCAAGTTATGAATCAATATATTCAAGCTTCATATTGGGGTGAACAACCTTTTACAGCAGGAACTGTTTATTTTGGAGCAATAATCATATTCTTAGGTACGCTTGGTTTTATTGTAATTAAAGGAAGAGAGCGTTGGTGGTTATTATTTGCAACAATACTTTCATTTATACTATCATGGGGAAATAACTTTTTAGTTGTAAATGAATGGCTTTTCTATAATCTGCCTTTCTATAATAAGTTCCGGACACCTTCAATGGCTTTAGTTTTGGCAAATGTTACGATAATTATTCTTGCTGTACTTGGATTGAAAGAGTTTTTCTCAAGAGATATTGACAATAAGAAAAAGAAAAAAGCACTTTATATATCAGCTGGAATTGCTGGAGGAATTTCTCTTCTATGTGCAATTATGCCTTCAGCTTTTGCTTCATTTTCTTCAACAAAAGACGCAATGTTTGAAGAGTATTTAGGGTATAATTTCATGCAAGCATTATTTGAAGACAGAAAATCAATGTTTGTTTCTGATGCTTGGCGATCATTCCTTTTTATTGCAGGTGCTTTTGCTGCATTATATTTATTTGCTATAGAAAAGATTAAAAAAGAGTATATTGTTACTATCATACTCATTATATTAGTAGTTGTTGACCTTTGGGGGGTTGATAAGAGATATTTGACTAAAAATAATTTTGTAAAAACACAAGAAACTGAAATTTACCCTACTTCTGCTGATAATGATATTCTTACTCAGGTTAAAGAAAATAATATTAATCACTATAGGGTTTACAATCTTGCAGTAAATACTTTTAATGATGCAACAACCTCCTATTTTCATCCTTCAATTGGAGGATATCATGGTGCTAAATTACAACGTTATCAAGATATTATAGATTTTTATTTTCTCAATAGAAATTATGTTCAAAATGACTTGTCTGATGAAGTAAAACTAATGAATAATCCAATACGACAATTCTTTAGAGCATATCAAGGACAAGTTGCTGTCAATATAGGTGTTTTGAATATGTTGGATACAAAATTCTTAATTCTTCCAACTGGTGATGGTGTTCAAGCTTATCCAAACACTGAAGCTTGCGGTGCTGCATGGTTTGTTCCAAAGATTGATTGGGCTAAGGATGCAAATGAAGAAATCCTAAAGCTTGATAATATTAATCCAAAAGAAAAAGCTATTGTTGATGTTAGCTTTAAAAATATTGTTAAGCCAATAAATTATTTTGATACAACTGCAACAATCAAATTTGAAAGAGACGCTAATAATTCTCCAGAATATTTGAAATATACAACAAGTTCAAAATCTGATGGTATTATGGTTTGTTCAGAAATTTATTATCCTGAAGACTGGAAAGCATATATTGATGGTAAGGAAGTTCCATACTTTAGAGCAAATTATATCCTAAGAGCTATTAATGTTCCAAAGGGAGATCACGTTATTGAGTTTAAATTGGAGTCTGATACTTTTAAGACATTTAATATAATATCTCTTTTTGGCTCAATTATTCTTGTTTTGATCGTACTTTTTGCAATCTTTTATCCAATATATAAAAACAGAAAATCAACCTTAACAGCTAAAAAATAACTCCTTATGAAACGATTAATTTTTTTATCATTCTTTTTATTTGTATTGCTTAATACAGAAATAGCATTTTCTCAAATTGAAATTCGGAAACCTTTTATGGTGGATTCCACTAACAACAAAGGAGAAAAATTCAACATGGATAATCTTTTGCAGGTTCCATCATTAAAAGAATTAACAGTTGAAAATAAATATGAAAAAATTCTTTTCAATCAAACATTGAACATGGTTGTTAAAGAGGAGTCTTTTTTGATAAAGACCTATGTTGCGATGATTAAAGTTAATACATACACAAAATCAAGATTAAAGTTGTTTGCAACAGATAAAGTGAAAATAGCTCTCGATGGAAAAACAATTAAAGAAAGATTAGAGATAAAAGATTCTTTAAATGACGAGAGTAAAATTTCTTTTGATTTGAACTTGGAACCAGGTTCATACACACTTTCGTTTACATTCTTAGTTTCGGATGAAAACAATATTCATGAATTTCGTTTGGAACAAGAAAAAGGAGATTTACTAATATCAAATAATGATTCTAAGGAGAATAGAACTGGCTTAACTCTTAAAACAATGCTTACTGGAAGGAATATATATTCTTCTTCCATCTCCCCTAATGGGAATTATGTTTTAGTAAAGTATATGGATGTTGATGACAAGGGAAAAAGAACCTATGGGTATAATATATATAATGTATTGGGGAATGAACCCGAATTAGTTTGTAATGAAGAAGGGAATTCATCAATTAAGTGGGTTGGCATTAAAGATTCTAAAGAAAAATGGAGTGATAAGCTGTACTATTTAGATAAGAAAAATGACAATAATAAATTAATTATTCAAACAATTGATGGGAAGAAAACAACTTTTCTTGAAAACTTGCCAGAAGGCAGTGTTTCTCTTTCATCGCTTAATAATAATCTGATTATAATTTCACAGACTTCAAAAATTGATAATTCAAAAGAAGATCTCACTCGTTATTTACTACCAGATGATAGAATTGAAGGATGGAGAAATAGAACTAATCTATCTTTATATGATATAAATACCAAAACCTTACAACCCCTGACTTTTGGTTATCATTCTACATATCTTAATGATTATAATCCATCAACAAATTCAATTCTTTTCTCAGTTTCCTATGATAATATAACTCAAAGACCTTTTGATAAGAAATCAATATTTCAAATCAATCTAAATACTTTTAAGGTTGATACTATTGTAAATCAAGATGCTTTTGTTTCTTATGCTAAGTATTTACCTAATTCAGATAAGGTTGTTGTATTTGGAAGTGGTGAAGCCTTTAATTCAATAGGGAATACTTTAAAGAAAGGCGTAATTCCTAATTCTTATCATGGATTATTATTTGTTTTAGACACTAAAACTAAAGAGATTGAATGCATTACAAAGAACTTTAATCCATCAGTTAATAGTGTTAGAATTACAGATAATGGTAAGCTTTTTATCGTTGCTGAAAACAAAGATTCTATTTCTGTTTATCAATATAATTTTGACTCAAAATCTATAAATAAAATTGAGCTTGGATTAGATATAGTTTCCTCATTTGATGTAGATTTAAATGGAGAAAATATTGTATATCATGGTCAAAGATATAATGATTTTCCTATTGTTTATACTTCAAAAAATATTGAAAATGGAATCTCACCAATAAAGGTTTATAAGTCAAAAAGCAAGGAGAATTTGGCTATTGGTGAAATGAAAGAATGGAATTTTGATTATAAAGGTACTAATATTGAAGGTCGATATTATTTACCTTATGATTTTGACTCCACTAAGAAATATCCAATGATAGTTTATTATTATGGTGGCACTTCCCCTACAGATAGAAGTTTTGAAATGCGTTATTCGGCATACCTTTATACTGCTCAAGGATATATTGTTTATGTTTTAAATCCAAGTGGAACAACTGGCTATGGTCAAGAATTTGCAGCACGTCATGTTAATGCTTGGGGAGAAAGAACTGCTGATGAAATAATATTTGGAGTAAAGAAACTCTGTAAGGAAAATTCATTTATTGATGCTTCAAAGATTGGTTGTATGGGAGCAAGTTATGGTGGTTTTATGACAATGCTTCTTCAAACAAAAACAGATATTTTTGCTTGTGCTATCTCTCATGCTGGGATATCTGATATTACATCCTATTGGGGTGAAGGTTATTGGGGATACTCCTATTCTTCTGGTGCAACTGCTCACTCCTATCCATGGAACAGAAAGGATATATATGTTGAAAGAAGTCCATTATTTAATGCTCACAAAATTAATACTCCTATTTTGCTTCTTCATGGAGATTCTGACACAAATGTTCCTATTGGAGAAAGCATTCAGATGTTTAATGCTTTGAAGATTTTAGGTAAGGATGTTGAGTTTATTTCTGTAAAAGGAGAAAATCACGGCATTGTTGATTTTGACAAAAGAATGAAATGGAATAACACAATATTTGCTTATTTTGCCAAATACTTAAAACAAGAAAATACTTGGTGGGAAGCATTATTTCCAAACACTAATCTATAAACAAACTGATTGAAGTATTTATTCAGAGGTTATCCTTCTAAAGTGGTAATTTTAATAAACAAAAATATCATTCTCTAAATCAAAAGTTTCCCATTCATTATTTTGATTTTTCATCAAAATAATATTTTTAGTATTGTACTCTATGCTTTTGTAAGCTGGTTTTATTATTTTAAAAGAACGATTCCTTATTCCAAAATTTCCATCCTTATCTTTAATAATATAGAATATCTTTTCATTTTCAAAAGGAACGCTATTATTAATAACTCCATATTGAGGAAATGCAAAAATATTGTACCCTAAACATAATGAAGGAATTATAAAAAAAGATATGGTTACTATTATCAGTGATTTAAAATGTGTTTTTGTAAATTGAAAGAATAGAAGATACATTGCTACTAATGAAAATATCAATATTGCTAATCCCCAATAAGGAAGTCTTTGAGTATAAATAATAAGGGTTAACAAAATTGCTGCAATTGTGTAAACCAACAATTTTTGTTTACCCTTAACTAATGTATTTAATTTTATTCTCTTACAAAACTCATAAATAGAGTAAACTGAAAGAGGTACGGCTAAAAATGCCCATTTGATGTCAATTGATATTATTCCCACCCACATAGCTATTGCAATAAAGAAACTTACAACAATTACATCCATTACTCTTAACTTTTTTGATAGAGTTGTAGCATAAAAGCCAGTAAATACATCGAATGGTTTGGCAGTCGTATTGAGTTTAAGCTTAAATAAAATATAATAAGAATAAATTACTATTGGAGCATAGAACAAATAGAAATATAAAACATAAGTAATAATATTTGCAAGAGTTTCAGGAACAGCAATAAAGAACTTATTAATAAAATAAACTACTGAATTAAAAATAATAATAAATGGAGATGTGGAATCAACGTATTTAGTTTCTACATAAATAATAATTAATATGAACATTATAGCAATAGGAATTCCTAACTTTTGTTTGGCAAACACTAAAAGAGAGAGATTAAATCGAAAAATTAACAGTATAAACATCAAAAGTAAAAACAGTAACCCATCATAAGTTAAGTTTTTATCTAAATTTCCGATTAAGTATTCTTTAAATGAGAAAATTGCCAAAAGAAGAATGAAAAATATATCAAACAAAAGAAAAAAGTATGCCCTTTTGTTTTGCTTATACCAATTAGATGAAAATGTAAACGATTCCTTTTCTAATAACTTATTAATCATAATTAAATATTTGGAGCAAAATTAAGTAAAAATACAATGTGATTAGCAAATTTTACATTATTTATTCTTTAAAATATCTGGTCTTCTCTTTTTAGTGCGAGTAATTGATTGTTCAAAGTTCCAATTATCAATTAGTTTTTGATTACCAGACAATAAAACTTCTGGAACTTTCCAACCATTAAACTCTGCAGGACGACTGTAAACGGGAGGTGCGACTAAATCATTCTGAAATGAATCAGTTAGAGCAGAGGTTTCATCGTTTAATACTCCTGGTATCACTCTTATAATAGAATCAGATATTACTGCTGCTGCCAGCTCTCCTCCACTTAAAACATAATTCCCAATTGAAATTTCTCTTGTTATTAAATGTTCACGTACTCTCTCATCAATTCCTTTATAGTGTCCACAAAGAATACATATATTATTTTTCAATGAAAGTTCATTTGATATTGATTGATTTAGCATCTCTCCATCTGGAGCAGTGTATATAATCTCATCATATTCTCTTCTTTGCCTCAAATCATTCAAACAATTAAATATTGGTTCAATTTGCATTACCATACCTGCGGCTCCTCCAAAAGCATAATCATCAACTCTCTTATATTTATTCAAAGCATAATCCCTCAAATTATGAAATTCAACGCTAACAATTCCTTTTGTTTGTGAACGTTGCATAATTGAATGAGAAAATATATTTGAAAGTAATTCTGGAAAAAGTGTAATTATATCTATATGCATATTATTCTTATTTATTATTTTGCTTACGATTTATTAATATATTTGTTGCAGAAGACTTATTCTTTTAAATCTTTTTTACTTTAGAAACCTATCTTTCAAATCTCTTGTAAATGCTTTTTTTTATTATCCTTCAAAATAATATAGAACCAAGATGCTAAACAATCTCTTTTACAGAGAATATTTAATGAAATAATTCATAAAAAACAATTCCCTATTCAAAATAATTTAGTATATTTGCAGATGTAAATCATTCATTAGGTTTGTTTAGGACTATTTATCCTAAATTAAATTTCAGGAGAACAAACTCCAATTCCTAAAATATATTAA
>DHCV01000025.1 GCA_002399025.1 Bacteroidales bacterium UBA4893 | reverse complement strand
AATATATATTATTAGAAGTTCCCTTTAGTATGAGGATGGAGTTTTTGGGGCTGTATGTTTCTGACCCAACAACAACTCCAAAGGAAGAATGCAGATACGATGCTTGCATAACTATAACCCGCCAAGCACCTGAAACTGACGATATAAAGATTATGGAGATTGAGGGTGGAAGGTATTTAAAATTCCTATATATTGGTTCTTATAATGACTTTAATAAAGTTTATGACTATATATATAACGAATATTTGAAAGGTAAGGATTATAAGTTCCGAAATGCAGCATGGCTCGAAAAGTATTTGAACAATCCAAACAATACACCAGAGCATAAGTTAAAAACAGAAATATTTATTCCAATCGAATAAAAGCAATTTCCCTCAGAATCATAAAGAATTTTGAGGGATTTTTGTTTTAAAACATTTCCAATTGACTTTCTTGACTTGCTTTGTAAAACTCCATCTTAGAACCAATATTAAGCCTTTGTGATTCATTTTCAAAAACCTCTTGTAGCTTAGAGAAATTTGGAGAGGAGCAAATATAATTTTCGCCATAATACACTTCATACTTCGTCCTAAGTCCAGTATAACTCCTATCTAACTCCGTAAAGAAATAATCCCTCGAACCCTTTCTTAGCGTAAGACCAAAGGTAGGAATAATATAAGATGCCCCTGAATCCTTAGCCTTATGTACAATAGATTTAATATTTTCAATACTATCATTAATAAAAGGCAGTATTGGCATAAGAGTAATCCCTGTGTAGATTCCTTCTTTGGCTAAGGCTTCAATAGCCTTAAACCTCAAAGAAGTTAGTGGAGCAAAAGGTTCAATCTTTTTGGTTTGGGTATCATCAAAGGTAGTTATAGTAAGGCTTACAGCAGCATAGGTTTTGGAAATATCTTTAATAATATCAATATCCCTCTCAACAAGATTGCTTTTAGTTATTATATGAATAGGATACTTATATTTATTAATCACCTCCAAAGCTTTTCTTGTTAGGTTGATTTCTTTCTCAAGGGGCATATAAGGGTCGTTCATTGAGCCAGTACCTATTGTTCCCTTTTGTTTCCTTTTGGAAGATAATTCTTTATTGAGGAGATCGATTGCATTTTCCTTAATAGAAATCATTGAAATATCATTTATTCCATAACATTCGCTCCTTGTATCGCAGTAAATACAACCATGCTGACAACCTCTATAAAGGTTCATATTATAAGTAATCCCAAACCAAGTATCTTTATGAGTTAGTTTTGAAAGAATGGTTTTTGCTTGAATAAATTTTATGGAATTTCTATTATCCAAATATATGCTTAATTAGTCGTTAAGGAAGTAACTAATGGATGAAACTACTCTAACTTTTAGCTTTAGTGGGTTTTCAGTTGGTGTTATTTCAAATTGACCTTGATAGGCTGATTTTATTCCTCCTAGCTTTGAGTTGGAATTCTTAGAAAACTGCTCTCCTGCAACCTTTGCATTATTGGTTGATTCCTCAATCATCTTTGGCTTAATGTCATTCAGCTTTGTGAACGAATATTTTGAATCACTATCATATTCGTATCTGCTTTGAGAAAGTGTAATGCCTTGCTTATATAGGTCAAACTGAGAAAGCTCAATCTTCCTAACATTCTCAACCTTACTGGAAAGGATAACAATGGTTACTTCGCAATAATACCTAAATGAATTTGCAGTATAGTTATCATTGTATTCAGTATTCATTTTATCCTTAATTATAGGCACACTAAGATTTATTTCCTCATCGCTTAATCCATTCTCCTTAATGAATTTGATGATTTTATTATTATTATCCTCAATCTTTTTCAATAGTGCTTGCATATTATTGTCGCCTTCTGTGTATTTTATTCTCAAGTTGGCATAATCGGCATCAACAATCTTCTCTGAAAGCCCCCTAACACTAACAACTCGCTCTTTGTCGCTAAAAGACTTTAATCCCTTAAAGATAAAATATCCAACAAATAGTAGGCTTATTGCAATACAAATACCAACAATAACTACTGATAATTGCTTATTTTTTCCCATATAAAATAAATGTATTAGTTTTGGTTTATCTTGTGAATAGGGAATTCTTGAAAATAAATTGTGGCTTCAACGTCCTTATCCTCATTATAATTATTAGCTCTTTTCAACACTCCTTCAAATTTAGCAGTAATTGTGCTTTCGGTTTGACTAATAATATTCAATTTCCCAGAATTATATTCCATATATTCATCAAAATGAGAGGGAACAGAGGTTGATTTATCTTTAAAGAATTGAACCCTATAATCGGAGTATGTACCATCTGGATTAACCCTAACTCGAAGGTATACCCTATAGCGAATATTCATGATGCTTGGATTTGACTGATCCTCACTACATGCAATGAATTCATACATTTTCTCAGTTACACCATTAGGCTCTGTCTTTACTATCATTTCGGGCAAGAAATTATTTTGCCAAACAATATCATCAAATTTTGCTTTGAAAAATAGTCCTGATGAAGGGATTCCTTCATTAAAATCATAATCATCTACCTTTTCTTTACATCCCCAAAACAATATAGGGATAAAGAGTAGAACAAGAATTGATTTTGTAATTAACCTTCTCATATCTAAAATAATTTATGAAAAATCTTTTGCAAAGTAAGATAAAAAGAATATAAAAAGCAAGTTTTAAGAATATTAAATTAAAAAAAAGAGCCATCAGTTTTTACCGACAGCTCTTTATGAATTTATTTCCAGTGTTTTAATTATTCTAATTCGTGGATAACCAAACCTGAACGTAATTTTGGTTCAAACCAAGTTGTTTTAGGTGGCATAATGTTACCACTATCTGCAATATCAATTAATTGTTGCATAGAAACAGGATAAAGTGCAAATGCAGCAACCATTTCCTTAGAATCTACTCTTCTTACCAATTCTCCAAGTCCTCTGATTCCACCAATAAAATCTATTCTTTTAGATGTTCTCAAATCCTTGATGTCCAATATTTCATCCAAAACTAAGTTGGAGAGAATTGTAACGTCCAAAACTCCAATTGGGTCATTGTCATTATAAGTGCCTTCTTTAGCTGTCATCCTATACCAAGCACCGTTCATATACATGCTGAACTCATGCAATTTGGCAGGACGATGGATTTCGGTTCCAACTTTTTCAACAACAAAGCTCTTTTGAAGTTTTGCAATAAATTCCTCTTCACTCAAACCATTCAAATCCTTAACAACTCTGTTATAGTCAATAATTTTCAATTGATTATCAGGGAAGATAACTGCCATAAAATAGTTATATTCTTCCTCTCCAGTGTGATTAGGGTTATTTGCTTTTCTCTCCAAGCCAACTCTTGCAGCTGCAGCAGTTCTATGGTGACCGTCAGCAACATAAAGATACTTGATATCCTTATCAAATATTTCTTCTAATCTTTTGATTTTTGCCGGATCATTAATAACCCAAAACTTATGTCCAAATCCATCTAAAGGAGCAACAAAATCATAAATCGGTTTCTCAGCACTAACAACGCTTGAAACAATCTCATCAATCTCTTTGTGAGCAGGGTAGGTAAAGAAAACAGGCTCAACGTTAGCATTTGTAATATTAACGTGAATCATTCTATCGTCTTCCTTGTCCTTACGAGTAAGTTCGTGCTTTAGGATAATATTATTGAAATAATCATCAATATGCGTACATCCAACAATACCATATTGAGTTCTTTCGTCCATTGTTTGGGCATAAATATATAGTTTAGGTTCTGAATCCTTAACCAACCATTTCTTATCCTTGAACATTTGAAAGTTTTCAACAACCTTATCATAAACCTCTTTTGAATGCTCGTCAATACCCTCAGGAAGAGAAATCTCTGCCTTAGTTACATGGAGTAAAGAAAATTCATTTCCCTTTGCCTCAATGCGTGCTTCTTGCGAATTCATAACATCGTAGGGACGAGATGCCAAATCAGCAGCAATCTCAACAGGTGGGCGTAAACCCTTAAAAGCTTTAACTCTTGCCATTTTTTGTGTTTATTTATTTTTATTAATGTTAAATTCTGAATAATTTGCAAAATTAGTTTTTTCTTTTGAAACAATAAAGGAAAATTGATATTATTAAGCTAAAAATATGTCTTATTCAAATAAAACAATTCAAAACCCAATCAAACAAACTATTCTTCGTTTCATAAAAAATACTTATTTCGTTTAAACGTTTATACTCAAGACTGCTAAATAATCAAATTTATATAAACAATTCATATACTTCTTTGATTAATAGCATCTAAAGTATAACTTAAGTGCTGAAATCGCAAATAATAATTGCGAAAAGTATTTAATTAGAGATAATATTTGTAATTTTGACATTATTTTAATTATAATTATGGACGCTAAACTAACACAACACGCAAAAAACGTAATAAAAGCAGGCAGTGATGAAGCAATGAGACTAAGGAGTGACTTTTTTGGAGTGGAACACTTGTTTTTAGGTATGGTACGTGAGAAAGAATGCAAGGCAATGCACATTTTGTCGGAGTTTAATATAGACGCTCAAGCAATTAAAAAGGAAATTGAACAAACAATCAGTCAACAAGATATATTCAGAACAATTAATCAAGAAAAGGATGTGCCACTCCTAAAACAAACCGAAAGGGTGGTTAAACTTTCTTTTCTTGAGGCAACACAATTGGGAGTTGAAGAAATTGGGACAGAACATTTCCTTGCGGCAATATTAAAAGAAGGAAATAACTTGGTTTCTAATATCCTCTTTGGGAATGGTTTAACCTATGATATCATACATTCTTGGATAAAAAACTCAATGGAAGGCAGAATTGATGAGAATGATTTTGAGGACAAGGCTTCTGATTCAACTCGTTATAATGAATTTGAAACCTTTATGAATCAGTCTGAAGAGGATGAGGATAATATTTTTGATAATAAGAAGGCTCTAAAGCAAAATCTTAAGGTTGGAGCTTTTAAAACAGAAAAGAAACCAACTCCATTTCTTGATAATTTTGGGAAGAACCTTTCACAGCAGGCTGAATTGGGGTTGATTGACCCAATTGTTGGAAGAGAGAAGGAAATGGAGAGAATTGCTCAAATCCTTTCCCGAAGGAAGAAAAACAACCCTATTTTGATTGGAGAGCCAGGAGTGGGTAAGAGTGCAATTGCTGAAGGATTGGCACTTAGAATTGCAGCTAAGGACGTTCCTTATACACTTTTTAAGAAGAAAATTTTTACCTTAGACCTTGCCTCAGTTGTAGCTGGAACAAAGTATAGAGGGCAGTTTGAAGAAAGACTAAAAGGATTGATTTCTGAATTGGAAAGAAATACAGATATAATTCTTTTTATTGATGAAATTCACACAATTGTTGGAGCAGGAAATGCATCTGGCTCCTTGGACGCAAGCAATATCTTCAAACCAGCTCTTGCACGAGGAGAAATCCAATGTATTGGAGCAACCACACTCAATGAATACCGAAAGAATATTGAATCCGATGGAGCATTGGAAAGAAGATTCCAAAAGGTTATGATTGAGCCAACAACACAAGAGGAAACCCTAAACATCCTAATGAACATTAAGTTCAAATACGAACAGCACCATAAAGTTAGGTATTCCGATGAAGCTTTGGAGGCTTGCGTAAAGCTCTCCGAAAGATACATCAACGACAGACAACTTCCCGATAAGGCAATTGATGCACTTGATGAGGCAGGAGCAAGAGCCCACGTGAAGGATCTTAGGGTACCTTCGGAGATAGTTGAACTGGAAAAGAAGATAAATAATGCTGAAATTACTAAAAAGGAGGCAGTTAGCAGTAGGGAATTTGAAAAGGCTAAAATCGTTAAAAATGAGATTAGCGATATGCAGGAAGAGTTAAATACTAAATATTCGGAATGGGAAAAGCAAATTGATGGTAATTTTATTTCAATTGACGCTGATGATATTGCCCATATAATTTCAATGATGAGTGGTGTTAAGATTCAAAAAGTTAACACAAATGAAACTCAAAAGCTATTGAAAATGGAGGAAAGCATTAAGGGTGTTATAATTGGTCAGGATGAAGCAGTAGCAAAGGTTTCTAAAGCAATTAGGCGTGCAAGGGTAGGCATAAATGACCCAAATCGTCCAATAGGTTCATTTATTTTTGTTGGACCAACAGGAGTTGGTAAAACACTTTTGGCAAAGGAATTGGCTAAGTATTTGTTTGATTCTGAAAAGAATTTAATCCGCCTTGATATGAGTGAATATATGGAAAAGCACTCAGTTTCCAGAATAATTGGTTCTCCACCAGGATATGTTGGACACGAAGAGGCAGGTCAGCTAACTGAAAAGGTTCGTCAACACCCATACTCTATTGTTTTGTTTGATGAAATTGAAAAAGCTCATCATGATGTCTTTAATATATTACTTCAAATTTTAGATGATGGACGCCTCACGGATTCACTTGGAAGGGAAATTGACTTTAAGAATACAATAATCATTATGACTTCAAATGTTGGAAGTAGGAAGATTAAGGATTTTGGTATTGGAGTTGGGTTTTCCACAAATGCAAGAGAAAATAATGCCTCCGAAATTGAGAAAAGCATAATTGAGAATGATATTAATAAAACCTTTGCACCTGAGTTTCTGAACAGGGTTGACGATATTGTTTTCTTCCGTTCACTTTCTAAGGAGGACATTATAAAAATTATTGATATAGAACTCAATAAACTATCAAAACGTTTGGATAATTTGGATTATGAAATTGAGTTCACACAAGAGATTAAGGAGTTGATTATTGAGAAAGGAATTGATAAGCAATTTGGAGCAAGACCTCTGAAAAGAGAGATTCAAAGAAGCGTTGAAGATCCTCTAAGTGAGGCAATTCTCGAAAATCAAGATAATAAGAAAAAACATATTAAAGTTACTGTAAAGAAGGATAAACCAAAAATTGAAATTAGTTAATGCTACTACTTAGAAATTTCTTGTTGGAGTTTGGAGCATACTTAGTTTTGATGAAGGATGCCTTCAAAAAACCTCAAAACATGCACATTTTTAGAAGACAAATGTTGCATGAGATAGACGCATTGGGAATAAAATCCATCCCTATTGTTTGTGTAATATCTGTGTTTGTTGGAGCTGCAGTTGTAATACAGATGCTACTTAATCTTCAAAACCCAATCTATCCTTCATGGATTTATGGCTACTCCTCAAGGAAGGCACTAATTTTGGAATTTGCACCAACAGTTATTTCACTTATCCTTGCAGGAAAATGTGCTTCAATGATTGCTTCCGAAATAGGCTCGCAGAAGATTTCCGAACAAATTGATGCAATGGAGGTTATGGGAGTAAACACAGCAAATTATTTAATTCTTCCAAAGATTTTTGCATGCTTTGTTTTCTTCCCAATGCTTATTATACTAAGCATTTTTATTGGACTAATTGGTGGAGGATTGGGAGGAATGGCAAATGGGCTTTCAGCCTTTCACTATGTTGAAGGAATACGTCTTGAGTTTGCAACCTACGACCTTGTCTATGCAATGGTAAAAACTGCAGTAAATGCCCTAATTATCTCATCCATTGCATCATATAGGGGCTATACGATGAAAGGTGGCTCAATAGAAGTTGGAGTTCAAAGCACTAAGGCAGTAGTCCAAAGTAGTGTTGTAATTATGATATTTAATTTATTAATCACTAATTTGTTCTACTAATGATTGAAGTAATAAATATCTCAAAATCCTTTGAGGACAAAGAAGTATTAAGGAATATTAATATTCAATTTGCAAAAGGAAAATGCAACCTAATAATTGGTCAGAGTGGTAGCGGTAAGACTGTTTTGATGAAAACTCTTGTAGGACTTTTTAAGCCCGATGAGGGAGAGATTAGGTATGGTGGTAGGATTTTTAATAAAATGACCATTCAGGAGCAGATTGACGTTAGGAAGGATATGGGTATGGTTTTTCAAGCAGGAGCCTTGTTTGACTCAATGAATATTGAAGAAAATGTTATGTTCCCTATCAGAATGTTTCAAAGAACCTCCCATGCAAAGATGCTCCAACAAGTGAATCTATGCTTAGAAAGGGTGAATTTGAAAGGGATTAATAAAATGATGCCATCCGAGCTTAGTGGTGGAATGAAAAAAAGGGTAGCTATTGCAAGAGCAATTGCTGCTAAACCTAAGTATTTGTTTTGCGATGAACCCAACTCTGGCTTAGACCCACAAACTTCAATCCTTATTGATGAACTCATTTCGGATATAACTCATGAATACAATATTACAACCATAATCAACACTCATGATATGAATTCGGTGGTCGAAATTGGCGAAAAAATCTACTACATACATAAGGGAGAACTTTGGTGGGAAGGCGATAATAAGCATGTGTTAGATACGGATAATAAAGAACTTAATGATTTTATCTTTTGTACAGCATTAACCAAAAAGATTAAGGAAAAGAATGAAAACAAATAAAGCCACAAAAAGAAAAGTATTAGCAACTATTGGGAAAACATTTATTGTATTGATTGCAAGTGCTCTAATTGTTTGGATATTCCCTTCAAACCAAAGCTTCAAATATGATTTTCAGCAAGGTTCATTTTGGGAATACGACAATTTGATTTCTCCAATAGATATTGTTATAAATAAAACAGACAAGGAGCTATCAGAAGAAAAAGAGGCAATAACTAAGAATAAAAGACTATATTTTAATATTGTTGAAGGAGATAGTCTGTTTATCCCCAAAGAGTTGGAAGGTTTGCCACATAGCTACTCAATAATCATTCTTAAAGACTCAACCCCCTACGAAGCAAAGATATCCGAACTAACCTCGCCAATCCAATTCAACCAAGCCAAAACACAAGAAATGTTGGATATTAGAATAAACAACATATCCACAATCAAGGAAAACATTGCAAAGGGCGACCAAATCATTGCCAAAGGAGAGGAAGTAAGCCCAACCAAATACGAAGCACTTTCAATCTACAGAAAGGCTTATGAGGAAAAATTTACTGCACATAAGATTGTCTATAAGCAAATACTTGGGCAGTTTATTTTAGTTGCAATGGCACTTTTGTCAATGCTCTTTTTCTTCAAATATATAATCCCAGAGCTCTTTGAAGAAAACAAGAAAATCATCCTAATCCTTTCAGTAATAATTATGATGGTTGGCATAACAGCAATCATTGTCAATATCAACTCACAATACATATACATAGCACCACTTTGCCTAACACCTATCCTCATCAGGACTTTCTTTGACTCTCGATCCACTCTCTATGTCTTTTTAGTAAATATCATCATAATAGGCTTTTCAGTCCCGAACAGCTTTGAATTTGTTTTCTATCAACTCATGGTGGGGATGATGGTAATAATCAGTATGGAACACCTTGAAAGACGTTCGGACTTCATCAAAACAAGTGTCTTAGTGTTTCTAACCTACTCCATAATCTATTTAGCACTCACCCTAATCCAAGACGCCGATCTATCCAAAATCAACCCATACCGATTTGCGTATTTTGCAGTAAATGCAGGAATGACCTTACTTGCTTTCCCACTAATCTTCATCTTCGAAAAACTATTCGGATACGTTAGCGAACTTTCACTTTTGGAATATTCCGACACAAATAATAAAGTCCTCAGAGAACTTTCCATTAAGTCACCTGGTACGTTTCAGCACTCCGTACAGGTCGCAAATCTTGCCGAAGAACTAATACATCAGATTGGGGGAAATGCTCTCTTGGTGCGTGTGGGAGCCCTACATCATGATATTGGTAAATCACTTAAGCCTCTGTTCTTTATAGAAAATCAGCAAACAGGCTTTAATCCTCACAACGAATCCTCAAATGAGGAATCCGCACAAATCATAACCTCACACGTTGTTGATGGAGTGAAGATTGCACATAAATACAAACTCCCAGAACCAATCATTGACTTCATCCGCACACACCATGGCTCCACCAAAACCAAATATTTCTACAACAAACAAAAATTAGAACACCCAGATCTGCCTATTGATGAAAACCTTTTTACCTATAAGGGACCAAAGCCATTTTCAAGAGAAACAGCTGTTGTGATGATGGTTGATAGCGTTGAGGCAGCATCAAGGAGTTTGAAGGATCATTCAGAAAAATCAATTAGTAATTTGGTTGACAGCATAATTGATGATCAAATCAAGAATGACCAATTTTCCAATTCCAACATAACATTTAGGGATATAACCATAATCAAGCAGGTTCTCAAACAAAAGCTTCAAGCAATCTATCATACACGCATTCAATATCCTGTTGTGAAATAGGCTTGCAAAGAGATAAGAGTTTAGACTTGGCACTAAGTAAACTTATCTTAGTGCAAGTCTATAGTTAATATTACATCATTACACTCTACTAAGGGGGGTGTAATAATGTAAGGAAACTATCAATCAACTGCTTACACAAGGAGGGGTGTAATACCCAATAGGTTAATAACTTAGATTAACTAATTGAGATTATTAACTTATTCTTGTCAAAGGCAAACAAAACGAGTTAAATATTAAGGTGAAGAGTTTTGCACTAAGCAAACTTGTCTTAGTGCAACTCTTAACCATTTTAACATTTGTTGCGTAGTTGCACTCTACTAAGGGGCATGCAACCGTGCAACAAGATTAAATTTCAGTCAGTTATAAAATTAAAATGCAACAAAAATAATTTACTTCACACAAAATGTTAAAATAGGCTTGCAAAGATATAAGAGTTTAGACTTGGCACTAAGTAAACTTATCTTTGTGCAAGTCTGAACTTATAAATCTTGATGCGTGCATGCACTAGACTAAGGGGTGTGCAGACGTGCAGACTTCAACATTATCAGGCATTTACGCATAGGCACGTGCAGACTGACTTATTATCAGTATGTTACAGATTAATTAATGTAATTATTTGATAATTAGTAAGAAACTAAAACTTGATTCTAAAAATTTAGAATTTGATTCTAAAAAATTAATGCTTGATTCTATAGACAAGTTAAATATTTGAGAGAAAATAATCTATGTTTTGTATGAAAATAAGTTGAGCTTATGGAAAAATAAACTTAATTTATCTTGCAAATACATTATGTTTATTTTCATTGAACGACAATTTTTAGTACTAATCAAATCTTAGTATTAATATATGTTTTTTAATGGGGTTTTGTGTCAGAATTTTTTGTATATTTGCAGATTGATTTTAAAAAATAAATGTGAAGATGAGTGAAGAATTGAATAATAAGAAAAATGGTTATTCGGCTGATAACATTACTGTTTTAGAAGGATTAGAGGCTGTTCGTTTGCGTCCTGCGATGTATGTGGGTGATGTCAATACGAGAGGATTACACCATTTGGTTTATGAGGTTGTGGATAACTCAATTGATGAGGCTTTGGCAGGATATTGTACTAAGATTAATGTTTCAATTTTAGAGGATAATTCAATTAAGGTTGAGGATAATGGTCGTGGTATTCCTGTTGATATGCACGAGAAAGAGGGTAGGAGTGCTTTGGAGGTTGTTATGACTGTTTTGCATGCTGGTGGTAAGTTTGATAAGGGTTCCTATAAGGTTTCGGGAGGTTTGCATGGAGTGGGTGTAAGTTGCGTTAATGCTCTTTCTTCTCACATGAAGGTTAGTGTTTTTAGGGATGGAAAAGAATATGAACAAGAATACTCAAAGGGTATCCCTCAATATTCTGTTAGAGAGGTAAAGGATTCTTCCAAAACAGGGACAACAACTCTGTTTAAGCCCGATGGAACAATTTTTACTGTTGTTGAATATAACTACGAAACTCTTTGTACACGTTTGAGAGAGTTGGCATTTTTGAATAAGGGTTTAGAGCTAATTATTACTGATTATAGGCAAAAGAATGAGGACGGAACCTATGTTAGCGACAGGTTCTATTCTGAAAATGGATTAAAGGATTTCATTGTTTACTTGGATGGAAATCGTGAGAAACTTATGCCAGACCCTATTTATATTGAAGGTCAAAAGCAGGATATCCCAATTGAGATAGCAATGCAATACAATACAACCTTTTCCGAAAACATTCACTCCTATGTAAATAATATCAACACTCATGAAGGAGGAACTCATCTTTCAGGTTTTCGCAGGGGACTAACTCGTACCCTAAAGAGCTATGCCGATAAGAGTGGGATGTTGGAAAAATTGAAGTTTGAGATTACTGGAGATGATTTCAGGGAAGGACTGACTGCAGTAATTTCTGTTAAGGTTCAGGAGCCACAATTTGAGGGACAAACCAAGACCAAGTTGGGTAATAATGAGGTAATGGGAGCTGTGGATCAGATTGTTTCGGAATTGCTAACCAACTATTTGGAAGAAAATCCAAAGGAAGCAAAACTAATTGTCAATAAGGTTATTTTGGCTGCAACTGCTCGTCATGCAGCACGAAAGGCAAGAGAGTTGGTGCAACGTCAAACAGTTTTGGGAGTTGCTGGCTTACCAGGTAAACTTGCCGATTGTTCGGATACTGACCCTGTTAAATGTGAGTTATTCCTTGTGGAAGGGGACTCTGCGGGAGGAACAGCCAAGCAAGGAAGAAATAGGGAATATCAAGCAATATTACCACTTAGGGGAAAGATTCTAAACGTTGAGAAAGCAATGCCTCATAGGGTTTTGGACTCCGATGAGATAAAGAATATATACACTGCACTTGGTGTTTCGATTGGAACAGCTGAGGATAGCAAGGCTTTGAATATGGAAAAATTGCGTTATCATAAGATTGTTATTATGACTGATGCCGACGTTGATGGTAGCCATATCGCAACCCTAATCCTTACTTTTTTCTTTAGGTATATGAGGGAATTGATTGAGAACGGATATGTCTATATTGCAACCCCTCCATTGTATTTGGTTAGGAAAGGTAAGCAAGAGCGTTATTGTTGGACCGAAGAGGAGCGTCAAAGAGCTCAGGAAGAATTTGGCGAATCGGGAGTTTCGGTTCAGCGTTACAAAGGTCTTGGAGAAATGAGCGAAACACAGCTTTGGGATACAACCATGAATCCAGAAACAAGAACATTCCGTCAGGTTGATATTGAGAATGCAACCGAAGCCGACAGAGTGTTTTCAATGCTAATGGGCGATGAAGTGCCACCAAGAAGAGAGTTTATTGAGAAGAATGCAACCTATGCTAATATTGACGCATAGTTAAGCATTAGAAGCTATACATTATATTAGAATTACTCCAAATATTGCTAAATTAAGGATGTTTGGAGTTTTTTTATCTATGTTTGGTCAAATTTTCTTTAATTAAAGAGGTTATTTGTTCCAATTCCTTCATCTTGAATAATCTTGCAATTGAGTAGTATGATATTCCACCAACTAAAACCCCAATAATAAGTTTTAGTAAATTGGATGCATTAATAAAGTTAATCAAATAAACAATGCCTCCCATAAATAAAGATAGGAGCAAGATTCTTGAAATATCTTTTAGTTGGGTTGGGATACTAAGGTTGATTAGTTTTGAGCCATAATAACTATTTATTGCAAAATTAATGACTGCATAAACTATTAAACTAAAGCAAAGTGCATACAATCCAAAAGGTAGGGAGACAAATAATAAGACAACTCCAATAATTTTCTTTACTATTTCCAATCTCAAAAACAAATCACTTCTTCCCTTAACCTGCATAAGGTTTTGATGAATGGCATTAAGAGGATAAAGCATATAGTAGAAGGAAAGAATTTGGAGTATAGGAACAATCCCCCTCCATTTTTCTGTTAAAATAAAAATAATGAAAGGCTCAGCAATGGCTGCCAATCCAACCATTAGGGGGAAAACAACAAAGGCTGCAAGTTGCAAGTATTGGCGTAGGACTTTTTTGAGCTTTTCGTCCTCATCCTGAATTGTTGACATAATGGGGTAGGTAACCCTCCAAAGAATGCCTGTAATGTTGGAGGAAGGGAATTGAGCAAATTGTTCAGCACGGGTAAAGTACCCAAGATTTGTTGCAGAAAAACGTTTCCCAATAACCAAAGTATAGAGGTTAAGATAAATTGTATGAATTAGGTTTGCCAAAAGAATCTTTGAGCCAAATCCAAAAAGACGCCTAAAGGACTCTTTGGAGAAAACAAGGGTTGGTCTCCATTTCTCAAAATACCAAAATAGTGAGGTTTGAAGCAGGTTGATGATTGTGAATTGTGCTACCAATGCCCAAACTCCAAAGCCCTTATATGCCATAACTATTCCAACAGCTCCACCTGTCAAAACAGAAATCAAAGATGCCTTTGCTTGGGTTTTGAAATCAATTTTTATAGTTAGAATTGTTTTTTGAATAACTTGAAAAGCCAAAATGATTAGGTTCACAGACATCACTTGAATGATAATCTTTAGCTTTGGCATTTGATAGAAATTAGAAATTATATCGGAGCAAAGAAAGAAAATCAAGGCAAGGAAAATTCCTATCACTATATTAAAGTAAAATACAGTTGAATAGTCAGTCAGGTTTCTGTCTTTCTTTTGAATTAGAGCATTGGAAAGTCCTCCTTCTGTAAAGGTTTGAGCCAAAGCCATAAATATAGCCAACATCCCAATCAATCCATAGTCGGAAGGCAGGAGAAGTCGAGCAATAATTATTTGAACAATAAACTGAATGATTTGAACAGAAAACCTTTCAATAGCACTCCAAATAACTCCGTTTATTGTTTTTTCTTTTATATCCATTGCTGCAAAATTAATATAAATATGCTTACTGCAAATCAAAAAAGACTTATATTTGCATCTTGATAAGTTGATAATTTAATATTCTAAGTATTATGTTAAATACAAAATATATTTTCGTTACAGGTGGAGTAACCTCTTCATTAGGAAAGGGTATTATGGCTTCATCACTTGCAGTACTTCTAAAACTAAGAGGCTTCTCTGTTACAATCCAAAAATTAGATCCATATCTAAATGTTGACCCAGGCACATTAAATCCCTACGAACACGGAGAATGTTTTGTAACTGAAGATGGTGCTGAGACAGATTTGGACTTAGGACATTACGAACGTTTTACCAATGTTAGAACATCTCAGGCAAATAACGTAACAACAGGTAGGATATATCAGACCGTTATTGACAAGGAGCGTAAGGGAGATTATTTGGGAGGTACTGTTCAGGTGATTCCTCACGTAACCGATGAAATCAAAAGAAGAATAAAGATTCTTGGAAATGACGGAAAATATGATTTTGTAATTACAGAGCTTGGAGGAGTTGTTGGAGATATTGAATCCTTACCATTCATTGAGTCAGTTCGTCAGTTAAAATGGGAATTGGGAAGAAATATTGTTGTAATTCATCTAACCTACATACCTTATATTGCTGCTGCTGGCGAATTGAAAACAAAGCCAACCCAACATTCTGTGAAGGAAATGCAGGAGCAAGGAGTACAGCCAGATATTATTGTTTGCAGAACGGAGCACAAACTACACGAAGGAATTAAGGATAAGATTGCTTTGTTCTGTAATGTTGATAGAGATAGCGTAATTGAGTCATTAGATGCTCCTTCAATCTATGAGGTTCCACTTCAAATGTTAAAAGAAAAACTTGATATTCAGGTCTTGAATCGTCTTGGGGTTAAAACTCAAGGTGAACCTAATTTGGAGAAATGGAAAGGTTTCCTATACAAACTTAATAATCCAATCCATGAAGTAAATATTGGTTTGATTGGTAAATACGTTGAGCTTAAGGATGCCTATAAATCAATTTCGGAAGCATTTATTCATGCTGGTGCCTCTCTTCAATGCAAGGTTAAGCTCAAACTTATTCATTCTGAACACTTAGAAAAAGGAAAAGAAATTTGCAAAGAAGAATTAAGTTGTTTGGACGGAATATTGGTAGCACCAGGTTTTGGAGCAAGGGGTATTGAAGGAAAACTTTGTGCCATTAAGTTTGCAAGAGAGAATAATATACCTTTCTTAGGAATATGCTTAGGAATGCAAATGGCTGTTGTTGAGTTTGCAAGAAATGTTTTAGGCTTCAGGGATGCTCATTCGGTTGAGATGCTACCAAGCACCAAACATCCTGTTGTGGATATGATGGAAGAGCAGAAAAAGATTACAGAAATGGGAGGAACAATGCGTTTGGGAGCATATCCTTGCCATTTGAAGAAAGGTACAAAGATTTACGATGCATATAAGTCAGAAAATATCTCTGAGCGTCATCGTCATCGCTACGAATTTAATAATATGTTCCTCAAAGAATTTGAAGATGCTGGTATGATTGCTTCAGGGATTAATCCTAAAGCCGATTTGATTGAGGTTGTTGAGCTTGTCAATCATCCTTATTTTATTGGGGTGCAGTTTCATCCTGAATACAAATCAACAGTTGAAGAGCCACATCCACTATTTATTTCATTTATTAAGGCAGCCATTACAAAGAAATAATAGATTTCATTACTAATTTCCTTTAATGAAACTTATTGATTTATTGATTATTTCGTAAGAAGATATAATATTTTTTCTCCAAAAATATCTCTGTATTCAAAATAATTATATTTTTGCCGCCCCAAAGTTTACAATTGCGTCTAACCAAGAATATAACAATTGCAAATTATTGAGACAAGGTACTAAATAATTTAATTATTCTTGAAAATGAATAGGAGTAGAAAAGGCAAAATAAAACACTTCTTTTTGAAGTGGGACTTTGAAAGGATTTTGACCTTTGGTTATGCATCAAAAGTCCCACAAAGAAACCTACTAATGGGTTATCTTTCCTATATAATTTTTGGCTTAGTCCTAATCTCCCTGCCAATTTCCCAAAAAACAGAAATTTCTTTTATTGATAACCTATTTAATATCACATCAGCAGTTTCCACAACAGGATTGGCAACAGTCAATATTTCTGAGTCCTACACCTATTTCGGGCAATTTATTATCCTACTTTTGGTTCAATTGGGAGGATTGGGCTATATGACCCTGACGTCCTTTATGATGTATAGACTAACCCATCATTTTGTACGGATAAAAAATGGAGTTATGAGAACAACCTTTGCAATACCAATTGAATTTACCATGCCTTCATTAGTTAAGAACATAATTTGGTTCTCGCTTATTTTTGAATTGATTGGAACAGTCTTGCTCTTTATCCTCTTCAAGCAATCAGGAGCCGACAATTCGCTTTGGAATGCCGCATTCATTAGTATTTCTTCCTTTTGTACTGCAGGTTTTAGTTTATTTGATAATTCTTTGATAGTGTTTAGAGATAATTATTGGGTAAATATTGTGGTGTCGGTGCTTTGTTATGTTGGAGCAATGGGCTTTATAGTTTTGATAGACCTTACAAATAAAATCAAACACAAGAGTTATAAAATAACATTTACAAGCAAGATTATTATTGTACTAACTTTTCTAATCACCTTGATAGGAACACTTCAGCTTTTCTTTTTTGAGAACTCGATTTCGCAATACAAAACTTCCGAACGTATGATGATTTCAGTCTTCCAATCCATTTCAGCAATGTCAACAGGAGGATTCAATACCGTTAATCTGGGAGAATTTGGTTTAGCCTCAGTCCTAATTATATCAATGCTAATGTTTATTGGTGCCTCACCTTCAGGAACAGGAGGAGGGATAAAAACCACAACCTTGTCAGCAGTTTTAGCATTTATATATTGTAAATTAGGAGACAAAAGAGACATAATGATTGGCAAGCACCGACTACCATCCTATAGAGTAGATACAGCATTAACCAATATTCTATTCTATGGTTTTTTGCTATGTATTGGTATTTTCGCACTATCCTTAACCGAAACCTTTTCCCTACCACAAATAGTTATTGAAGCAGCCTCTGCCTTAGGAACGGTAGGACTCTCAACGGGCATAACCTCCGAGTTTTCAGTTCTTGGGAAGGTTATCCTTTGTCTTCTAATGTATATTGGTCGTGTGGGAGTTTTGGCATTTGGTACAGCCATGCTTTTGAGAATGTCAAAGAAAGAAAAGAATGAGGTGAAGGCTTCTCAAAATGATGATTTAGCTATTTAGAAAATCTTAAAAATTTACCTCAAAAATAAAACGAGGTTTTATTTTCAAATGGTTTGTTTTTATTTCTTACTTTTGCAATCAAATATTTTAATTCTATTTTAGATTATGAAGATTTTGGTTGTTGAAGATAATGAGGATTTTAGGGAAATTTCACGTTTGGAATTGGAGAAAGAGAGGATTCTTGTTGAGCAGGCATCAACTTATTATCAAGAATTGCTTTATTCATAATGTTGATAATGGTGAGATTGAAATTAAGATGCTTTCGAGAAAGATTATCTTTTCAAACACTTCCAAAGCTGAGAAATTAGACAAAGAAAAAATAGTTCAACGGTTCTTTAAGGATAGTTCTTCAAATTCTTCAATAGGGTTGGGGTTGTCGTTAGTAAAGAGTATTTGTAATAACAATAACATAGGTATTGATTATGATTTAGAAAATAACTTTCATTTTTTTTATTTAACTTTTTATGAAAAATAGTTGTCGATTTCAGTTTCTTTTCAGATTTTTGTTATAACTTTGCATCATTAAATAATCAAATAACACAAAAAGAAAATGAAAAAAGTAATTTTATTGATAGTGATGTTTTTTACTCTAAACTCATGCCAAAGCCAAGACAACATAGTAATTACATTTGATAAACTTCCTTCAAAGGCTCAAACCTTTGTTAAGAGCAATTTCCCAAATATGACCGTTTTACAAGTTGTGAAAGACAAGGATTTATTTGATAAGGACTATACAGTTTATTTTAACGAAGGTTCAAAAGTAGAGTTTAATAAAAAAGGAGATTGGACAGAGATTGAAATAAAATCAGGCATCCCAACTTTTGTCCTACATAGTTCAATTAATGCTTTCATATCCAAGAATCATCCAAACACAAATGTAATTGATATTACTAAGGATAAAAAAGAATATGAGGTTAAATTGAGTAATTCAATTGAGATTAAATTCAAACTAAGTGGTGAATTTATTCGTTACGAAGACTAAATAATTTAAAAAGATTACATTTACCATTATTTTTAGCCTAATTAGTTTCTTTATTCTATAAGGCTTTAGTGAGGGTAGATGTAATTTTTTTTGCAAAAAGACTTGACAAAAGTTTTTTTATGTTGTATATTTGCATTAGAGAGAGAGTATTTAACATAGCACAAACCATATCGAAATTGTGTGATAGCAAGCAATGAGACTTAAATACTCTTTCTTTTTTTTATTTCAGAAACTCTCTTGCTTTTTCAATAAACTCTTCATCAATGCCCAATAATGATGCTAAATTCAATGCTTCATTTGGCACCTTTTGTTCCTTATCCTCAATTAGCGAATAGTCAATCTGGTTTGGAATATCTTTAAGCGTTAGTTTTGTATCCTTTTTGTTTGGGATAAATCCCTTAACTCTTAACCTATAAGAATCTGTTTTAATACCGCTATAATGTGTGGTTGTGATGGAAAAGGATTTATGCTTTGCCATTATACTTAAAAAACTATCCACAAGTGCGAGTCCTTCAGTGGGGTTGGTAGTTCTTGCCAATTCATCAACCAAAACTAAATATTGCTTTCCTTGTTTTACTTTTTGAATAATTTGATTCAATAACAGAATTTCAGAAGCATAGGAGGAGAGACCCTCATGTTCGTTTTGATGATCGCCAATTGAGGTTAGGATGTCTTCAACCAATACAATGCTTGCTTTTTGTGCTGGAACAAAGAATCCGAACTGGATTAGATACTGAGAAAGCCAAAGAGATTTTAGTAGAATTGTTTTCCCGGCCATATTTGCACCAGTAACAAGGCATGGCTTAGTTGAGAGTGATATATTGATTGGTTGATAATGTTTGTTTTCTTTTCCCAAACGATGGGAGAGAGGAGGGTAGGAAAGTTGTTTGTAGGATATATTATTAGTTTTGGAGAATTGGGGTTTGGTATAATTATTCTTTATGAAGTATTCTGCCATTGCAAAGTAAATATCTATTTGCCCAATAATCCTTATGGCTGTTTTCAAGTCCTCAACATAATCCTTGAGTTCCAAAGATAGTTTTTCTCTTATCTTGTCTTCAATATCTTGAGTTTCCAAATATAGCTTAAATGCCTTTTCTTCAATATTTTCTTTCTTAGCCTTCTCCCATTCTTTCCTTTTTTCTGTCAATTCCTTCGAATATGCGTTGTAAATATAGAATTGACTTAGGAGCAATCCTTCAGGATCTAAAATAGAAATAACTTTATTTAAATCTGGTAGAGTTAGTTCATTGGAATTTGCTTTGGAGATATGATTCGAAATGTCAAAGAGAAGTGATTTAATCTTGTAGCATGCAATTGAGAATTGTTTGATTTCAAAAAGCGAAACATCGTCAAGGGTTTGGTTTTGCACCAAAAGGTTAAGCGTACCTCTAATATCATTTAAATAACTTAGTATCTTGCGAACCTTTGTCAATGTTTTTTGATTAATAGGTTCAGAAATATAATCCTGACACCCTTCAATAATTGAATGCTTGGAACTAAGCAAAGCCTTGTCCTTTGAAAAGCTAATATTTAATAATGCTTTTCTACCAATGGAGGAATAAATGTTCAGCTCTTCAACAATAAACCTTAATCCACTATGCTTTTCAATAGCTTGTTTTAATGTCATAAACCTATATTTCTTTAATGTTATATATTGGTAATGGGATTTGTTTTCTTAGTGCATCAATCAGAGTCTGTGAGTTTAGATTATAGCCACTTGGAGAGGTAGGATTAATTGTTATTGCAATAAGATTCGTTGGCTGAACAACCTTAAGCCTGCCTCCTTTTTTAAAATACATATCCAAATTTTCCGACTTGCAAAATATTCGAGTGAAATCCTTAACAATTATCTCAATATCCTTGATATTCTTTTGTGCTTTCAAAAAATCAATTAGCTTATCGGTAATTATTCCTGAAACAAATATCCTTGTGCCAAAGCTAAACAATAAGTCCTTGTATTGCTCAATCATCAGAATGGAAGGGATATTTAGGTCAATCAGTTTATTTTTGTAATCAATTGCATAAATCCCTGTTTCAATGTGTTGGAGCTTCTTTGCCAGAGGTTTTTCAATTGACTCTAATTGTGTTAATCTATAAACAAAGGCTGTTTTTTGGACAAGAGTATTAATATTTATTGAAAGTGCAGCTCCTGTTGAAAGAATCATAGCATCAGTAATGGAAGGAGAGCCAAAGCTTTTTCTTGACAAGGCACCATCAACCAAAACCAAATTCGCTTTTAAGCTATGTAATTCTCTAATTGTTTCTTTAAGCCAAAGAGTGTTAGATGCTCCTGCAAGCAAAACTTTTCCTTCGCTAACTGCTTCTGCAGTAATTAATCGCCCTAAGGAAGTCCCTTTTTGAGATATGGCAATGATGTTTGAGACTATTTCTTTTTGTTTATAGAAATGTTCTGATGTGATAAAGAGTGTGTTTTTTGAAATACTGATTTCGGGCTTATGTGTTTTGGTAACCTGATCTGTTTTCTCACCATCAATCCCTATGGAAGTAATACCAATCCTTACATCATTATAAGAACACAAGCAAGATAGGACATAGTTCAATGTCTCTGTCTTGCCTGTATTCTTTTCCATCCCTACAAAAGATATACTCTTGTATTTTAATATTTCATCAATGAATGGCAATTCTATTTTTTCTTCTTTATGCGTTGGTGTCTTGCCAAATTACTTGGCTCAAGAGCAAGTCTATCTCCGTGCAATAGGCTCGCAACACCATCTGTTTTCATTTCTTCATTCAAAAAGTCAATATCACATTCGCATTCATTAGAATAGTTAGTTGGTTCTGTATAGGTAGTAATTACTCCTTCAAAGTTTCTCAAAACTACCTTGCCAGGACTTTGTGATACAATATATTGAGGCATTACTGGAGTTTTTCCTCCTCCTCCTGGTGCATCTACAACGAAGGTTGGAACAGAATAACCAGATGTATGTCCTCTTAGGTTCTCAATAATTTCAATTCCTTTTGAAACAGGGGTGCGGAAATGTTCCAATCCCATAGAAAGGTCGCATTGGTAAATATAATAAGGACGAACTCTCATCATTACTAATTTTTGAACCAATTTCTTCATTACTCTAACATCATCATTAACTCCTCTCAAAAGAACAGATTGGTTTCCTAAAGGAATACCTGCATTTGCCATTCTTTCACAAGCCTCTAATGCTTCAGCAGTACATTCGTTAGGGTGATTAAAGTGAGTGTTTAACCAAATTGGATGATATTTCTTTAACATATTACATAAATCATCAGTAATACGTTGAGGGCAAACAACAGGAGTACGAGAACCAATACGAATAATTTCAACATGAGGAATTTCTCTTAGGCGTTGAATTATTGATTCTAACATTTTATCGCTTACCATTAAGGCATCACCTCCTGAAAGCAACACATCTCTAACCTGTGGGGTTTTTGCAATATAATCAATTGCTTTTTGAATTCTTTCAGACGGACTTTCTGCATCTTTTTGTCCTGCAAATCTTCTTCTTGTGCAATGACGACAATACATTGAACACATATCAGTGATGAGGAACAAAACTCTATCTGGATAACGATGAGTTAGTCCTTCAACTGGAGAGTCCTCATCCTCACTAAGTGGGTCTAAAAGGTCAGCTGGTGACTGATAAACTTCTGCTGCTGTTGGAATAGCTTGTCTTCTAACTGGACAGTTTGGATTATTTATATCAATTAAAGATAGATAATATGGCGTGATTGCCATACGAAGGGTTTTGAGAGATTTCATAACACCTTCCTCTTCTTGTGGGGTCAGGTTGATATATTTTTTTAAATCATCAAGTGTTTCTATTCTATTCTTTACTTGCCATTTCCAATCTTTCCAGTCTTTGTCAGAAACCTCAGGGAATAATTCTTTTCTTCTGTTTACTTGCATAAATATAATTGTTTTTATAAAGTCATTAGTAAATCTACTCTCTCTTGAATCTTTTCTCTAAACAACTCATCAGAAATTGAAGGGTCTTTTGTTGAAAAGAAAACATCGCAAGGCAGCTTATCACACTTTCCACAATGTTCCAATTGTTTTTCATTGACGCAACAATTATAGATAGGGCAAACTTCTAAGCCCAAATGTTTTGTCCAAAACAATCTACCTTTCAATTCGTTGCAGCCCTTACACGGAACGTCTAAATACTTATTGCACTCAATGCATGCAATATCGCAATCAATTCCACAAACACTAATATTATTCATAAAGATTCAAGTTTATAATAAAAAACTGTAAGTAGAAAAACTCTACTCACAGTTTAATCCATTTAATTAATTAATTAAGCGTAAAGTTCAGTGAAAATATCTCTAAGCTTTTCTGATTCACGAAGAAGTTGAAGAGTTATTTCAGCGTGACCACGAGTATAACCATTTCCAACAATCATTGTTACGTCAGAACCAACTCCTTCAGCACCCAAAGCTGCTTTTGTGAAGCTTGTTGCCATTGAGAAGAAGTAAACTAATCCCGTGTCTTTAGTACAAAGGATTGAAGTCATTTCAGTGTCTGTAATGTTAACATTGTTGATAGTTACGTCAGCCATTTCGCCATTTGTTAGTTCTTGAATTTTTTGCATAACAGGAACTGGTTGAGTTGCATCTGCAGAAAATACGTGGTCAGCAAAACCTAATTTCATAAGTCTTTCTGTTGATTTTTGGCTATGACAAAGTCCAATAACTTTTCCAGTAACTCCAGCACGTTTCTTTGCTTCATAGCAACAAAGCATACCAGATTTTCCACCAGCACCAATAACCAAAACAGTATCGCCAGGTTTTACTAATTTTGCAGTTTGAGCAGGAGCACCAGCAACGTCTAATGCTGAAAGAGCTAAGTTTTCTGGTAAATCAGAAGGAATCTTAGCATAAATTCCGCTTTCAAACAAGATAGCCTTACCGTCAATGTCAACTTGGTCAATATCAGGACGAATATCTTTAATTTTATCAATTCTCAAAGGAGTAAGTGAAAGAGAAACTAAAGTAGCTATCTTATCACCAACCTTAAGGTCAGTCTTTCCAACAAGTGCGTCACCAATTTTTTCAACTGTTCCAAGCAACATACCGCCAGAACCAGTTACAGGGTTTCTGTGTTTTCCTTGTTTTTCAACAATTCCCATCATAATTTCAGCAATCTTTGCCTTATCTCCACCTGCTTGTTCTTCAATTTGAGTAAAAGAAGCACTATCAACATTTAAAGTTTGAACATCAATAAGGATTTCATTATCATAGATTTCATCCATATTATTGTCAATTTTGTTAGCTGGTTGTGGTAACACTCCTTTTGGCTCCAATACACGGTGTGTGCCGTATTTACATCCTTTTTTCATATATTTCAATTTGCTGAGTTCATTATTTTTTAGCAATTCCTTCAAGGCTGAACTCCATTAATCCTTGAAAATGCTATTATTACTATACTTTAATCTTTTATGCTAAAAACATAGCATAAATTCAGGTTGCAAAATTAGGTAATTACCACTAAATAAACAAGAATATGAAAAAAAATATTGGAAATAATACTTAGATATATTAAAATAAGGTTTGAATAATTTAAAATAAGGTTTAGATTTTCTGAAATAAGGTTTTAGTTTATTGATAATGGGAATAGAATTTTGTACAATAAAAAAAGGAGCAGGACTTATCCCACTCCTTTGAGTTATTGCTATGAAATTTGAATTTTAGAAGAAATAACGTAATCCAATTCTAAATCCAGAGTTTAATTGAAGGTTAAAACCACCATTAACTGATTCATTTGAAGCAAATGGAGCAGGTTCATCAATAGATGTTTTTTGATTAGAATAGCTTATTTCACCTAAAGAAAATGCAAGTGCTAAGTTGTCGTTCATGTTATAGTTGAAGCTTAATGGAATAATTCCTACTCCAAAACCAAAAGTACTTGCTGTGAAATCTTCTACATTGTCATTAGCAACATTATAGAATTGATAATTTGCACCTCCAAAACCAATATTGAAGAATAGTTCAGGGGTGAATTGGAATTTGTCATTGATTTCTATGAAATAAATGGCAGAAGGAGTAATGTTAAATAAATTTGTGTAATCATTAACTTCTTTATTATTAAAAGTACCTGTCCAATCTCTAGTTGTATTATAGCCTAATCCAAGACCAACTGCGAGATTGTCTATAACTTTGTAATGGAAAGAAGCATTGATTCCAAAATTACTACCATCTCGTAGAATGGTTTCTGTTGTAGTACTGTTTAATACAGTAGTTATGGTAGTGTTATTGGTGTTGAAATCCAAGTTACCAGTTACAAACATTTTGCCACTTTGAGCAAATGCGAAAGTTGATGTTAATAGAACAGCAACTAAGATAATTAAATTCTTTTTCATGATGTTTTGTTTTTAATTAATAAACTTGTTTGTTTGACTTAATCTGTTACTTTTACTCTTAAAATAAGAATATGTTGCAAATTTATCATCAAAAACTACTCTAATGCATTAAAATTGCAAGTTATTTACTAACAGCAAAATGTTAGTATTGGAGTAATCCTAATAAATTTAGAATAAATAATGATAAAACCAAAGGTACAAAGTACTTAACTACATTAATATAAAGCTTATATCCATTATTTAGTATTGTAGAGTTATTTGTGAATTGATTCCTAACTAATTCTTTGTTTGCGAACCAGCCAATGTATAAAATTATGAGTAATGCACCAAAAGGCATGAGGATTTTATCAGTTAAATCATTCAAACCATCAAACAAATTCTTCCCAAAGAGATTGATTGAAGAATTATCAACCTGTGAGTAGGCACAAAGAACAGCTAAAATAAAAATGATTATAGAGATAATAATGATTGATTTAGTTCTTGAGAGTTTAAATTCTTGAATTGTAAACAAACAAATTGGCTCCAGCATTGAAACAGATGATGTTATTGCTGCAATAAAAACTAAGAAGAAAAAGAATATTGCAAATATATTCCCAAAAGGCATCATTGAAAAAACCAAAGGAAGAGTTTCGAAGATTAGTGTAGGACCAGAGGTTGGTTCAATCCCAAACGTAAAGACACCAGGGAAGATAGCAAAGCCAGCCAACAGGGCAACCGTTAGGTCGGCAAGCCCAATAGTTAGCGCAATTCCCGAAAGAGAGGCCTTTTGTTTAATGTAAGACCCATAAGTAATCATACAACCCATACCCAAACTCATTGAAAAGAAAGATTGTCCAATGGCTGCAATAACTGCTTTTGGTCCCAATTTACTAAAATCGGGCTTCAAGAGGAAATCCATTGCATTGGCAAATCCAGAAAGGGAAGTAGAATAGATAAAGAGGAGGATAATGATTATAAATAGCATTGGCATAAGAATCTTATTTACTCTTTCAATGCCTTTCTGAATGCCCCCAATAACAATTGATGCTGTTAGTATAATAAATATCCCGGCAGCAAGAGTAGGTTTCCATCCTGAATTAATATAACTCATGAAATTACTTTGAATAACCTCAGCATCCTTACCAGCAAAGCCGGTTGTTAGTGAGGTTTGAATAAAAGAAATTGCCCAACCAGCAACAACAGAATAGAAACCATAGATAAAGAAAACAGTAATTATCCCAATTAGTCCAACAAATCCCCATATTTTCTTTTGGGATAGCTCTTTGAAAGCACCATATGCATTTTTGCCAGTCGAACGCCCAATAACGAATTCACTAATCATGATTGGGATTGCAATAGTTAAACTGCAAAGAATGTAAACAATTATAAAGGCAGAGCCTCCATTGTTTCCAGCCAAATAGGGAAACCTCCAAATGTTTCCAAGACCAATAACGCTTCCTCCCACAACCGCAAGAGTACCAAACTTAGAACCAAAGGTAATTTTGTTTTCCATAAAAAAGAAATTTGATTATTACTTTGAATTAGCTTCTGCAAAAGTATGCAAAATAACTTAAAATAATAATCAAATTTACTAATATTTGCTTTAGGGCTTATAAATTATTCAACCCTCAAACTAACTGAAGGTATGTTGCTTGTTGCAAAAGAATATTTAAAACTACCGTTCAAATCAAATACAAAAACCTTTCCACTTGTAGAATAAGTTGTTGCATCAGTCAAATAAACCTCATTGAAAGCCGTGTTAACATTAACACCATAAGGACTCATGAATTGAGGTAAGATATCGGAAGTAGTGATAAAGTCAGAAGAAGTATTAGTTAAATAATTATATGTTTTAATACTTGCTTGCATTGATATATAATCATAATTAACGTAAAGAATATTATTTCCAATCACATCAAAATTACTCATGTTCACATTGGTAGTTGTAGCAACCTCATTGGTTGTAGTATTAATTGTAGAAAAGGAAGTAGGGACATCATTATAGTTTCCTCTAACAATTAATCCAATAGTATTTTCCGCAATTGGTTTAATGAAAGAAGGATTAAGTCCAACATCAATCTTCTTAGTTTCAGTCATACTTTGAGCATCAACCACAGAAACAGTCCTGTCGTAACCAACTGAAGTGTTCCAATCCAAGCCTCCTGAATTTGTTACATATAGGTTTCCATTCAAATAACAAATATCTTCTGGATTACGTCCAACCTTAACTTTTCGCCCAAGGGAAAGAGTTTGGGGATTAATCTCAACAACATAACCATCAATCGTACACAGGTAAAGCATTGTAGTACTTTGACAAAGGCGTGAAGGCTTTCTATTTGTACCATTTTCATCAAGAATAGGAATTCTCTTAATAAGCTTTCCTGTCTTGCTGTTCAAAACATTAACACTTGCTGAACCCTTTGCCGCAACAAAAAGCTTGTCCCCCAAAAGTTCTATATCATTTCCCAAATCGCCCAAGCCTTGATTATTTATCTTATCAAATATATCAATAACTTCATTAGTGCCAATGCTATAATGAATCAAGGATGAGTTATTCATTCCATCATTTCCTTCACAAAGTACAAATATTCCTTCTGGAAGGTTTTGAGTTGTTGTAGGCGTTGTTCCATTGTCGGTGTCGTCTTTGCAGGAAGTAAATCCCAAGTTTAATCCCAATAGGATAAAAGCTAAAATCCATTTTGTTTTTTTCATTTTAAATCTAATTTTAAGTTTATACGAAATTGTCTTTGAGGCATAGGGTAGTTGCGAACTACCTCATATTGCACTCCAAACAAATTAAGACAAGATAGGCCTATATTTATCTTATTATTTTTCAAAAAGAAATCCTTAGAAATTGTTATTGAATGATCCTGAAAAGGCTTTAACATATTTCTATCGATGTTTTCTGCAAGCGAGAATCGTTTGCCAACAAAATTAATAGTGTAGGCAATATCCATAAATGGATGTGTGAGGCTTAGGAACAAAGAACCGGAGTGAAAAGGAGTGTAAGGTATTTGATGATTAAAGGTTAGTGAGTTAGCATCTGAAACATCGGTTGCACTTTGGTAGGAATAGGTAGCCCTAAGGTTCAAATCCAAAGAATAAGGAAGGTAGGTTCTGAAAGAAGTCTGAATATCCACACCCTTTATCTCAACCCTACCATAATTTATGATTGACCAAACGAATAGGTTTCTTTGAGGCACAGCAATAATCTTATCCCTTACATTATTATAATAAGCATCAACAGATAGGGAAAGGAAATTAGTTTTGAAAACACCAAAATTCCAAGAAAACTCTGCGTGAATATTCCATTGCTCTGCTTTTTCTGGCTCTAAGGAAGAAAAACTTACCCTGTTAAAATACAAGTCATTAAAGGTTGGCATTCGAAATACATCCTTATAAAAGGCACTTAGGGTAAAGGTTTCTTCCCATGTGTAACCAATTGAAAGAAAAGGAGAGAAATGGCTTTGAGTTTTTTGAGTCCTTTCCTTGTTCTCATAATCTAAAACATAATTGTGCAGGAGATTTGCATTAATTAGTAGATTTGAATTGTCAAATAGGAGGCTGATTGCCGAAATTGAAGAAGTCCTATTTGCCTTTGAATAGAAGGAAGATGAAGCGTTGAGGTTATTATAAAAAATATCATTGCTAAGGGCAAAACTAAGGTTCTTCATAACCAAGTAGGAGGCAACATTATTAATATAGTACTCCCTTTGATAATACTTATCGCTTTGGAAACCAGAAGAATTCAAGGTGTTTGGGTCAAGAAAATGGGAGAAAGAGTAAAGAGCCTTAGCGTGATTGCGGTAAGAAAGTCTTGAATTGAACCTATGAGTGAAAATACTCTGCAAAAAGAAATTCTCATCCCAAAGTCTTTGCGAAGAGTTTAGGTAATAGAGAGTTGTACTCATAGGTAATCCTCTTTCAGAATAGAAATAATAGGACTTTAGCCTCAAATCAGTCTTACCATTAAAGCTTGCATGAGCATTCCACTCACCCCTAAACCCAAAATAATCGGAGTTCTTTCTAATTTCTTTTGATGTAGAGTCATTCTCACTATTCCCATAACGAAGCAAATAAGGATAATTACCCTTAGTGTTTTGAATATCAAAATCAAACCACGAGGTCCAAACATTATTTATTTTATATGCTATGTTAAGACCCAAATTCCCATAATTGAATGAACCGTAAGAGGCATTCATTGAAGCTTTTATCCTTTGCAAACTATCGAAAACAGGCTTTTGGGTTTCAATTAAGAAAACATTTGCAAAGGCTAAGGCTCTCGCAGTTTGAAGCATAGAAAAGGATTGACCATTGAAAAGATTGACAGCCTTAATATTTCCAGTAGAAAACTTACCTAAATCAACTTGACCAGTCTGAAAATCAGTAACACTAACGCCGTCGTAAACCACAGCACTATGTCCCGAACCCAAGCCCCTAACCGAAATTGTCTTTAAGCCACCAACACCACCATAATCCTTAACACTAACCCCAGCAATATACTTCGCCATTTCGCCAACAGAGCTTAGTGATATTTTTTTGATTATTGTTGAATCTAAAGTGGAAGATGATTGCTTAGAATCTTGCTCGTTGATTGATTTTGAGGTGATTTCAACCTCCCTAAGCTGAATTGTCTTAAGAGAATCTTGAGTTTGTCCCACCAAAACAGATGGAAGGAATAGGGAAAACAGTAATAAGCTTGATAAAATCGTTTTAATCATAATTTTTAGCCTCTTTCCTCGAGAGTACTTAAAAGTTAATAAACACTATTGGCAGGTCTTCTGACTTACTCCCAAGCATTCTGCCTTCCCAAATCAATTAAAAATTCAGTGGCAAAAGAACTAATGCTTGCTAAACTAAAGGAGCTTACAGCAGCGGGACTGTTTGGGATTCTCACCCAATTCCCTTTTAATCCAAAATGAACCAATAACGCAGCAAAATTAATATAATTTTTCAGATAAAGGCTATTCTGAGTGAAAAAAATAATCTTTTTGGGGTTTAATCCTTGATAAAATTTTGACAAATGCAGTTTCACTTTACCATTATTAGGTTTTAGCTGATTTATATCAAGTTTAAATTTCGTAAGGTGCCACCTTACTCGAGTATCGTGCCACCTTACATATAGTATCGTGCCACCCTACGGAAGTATGGTGCCACCTTACTAATTTTATAATGCCATTATATTAAATTTTTCTCTTATTTTATCAAATTAAAATGAGGTTAAATGAAATTATTTTCTTATCTTTGTAACCTAATGTCAAGTATTTTAAATTTTAATCAAGGATTAATTTAGAAAGAATTTAAAATTGAAGAAATGATATTTGAGTTAATGGCAAATTAAAAAATATAAAAATATATTATATCATGAGAAGATACTATAGTATTACTAAAAAAGTATTTATTGACAAAGACGGAGTTGAACAAACTAAGTTTTATCCTAATGCAGTTTCAGCAGGGCATTTTTCTACTGAAGATTTGGCAAGAGAAATTTCTGAATCAAGCAGTTTTACTGAAGCAGATATGGTCGGGGCTTTGAAAGGATTGTCGAATATTATTATAACAAAGTTGAAATTGGGCTATAACGTCAAATTAGATGGTATTGGGACATTCAGTCTTTCCTTAACCTCAGAAGGATTTGATACAGAAGAGGAATGTAAGCCAAGTAGGATAAAGGTTAAAAAGATTGCTTTCAAATCAGAAAGGAAATTGAAAAAGGAAATGGTTGGTCTTAAGTTCTATAGGGCTGAATTGAAAACAAAGAAATAGGCTTAGGTTCAAGCTTTTTAAGGCTTAACTCTTTAGGGATAAGGTTTGATTAGTCAAAAAACATCCATGTTACTCCATAACGTAGGTTTAGCTTTTCGGAAGGGTAGTGTGGTGTGAGGTAGTATTCGTTTCCGAATAGTCCTGCGTAAGGATGACAAAGGGCAACAAAGAATTTTACCCTATCAATCTGTGCCTGAACAAAGAAATCGGTGTATAGGTAATTGCCAATCTTGACCTTGTCCTGATGAACAAAGGTTCCCATTGCTGGCATAAAACTATCGGCATAATAAGAAGTGTTGTACCTGAAATCAAATCCAACTTGAGTATGAAGTTTCTTCTTAAACATCTTGAAACTAACGCTTATGCCTTGCTTTGCTTGAAAAAACGGAACCCTAATTGCTTCTTCGGAAGAAAGCTTTTGGACTGACATCACCCCAGTAAGATTAAAAACCCCAAGCTTAAACTTGTGAAGTAGGGATGCTTGAAGGATTGAAGTTGATTTATCGGTCTGATTTGGCTTTAGATAGCTATCAATATAAACTATATTATCAATTAGGAAATATCCGAGATTGATGCTTAGATTTTCCTTGAACTTATAACCCAAATTGGTGTTAAAGGACTGAGTTTTAGAGAAATTATTTGTCCATCTAAAGTTATTTGTCATGTAGCGATTATAGAAATAATCCACGCTTTTATTCATTAGCTTAATGTTTGCGTAAATATCCATAAACCTAAGGTTCCCCCCAATTTGGAAATCATTATTATATCTTCCATTTGAGATAATATACTCAGCATTAAAGTTAAGTTTGAACCTATTCAAATCAATTCCAAGATTAAGGAAAGGAGTGAAATTAGAGCTTCTTTCTTCGTTTATGGTATCTGCAAAAAGAATGTAGTCGTGCTTAATCCCAATCTCAAATGGTATTCTTTTCTCATTCTTAATAGAGATTGAGTTCTGTATGCGTTGGGTTGATAATGAATCGTTTGTGGATAATGTATCGAGGTAGAAATTTTGATAGAAACCATCAAAAGGACTATTATCAACATATAGCCTTGCATTAGAAAAGTAGGAGAGTTCGTGAATCAATGAAAGATTACTAATGAATGAACTATCTTTTATAAGCTTCCCAAAATTGAACTTTTGAACCCAAAAAGCATCCATTGACTTCCATTTAGAATAAGCCATGCTTAGGTTTACGGGAAAGGCACTTAGGGAAGAATATTCTTGAACCGAAAAGGAGGAATCGGACGCAATGCCTCCACTTTCATTCTGTAAGGCTCTGTTTCTAATGAATCCTAAATATCCTTCGTAGGTTTCTTTTCTGTTTTTAAAGCGAAGAGTGGCATTAAAGAACTGATTCATGATTTGACTCTTGTCAAAAGAACCGGTAGTGTAATTGACATCGTATTGGAATCCTAAATGAATGTTTTTATATATGTTTTGTGCGTGAATTACAGAGAAATAGCGAGAGGTATTTAAAGTATTGGAATAGCGTAATTCGGAATAGGGTTTATAGACATTAAAGAACTTAATATTCTCCCTTGTAAACCTTATTGCATCATAGACGCTGGGTTGATAATTAAAGGAAAGCAAATCGGGTAATTGAAATAGTAGAGGCTTATGTGGTGAGCCGTCAGTTGAAAGTTGTTGATAAAACATATTTTCAATCCTATTGACAGCATTCACATGCCTAATTCCATCAATAGATTTATCAATCAATTGGAAGGGTAGGTGTCTTGTTGGTATTGTTGTGTACCGAGTATAAGAAAGACCGGTATCAATGGTAATTGTTCCCTCTTTCCCTAAATTTTCTTGAGAAAAGCTAAAAAAGGGAGCAAGAATAATAATTGCCAATAAATAAACGGTCCTCCTTAGTTTCAATTTAATTTTCTTTATCGCTTAAAAATCTTTCAGCATCAATTGCTGCCATACAACCACTTGCAGCTGCAGTAATTGCTTGACGATACATTGTGTCTTGAATATCACCTGCGGCAAAAACTCCTGGTATATTGGTTAAGGTTGTTCCCCTCTTAGTAATGATATAGCCTTGTTCGTCAACATTAATTTGAGGCACAAATATATCAGAATTAGGATGATGACCTATTGCAAGGAAAACTCCATCAAGCTCAATTTGTTTCAATCCACCTTCTTTTGTGTTTTCAAGCATAATTCCTGTTACTCCTGAGTTATCTCCTAATATTTCAATTGGTTTATGGTTCCAAAGGATTTCAATTTTCGGATTATTAAGAACCTTCTTTTGCATAGCAACAGATGCTCTTAAAACATCACGCCTAACAATCATATAAACCTTTGAGCAAGTGTGAGCTAAGTAGGAAGCTTCCTCGCATGCAGTATCGCCACCTCCAACAACAGCAACTTCCTTATTGCGATAGAAGAAACCATCGCAGGTAGCACATGCACTAACTCCCAATCCTCTAAACTTTTCTTCCGATTCGAGCCCTAACCATTTTGCAGAAGCCCCTGTAGCAATAATAACAGTTTCGGCTTCAAAAACCTTTCCTGAGTCAGCTTCAACAATTAGGGGGTATTTATTAAAATCAACTTTTGTAACCACATCATTAACAATCTTTGTCCCAAATCTTTCAGCTTGTTTTTTAAGGTCTTCCATCATTTCTGTTCCGGTTGTTCCTTGTGGATATCCAGGGAAGTTATCTATTTCTGTTGTTATGGTAAGCTGTCCTCCAGGTTGCATGCCATCAATTACAATTGGGTTAAGATTAGCTCGAGAAGCATAAATTGCTGCAGTATAGCCTGCAGGACCTGAGCCAATGATTAAACATTTTACTTTTTCCGTATTCATACAATTATATAATAAAATTTTCTTTCTAACAATCTGCAAAACTAAGAATTTTCTTTATATCTTTGCTCTTCAAAATACTTAATTATAAATTTTAATGAAGAAATATATTCATATAACCCTTAAGCTTAGCCTTTTATTTTTAGTTTTATTCACTTGTAATCAAACTATTGCTCAAGGTTTTTCACTTGAATCTATTAAACCAATCAAATCACCAACTTCCAATTCTTATGTCTCCAATCAAGATAATATCCTTTCAGAAAATGCATACAACCTTATAAATCAAAAGCTCGACTCATTAGAAAAGGTTACAACTGCACAGGTTGCAATTGTTGCACTTCAGTCTTCAGGAGAAATGGATGCGAGAGAGGTTTCAATGCAACTTTTTGAAAAGTGGAAGGTTGGACAGAAAGTATCTAATAATGGTTTAGTTCTTGTGCTTATTGTTGATAGAAGAGAGGTCTTTATTCGCACAGGTTATGGATTGGAGGGAGCAATTACTGATGCTAAGAGTACTCAAATAGTCAATAGGATTATGGCTCCTTATTTTCGCAAAGGAGATTGGGATAATGGTATGATTGCTGCTGTTGATGAAATTAGCAGATTGATTATTGAAGAATTTACAAGGGAAGGATTTACACAAAGAAAGCCCAAGACTATATATGATTATCTTCCATACATCTATACATATTTGTTCATCACTTTATTATTGCTTATCCTTGCTTTTATCTTTACCTCTATTGCTCATTCTAAGTATGATATTTCTCAAAAAGAAACCAAGATCAACTCTTTTAAAAAATCTGCAAAGGTATGGTATCTTTTAGGGATAATTTTTCCTTTAATGCTAATAACCTTATTCCTTTGGTATAGGCTATACTTTAAGCCAAGGGTGAGAAATAAGGTGTTTGATTGTAGAAAATGCAGTCATCATATGCATAAATTAAATGAAAAGGACGATGATAAATACTTAAGCAAAAAGCAAATCATTGAAGAAGAAGTCTTTTCAAAAGATTATGATGTTTGGTTATGTGATAATTGTGGAAATACTGATATATTTGCTTTTGATAATGCCTTTACTCAATATTCAGTTTGTGATTCCTGCGGAGGGAAAACAATGTTTATGGAGTCGGATAATATTGTTAAGAGTGCGAATCAATTCCGTAATGGGATAGGCAGAAAAACATATACTTGCAAGAATTGTCATAACTCAAGCTTTAAGGATTATGTTATACCTAAAACAGCTGGTGCATTTGTTGGAGGAACAGGTTTTGGTAGAGGTGGTGGTGGCTTTAATGGTGGAAGTTTTGGGGGTGGCTTGTCTGGAGGTGGTGGAGGCGGTGGTCGCTTCTAATTAATTAGAGAATAAGATTATAAACAAATAAATTATTAGTAACAAATAAAAAAAGTAAATCTATGAAAGCAATCAAAGGATTAGGAAGTATTGGAGTAATAATTGGAATTATTATTTTATTAGCTCTTTTAGCTATCCCTGCATATAATGGAATAGTAAAGAAAGACGAGGCATGTTCTCAACAATGGTCAAAGGTTGAAAGTCAGTATCAAAGAAGATTAGACCTTATTCCAAACTTAGTAAATACTGTAAAGGGTTATGCTTCACACGAACAAGAAACATTATTGGAGGTTGTGCAAGCAAGAAACATTGCATCAAACACTAAGGTTGACCCAAATAATTTAACTCAGGAAAGTTTGAATAAGTTTCAAGAAAGCCAAACAGCATTAAAGTCTTCATTGGATAGATTAATGGTTGTTGTTGAAAGATACCCAGACTTGAAAGCAAATCAAAACTTTTTAGAGCTTCAATCACAACTTGAGGGAACAGAAAATAGGATTGCAGTGGAAAGACAAAACTTTGCAGATGTTGTAAATAACTACAACACAAAGATTAGACGTTTCCCAACAAATATTATTGCAGGAATATTTGGGTTCGATAAAAAAGCATATTTTGCTGCAGATAAAGGTGCTGAGACTGCCCCTAAAGTAGAATTTTAAAATAAAAATGAACTTGCCAAAGTTAATTTGGCTAAATATATGGAAGAAAACACAACTCAAACAAAACAAACTCACAAAACTATTCCTGTTAAGGGAATGTACGAAGACTGGTTTTTAGACTACGCATCTTATGTAATTTTAGAAAGAGCTGTTCCTCATCTTAATGATGGATTAAAGCCCGTTCAAAGACGTATTCTTCATTCAATGAAAGAATTGGATGATGGAAGATATAATAAGGTTGCGAACATAGTAGGAAATACAATGAAGTATCATCCTCATGGTGATGCCTCAATTGGAGATGCTCTTGTTGGTCTTGGTCAAAAAGAACTTTTAATTGATTGTCAAGGAAACTGGGGGAATATTTTAACTGGCGATAGTGCTGCTGCTTCACGTTATATTGAGGCTCGCTTGTCTAAATTTGCTTTAGATGTTGTTTTCAATCCTCAAACCACAAAATGGAGAGCTTCCTATGATGGAAGAAACAAAGAGCCAGAAACATTACCTATCAAATTTCCTTTACTTTTAGCTCAAGGAGTTGAAGGAATTGCAGTTGGTTTGGCTTGTAAGATTTTGCCGCATAATTTTATTGAACTAATTGAAAGTTCAATTAAAATACTAAAGAATGAGCCCTTTGAGATATTTCCAGATTTTTTAACAGGAGGTTCTATTGATGTTTCAAAATATAATCAAGGATTAAGAGGAGGAAAGATTAGAGTAAGGGCAAAGATTAGCGTTCAAGATAAAAAAACATTGGTTATTTCGGAAATTCCTTTTGGAACAACAACTGGAAAACTAATTGATTCGATTATTAAAGCTAATGAGAAAGGCAAGATTAAGATAAAAAAGATTGATGATAATACAGCTCAAAATGTTGAAATAATCATACAACTACCTAATGATACTTCCATAGATCAAACAATTGATGCACTTTATGCCTTTACTGATTGCGAGGTTTCGATTTCTCCGAACTCTTGTGTGATTGAGAAGGATAAGCCTCATTTTCTTTCTGTGAATGAAATGTTGGAGCGTTCAACACAAAACACAATTGACTTGCTTCAGTTAGAGTTAGAAATTGAATTAGATGAACTTAAAGAGCGCTGGCAATGGATTTCGCTTGAAAAGATTTTTATTGAAAACGAGATTTATGAAAGGATTAAACCTTGTACAACTGACCAAGAAATTGATGATACAATAATTGAAGGGCTAAAACCTTTTATTGCAAACCTATTGCGTGAGCCAAACATTGAGGATATTCATAAGTTGAGAAAGATTCCTATTGATAGGATTTCAAAGTTTAATTCAGATAAGGCTAACGATATTCTTTTAGCAATAGAGGATGATATTAAGCAAGTTAATTACGATTTAGAGCATATAATTGATTATTCTATTGCCTACTTTGAAAGAATATTGAAGAAATATGGTCAAGGAAAGGAAAGAAAAACAGAAATCAGAAGTTTTGATACAATAGAGGCTCAAGCTGTTGCAGTTGCAAACGAAAAGCTTTATTGCAACTATAAAGATGGGTTTGCAGGATATAGGATGAAAAACGATGAATATGTTTGTGAGTGTTCTGATATTGATGATATTATTGCTTTCAGAAGTGATGGAACAGTTGTTGTAAAGAAGGTTCAGGAGAAAGATTTCTTTGGAACAGATATTATATATATTAATGTATTCAAAAGAAATGATGAAAGAACAATTTATAACTTGGTTTACCAAGATGGAGCTTTTGGAAAAGCTTATGTTAAGCGTTTTAGCATAACAAACGTGATTAGAGATAAGGAATACGTTCTGACAAAAGGTGTAAAGGGTTCGAAGATTATTTATTTTTCTGCAAATCCAAATGGAGAGGCTGAAGTTATTAACGTTTCTCTTAAACCTAAATCAGGATTAAGAAAATTAAATTTTGATTACGATTTTTCAGAACTTGCAATTAAGGGACGGAATGCACAAGGTAATATTCTTTCTCGCTATTTGGTAAGAAAGATTATTAAGAAAATGGAAGGTATCTCTACTTTATCTGCAAGAAAGATTTGGTTCGATGAGTCTGTTAAGCGTCTAAATGCTGATGAAAGAGGAAGATTGCTGGGAGAATTTAGTGGCGATGATAAGATTATTGCTATATACAAAACAGGATATTATCGTTTAACTAATTTTGACCTTCAAACTCATTTTGCAGACGACTTACTAATTGTTGAAAAATTCAATTCTCAAAAACCTGTTTCAATAATTTTTAGAGATAAGGACAATAATCAAGTCTTCTTAAAACGTTTTCTTATTGAAGAAATAATGGATAAGATGATTTATTTCATTGAAGAAAATGCCAATCTTCAGATTTTACATATAACTAATGATTGGTTGCCAATGATTGAATTAGTTTTTGAAGACGATAAGAAAGGTAAGAAAATTGATAATGAAGTTGTCAATATCTCTGAGTTTATGGAGTTATTGAAGTATAAAGCTAAAGGTAAGAGGCTAAGTAGGCATAATGTGAAGAAGTTAATTGTTTTAGATTCTTTGCCTTTTGTTGAAGAGATTGAGGACGAGGAAGCTCCAAATGAAGTTATTGAAACAACTGAAGATGATTTAATATTTGATAATAATAAAGATAATAATGATAATAATGATGATGACTTTATTCAAGGCTCGCTATTCTAAGATAGTGTTTTTAAGCATAATTACTTTATTTTGCTTTGTTGATGCAAATTCTCAAAATTTTGCTAAGGAATTTCTAAGCAAACAAAATGATTCCATAAGTCAAGATGTTATTTATCTGTATATCACTCCAACTCTTACCTATAGGAATGAAAGCTTGGAGAAGATGCCAAACTTCTCCGATTTGGAGCAAGATGTGCAGAAAGACCTCTTAGATAAATACGCTCCCTTATATTATAAAGCAAAGGATTCAATACTTCTTTCTTTGTTTTCAGAGAATTTGAATAAGACTTTGGCTGCTTTAGGATTTAAGGTTATTAAGGTTGATGCAGTTGATAAACTACCAATAAATATTGACGAAACTCATCATACTCTTAATGTTGCACAAATGGAAATTGAAGAGTTTTCTTTTAACGACTCTTTGGTTTATGAGGGAAATGATAGGGAGGTTTTCTATAAGTTAATCAATGGAGTTAGTTTCAATACTTGGTTTATTTATAATGAGGCTGATTCAAATTCGCGTTTGGTGTTCTATAATGAAGAAAAACTTGAAGATTTCTTTTCTGGAGAGATTAGATTAATAGATGATGAACTTATTGCAACTTACGATTATGATAAGATAAAAGAAGAGGATGCGTATTCTGTAGCAAAGCAAAATGCAATAAGTTCCTCGCAGTATTTCTTTAATTTCTTGATGAATAAATATGTTTGGATTAACTCTTCGGGAATAGATATTTATTATTATGGGATTGATGTTGAATCAAAAAAAATATATTCAGATACCGAACCATTTGATAATTTTGATTTAATTGATTACAAATAATATTTATTTCTATTTTTAAGAGCATACCATAAATCGAAAAAGAGGCTAACCAATTAAGGATAGCCTCTTTTGTATTATGGTAAATATGCTTTGTTTTCTAGTTAGTGAACTTGTCTACCAAAAACATTAACTCATCAACCATTGGTTTAACTTGTTTCTCTGTCATTTCCTTGTTTACTGCAGAACCATCTTCAGTAAACTCATTAGCAATATTTATTGCAAAGAATTTCATAGGAGAAACTATTGCCTTCATTTGAGCAAGAATGTTTTCAAGTTGGAATGTTGTAGGTAATCCTTCAACAACTCCCATAGTAGCCGATGCAAGTGCAACAACTTTCTTGTTCCATTCAGGATAAAGAACATCAATTGCATTCTTTAACGATGCTGGAAAACTATAATTATATACAGAAGAAACAATTACAATTCCATCTGCTTTCTTAACTCTTTCAGAAAAATCTAAAAGTTTCTCTGATGGATTCTTTTGAAACATCAATCTTTCATTAAATAATGGAAAATCAAATTCTTTCAAATCAATCAAATCAACCTTTGCAATTGAGTTTTCTTCAAAATACTTCTTAATAAATAGAGCGACCCTATGTCCAACTCTTTCTTCTCTCACACTTGGAGAAATAATAGCTATTTGTTTCATATTAATATGTTTTATTATTTTGTGTTTTTTTTAATTCATTGCTACTTCAAAGAAAATAGCTTCTGTGTTTTCTAATGCCTTTATATCAAAATTATCTACTTCTGTTATCCCAACTCCATCACGTTTTGAAAACTTAACTCCGTCAATTTCTAATTCTCCTTCCAATACAAAAACATAAACTCCTGTATTCTTACCATAAAGATTATAGTTAATTGACTTATCTTTATCTAAATTTGCCCAAGAAATCCAAGCATCCTGATTAATATATGCCTCATTGTTAGGTGATAGGAATAAAGATACATCATTTTTCTTCAAAAGGGAGCTAATATCATAATTATTATAACGTGGTTTAGTCCCTTTTGTTTTAGGATAAATCCAAATTTGAAGGAAACTTAAGTCCTCTTTATCGCTATCATTATATTCTATATGCATAATTCCCGTTCCAGCACTCATAACTTGAATCTGTCCTTTGGAAATTACATCGGAGTTATTTAAAGAATCACCATGACGCATTCTTCCTTTTAAGGGAATTGATATAATTTCCATATCTTCGTGAGGGTGAAGGTCAAAACCTTTAGTAGGAGTAATTATATCATCATTCAAAACCCTCAAAACGCCAAAATGCATTCTTTGAGGATTATAGTAATTCGCAAAAGAGAAAGTATGATTAGTGTCTAGCCAACCATGATTAGCATGCCCTCTTGTTTGCGATCTATCAATTATTTTTTTCATTTTTCATTTACTTTTAATAAAGATATAGACGTAAATTCTTCTAAAAACTTATGTTTTATATAAAAAATAATTTCCAAATTAATTTATTTTTAACTCAATTAAAGTTTAAACCATTGATTTAAAGCAAAATTACAAAAGGAATAATAATGTGAAATAAATATCTTCTAAATACAAATTGAGAATATATTGACTAAGAAAAAAGACTTAAAAAGAAAATCATGTCAAAAAAGAACAAAACATTCATATTTCAACATAAAATTACACCCCAAATAAAGTTAAGAAGAAAGTAAAAGAAGAATATAAATAATTAAACAAGGATAAAACTCAAAATAACAGCGTTTTAATTTATTTAAACCTTATAAAAATTTCATAAGGTACTACCATAGTTTCAGTATGGTCGTACCTTACTCAAGTAAGGTGGCACCTTACTATAAGTATGATGCCACCATATCATTAGTAAGGTGCCACCTTACGAAATTTATTCTTGATTTAAATAAAACAAAACCCTATAAAAATAAATTAATACAAGGATTCACGAAAATTAAAAGAAGATTATCTGCTTATAAGTTTTTGATTTATTATTTAAATGATAGAATGTAAATATAGAAATTGAGAAAGAAAATCAATTTAGCAATATAGGGAAAGTGTCTTTGGGATTTATGATTGTATCTTTGCAACTGAAATAGAAAATAAAGATACAAAGCTATGACTAATAATGAAGCAACTCAACAAGATTATATTAAAAGGGTAAACCTTGTTGTGGATTATATTGATAAAAACTTAGACAAAGAAATTAAACTTACAACCTTAGCAGAAATTTCATCTTTTTCTCCTTATCATCTTCATAGAATTGTACGCTCTTTTCTGAAAGAACCTATAGGAGTTTTTATAACTAGAACAAGAGTTAATAAAGCAGCATCATTACTTCGAAGCACCGATTTATCTATTCAAGATATTGCTTATAGAGTAGGTTATGATATGCCTTCATCTCTTTCAAAAGCATTTAAACAATTATATAATATTTCACCCTCTGAATACCGAACAAATAAAAATATAGTAATTATGAACAGAAACATTTCAAAAGAAGATTACAATCTTCAAGAGCCACAAATTGTAGAACGTCCCGATTCTAAAGTTGTTTACATACAAATTATAGGAGAGTATGGAAATGAACATTATAATGGAGTATGGGATAGAGTATGTAGTTTTGTTGGAAAGAACAATCTTTTCGGACAAAAGAATGAGTTTTTAGGAATTGGACATGATGACCCATCCGTTACAGAAGGAGCAAAATGTCGTTACGATGCTTGCATAACTGTTGATAGAGAAGTAAAACCAGAAGGAGAGATTGGTTTCAAAACATTAGAAGGAGGGAAGTATGCTGTATTTTTCCATAAAGGAGCATATAATAAACTTCCACTTATTTACGATGCAATCTTTAGTAAATGGTTACCAAACAGTCCATATCAATTAAGAGAAGCTCCAAGTTTTGAAAGCTACATCAACGATCCAGGAGTAAGGAAAGAAGAAGAGTACGAAACGTTGCTCTATATTCCAATCAGATAATTATTGGGGCGCGTAAAAACGCCCTTTTTTATTTGCCTAAAAATAAATATATCTATTTTATTATTCAATACTTACTGCATAAAGCAATATTGGATTAGGTTAGCTCCCATCTGAAGGGCATTAAGGCGTGTTTGTGGTGAGTCATTATGGACATCCTCATCTTCCCAACCATCTCCCAAGTCCGATTCGTATGAGAAGAAACAAACTAATCTTCCTTCCCAAAATAATCCATAGCCTTTGGGTGGTTTGTTGTCGTGTTCGTGGATTTTTGGAAGACCATTAGGGAATGAGAATTTTTGATTATAGATTGGGTGTGAAAAAGGTATTTCAACAAAATCAAGCTCTGGAAAAACTTTTTTCATCTGCGGCTCAATGAATTTCCTCAATCCATAATTATCATCAATATGTAAAAATCCTCCACCTATTAAATATTTTCGCAGGTTAGAAATTTCCTGTTCTGAAAAAACAACATTGCCATGTCCTGTGAGATGAACATAAGGGTAGAGGAAGATTTCGGAACTACCAACTTCAATTGTAGCATAGTTGGAAGATAGGTTTGTGTTAAGCTCTTTATTGCAAAAGTTGATTAGATTAGTGAGTGAAGTTGGGTTTGCATACCAATCGCCACCACCACTATATTTTAAAAGTGCAATCGTACTCTTTTGTCCAAATGCAAAAAAGGTTAGAGTGAGAAAAAGTAATATTAAGTTTAGTTTTTTCATTGATTAAGTAAATGAATGGTTGAGCTGATGTAAACACCTGCAGTTTCTGTTCTTAAACGTTCCTTCCCTAAGCTTATTTTGTGAAAATTATATTTCGTAGCTTCTTCAATTTCCTTTTTAGAAAAATCTCCTTCGGGTCCAATTGCGACAAATACATTTTCTTTTGGAGAGTAAATGTCTTTTAGTAGTTTTCTACCATCTTCGTTGCAAGTTGCTATGAGTTTTTTCTCTTGATTGACAGATGAGATTAGTTCTGAAAAATTGATAGGAGGGTTGATTATGGGAAGGTATGCCTTTAATGATTGTTTCATTGCAGAAATAAGTATCTTCTCAAGTCTTTCGAGCTTAATTACTGCTCTTTCGGAGTTTTCGCAAATTATAGGTGTAATTTCATCAATCCCAATTTCAGTGGCTTTTTCCAAAAACCACTCAATTCTGGAAGTGTTTTTTGTTGGAGCAATTGCAATATGCAAATAATAATCCCTTTTCTCAAATTCTTCAAAAGATTCAACAGCCTTAACACTGCAGGAACGAGGCAAAGCTTCAATTATTTGTGCTTTGTGAAGGTTGCCATTGCCATCAGTAATATGTATAAAATCACCTTCCTTTAGGCGAAGAACCTTAACACAATGAAGAGATTCTTCTTTGTCAAGAGTAAAAATTTGTAAGGGGTTAAATAATGGTGAATAGAATAGATTCATTTATAAGCTATAAACAATACCTACTGATGCAGAAATGTTTATTAATCCTTGTGTTTTTTTCTTTCCGACCAATTCTCCAATCAGATAATTGCCAAATGCATCTCTATAATTGAATGGAGTTCTTGAATCAAAAGTATATCCCATAATATAGTCAGCACCAACCTGAGCTCTTAATCTGAAATCAGTACTTAATTCATACATAAATCCCAAATAAGCTTTTGCACTTGGAAGAAAACGTGTGATGTTAATTTTATTATCTCCATCATAATAAGAAATAAGCTCATCCTTATAATCTCTTTCCTTAATCATCATTTGAGTTCCCAAATCAACACCAAGGAAATACATCTTTTTGTTGCGAATTAAATAATAGTTATATGAGAGCATAATTGGCACATAATTGAATGTGTTATATTGATAGAAGGTAATATTATGAGGAGCACCAATAGGCAATACATCGGTTTTGGAACCAATAAAGTTAATCAATCCAATATAACCTCCTAATCCATGAGAAGAAGTAATATAACCTTTCTTTTTCCCAGTCATATATTGATAACCAGCAGTAAATCCATAAGCCCATGGGTTTAACTCGGAATTTACACCCATCATAACTTTTGCGTCAGCATTCAACATAACTAAATATTCAGGAGGTGTTGTTTTGTATTTACCTCTTCTCCAATCTTGTGAAAAAACACTAATAGCAAGAAGACTTAGCATAAAGAAAGTAATTGCTCTTTTCATAACTCTTAAAGTTTGATTTTAATTTAATGTTAAATTTAAGTGCCAAAATTACTAATAATATTTGATATTGCAAATTTTCTTTTATCTTTGTGGCAAAAAAAATGAATAATAGACTCTGTGAGATATTAAATATTCAAACTCCCATAATTGCCGGAGGTATGGTTTGGTGTAGTGGATGGGAATTGGCTTCGGCAGTTAGCAATGAAGGAGGTTTAGGGCTAATTGGTGCTGGCTCAATGACAGAAGAAGTCTTGCTTGATCATATTAATAAATGTAGGCGAGCAACAAATAAAGTATTTGGAGTGAATGTTCCTTTGATGAATCCTCGTTCTTCTTCACATATTGACATAATTATAAAAGAGAAAGTCCCTGTAGTTTTTACTTCCGCAGGAAATCCTTTAACCTATACTCAACGATTGAAAGATAATGGAATAAAGGTAGTTCATGTTGTAGCTAATGAAAAATTTGCATTAAAGGCTCAAGAAGCTGGAGTTAATGCCATTGTTGGTGAGGGGTTTGAAGCTGGAGGACATAATGGGAAAGAAGAAACAACTACTTTAGTTTTGATAAATCAACTTAAAAAAATAGTAGATATTCCTATTATTGCAGCTGGAGGGATTGCAACAGGAGAACATATCCTTTCTACTATGATACTTGGAGCCGAAGGAGTTCAGATTGGAACTTTATTTGCATCGAGCGAAGAATCCTCAGCACATTTAAATTTCAAAAAGGCAATTTTAAATGCTAAGGAAGGTGATACAAGATTATTATTAAGAAAACTTTCACCAACAAGACTTTTGGCTGGAGGTTTCTATGATAAAATAAAAGAGGCTGAAGATAGAGGGGCAAGTAAGGAAGAGTTATTGGAAATTATTGGAGCTGGTAAGACAAGGATAGGGATGTTTGAGGGTAATTTAGAAGAAGGAGAACTTGAAATTGGACAAGTGAGTTCAATGATACATGAAATTAAGAGCGTAAAGGATATTTTTGCTAAACTTCGAGAAGAATATTCAATCGCAATACAAAATACAGATAAATTAAAAAAGACTTTATAAATTTAATAATATGCAACCAGATTTTATATTTGAAACTAGCTGGGAGGTTTGTAATAAGGTAGGTGGAATACATACTGTAATCTCAACAAAATCAAAAACTTTAGTTGAAAAGCATCAGGATAATTATATGTTAATTGGTCCTGATATTGTAAGAAACAAGGAACATATCTCAGAATTTCAAGAAGATAATTATATTTTAAGAAGTTGGAAATCCTATACAGAATCAAAAGGACTGCGAATTAGGATTGGACGTTGGAAAATACAAGGCGAACCCTTGGTAATCTTAGTTGATTTTACAAGTTTTTTCTCTCAAAAAGACCTTATTTTTGAGGAGTTTTGGAGGGATTATGGACTTGACAGCATTACAGGAGGATGGGATTATGTTGAGCCGGTTTTGTTTGGTTATGCAGCTTCAAAAGTAATTGAAAGTTACTATGATTTTTATCTTTCATCGCAAGATAAGATAATTTCACATTGGCATGAATGGATGACAGGTTCAGGAATTTTATACTTGAAAAAATATTGTCCTCAAATTGCAACAGTTTTCACAACTCATGCAACTGTACTTGGTAGGAGCATTGCAGGGAATAACCTTCCATTATATTCTGACCTTAGGCACTATGACGCTCTTCAAGTTGCTAATGAATTTAATGTTAGAGCTAAGTTTTCATTGGAAAAAACTTCTGCAGAAAACGTTGATAGCTTTACAACAGTTAGTGAATTGACTAATAAGGAATGTAAGCAGTTTTTTGATAAAGAAGTAGATTTTGTAACTCCAAATGGATTTGAGCCTACTTTTGTTCCTAATGAACAAAAATTTGAGTCTAAACGGAAAAGTGCAAGAGAAAGAGTGATAAAAATAACAGAAGCTTTAATTAGCCAGAAAATTGATGAAGATGCTCTCTTGATTATTAATAGTGGAAGATATGAGTTTAAAAACAAAGGGATTGATGTTTTCATTAATGCAATGGGGGAGCTAAATGACAGAAAATTATCTCGACAAATAATTGCAGTTATTGCTGTCCCAGCTCATAATGTAGATGTCTATAAATCACTTTTAAATAAATTAGATAACAACGATTTTGAAACTCCAACTCCTAATCAATATCTAACACATCATCTTTTTGATCCAGATAACGACCCGATTCTTAGAGCAATAAAAGAAAATAGACTAAACAATTCAACTGAAGATAATGTCAAAATTATGTTTATTCCTTCCTATTTGGATGGAAATGATGGGATTGTTAATCTTAATTACTTTGATTTCTTAATTGGATTTGATATATCGATTTTCCCTTCTTACTACGAGCCTTGGGGTTATACTCCAATGGAATCTATGGCTTTTCATATTCCTTCAATTACAACTAATCTAGCTGGTTTTGGTCTTTGGATAAAAAATAATGTTATAGGTGTGAATGGTGCTCTTGGAGTAGTTAGCAGGAATGATGGTGATAGTTCACAAACAATAAAAGAAATAGTTTCAAGGGTTGAACATACTATAAATTTAAATGATGAAGATATAGTTAAGCTTAGAGATAAAGCTTTTGAGATTTCTAAACTAACATTGTGGGAAAATCTAATTCAGTATTATTATTCAGCGTACGAATTAGCGTTAACAAAAAGTGAAAAAAGAATTGAGCAATATATTCACAAGCAACCAATTAGTCAAAAAATACATATTTCAACTTCTTGGGGAGAGCAACCTAATTGGAAAAAGATATTAGTTGCTCAAAATCTTCCTGATAGATTATCAGGATTGGAAAAACTGAGTCAAAACTTATGGTGGTCTTGGAATCCAAAGGCAAGAGATATCTTTTATTTGATTGACTCTGAAAAATTTGAATCTTTCGACAGAAGCCCAATTCAATTAGTGGAAAGTCTTACAAAAGAAGATATAGATAGACTGTTAGATGACCAAAATTTCCTTACAAAATTAGATGAAGTTATTGTTGAATTTGATAATTATATTGAAGAAGGAAACCTTAAGAGTCCAAATTTAGTCGCATATTTTTCAATGGAGTTTGGTATTCACGATACTTTAAAGATATTTTCTGGTGGATTAGGAATGCTGGCAGGAGATTATCTGAAAGAAGCTTCTGATTGTAATAAGAATATGATTGGAATTGGTCTTCTTTATCGCTATGGTTATTTTTCTCAGAAAATTACTAAGAATGGAGAACAGATTTCAAATTTATATCCACAAAAGTTTTCTCATCTTCCAATTCAGCCAGTGAAAGATGCTAATGGTAAATGGAAGAAGATATCAATTAATTTACCAGGAAGAGATGTTTATGCAAAAATATGGAAATGTAATGTAGGTAGGGTGCCTTTGTATTTGTTGGATACTGATATTGAAGATAATCAAGCAGAAGATAGGACAATAACACATCAGCTTTATGGTGGAAATTGGGAAAATAGATTAAAACAAGAAATTCTTTTAGGTATTGGTGGAGTTAGAATGTTAAAAGAATTAGGACTTGAACCAATAATATATCATTCAAATGAAGGACATTCTGCATTTAATTCATTAGAAAGATTAAGAGATTTGATTCTAACACAAAAAATATCATATTCTCAAGCAAAAGAATTAGTTAGAAGTTCAACGCTCTTTACAACTCATACGCCTGTTCCTGCTGGACACGATGTGTTTAGTGAGGATTTAATAAGAGCATATTTATCTCATTACCCTGAAAGTATTGGTTTGTCTTGGGAAGATTTTATTGGCTTAGGAAGAGTAAATAAATTAGATAAGGCTGAAAAGTTTTCAATGAGTATATTGGCTATTAACTTCTCTCAAGAAGTTAATGGTGTAAGTAAAATTCATGGAAGAATAAGCAGGGAGATGTTTGCTAACCTATACAAAGGATATTTCCCAAGAGAATTACATATTGACCACGTTACAAATGGAGTTCATCAACCAACATGGATAGACAGGAAATGGAGTAAGTTTTATGATAATGTTTTCTCAAAAGAATACAAGAATGACCTTTCAAACCCCAAGTATTGGGAGAAAATTTATGGGGTTGATAATAAAATAATTTGGGATTTGCATCAATCAACTAAAAAGGATTTGGTTGATTTTATGATGAAAAGATTAAGCAATGAACTTATTCAGCGTGCTGAAGACCCTAAATTATTTATTCAAATAAAAGATAGATTCAATCCAAAGGCTCTAACAATTGGTTTTGCAAGACGATTTGCTACTTACAAAAGAGCTCATCTTTTGTTTACCAATATGGAAAGATTGGATAAATTAGTTAATAATGAAGAAAGACCAGTTCAATTTATCTTTGCAGGTAAAGCACATCCAGCAGATAAGGCAGGGCAAGATTTCATTAAGCGAATAATTGAGGTTTCTAAGATGCCAAAATTCATAGGTAAAATCATTTTTATTGAAAACTATGATATGTATGTAGCAAAGTATTTGATAAGAGGAGTAGATGTTTGGTTAAATACACCTACTCGTCCTCTTGAGGCTTCGGGTACGTCTGGAGAAAAAGCTGTTATGAATGGTGTTGTTAATTTTTCTGTTTTAGATGGTTGGTGGGCTGAAGGATATAAAGAAGGAGCTGGCTGGGCTATTGCTGAGGAACAACTCTATGACCTGAACGAATATCAAAATGCCTACGATGCAGAAATTATTTATGAAACCTTTGAGGATAAGATTATTCCTGCATACTATAATCAGAATGATGAAGGAGTAAGCAATGAGTGGGTAGAAATAATGAAAAACACAATTGCAAAAATTGCTCCACATTTCACAATGAAACGTCAGTTGGATGATTACTACAATAAATTTTACAATAAAATGATTGATAGGTATAATATAATGACTGAAAATAATTCTAAGAATGCAAGAGATTATGCTGCTTGGAAACATAGGATGAGAAGACAGTGGAATAAGATTGAAATTACTGAACTAATTCTTCCTGACACAGAAAATAATAAACTTCAAATGGAAGATAAATTCGTCATCAAACTTTCTTTATACATCAATGATATTAATCCTGAACATTTAGGAGCTGAAATTGTTATTGCCAAAAAAGAAAACGACATGATTAATGATTATCATAAGATAGTTCCAATGAGTAGAGTAAGTAACTTCAATAATAAAATAAGCTTCGAAGTGAATGTTATGCCATTCTCTGCAGGTGTTTACGATTATTCTATACGAATTTATCCAACTCATCCATTAATGCCAAATAGAATGGATTTTCCTTTGGTTAAATGGATATAAGAAAATAAGTATTAAATTTGCAAAATAAAAATATATCCATTATTTCAAATGAGGAAAACATTCATAAAATTAATAGGGATTATTACAATATTAACTTTCTTGATTGCTTGTTCAAAGGAGGATGAAAATGATAGGGTAGTTAAGGTTGTGCAAGACTTTTACACTCATCTTAATAATAAAGATTTCGATAGTCTTAAAGTTATTTCCACAAAAAATGGGAAAAAATATGTTGAGATTATCCAATCTATAGGAAATGATGTTGTTAAGATAAATTCTATTGATATTATTGAAACCTCAATTGTTGGGGATAGTGCTAATGTATACGTAAAAACGACTGATAGCTTCAATAACATTTCATATATAGATTGGATTCTTATAAAAGACAGTAATGTATGGAAGTTTGATTATTTGGAAGGATTGAAAGGGGAAGATATATTGACAGATGATGATTTTAATTATTCTAAAATTGATCATGTAAGAAATGCAATGTTAAGAGACTCATTAATTAATGATTCAATCAGCAAACTTAATCTTGAAATGAATTAACCTATAAAATCTATCAAAAAATTGATAAGAAGAATTCTATATATTATTAATCTGTTGTGTGCTTTATTACTATTAGTAACATACGCATCTGCCTATGTGCCACCTCATGTCTTTCCAAAACTATCTCTTTTTTCGTATTTATATCCATATCTCCTTATTATTAATATTGTTTTTATTCTAATATGGTTATTTGTTAAGTGGAAGTATATTCTCATCCCTTTAATCTGTATATTGATTAAGGTAAATTACATTCCTAATTTATATAAGTTTAATGGGGAAAATCACAGAACATCAATCCATAGTGACGACATTAAGCTATTGAGCTATAATGTTTGCTCCTTTCATTTCAATACAAAGTGGAATGAAAGTAAGGAAAAAAGGGTCGATTCAATATATAATTATATAGTAAGGCTTAATCCTTCAATTATTGCATTTCAAGACTTTACTTCTTCAAAGAAGAAAAACTCAATACATTATCGATTAGTTAATGACTTAGATTATAAGTACTTTTATTCTCCTGTAAATGATAAGAATAGTGTTTATGGTAATGTTATTTATTCCAAGTATCCAATTATTCAGTCTGGAGTCCTCTTTCCTTTAAAAGAGACAAGCAATTCCTATATTTATTCAGATATTCAAGTAAAAAATAATCGCAAAATTCGAGTAATTAATCTTCATTTGGCATCCTACAAGCTTGAAGAAAAGGACAAACAAGTTTTTTCTAAACTCAAAGAAGATGGAGTTAAGACAACAATTGAAAATGATGCTAAACCCTTACTTCAAAAATTGATATGGGCAAACACTAAGAGAAGTAATGAGGTTGATGAATTGGTTAATATTTTTGAAGAAAATAATCTCCCAACAATACTTATGGGAGACCTTAATGATACTCCTTTCTCCTATACCTACAGAGAGTTTACCAAACATTTGGATGATGCTTTTGTAGCTAAAGGAAAGGGATTTGGAACAACATATAATGGAGATTTGCCTGCATATAGAATTGATTATATCTTCTTTGATAAGAAATTTTTCAGTGCAAAGAGCTTTGAAAGAGAGACTTTGGAAAACTCCGACCATTTCCCAATTTCAACAATCTTAAGTTTTAATGAAGAAAATAATTGATGATTTCACAAGAAGAAAGATACAAGGCAGTAATTGATTATTTTCAAAAAGTAAGACCTACGGCTGAAAGCGAGCTTAATTATAACACTCCATTTGAACTCCTCGTTGCTGTAATCCTATCTGCACAATGCACAGATGTTAGAGTAAATATGGTTACTCCTGAATTATTTAAGCAATACCCAACAGCAAAGCATCTATCAAAAGCTACACCTGAAGAAGTTTTTCAGATAATTAAATCCGTCTCTTATCCAAACAATAAAGCAAAGCACTTGGTCTTGATGGCAAAAAAGTTGGTTGAGAAATTTAATTCTCAAGTTCCTGATAATGTGGAAAAATTGATGGAGTTGGATGGAGTTGGGAGAAAAACTGCCAATGTAGTTACTTCGGTGATATATAATCAACCCAACATGCCTGTTGATACCCATGTTTTTAGAGTTTCTGCACGCATTGGATTAACTAAAAATGCAAAGACGCCATTAGAAACAGAAAAGCAGTTAGTTAAAAATTTTCCAATAAAACTTATCCCTATTGCTCATCATTGGTTAATTCTTCACGGAAGATATGTATGCAAGGCAATAAAACCTAAATGCTTAGAGTGCGGACTAAGAGAGGTTTGTCAGTATTATTCTTTAAAGAAAGATTAAATAAGACTTATTTTTATAGAATCAAGTTTCAGTAAATTAGAATCAAGTTTTATTTTATTAGAATCAAGTTATACGAAACTCATATAAGATATAAGAAAAATAGGATGGGATAGAGGATATAGTATTATTTATAATCACAATAAAATCACAACTCTATACGTTTTTAATTTAGAAAACTATGCTTAGTTTGTAAAATATATGTACTTTTGCGTAGAATTTGTAGTTGAGATTAAGTACAAATATTTAGTATTAGAAATATAAAACAATTAAAATATAGAAATGAAAAAAGCAGCAATCGTGTTATTAGGAGTTTTTGCAATGGTTATTCTTTTAGAGTCTTGTGCTCAAAAACGTTGCGATGCATATCAATCCACAAATCGATATAGAGCAGAAAACCTTAGATAATATTTTACCCTATTTATTGTAGTGGATTTATCTCACTCGAAAGATTGAGTTAAAAAAAGGCTTGGATTATCCAAGCCTTTTTCAGTTCTAAATAGTTTTGTTTATAAACTCCTATTTCAGAATTAGTTTCTCTGTCCTTTGATAGTCATCAGTAATGATATTAATAAAATAGACTCCTTTGCTATAATTGCTTAAATTGATTTGTATTTCATACTTATCATTGACTTTGTCTTCAAATTTTTGCAAAACTCTGCCTTTGGTATCTGTTATCCTAATCAACAAGTTTCCATAAATATTTTCAATTTTCAAATTAGAAAGTGAATGCGTTGGGTTTGGATATAATAGGATTCTTAAAGGGTTCTTATTCTCCACATCTTCAATTGATAAGCACGTAAACTCTATTTCGTTTCCATAACTTGTTCCAGCTTGATTTGTGATATAGGCTTTGAAGTAAAATTTTGGATAATAATTACATGGAGTTGGAATATTAACATAATAAGATGAAGGATTAATACTGCCAGTATAAATATATTTTTGAGTTAAATTATCTCCAATTAGTGGATTAGGATTTTCAGAAAGAACAAATCCAATTTCAATATTGCTTGTAGCATTTCCTGTGTTTATTAATTCACCTATTAGGCTAATTGAATCAGAAATTATCTGAGCAGAAGTAGTATTAACTTCTCCAAGAGTGATTTGGGAAGATGATGTTGTAAAATATTTTGTTTCTCCTGTGAAAAACCCATCGTAATTAGTGATAAATGCCCTATAATTATAAGTTGAATTTGGGGCTAAATTCGTTATTATATTTGAAAATGGAGAGGTATTTGATTGCTGATTTATAGAAGTCCATGAATTATCACTACTTTTCTTGTATTGGAAACCACATGAAAGTATTGTTAAACTTCCTGCCTCATAAGAACCATAAAGAATTGCAGATGTAGGCGAGTTAAGTGATGAACTGTCAGTACTAACAATTGGCTGAGTAACTTGTAGTGTCGAGAATGTGTCAATTGTGGATTCAAAAATTGTTCCAGATTGAGTAGAGGCATAAGATTTCACTTGATAAATACTATTTGGAGTTAGATTATTTACTGATGCTAAAAATGGTGTTGATGGTCCTAATTCTATTGTAGTCCAAGTTGTTTGAGAGGTTTTTCTATACTTAAAACCATACGAACTTATCGATTCGCTGCCTTGAATATATCCTCCAACTAAGTCTGCTGAATTATGAGTTATGTTAGTAGTGTATTCGTAAGTTATAACAGGAGGTACGTTTTGAGATAACGAAACTGAAACATCATCTATATATATATTATTACCATATTTTGAGATTGCCTTAAGTATAATGTAGTGATTGCCATAAGTTAATGGAGGAACATTACATGAGTAGTTATACCAATTATTAATACTCATTGTCGGTGTAGCAGTTCTGTCGTTAGATATAAATCCTATTAGTGTTGCCGAATTTAGTGATGGTGAAGAGTTAATATATACTTCAACTCCTTCTTCTGGATCGGAATAGTTTGAGTAATTTCTATATATCCAAAAGTTTACATTATATAAATGACTAGGGAAAGAAATCTTTGGAGATATTAATGCAGTCCACCTATCTGAAGGAATTAGGTAGGAATTATATCTCAACATTCTTGTTCCTGAGTGTGGTGAGCAAGTTGGGTTTGAACCGGTGGATACGAAATTAAAATGATTTGTGTCGGATGAAATCTGATTCCAGCAAGTTAGTGATGTTTCAAAGGTCTCAGTGAATGGAATGTTTAGAGTTGTACCGCAATCAGTAGAGAATGTTTCAATTGGACTATATATTGTTCCATATGATGTTGTAACATAAATTCTATATTCGTAAGTTGTATTGACTAATAAATTATTTAATGTTAGTTGAAGAGGATTATTTGTAACAGCTTGTTGAGTAAAGTTTGTAGTTCCCAATGTTCTGTATTCAAATCCTTTTGAATTAATACCCGTACCTGTTACTGTCCCATTAAGAGTTGCAGATGTGGTGGTAATATTTGTTGGAGGAAGCATTGTTATAGTTGGTGCATTATTAACATAAGAAAAAGTTATAACAGAATCCGCACCATATGCAATGCCAATTAATGATTTTCCTGTTGGAGTTCCATTTTTTAAAGTTGAGTTAATAAAGGTTGTTTGATTGGTTGAACCAGGAAAGGTTGTGCTTGTGGAGTTAATATTTGTTGAGTCTCCTGAAGCAGGAATAATAAAGTATCCTCTATCATAAGGGTCAACATTAATATCATTGATTCTTGAATTTACCCAATGATTAATTAAACTATTATCTCCATGAAAAACAAGCATTCCTTTTGCTGAAGTGTAGGCATCCCATTTCTTTTTATTTCTATGTTCAAACATGAAAAATTCGTTTGTGCTCAAAGCAACTTTATATGCTTTATTGCTATCTGAAATTGCTGGTAGAGTACAGTTAGAAGTGTTTGCAGTTAAAGTAATAGGAGTTAACCATCCTAACATTTGTCTTTCCAAAGCAGAAAGATAGGGAGGAGTTTTAGAGGAATTATTATAACTTCCACCTGCCATTAAATCCCAACTACTCAAGTGTATTGCTTGACCTCCTGAACCGTCATAGTCGGTATCGTAGAAATCTGGTAAACCCAAAACATGTCCCATCTCATGACAAATTGTTCCAATTCCATCAACTGAAGTTGTAGTTCTTAATTCATTTGAGCAAGAGTATCGATATGCATTAACTCCATCAAAGCTTGGAAGTGTTGGAAGAGTCCAGCTATGAGCCCAAATTGCATCTGTTCCTCCACCATTATGTTGTCCTCTGCCTGCATAAATAACATGAATCATATCTATATATCCATCATTATCATTGTCAAAATTAGCAAAATTAACATCTTGATTTGCCAATGAACAAGCTTCAGCAATCATTTCTCTTGGAAGAGAATCATTATCATACTCAGTTTCCGCACCATAATAAGCTTGATTATGACTTAGAGTATATGGTCCAACTACTGTAAAATTTGCATTTAGAGTTCCCATAGAATTATCATAGAAATAGTCTTTCACACTACCTGTTGCTCCATTAGCTGTATAGTTAGTTTGAGAAATTTGGTTTTGCATTGTTGTTGCATTTGTAGAGTTAAATGGAATATCTGTAAAGCTAACTAATATTACTAAAAAGTTAGGTGTTCCAATAGTTGGAATATTACTTCGAGAATTACTGGAATATCTTTGAGTTCTTTTTTGTCTAAACTGTTCTATTTGTGATGAATTGTAAAACAACTCTTTCTTAATTGTGCTAAGAAAAATATTATCTTCAATTGTTCTATATTGATAATCGCATGCCAAAACATTTGATTTAACCAATAGACCATCTTCGTTAATAATCGCATAAACAATATCTCCATTATTTTTTTCAAATAAAGTATATCCATCTAATGATCTTGCCCATGAGATAAATTCATCTCCATTTAATGTATATGAGATTATTTTCCCATTAGATTGCTTCTTTGAAAAAATTTGAGTGTTATCTGCAGGAATGGCAAGAGCAGAATAACCAGCAAGAATTACAAAAATTATAAGACTTAATAAGTAATTTATCTTTTTCATTTTAATATCAATTTAATTTATAGACCAGCAAAGATAATATAATTATCCATAAAATAAGTTAAAAGAATAATTTAATCGCATTCTTGCAAAATACCTAAGTAAGTAAAGTATATTTAATGAAGAGAAAGTCCTCAAAATTATTAGAAATAAAAAAAGGAGTTGATTGATTTCAACTCCTTTCAATTATTAGAAAAAATCTAATTCAAAAAATTATTTTTTGATAAGTTTTTGAGTAGAAGCTTTTCCGTCTTTAACTATTTGAATCATATACATACCATTATTTAGGTTGTCAATTGAAATAGTTTCGTTAGAAGATTTAACTGATTTTGAAATCAATGTTCTTCCTAACATATCAAGAATTCTAACTTCTGCACCATTAGCATCAGAAATTGTTACGAAATCATTAGCAGGATTTGGATAAACTCCAAAAGAAACATTGTTTTCAACTTCATTTAATGATAAAGCATTTCCTAAGATTTTTACGTTGTCAACCATTCCAATGAAAGCATCCATAGAAGTAAGTCTGAAAGCAACTCTAACAGTTCCTGTGAAAGCAGATAAATTAATAGTTTTACCAATTTCGTATGCAGGAACAGATGCAACAGATTCTAAAGTTGTAAAATCTGCAGGTTGAGTTCCTCCATTAGATATTTTAATTTCCATTGATTCAGGATAGTTTGGATCTATAGAAGCATAATCAAATTGTAGGAAGTTATTACCTTGAAGATTAATTCTACTTGAAATTAACCATCTGTCAGCTTGACCTGCAGGAGAAAACCATGATGGAGCAATTGCTGCATAATCGCCTTCTTGCATTTCAGCTACTTCCCATCCTGCGTTAGTAGGGAATAAAGCATTAATATTAACATCTGGAGTATTTCCATCAATATTTAATGTAGTCCAATCAGCTGGAAGAACTCCAGAGTTGAAATCATAAGTAAGAGAAGCATTAGGAATACAAGCTGTAGTTGCAGAAACTGAATCGTTTGTGTTATTTTGGTCTAATGTCCAATTGTTAAAAACACTTACTGTGTAGGTTTCTCCTATAGTTGACATATCAGCTGTAAATGTTGCTGTTGTTGTTGCACCAGGAGCTAATGTAGGAATAGTTGTATTTAATGAAGTGCTATTAACAAGGCATAATAAAGGAATATTGTCAGCTGTATTTGTTCCAAGGTTAGATACAGTAACTGTAATAGTTTCAGCATTTGTTAGAATACCTTGAGCAGGAACAACAAGATTGCTTAGAGCAACATCGTTGGGAGCAACCATTGTAATAGTTGTAGCGTCGTAAGAACCAGCCAATGCAACAGTAAATGTGTATTCTACTCCATCCAAAAAAGTAAAGTTGTCTGCTCTTGAATTTTCACCGCCAGCAATCCATATTCTATCTGCAGGAGTTGGGTTGGTAATACAATAGTCATAAGTTCCAGCAGGAATTTCAATAGTAATAGTACTATTCATAACAATATTAGTTGAAGTCATTGCTCCATCTGCATTGGTAGGAATTTTCCATTCAAATTCAGCATAAGTTGCTGCAGGAGCATCGCCTGATGCAGTAAGAGGTCCAGTTGTTGGAATAGTTGTTCCAAAAGCTGTAGCATTAGAGTCAATTAGCATTTGATATCCAGAGCCATCTCCCCAAACATCACCAGCAGTTAAAGTAACTCTTGCATAACCTGCAGGAACAGGAGTTTTAATCCCATTTACAGAGTTATAAGTTGTAGGAATGTGATTTGGATTAACCACTTGTTTTAGTCCTGAGTTAGCAGAAGCTTTTCTCAATTGACTTACATTAACATTTTGTGCATTTACAATAGCAAAGCACATAATTAATGAAAGAAAAAATAAAGTTTTTTTCATGATTTTAATTTGTTTTTGTACATCTATGTTCTGGTTGAACACATATGTTGATTAATAAAATATTTATTTTTTGTTTGTTTCCTTTTTAAACACGTGGCAAATATAATATATTTTTGATTATCTGCATTAATAAAATGAAAATATTTTGCTTTTCCTATTTATATACATATGTTTTAGATACATTTAATCATTTAAATAAACTCAATTATATATATCTGCATTATTGAAATTGTTTAATTTCTTACCATTTAGTTTTATGTTATCAACCTTTTTAATCATTGCTCTCAAGCTTTATAATACTTTATGCTGTTAAATATTTAGGTTTTTGGTTTCAGGTTAAAAAATTAATGTACATTTGCAATTCGAAAAAAAATACAATTTAATAATTCAAAAAAACAAAAATGAAAAAGATTACACTTTTTATCCTTGCTTTAGGATTAACATTTGGAGCAATTGCTCAAGTAAAAGATGCCAGTAACTTAACTCCTATGAAGGTTAAGGTTTCTGCTAATCAAACAAAAGATTATACGCTATATCCAAATAGCTTTAATGATTTTGTTCTTACAACTGATAGTGCAACATTATATTTTTCTGACCAAACTAAATTGTGGACAGCTGCTACTGGAACTAACCAATGGGTTGATAATGCTTATGCTCAAATTTATAATATTGGTTGGAATGTTCCTGTAAAGGGTATTGCTGCTATGTTGGGACAAGCTACACTAACCACAACTGGAACTCAGGTTAAGGCTGCTTTACATTCAGCTACCTCTACAACAGTTGGAAATGAGGTTTCTTTTGTAAACTTCAATTCAAACACTGCAAGTGATGTTCTCAATGAAGGTCTTGCATTAGCAACTTTTACTTTACCTGCTATTCAAAATATGTCTGATTTTGCAGTTGTAATCACAGTTCCTGAATTTACACTTAATGCAACACAAGATACAATTATTTCTGACTTCTTATTGATTGGATCAACTCCAGATGGTAAGTCATCAGGGGATAAATCTTTCTCTTATAGCTATACTGATGAAACTATGACTTCAAGAGCATGGGTATCAATTTATGATGCTTGGGGTGGTTTAGATGTAGATATGATGATTTTCCCTCTTATTGATGGAGCTGGTTTAAATAATGTTGATGTTAATACATTATCTTATGTTTATCCAAACCCTGCAAAAGATCAAGTTACTTTAGCTTCTTCTTTCAATATGGAAAAAGTAGAAATCTTTAATATGTTAGGTCAAAAAGTATATGAAAATACTTTAAACGGAAACGCAACAACTGTTAACGTTTCTGATTTCAATAACGGAACTTATATCGTTAAGATATTTACTGAAGCTGGTTTAGCAACTAAGAAAATTGTTGTTGAATAAGTTTTAGAATAACTTTATTTACGAAAGTCGCTTCTTAAATAAGGAGCGACTTTTTTTATTATTTATTTTCCCTATCTTTGCAAATTATTTTTGATTAAAACTTTAAATAATGATTGATTTGTTGATTAAACTTTCGGTTAAAAAAGCTCTCTCTTCTCTTTTATCTATTGAAATTGAAGAAAAAGATATATTGATTAGTCCTACCAAGAAAGAATTTATTGGTGATTTTACTTTAGTTGTTTTCCCTTTTGTTAAGCAAGCTAAACTCTCTCCTGAGGTTTTGGCAAACAAGATTGGAGAATTTGTCTTGGAAGATTTGAAGGCAGAAAACAATGAAAAGGTTATTAGTGGATTTAATGTTATAAAGGGATTTCTCAATTTTGAGGTTTCCACTAAGTATTGGATTGATTTTATTGATAAGTTTAAGACTAAATATACCTACGGCTACAAGCCAATAAGGGATGAGAAGCCTGTCGTTGTTGAGTATTCGTCCCCAAACACAAATAAGCCTCTTCACTTAGGGCATATACGTAATAATCTCTTAGGGTGGAGTGTTGCAGAAATTCTAAAAGCTAATGGTTTTGCAGTTAGGAAGGTGAATTTAATAAACGATAGAGGTATCCATATTTGCAAATCAATGATTGCTTGGCAGCTTTTTGGAGATGGAGAAACCCCAGAACTTGCAGGCATAAAAGGAGATCATTTGGTAGGGAAATATTATGTTCTGTTTGATAAGCACTACAAGAAAGAGGTTGAAGAAATGGTTACTGGTGGGATTGACAAAGAAACTGCCGAAAAGACTGCTCCAATCCTTCTCAAGGCTCAAGAACTGCTAAGAAAGTGGGAAGCAAAGGACAAAGACACTATTTCGTTATGGGAAAAGATGAATGGATGGGTTTATAAAGGCTTTGATGAAACTTATTATAGAATGGGTGTTGATTTTGATAAGGTTTATTACGAATCTAACACTTATCTATTAGGAAAGGATATAGTAAAGGATGGTTTAGTAAAGGATGTTCTTTACAAAAGAGAAGATGGTTCTGTTTGGTGCAATTTGACAAATGATGGATTGGACGAAAAACTTCTTCAAAGAGCTGATGGTACTTCTGTTTATATGACTCAAGACTTAGGAACAGCAGTGTTGAGGCATAATGATTTCGAATCAGACAAGCTACTCTACGTTGTTGGCAACGAACAAAACTATCATTTCAATGTTCTCAAAATTATTCTTCAAAAATTAGGATATGCATGGGCTGAAAACATATTCCATCTTTCCTATGGTATGGTTGAACTGCCCGAAGGTAAGATGAAATCACGTGAAGGGACTGTTGTGGATGCCGACGATTTGATTGAGGAGATGATAAACACCGCTCAGCAACAAACAATGGAGCATGGAAAGATAGATAACTTTAGTTCTGAAGAGGCTGAAAAGCTTTACTATATGTTAGCAATGGGAGCTTTGAAGTATTTCATCCTTAAGGTTGACCCTTCCAAGAATATGACCTTCAATCCTAAGGATTCTATTGACTTTAATGGCAATACAGGACCATTTATTCAATATACGCATGCTCGTATTCGGTCAATTTTGAGAAAGGCACAGGAGGAAAAAGACATAAATATTGACACCCTTAGCCTCGATTCTTCTTTGGAACTCAATCAAAAGGAATTGGAGGTTGTTAGGCTGCTTTATGCTTTTCCAAATGTTGTTGAGCTTGCCGGTCAAACCTTTTCTCCGGCTCTAATTGCAAACTATGTTTACGATTTGGCAAAGAGTTTCAATGCTTTCTATCAAGATACCTCAATCCTTAGGGAAGAGAATGATAGCATTGTAAGATTGAGGGTTGCCCTAAGCTCCTTTGTTGGAAATACAATAAAATCATCAATGGAACTCTTAGGAATTAAGGTCCCTGAGAGAATGTAAGGCGTAACTTTCTTAAGTATTTTTTTTTGATAATTAAGTATTGCTTATTTTATAACACTTACTAATAAAAATTATAGTTTAAAATTAATAATTCAACAAAGACAAAATGAAAAAAAATCACACTTTTTGTTATGGCTCTAATCGTGACTTTTGGAGCTACAGCACAATTCAAATCATTAAATTTGGCTCAAACTAAAGAATCTCTTCTCGAAGAAGCAAGAAATCACCAATTACCACTTGCAAATAAAAGCAATGGTGCAAAATCAGCAAATGCTACAATTGACATTCTTTCTAATGATGGTTTAACAGTTACAGCAACAATTACTCCTAACGCAGATTGCAACTCATATTATGCAGTTGTGTTAGAACCAGGCTTTGTAGAATACATTGCTTCTTATATTGGAGTTTCAGAAGCTATGGTTGTTACGGTTTATGGTCAACCTTTTACAGGAGCTCAAACTGTTACCTTAGATGGAGCTATCCCAAATAATAGAATTAATACTGTTTATGTATGTGCTATTGGTGCTACAGACTCTACAGTTGTTTCAACCGAATTTACTTCTAATTATATTGGAGGAACAGGAACAGCAGATATAGTTACAACTGTATCTAATGTGACAAATTATTCTGCAGATTTAGATTTTTCTATTAATGATCAAACATCTTATTACTATTATACAATAGGAGAACAATCAGCTTTTGTAGACTATGGTATTACTACAGATGCTGATGTAGTTGATTATTTAATTTCTCAAGATGGTCGTATTTATGAAGCATTAACTGGTACAGTAGGTTCTGAAGATGACCCATTAACTACTGGTACTGAATATGTTGTTTATGCTTTTGCTTTCAATCGAAATGAAGTTTTAGGAACTTATACTCCAGGTGTTCATTTTATTCCTGGTCAAGGAGTTGTTAATGGAATAAATGATGTTGAAGCTCTTTCTTCTTCTTCAGTTTATCCTAACCCTACTAAAAACAATGTTAATATAGCTTCTAAAGCAAATATTGAAAGAGTAGAAATGTTTAATATGATGGGACAAAAAGTATCTGAAAATTCAGTTAACTCTATGGTTACTTCAGTTAATGTTTCTAACTTAAATGCTGGAACTTATGTTCTAAAAGTATACACTAATGCTGGTGTATTCGCTAAGAAAATTGTAGTAGAATAGGTTTTAAAAATAACTATACATTCTAAAGTCGCTTCTCAAATAAGGAGCGACTTTTTTTTATCCTTTATATAAATCTCTCAAAGTCTTATTATAATGTTGTAAAATAAGACTTTGAACTATTTAAACTTCGTTTCAATCTAAAGATCATGGCATGATCTCACCCATATCATGGCATGATCTCAGTCATATCATGCCATGATTTACCCAAGATCATGCCATGATCTCGACATCAAAACCTTATTTAAATAGTTTGATTCTTCGTTTTGTGAGATTAGAACAAGGAAAAAATAGTTCTAAATGAAGTTTTTTCTATTTTATGATTGAATTATTGAGAATCTTTTTATATCTTTGCCTTATTAAACTAAGATTTTAAGCCAATGGGGGATATATATGGTGATACGAATCCTGAAGAGGTTAATTGCATCGATTCTCTTAACGAGGAAGGGAATGAATTAATTCTTTTTAATGATAATATTCATACATTTGAATATGTTATTGATTGTTTAGTTAAGATTTGCTCTCTTGCCTATGAACAAGCGTCCAATTGTGCATACATTGTTGACAGAAAAGGTTTGTGTACGGTTAAGCATGGCAGCTATGATGAACTATTAATAATGTATAAAGCTTTAGTGGCAAAGAATTTAAAAGTAGAAATTAGATAAAATATTTTTTTATGGACTTATTCTTTATTTTATTATTCCTCATTGGGGGATTAGTGTTGATTATTTTAGAACTTGTTGCAATAACTGGAACAACTATCGCTGGTATTTCAGGATTGGCAATGATTATTTACGGAGTATTTAGGGTTTATGCTGAGTATGGAACAACATGGGGAACAATTTCTTTGTTTGTTACTCTCATTCTTTGTGGAATACTCTTGATTTATTCCCTTAGATCCAAAACCTGGAAGCGATTTGCCCTCGATAAGTCAATTGACAGCAAGGCAAATGATGTAAAGCATGAAGATTTTAAGGTAGGGGACAAGGGAATTACAATAACTCGTTTGGCTTCTGCAGGAACAGTTGAAATTAATTCCCAAAGAATTGAAGCCTTCACAACTGCCTCTTTCCTTGATCCAAATACTGAGATAGAAATTGAAAGAATTGAAGACTCAAAGATATTTGTTCGCCCAATTAAATAAAATTTAAAGTATTGTATTTTAGGGGGTTTCTTCATTAAATTGAAAATATTTAATAAAAATAGGTTACAAAAATGTAAAAAGGAGTGTTATATAGACTAAGGATATTTTTTTGATACAAATTCATATAATATAAATATGAAAAAAACACTTTTACTTGTTTTATTTCTCTGTTTGGGCTCAATAACACTAATGGCACAGTCATATAATATGACAGTTACTGGCCATCAGGAACAAACTTCAGGTAATTGTACTATTTATGATGATGGAGGAGAAACTGGAAATTATTCTGGCAATTGCAATTCTTCAATTACTATTGTTGCAAACAATTCAAATAACTATTTCTATATTACCGGAACCTATAATTTAGAGAGCTGTGCTAAAGCAAGGTTGAAAATATTTGACGGAGGTACAATGTCAACAGTACTTCTTTATACATATTGCAATTCAGGACCTATTAGCCTTTGTACAAGCGGTCCAAGAGTAACCATTAGATTTGAATCAGACACCGATACACCTTTATCTGGTTTTGTTATTAATTGTGTTGAAAATCCTTGCCCAAGACCATCACTGACCTATAGTAATAATATAACTTCAACTTCAGGAAGAATAGGATGGTCTGGAGGAACAGCATCTACAAATTGGATCGTCGAATGCACAACCAATAATATGCCTGATGGACAAAACACTTTCACTACTAATAATAATTTCATGGATTTTACCGGATTAGAACCATTGACAAATTATTGTTTTAGGATTCGATCTGATTGTCCTCCGTTAACTCCTTGTTCTTATGCTTTAGTATGTTTTACTACTCTTTGTCCTTGCCCTCCTCCAACAAATATTGTTGCAGAAATGCTCGATTCCACAACTTTACGAGTTGATTGGACAGAATCGAATACTGAAATACTTTGGACTGTTGAATTTATCCCAATGAACGGAGATCCAACAATTACTGTGCAAACAAATAACCCGTATTATGTATTTGAGAATCTACCTTTTCCTTATAATTGCTATAGGATTAAGATTTTTGGTCCTTGTCCTGGAACAGAATTAATATGTAATCAAGCGAGCTTAATTGTAAGTTGTCCACCACCTCCACCATTTGAATGCGATTGTCCTGTTGCAATAAATCCTCGAGTTGTAGATTATTCAATCTCTTCAGCTTATATTTCATGGGTTCATATTGCTTCACCAGGTTGGATAATCAAATATTATCCTATCGATGATATTACAAATACTATAATAGATACAGTAAATACTAATAGCTTTATGGCAACCAATCTTGAGCCTGCTACATATTATATTTTTGAAATTCATTCCTATTGCGATAGTTTTGACATTCGTTGCGTTTCTAAAATTGGAGTTTTTACATATAATGATAAATGTTTTGATTTCTTAGATTTGAGAGGACCCAATTGCACTACAACTTTTGGAAATTATGAAAATCCAGATTTGTATAGGGGGTTGATTGATTTAGGAGAAGAAAGTATTATAAGTAGGCATGTAATACATAAAGATACTTTAGGGAAAGATCCAAGAACTAATAATAGGCTTTCTACTGTTCAACCTGGAAAATTTGCGTCAGTGCGTTTAGGGAATTGGAATGTTGGTGCAGAGGCTGAAAGTATTACCTATCAATATATGATTGATACTAATAATTTTGATTTAATGATTCTTAATTATGCTATTGTCCTTCAGGATCCTAACCACACTTTAAGTAATCAACCGCGATTCACACTTTCAATTTTTGGAGAGAACGGAAGAATATTAGATCAGTTTTGCGGCTATACTAATTTTTATGCAAGTGGAGAGTTAGGATGGGATACTGCAACCACATCTTTTGGAAGTGTTATATGGAAAGATTGGACAACAATGGGTGTTGACCTTGCACAATATCATGGACAAAGAATTGCAATTAAGCTTACAACCTATGATTGTGAGGAAGGAGGACATTTTGGTTATGCCTACTTTAATTTGGATTGTGAGAGAAAGGATGAAATCCAAAGTTCGTGTGGAGATGTGGACTCAATAACACTTACTGCTCCCAATGGGTTCAATTATGTGTGGTATGAGGAAGGAGACGAAACAAATATAATTTCAAGAGAAAGACAGATTAGAGTTCTTGTTGATAATTCCGTCTTTTATTGTAAATGTATTTCTAAGGAAAGTGAATATTGCTTTATTCTTATGAAGTATATTGCCGAAAGGACATATCCTTATGCTCAATTCACCTATGATGTAAATAGATGTACTCGTGAGGTTACTTTCATAAATACAAGTATTATCTCAAATAGAGCAACTTATCCAAGTGGTTATAAGCCTGTTGATTCAATTCAATGGAAATTTCATAATGATAGCATTTCAACTAACGATACAGTAGTTTTAACCTTCGATAGTGTTGGAGTTTATGAGGTTAGATTAATTGCAAGTATAGCTGAAGGAGGTTGTAATGATACAATAATTCAACAAATTATCATTGAACCGTTTTATGTTGATACAATTCATGCCGAGATTTGTGCAGGGGAGGTTTATGATGATTTTGGATTTGAAGAAACTGTTCAGGGAGTTTATCCGGTTATATATACTACTGATGAAGGTTGCGATAGTATTATTGTCTTAGACTTAATAGTTAAGGAAAAATATGAATTAGTTATTTACGATACAATTTGTGAAGGCGATTCCTATACTATGAACGGCTTTAATTGCTCTCAACCTAATACCTATATTCAGGAATTGCAAACTTATAACGGATGTGATAGCACCGTTACGCTTCATTTGAGTTTGAAAAAACTATTTGATGACTTTACTATTTTAGATGAAAATTATATTGAAACCGAAAGTTATCCAATATATGTTGATGGTACCTGCGAGGGATGTTTATCTTATTTTTGGAATACCGGCTCAACAAATCCTATACTTCAAGTGAATTATCCAGGAAGTTATTTCTTGTCAGTTTATACCGATTGTGGAACAATATATGATTCGGTTGAGGTTGTTTCGCCTGAAGTAGTATTATTTTTACCAAATTCATTTACACCAACATTAGATAAAAATAATACCTTTTTCCCAATCTATGAAGATAAGGAATATGTACATATACAATTGTTTGAAATCTTTAATCGTTGGGGGGAAAGAGTTTATTCCTCAACAACTCAGCCTTGGGACGGAAGATATAAGAACAACCTTCTTCCTATGGGAACTTATGTTTGGCAGCTTATCTATAAGCTTAAGTTCTCCGGAGAAATTATTTACCATAAGTCAGGCTCTGTTAATTTAATCAGATGATTTTCTAAGCCCTTCAAAGTATATCCGCTTATAAATTAAAGCTTAATATATTTTTAATGATATTTATGTTTGAAAATATTGAGAATATTTATATCTTTGCTCTTTCTAATGCAAAATAATTATTAATTAAAAATAAAAATATTATGGCTATTCCAGGAGTAATTCTAGTTGTTGTTGTGTGCATTGTAGCACTTATCGTTTTTCTTTGGTTAGTTCCATTGAACTTATGGTTTCAATGTGTGCTTAACGGAGTAAAAATATCCTTAGTTCAACTTATCTTTATGCGTTGGAGAAAGGTACCACCAACAATTATTGTAAATGCAATGATTAATTCCAAAAAAGCAGGATTAGATTTAAGCTCTGACCTTTTAGAAGCTCATTATCTTGCAGGAGGACATGTTCAAAGGGTTGTAAATGCTCTTATTTCTGCTGACAAAGCAAATATTAATCTTGATTTCAAATCTGCAACAGCAATTGACTTGGCAGGTAGAGATGTTTTTGAAGCAGTTCAAATGTCAGTTAATCCAAAAGTTCTTGACACTCCATCTGTAGCTGCAGTGGCAAGTAATGGTATTCAATTAATTGTTAAGGCAAGAGTAACCGTAAGAGCAAATATTCGTCAATTGGTTGGAGGTGCAGGAGAAGAAACAATTTTAGCACGTGTTGGAGAAGGTATTGTAACCTCAATTGGTTCTGCAGCATCTCATGCATATGTTTTGGAAAATCCTGATTCAATTTCTAAGCTTGTTCTTTCAAAAGGTTTGGATACAGGAACAGCGTTTGAAATTCTTTCAATTGATATTGCAGATATTGATGTAGGAAAGAATATTGGAGCTCAATTGCAGATGGATCAAGCAGAGGCTGATAAGAATATTGCTCAAGCTAAGGCTGAAGAAAGAAGAGCAATGGCAATTGCAGTTGAACAAGAAATGAAGGCTAAGGCTCAAGAAGCAAGAGCAAAGGTTATTGAAGCAGAGGCTGAAGTTCCTCTTGCAATGGCAGAAGCTTTCCGCAATGGAAATCTTGGAATTATGGATTATTATAAAATGAAGAACATTATGGCAGATACTGATATGAGAGAAAGTATATCTAAGCCTGCGAATGTTAAGAATGATAATACTGCAATTAAGAAGTAATTAAGCATAAACTTTAGTTTTAGGGTTTAAGACTTAGATTTGAGATGTAACAATAAGTTTTGTTACACAAACTAAAAATCTAAAACTTAAACCCTAATATTTTTTAATAAACTATTCAGGTGGATAGCAACGAAAACAATATAATAATAAAAGGAGCGAGGGTAAATAATTTAAAGAATATAAATGTTGTTATCCCTCATAATAAACTTGTAGTTATAACAGGACTTTCTGGTTCGGGCAAAACCTCACTTGCTTTTGATACCTTGTTTGCAGAAGGGCAGAGAAGATATGTTGAAAGTCTTTCTTCCTATGCACGTCAATTCTTAGGAAGAATGAATAAGCCGGAAGTTGATTCAATTTCTGGGATTGCCCCAGCAATTGCCTTAGAACAAAAGTCAACAAATAGAAATCCACGTTCAACTGTTGGTACAATTACAGAAATATATGAATACTTAAAACTTCTTTATGCTAAAATTGGAAGAACCTTTTCCCCAATCTCAAATGAAGAAGTAACACGTGATTCTGTTTCAATGGTTGTTGATAAACTACTTTCCTTAGATAATGGAAAAATTGTCTATATACTTTCTCCCATAAAGCTAAAGAAGGGTGAAACCCTAAAGATGCGATTTGAACTCTTGCTACAATTGGGTTATGTTAGATTAATGATTGATGAGAAGATAATTCGCATAGAGGATGTTCTTGAGAATGAGTTTTCAAAAGATAAAGAGATAAGAATTCTGGTTGATAGGATAACAATTGAAAAGGAATCAGAAGATGTTTATCTAAGGCTTTCCGATAGCATTCATACTGTTTTTTATGAAGGAGAAGGCGAATGTTTTGCCAAAGTTGATGACGAAATAATGTTTTTCTCCAATAGGTTTGAAAGAGATGGAATGGAGTTTACTAAGCCTTCGGAGAATTTCTTTGCTTTTAATAATCCTTATGGAGCTTGTCCAAATTGTAGTGGCTCTGGTATGATTGAAGGTATTTCAGAAGATTTGGTCATCACCCAACCCAATCTCTCTGTTTACGAAGGAGTTGTGAATTGTTGGAAGGGAGAAATAATGAAGAAGTTTAAGGATGAGTTTATTGAAAAAGCAAATGGCTTTCCAATACATAAACCCTATAATAAACTTTCTCAAAAAGATAAGGATTTCTTATGGAATGGAGATGATGAAGTAATTGGAATTAATAGATTCTTTGAAATGCTTGTTAAGGAAAGCTATAAGATTCAATTCCGTGTGATGTTATCGCGTTATAGGGGGAGAACGACTTGCCCTGAATGTAAGGGGACAAGACTAAGAAAAGATGCTGGTTACGTCAAGATTGATGGAAAATCAATTATTGATTTAGTTCTTATGCCTATTAATGATTTAGTTAATTTCTTTAAGACAATTCATCTTAATGATTATGAAAAACAAGTTAGTCAGAGGTTGGTTGCAGAAATAAATCAGCGATTAGGATATTTGCAAGATGTAGGTTTAGGTTATCTAACTTTAAATCGTCAAAGCTCAACCCTTTCGGGAGGAGAAAGCCAAAGAATAGCACTTGCAACCTCATTAGGCAGTCCTCTTATTGGTTCAATGTATATTTTGGATGAACCCTCAATTGGACTTCATGCAAGAGATACTCATAATTTAATAAATGTCCTTTTGAAACTTCGTGATGCTGGAAATAGTGTTATAGTTGTTGAACACGATGAAGAGATTATTAAAGCAGCGGATTATATTATAGATATTGGTCCTTTGGCAGGAGTAAATGGAGGTGAGGTGGTTTTTGAAGGGAATTATAATGATTTAACCAAAGCCGAGAACTCACTAACCTCAAAATATATTAATAATGAGCTTCAAATTCCTCTTCCTGAGAAAAGAAGGAAATGGAAGGAATCAATTGTTATTGAGCATTGTAATGAGAATAATTTAAAAGATATAACTCTTCAAATGCCATTAAATGTTCTAACTGTTGTTTGTGGAGTTAGTGGTTCGGGCAAAACAACCCTGATAAAGAATATTTTTTATAACTCAATCCTAATGCAAATGGGTGAAGCAGTTGAGAATGTCCCTAAAGCTGCATTGCCAAAGGGATCACTTTCTCAAATAAAATCCATTCAATTAATTGACCAAAATCCCATTGGACGTTCTTCTCGTTCCAATCCTGCAACTTATTTAGGAGCTTTTGATGAAATTCGTAATCTTTTTTCAATTCAACCTTTAGCAAAAAAGAGAGGATTGAAACCAGGCTATTTTTCTTTTAATGTTGAAGGAGGAAGATGTGAAGAATGTAAGGGAGAAGGAACAATTACTATTCCAATGCAATTTATGGCTGATGTTCTTTTACCTTGTAATGTTTGTAATTCTACTCGCTATAAGGAAGAAGCGTTAGAAGTTCTTTATAGAGGAAAAAGTATTGCAGACATATTAACTCTAACAATTGATAAAGCTGTTGAATTCTTTTCAGAAGATAAAGATAATTTATTGGCAGCTAAAATAACTTCCAAACTCCAACCATTGATTAAGGTAGGCTTAGGCTATTTGCAATTGGGACAAAGCTCCACAACAATAAGTGGAGGGGAGGCTCAAAGAATTAAATTAGCATACTATTTAACCAAAGGAGTTAATGATAAACCAACAATATTTATTTTTGATGAGCCTTCAACAGGTCTTCATTTTCATGATATAAATAAATTAAATATTGCTTTGGAAGAGTTGGTGAAATTTGGACATACTGTAATTGTTATTGAACATCATGCAGACATAATTAAGGTTGCCGATTGGGTTATTGAATTAGGAAAAGAAGGAGGAAATGAAGGGGGAGAAATTACCTTTACAGGAACTCCAGAAGAAATGGCAAAGGATGATTCAACTCAAACAGGTAAATATATTAAGGATAAAATCATTAGGTAAAGCATAGTTAGGAATTCCTCTTGTTATGAATTTCAATAAAATCCTTAATAAACACATATTCAATTTCTGAATCTAAGTATTCTTTAAATTGATTCTTTCTTAACATGTTTGGAGTAATAAATGTGTTATATTTAAAGTATTTCTCATTAAGAGATGAGTATCCTAAAGAATAGCCATGAGCTGTTTTTACAAAAGAATAGTTTCCTCCCTTTTGTTCATCTTCATAGATTTCACCATAGTTATTATGCATAAAGTAATACTCGTAACTTTTCCTATTGAAATCAATATTCATTCTCTCTTTGTATCTGTCGAAGAAATGAGGTGAATATTCATGAATTGTAATATTTGTAGGCAAATAGTTTCTCTCAAATATTTCGCTACTACTTAGAGCGTAACATATTTCACCATAAGAACTCGGTCTAACACAAATATAACCATAAGTCAAGCCCAAATTGCTAAGATAAGCAATAACCAACCATGTATTCCTTCTTTTTGAAGAATAGTAATGAAGACCAGCAATTTCATCTTCTCCTTTATGTTTGGCAAGCAAATCCTTATATTTTTTATCTAACCCATTCTTTTTAGAAAGTATTGATTCAAAGAAATCACCAATTAATTCCTTCTTAATTTCTAAATTTGACATATTATTTACTAGCATAGGTTAGATATTTATTAAAAATATATCGATAGGCAAAGATAGAAATTAATTATATATTTGCAAATTATTTTGAATGAGAAATCCAATCGATAAAAAACCTCTAAATGGCTAAAACAGATAAAACTCAGGTTGGTCAGTTGTTTGATTCCATTTCGGAACACTACGACTTCTTGAATCATTTTCTATCCTTTAATATTGATAAGAGATGGAGGAGAAAAGCTGTAAAAGAATTATCTAAAGGAAAAAATTTGACTTTGGATGTAGCAACTGGGACATGCGATTTAGCAATTGAAATCCTAAGACAAAAAAAGGCTGAGAAGATTATTGGAATTGACCTCTCAAAAGGAATGCTTGAAAAAGGTCAAGAAAAGATTAATAAGTTAAATCTAAGTGATAAAATAACTCTTAAGCAGGAGGATTGTCTTAATCTTAGTTTTGAAGATAATAGTTTTGATGCTGTTGTTGTTGGTTTTGGCGTTAGAAATTTTACTGATTTACTAAAAGGACTTAAAGAAATAAATAGGGTTTTGAAACCAAATGGAGAGTTTATTGTTTTGGAATTTTCTAAGCCAAAGTACTCCATAATTTCATTTTTCTACAACCTATACCTCAATCATATACTTCCTTTAATTGGACGTTTGTTCTCCAAACATATTTATGCCTACACCTATTTGCCTAATACAATCAATGAATTTGTTTATGGCAAGAAATTTATTGAAAAGCTTGGTGAGGCAGGCTTTCAAAATTCCACTTACAAAGAATTAACCTTTGGAGTTGCAACAATCTATAAAGCAATAAAGTAATAAAACAATAATTTATGATAAGAAAATTACTACTTTTTATATCGCTTAATTTTATTCTATCAAGTCTTTATTCTCAAAACAACACTCCTTCAATTCCTTTTGAGCTATTTTTTGGTAGCAATAGAACAAATACTCAGCTTAGTTTAAATAAAAACATAAAGGGAAAGTTTAATTTTGCCAATTTAACAGTTGCTGCAGCCGATTATAAGAATACTTTGACGGAAAATGAGGTAATTATTATGAATACTATCAATTACCAGTTTCACAAAAACATTAATTTTGGAGCAGGATTAAGATATCATTATAAAAAAGGACTTATTCCCAATTTATCAATGTCTTTTACGCACTTCAATCCAACTTGGACTTTTATTCTTAGTCCTTGTTTTGAGCTTTTGCCAAAAAGAGATATTGAATTTGTTGGTATTATTGAATTTAAACCAAAGTTAAATGATAAAATAAGACTTTACACTCGTCTTCAAGGTCTTTATAATCATAATCTAACTGATAATCTCCACGACAGAAGCTATGCTAATTTCCGTTTAGGGCTAAAGATTAATAGAATTGCTTTTGGTGCTGCTGCAAATATTGATTATTACGGACCAAAAAAGCTTTATAAGGATAATTATGGAGTGTTTTTCAAGATAGATATTTAAACAAAAAATTATTGATAAAATGAACTCAATCTTTATTGTTATTCCAGTACTGATATTTTTGATGTTTTGTATTGGATTGGAGTTAAGGCTATCCAATTTCCAGCTTATTTTGCGTCAACCCTTATCAATCATTATTGGCTCTTTAGCTCAACTTGTTATTCATCCACTAATTGCATGGTTAATACTTAGCTTTGTGGATATTCCTAATGAGTTTAAGATAGGAATAATTATAATTGCCTCCTGTCCTGGTGGAGCTTCTTCCAATGCTTTTTCCTATTTAGTTAAAGGGGATGTTGCTCTTTCGGTTCTTTTAACTTCCTTAACAAGTGTTTTGTCAATTTTTACAATCCCAATCATTGTTTCAGCCTTTATTTATTTTGAAATAGGGGATAATGTTAATTTCAATCTTCCTTTTTTCAAACTTCTAATTCAAAATGTTGTCTTTTTGTTAGTGCCAATCATTATTGGGATGGTTTTAAACCGTTATAGAGAAAATTTCGTAAAGAAAATATCTTTCCTAACTAAGAAACTCCCAATCTATCTTCTGCTTTTGTTGATTACAGTCTTCTTTATTGAAAACAGAGGTGTGATTGCAGATAATTTTTCTCAACTTTCCATTATGCTAACCATACTTGTTATATCTGTAATGTTTGTAAGTTATTTTATTTCTCTTTTTTTGGGGATTAAAATTGCTCAAAGAAAAACGATAATTATTGGAGTAGGAATTAAGAATGCAGCTCAAGCTATTTTAATTGCAACAAGTCCAATAATTCTTCATAATCCCAAAATAGGAATACCTGCAGTTTTGTATGCTTTAATTATGAATATTGTTGTTCTATCTTATGTTGGGTTAAATAAAAAAGAAAGTAAGGCAAATGAATAAGGTTTTAATTTGGGTAAAGATAACAAGACCTCACACTCTTTTTGCAAGCATAGCCCCAGTTGCCATTGGACTTTTGGCAGTTCCTAAAAGCGTTGATTTGAATTGGATTATTGCCATTGCAACCTTTTTGGGAGCAATCTCAATTCAGGTTTTGTCAAATATTGTTAACGATTTCTACGACTACAAAAAAGGATTGGACAAAAAGGGTAGAGTGGGTTTTAAAAGAGCATTAGCCGAAGGAGAAGTAACTCTTAGTCAAATGAAAATGGCAATTTATATTAATCTTCTTATCTCTGCTCTAATTGGATTATATTTAATTTATAATGCTGGAATAGTAATATTGCTGATTGGAGTATTCTCAATTCTTTTTGCATGGCTATACACTGCAACCAGCAAATCATTGAGTTATTTGGGAATTGCCGATATTTTCTGTTTTGTTTTTTTTGGTCCTGTTGCAACTCTTGGAACAACCTACCTTCAAACCATGAGCTTTAGCCTTGAGAGCATGTATTTGGGTTTTGTTTGTGGAGCAATTTCTACTTGTGTTTTAACTGTGAACAATATTCGTGACAGAGAAAGTGATAAAACAAAGAATAAGAAAAGCTTTGTGGTGAGATTTGGAAAGAGAGCAGGGGAGATGGAATATCTTTTCTTTGTCATTCTAACCCTTGTCTTTACATTTATTGCAAATGGACTTTCTTTCTCCAATCTAATCTTTGTCTTTGGACTTATTCTCTTTGTTCAACTTCTTAAAGCACAGGGATTAGTTTATAATAAAATGCTTATAAAAACAGGACTTTTGAATGTTGTTTTTGTTATTTTGACCTTAATAGATTACCTCATTAAATAGAAACCCATGAATCCCTTTTTCCTTTATCTTATCATCATAAACATAATTTCAATATTAGTTTTTGCAATTGACAAAGTGCAAGCTAAAAACCAAAAACAAAGAATTCCAGAAAAAATACTTCATCTTTTGGAAGCATTGGGAGGAGTTTTTGGAACTATTCTAACAATGTATGTAATACATCACAAGTCTTCAAAATGGCAATACTACATTATAACATTCATTATTTTAATTGCTTGGATACTTAGCTTTCAATATTTTAATATATCCATATTTTAAGAAAACAAAGAACTAAGCTTGTCTATTAAAACTTTAGTTTTAACTTTGCAAAAGAAAGAACAACTAATATGAAGAACATAAAGATAGCAATTTCAGGCGATTTGGGAAGTGGAAAAAGTGTTTTGAGCAAGCAATTGAAAGAAGAATTGGGTTTTGAAATCATTTCAATTGGAGTAATTCAAAGAGAATTGGCTTGGAAATATGGAATGGACGCTTTGGAGTTCAATAAATTTATGGAAACTCACCCTGAAATTGACGAGCAATGCGACAATATGGTTGTTAACTATGGAAAAGAAGAACGCAGTTTAATACTTGACTCACGTTTAGCTTGGTTTTTTATCCCACATTCATTTAAAATTCATCTATTAGTTGATAATAATATAGCTGCAAAAAGAATATATCAAGACAATATCCGCAAGAATGAAAAATACCATAGCGTTGAAGATGCAGCACAAAAACTCTTAGCACGAAAAGAAAGCGAAAGAAGAAGATATAAAACCCTTTACAAAGTTGATGTTGAAGATTTAACCAACTACGATTGCGTTGTAGATACCACCAACTCAACTCCAGAAGAAATATTTCAAATAGTATTTCAAGCCTATCAAACTTGGCTTCAAAAATAACACCAAACTACCGAAACTTTAAATATTTAGGTAGATAATTAATTAAAAAAACGACACTATATTCAAAATTATTTCGTATATTTGCAGATATAAACTATTCATTAGGTTTATTTAGGACTATTTATCCTAAATTCGATTTCTGGAGAACAACCTCCAATCCTTAGAATATACTTAAAAAAAAAGATGCACATCTTTTATAGTGAAAGATGTGCATCTTTTGGTATGAAAGATGTACATCTTTGGGGTAAAAAGTCCTTGATTAAAAAGTTTTTTATAAGGAGTTTGTAGATTTATTCGCCGTTTACGAAGAATTATCCCCTATTTAAATTTACTTATATCAAGGTTTATTTTTTTCATTCTTAGTTTTATTTTACTGAAACAAAATTTTACTTTTCCGTTGTGCGGGATTTCCGACTCCCGCACTCTTACAGAAACAAAATTTCACCTTTCACAAAGGACACAAAGGACTTTAAAGACTCTAATGTCCTTAAGCTCTTTAAACTCCTTAAACTCTGTAACAATTAATAAGATTCCCCTAAATGGTAAAAGGTTTGTAAAAAACATATCCATTTAAAAAATAAAGTCGAAAAGAATAAACAATATATAAAAATATTTTTCTACCTTTGAACATTGAAAAGAAATAAAAAGTTAGTAATGAATAAGTATCGGATTGAAAATCCTAATAATAAAGACGTGCGGGAGTACAAATCCCGCATGACGGGATATACTTTGGCATAATACTTGATAAATCATTTATTTATTCTGGTACTACTAATTAAAAACAACATATAATGATGTCAATAAAAAACTCTATTATTATATTGCTAAGTATTCTATTGTTAAAAACGAGTTCATGCACTAAAGCAGAAGCCAAAAATATTTCTTATAACGTATTGTTCAAATCTGATGATGTCGGGGATGTAAACTTCTATCTTGATTTGAAATTTGATTCTGGTAAGGTTTCTGGAGGCTCTATATATAAAGGATACTACGATTGCTTCAACTTTATTGATATTTTAAAAATTAATTATTTTGCAGGTGTAAAAAATAAAAGGTTAGTATATATAGAGGGGATTTATGAAAAAGATAATAATAATATCATTAACTTTAAAACAATATTCTATTCTCCAATAGGGAATTACTATTTTAATGGTAGAATTATTAATAATAGAATAGAGGGTAAGTTAACAACAAAACATGGAATTATTAAAGGAATTATTAATGGCAACGAAACTAATGATGTTATAAATCAGAGTGATTATAAAAAACTCAGTGATTTACTTACAAGTACATTTGAAAATAATTTCTTTAACCCAGATTTCCTATTAACTTCAAAATATAAAAAATTCAAAAGGAAAATAGTCTCTCTTTCTAGCCATGCTCCAGATGACATTCATTTTGTATTTTCAACTTTTTATTATATGCGTTCACTCCCTTATTCTCATATTGGATTATGGCGAAAATTAGAAAAAGCAGAGCAAACAAATCACGTAATTGCTCAATCAGAAGATTTTTTTAGCTATACACGGAATGGAGAGAATGCTATTCTTAGAATTAATTCATTTAGTTCTAAGCCAGGAGAATTAGATAAACAAATGATAGAAATATTAAATGATAGACCCCAAAATTTAATTATAGATTTAAGAAATAATCCAGGAGGAAATATTAGTCCAGCTTTAGAATTATGTAAATATTTAATAACATCACAAACTAGTGGAGGATATTTTTTAACTCAAAAATATTATAAGCAAAAGAGCAAGAATTTTAAAGACTGTTATGAGTTTTCTGAAGGGGATTTAAATATGTTTATGCATGCATTAAAGGAGAATGCGTGTGTAGAAGTAAAATTAAAACCAGAAAGTAATGTGTATAAAAGTAAAGTTTATATTTTAGTTAACAGAAATTCAGCCAGCACTTGTGAGCCAATAATTTATGCATTAAAGAAGGAGAAAAATATAGTATTGGTAGGAACAAATTCTGCTGGGAAGATGTTAAGTTCAGAAGAATTTGAGCTTAAAGATAATTTCTTTCTATATGTACCTATTGCAGATTTTGTAACAACAGACAACAAGAGATTAGATCAAATAGGAGTTAAGCCTGAGATAGAAATTAAGTCAGATGCTTTAGAATATGTACTAGAATTACTAAATTAAGAGAAATGTATTTTATTTTCAATATGTTTCTACATCTTATATGTGATACTTATTAAGATAACAAGTGCCACTTCTCGATATGGGAAATGGCACTTATGAGTGTAGTGACTTATTCACTCATTTGTTTAAGTACTATTTCGGTATATTCTTTTTCAAGTTTATCTGCTTTTTCAATTAAAGCTTGTCCCTTTGACAGGATATCATTAACAAAGGCTTTATCATCCAATGAAGATGCATTAATCTTCATATTCATAAAGGCTCCATAACAAGCTGTTCTTGCACAAAGGATACCTACAGCAGCATCGGTTACTGAATTTGGATTACCTACTTTAACCATTGCAATACATAGTTCAAATACTTCAAAGCTTTTGCAAAGAGTACGGTAAGGTATTTCTATTGCATATTTTGTTGCATCTTGGATTGCTTGTTTTCTTGCTGCTTTTTCTTCATCAGTTTTCTTTGGAAGAGAGAATGCATCCATAATTAAATTAAAAGAATGAGTATCCTCATCAACAAGATAGTTTAATTCATCCTTAAGGGCTTGACCTTTCTCAGCCCAAATAGAAAACTCTTCCCATCTTTCATCCCAACCAGATTTATGAGAAGAAAGGTTTGCAACCATTGTTTGTCGTGCGGGATTTGCAATCCCGCACTATATTATTATAAGGATTTGTAATCCGTAAGATATACAATATTAAAGCTATGCAAATACAAAACAGAGTTACAAAGGAAATGTATTTTATAACATCAACAGTTGTTGACTGGGTAGATGTTTTTACACGTCCTGTATATAAGCATGTTATTATAGAATCCTTAGAATATTGCCAAAAAGAAAATCATATCTCCTTAATAAAATCAAAAAGAAAAAATAAAGTAGAAAAGAATAAACAATATATAAAAATATTTTTCTACCTTTGAACATTGAAAAGAAATAAAAAGTTAGTAATGAATAAGTATCGGATTGAAAATCCTAATAATAAAGACGTGCGGGAGTACAAATCCTGCACATCTAATAATAGTATTAAATATATTATAATCATAGTTATAATCTCTATATTTATATCTTGCATAGGTCATCCGAAAACAAATTTTGAGAATCCAGAAGTAGTTGAAGAATTATTAAACAAAGTGCTCAAAGGAGATACGAATGCTTATTATGAAATCAGTGTTGATTTCTTTTTGGAGGATAAGAGCAATGAATTTTTATATTATGCAATGTATATGGCAAATGAGCATAATAATGCAAGAGCACATTATGATGTATATGATATTCTAACTCGTTTTTCCTCAAATAAGGTAGGAAATTTGGATACAGTAACAAGAAATCTTGCTATATATCATTTAAGAAAAGCAGAAGAGTTAGGCTGCAATATTGATCAAGAAGATAAAGATTATTTAAAGTAAGTAGTGTTTTTCGTCGTGCAGGATTTGCATTCCGAAGATTTTAATTCAGTACCTCTAAATCCAAGAATTAGCATTTGGGCAATCTTTCTTCTTAATTCCAAATCCTCCTTTGAATAGTTTTCTTCCTTGTTTCCTTTCCTCACATCTTTGGCTATTAAGCATGAATTAAAGGAAATTGAGATTAATACCAATAGTATTCCGAACAGCTTACTTAGTTTCATATTTGTTTTAAATTAAATCTATTATAATTTATTTTTCACTCTCTGCTATAATTGTGTTTGATGAGTATTGGAAAGGTTTTAGATTGAAAACTTTCATTACTGCAAACACATGATCAAAAATATCGGACTGAACTCTCTCGTATTCTATCCAATTTTGCTTCGCCGAGAAGCAGTAAATCTCTATCGGTACTCCAGTTGCAGTTGGTTGCAATTGCCTAACCATATGTGTCATCTCAAGATTTAAGTTTGGATTATTATTTAACCATGATTCCAAATACTCTCTAAATGTTCCAATATTTGTTAGCATCCTTTTGTCTAATGGAGTATTATGTTTTGCATTATGCTTCTCAATATCGCTTAGCTTTTTGTCTAAATAATGATTTAAAAACTCACTCTCCTTAAGGGTTTCTATCTCTTGCTGACTTAAATAATGTATTGTATTAATATCAATATTTATTGAGCGTTTAATTCTTCTGCCTTTGCTTTCCTGCATCCCTCTCCAATTGGTAAAGGATTCAGATACTAATTTATGGGTTGGAATTGTGGTTATTGTCTTATCCCAGTTTTGAACCTTAACTGTTGTAAGGTTAATCTCCAAAACATCTCCATCTACCCCTCTATTAGGCATTACTATCCAATCTCCAATCCTTACCATATTATTAGCGCTAAGCTGAATCCCTGCTACAAAACCAAGAATAGAATCTTGAAATACAAGTATTAGCACAGCAGCAAAAGCAGTAAGACCTCCAAGTAGAATTATCAGAGATTTGCCGGTAAAAATACTAACTACGATTATTAATGCAACACCCCAAACAAAAATCATCAAGACCTGAGTAAATATTTTCAGTGGTTTTTCTTTCGATATTGGATATGTTTCCCAAATACGGTTAATTCCGTCTAATATAGATGAAAATAGAAATACTGAGGTAAAGGTAATCCAGGTGCTAATAAGTTTTTGAATAATATTCATGTATTCCCAGTCAAGGCTTGTCAGTCCAATCTTAATTACAATAGCTGCAATAAGAATTCCCAAGCGTCTAAAGAATAATTTATCGAAAAGAAGATTATCCCAATCTGTAGAAGTATGACCTGCAATCTTTAATACAATATGAGCGAGGAATTTCCTGGCAACCAAATAAGCAATCCATCCAACAATTCCTATAATCAAAATGCTTAGAATAGTATTAAGAAAGATAATCAACCCTTGGGAGTTAATCCCCATGCTATTAAATAAAGAAGTAAAATCCATAATCCATATTTTTTTTCAATAAACAAATGCAAAGATAAGGAAATTAAGCCCGCTTATCAAATAAAAGACCGTTGCAAGGTAAAATTCAGTATTAAAATCTAACAAACAGAATGTTAAGTCATATATTTTCTGTCTTGCGGGATTTCCGAATCCCGCACTATATTACTATAAGGATTTGCAATCCGTAAGATGAAACAATCTTAAAGCAAATAAGAACATAAAAATAGGATAGTAAAAAATAAATCTGTAATTTTGCGGAAATGAATAAAGAGTTAATAATGTAAGAGTATCGGATTACAAATCCTAATAATATAGAAGTGCGGGATAACATATCCCGCACGACGGAAATCCGCTACTGCTCTTATACTTGACCGTTGGCGGTCATTGTAAGGACGACTCCGAAACCGAGAAAAAACATCAAATATGACACAAGAAGAACTAATAATAAATTGGAGCGACAAAATCCTAAACCATCTACTTAAACTCAAAGAGGAGAAATATCCCGATTTAACTTTTTGGCTTAGAAAGCAAGATAGTGAAAGACTTAGGAAAGGATTTTGGTTTCAAGGCAGTCATTACATTTTAGTTGGGTTAGTTAATCGAGGTGATTGGCAAACAAAGACTCGACAAGTTGGTTTATCTTTTAATTTTGAGAATACAGATAATCCTACAGCTCATTTGCAATTAGCCTTTAAATCAGAAGACAATAAAAATATTAAATCTTGCTATAAAGAAATTGCAGATATTCTTCAAATTAAAAAAAAGGCAGAAGGAATTTATGAGAAAACATATAATGAAATAAATTTTATTACTGTTATTAATAACTTCTTTGAAAATGAATGGATAAAGTTTAGAGAGACTATACGAGAATACAATCTTGATAATGAGTTACTAATTCCAGAAGAAAAGTTTCAAAGTCTACTAAGCAGAACTCTTCAAGTCAAAAAGAACAAGAATATTGTTTTACCTCAAGACACTACACACGAACCTGATGATGATATAAATTATTGGTGGTTAAATGCTAATCCAAAAATTTGGTCTATCAGCAAACATAACGTAGGAGAAAAACAAACATATACCACTCACAACGAAAAAGGAAACAAAAGAAGAATTTACAAACACTTTGAAGCAACCAAAAGAGGTGATTTAATGATTGGGTATGAAAGTACACCAACCAAACAAATCAAAGCTATCTATGAAATCACCCAAGGAATACACAATACACCTAATGGTGAAGAAATTGAATTTGAACTGATTGAAAAATTGGAAATTCCAATTCATTGGAACGATTTAAAAAACAATCCTTCTCTGCAAGAATGTGAGGTATTTATAAATAACCAAGGTAGTTTATTCAAACTGACAGAGGAAGAGTATGAAATTATACGAGAGGTTATTGATAATAAAAACATCATCACAGAAAAACTCCTTAAATCTGAAAACATCAAAAGCTACAAGTTTTCAGATGACCCTGATAAGCCATTCATTAGTGAAACAGATTTTTTGAACACTGTTTCATTGTTAAAGCGAAAAAAGAATATAATTCTACAAGGTCCTCCAGGCGTAGGCAAGACTTTTATTGCTAGAAAACTTGCTTATGAAATTATGCAAGAAGTTAAGGATGCTAATATTGAAATGGTTCAGTTTCACCAATCTTACAGTTACGAAGACTTTATACAAGGGCTACGCCCAACGCAAAAAGGTGGTTTTGATTTGCGAGACGGCATTTTCTATTCATTTTGTCAAAGAGCTTTAGCTCATCCAGAACGACCTTTCTTTTTCATTATTGACGAAATCAACAGAGGTAACTTAAGCAAGATTTTTGGTGAATTGATGATGCTAATTGAAGCAGACAAAAGAGAAGAAAAATTTGCCTTAAAGCTTACTTATGCAGAGGACGAAGAAGACCGTTTTTATGTGCCTGACAACCTTTATATAATTGGCACAATGAATACGGCTGACCGTTCTTTGGCAATAGTAGATTACGCTTTAAGACGAAGATTTGCTTTTGTTTCATTACAGCCAGACTACGGCTCAAACTTCCGCTCATTTTTAGCTGACAAAGGTCTGTCGGAAGGGATAATTGAACACATATGTACATCAATTTCAAAATTAAATAACAAAATAAAAGAAGATGTTAATCTAGGCGAAGGTTTCCAAATCGGACATAGTTATTTCTGTACATATACAAATGACGGTAACGAAAATCAATGGTGGGCAGATATTTTATATTATGAATTGAAACCCTTGTTAGAAGAAATTTGGTTTGACGACCTTTCAAAAGTTTCAGACACAGTTAAACAGCTTTCAAG
>DHCV01000029.1 GCA_002399025.1 Bacteroidales bacterium UBA4893 | reverse complement strand
GAGTTGGATTTTGCAACGGTCTTTATAAGGATTTTTAATCCGATATTTGTTTCATTAACAAGAATAACATATCCTTATAATAACAACGTGCGGGAGTATAAATCCCGCACGACCAAAAATCCTATAAATCTCTAAATCCTGTAAATCCTGATTCAGACAATCATCTCAACGCCTAAACAAATAAAACAAAAAAAGGAACGATTATTCGTTCCTTTTTTAATGTTTTTGTGGGGTCTTTATTTTATTCTTTCAGAATATTCAGCTGTTCTGGTGTCAACTTTAATTCTTTCGCCTGTTTCGATGAAGAGTGGTACTCTGATTTTTGCTCCTGTTTCAACGGTTGCTTCTTTGGTTGCATTGGTTGCTGTGTTGCCTTTTACTCCTGGCTCGGTGTAGGTTATTTCCATTTCAACAAATGGTGGCAATTCGCATGATAGTGGTGTTTCGGTGTCGGCATGTACAATCATTTCAACGTATTGTCCTTCTTTTAGGAATTGTGGTGCGTTGATGATTTCTTCTTGAATTGATATTTGTTCAAAGTCTTCTGCGTGCATAAAATTATATCCTGAATCATCCTTATAGAGGAAGGTGTAGGGGCGACGTTCTATTCTTGCTATTTCAATTTTTGTTCCTGCCAAAAATGAATGTTCTAAGGTTCTTCCTGTCTTAAAGCTTTTGAGTTTGGTGCGAACAAAGGTATTTCCCTTGCCTGGTTTAACGTGTAGGAATTCAACCACTGAAAGCAAATCTCCATTCATTTCAATACATATTCCATTTTTAATATCTGCTGTTGTTGCCATAAAAAAGTTTGGTTTTATTTATTATTTTTTTTCTTCTAAGTTTTTTAATTCTTCTATCCTTTTTTGCAAGAATTCATTCTCTTGTGTAAGGTCTTTATGATATTTTTGGTAGTAGTTTGCCTTTAAAGTGCTTCCAATCATTCTCAAAATACAAACTCCCAAAAGACATGTAAGTATTATTTCGGAACTTGGCTTTTGAAAAATATAGTATCCTATTATTCCTATTATCCCTATGTAAGATATTATATCTAATAGTTTGGAAACTTTAATTGTATTCATATTTAATAGTGTTCAATGAATTGCAAAATTACTCCTTTTTCCCTTTTTAACAAAATATTTGAATAAATGATGAATTTTTTATCTATATTTGCAAGTTGAGAAATTGAGTAAAATAGTATTAATTGCATAAACTATGAAGAGAATATTCTTGTATATTATTGTGAGTTTTATTGCCCTAAGTGGCTATTGTCAAAATGTTATTGATCTGGATAATCAAAAGCTAACTGATTTTACTAATAAGCTTATTAAGCTTCCTTTCACTGAAAGAGATGTTATTATTAAGGCTTGTGAGGTGTTTGAGAAAGATTTTGCTAATGACCCTTATGTGGCTGATTGGGCTTTCCAAGTTCTTTACTACTATCATGAAATTAGTTGTGAAGACAAAACAGCAACCCTTCATAAAACTTTCTCTGATGAGGAAATTAGAGGATATTTTCACAAGGATATTTGGGTTTTGCCTTCACTTAAAAGCAATATTTCTTCTTTCATTTCTGAGTATGCTAAGTGGGGCTATAGGATTTCTACCGATGAGGATACTTCTTATGCTATGGAAGTAGATTCAACCTTTTTGATTAAACGTCTTTCAAAATACCTTTCAAAGGATTATGCATATTATTTCACTAACTATGTAGCTGATTTGGGTGTTGCTCCTTATTGGCATAGCAAGCTTAATGTTCCTATTTCTGAAATTATGAGAAGGGTGCAATGGAGAGATTTATTATTGGATAAGAATCCCGATTTTGTGAGAAATGACTTGGTTACTCGTGAAATAGAATATCTCCTCTTTTCAATCACCAAAGGATTGGAGCATACTCCAATTTATGGAGAGAATAGAGATAAATTGAAGGTGCACGACCCAAGAGAGGGTTTTGATTTTACTAAGATTGCAAATGAATCTGAAATAATATTACCTGAATATAAGGATGCAATTCAAGCATATTATAGAACATATCCTGAAACCACTTGGGGCTTGTATTTGACTGAATTTATGCATCGCTTAGCCTTAAATAAATATCGTTTCTCCAACGAGATTGATGAATTTGTTCTTGAAAAACTTTTCCCAAGCAATAGAAAGAACATCGATCCTTTGTTAAAATACAAGGATATGCTTATTGACAATTTAATGGATTAATAATGAAGAAGCTTTTTTTTATTCTATTGTGCATTCTATGCACACAAAATATCATTGCCCAAAAGCAAATAACTCTTGAAGACATTTGGTCAAAAGGAACATTTAGAGCAAAATCAATTAATGAAATACGCTCAATGAAAAATGGAGAGGACTATTGTGTTCTTACTCCCAATGGTATTGAAAAATATGAGTACAAAACCGGACTAAAAACCGATACCATTATGGACTTCACCACATTGGATTTTGGAGCTAAGAGTCAGAAGAACAAAGTTGTTGATTATAAATTCTCTCAAGATGAGAAGAAGATTTTGATTGCTGTAAACCCAGAATATCTATATAGGCATTCTTTCTTTGCTGATTACTATATTTATGAAATAGAAACAAAAGCATTCTATCCACTAAATAATGAGGGAAAGCAACGTTTGGCAGATTTTTCACCAGATGGTAATAAGGTTTCATGGATTAGAGATAATAATCTTTTCATCACAGATATTTCAACATCGGAAAGAAAGGCTTTGCAAATTACTAAGGACGGAGAGTTCAATAAGGTAATTTATGGCACATCCGATTGGGTTTATGAGGAAGAGCTTGCATTGGTTAAGGGTTATGCTTGGAACAAGACCAGCACAAAGTTTGCTTATTATCGCTTTGATGAAAGCAAGGTAAAAGAGTATTCAATGCAGGTTTGGGGAGAACTTTATCCTCAAAACTACACTTTTAAGTATCCAAAAGCAGGAGAAGATAATTCAATTGTAGATATATTTGTATATGATGTTACTGCTCAAACACATAAACAAATTGATTTAGGGCAAGATAAGAACTACTATTTGCCAAGAATACAGTTTTCAAATGATGAGAATCAGTTAATTATTCACAAATTAAATCGTCTTCAAAATCAATATGACATTCTTGCTGTAAACACAAACGACTATTCCCAACAAACCATTTATTCTGAGACCAACAAATACTATATTAATGAGCCTCAAGAAGTACTATTTCTTGATGACAACTCTGCCTTTATTCTCCAATCTGAAAGAAGTGGCTATTCTCATTTCTATTTGGTTAGTATGAAAGATAAAAGCATAAGTCCAATCACTTCAGGGAACTACGACACCGATAAGCTCTGTTATGTAGATCAGAAGAAGAAGAAACTATATTATACTGCTGCCGAAAGTTCTGCAATCAATAGGGAGTTATGCGTTATTAATTTTAATGGAAAAAGAAAAAAGATAATCTCCAAACACGAAGGGACAAATGATGCCAACTTCAGTAAGAATGGGAAATACTATATAGGTACTTATTCCAATGCCTACACTCCAAATGTTTTTAGTGTAAATAATCAAAAAGGAGAGGTTCTGGTAAGTTTGGAAAATAATGCAGCACTAAAAGATAGCTTGAAATTATATTCTAATGAAAATAAAGAGTTTGGATGCTTCAACACTTCAACTGGGGTTAGTCTTAACTATTGGATGATAAAACCAGCCAATATGGAGGATGGAAAGAAATATCCTGTTTTGTTCTATGTCTATGGAGGACCTTCAAGTCAGGAAGTTTTAAATTCTCAACGAAGAGCAACCGATATGTATTGGGCAATGATGTTGGCACAACAAGGATATATAACAATTTGTGTTGACCCTCGAGGAACAGGAATGAAAGGCGAAGAGTTTCGTAAATGTACTTATTTGGAATTAGGAAAATATGAAACTGAAGATTTGATTGAGGCTGCAAAGTATTTTGGAGAATTAGATTATATTGATAAAACACGTCTTGGAGTTTTTGGTTGGAGCTATGGTGGATATATGTCAACCCTTGCCATTACTAAGGGAGCTGATTATTTCAAAACAGCAATAGCAGTTGCACCTGTAACAAATTGGAGATACTATGACAATATTTACACAGAAAGATTTATGCGTACTCCTCAAGAAAATGGAGAAAACTACGATGATAATTCTCCAATTAATCATGTTGAAAAACTAAAAGGCAACTACCTCTTAATACATGGAACTGCCGATGATAATGTCCATATTCAAAATTCAATGGACTTAGTTGATGCACTCATAAAGGCTAATAAACAATTTGAAACCTTCTATTATCCAAATAAAAATCATAGCATTTACGGAGGAAACACACGTCTTCACTTATATAATCTAATGACAGATTTCCTATTAAGAAAACTCTAAAAGACTATGGTTAATAGCTTTATTCAATATGTAAAAGAACATTCTCTTTTTGATAAAGACCAAACAATTCTCTTAGCTGTTAGTGGAGGAATTGATTCAATGGTGCTTTGTGATTTGTTTTTAAAAAGTAATTTTAAGTTTGCAATTGCTCATTGTAATTTTCATTTAAGAGAAGAAGAATCAAACAGAGATGAGAGATTTGTTCGCCAATATGCAGAAAAAAACAATATTAAACTGCACGTGAAAGAGTTTGATACTTATTCCTATATGAAAGAAAAAGGGAAGAGTATGCAGGTTTCGGCAAGGGAAATGCGTTATAAGTGGTTCTATGAACTACTCAAAGAAGAAGGCTATTCCTATATTGCAACAGGGCATCATATGGATGATTCAATAGAAACTTTCTTTATGAATATTCTTAGGGGGACGGGTATTGCTGGATTGCATGGTATTTTGCAAAAGGTTGATTTAATCATTCATCCACTTTTGTTCACTAATAGAGAAGAGATTGTAGATTATCAAACACTAAATAATATTGAGTTCGTTGAAGACTCTTCAAATGCAACTACCAAATACACAAGAAATAAAATCAGACATGAGCTAATTCCTCTTGTGAAAGAGATTGCTCCAAACTTCAATAAGATTATTAGCAAGGAGATTGATCGTTTTAGGGAAACAGAAGTTGTATTTCGTTCTGTTATCAATGATGCTAAAACTAAACTTTTGGAGATAGAGAATCAAACAATAAAGATATCTATTGAAAAACTTAAAAGTTATGTTCCTCAAAAGATATTTATGTATGAAATATTAAGTGATTTTGGATTTAACGAAGCCACAATCAATTCAATTGAGGATGCTCTTTTAGAAACTTCAGGCAAACAATTCTATTCCGAAACACATAGATTGGTAAAGGATAGGGATTATTTGTTGATTGTTAAAAATAAGCCACAAAACTTTAATCAATATTATATTGACCAAAGTCAAACCTCAATCTATACACCTTTAAAACTCCATATAGAAATACTTAAGGATTTGCAGTATGTTAAGATACTAAAGAATAAGGAAGTGGCAATGCTCGATTATGATAAATTAAGTTTTCCTCTTTTGCTTAGAAAATGGAAAAAAGGCGATAGTTTTTTCCCCTATGGTCTTCAAGGAGAAAAGAAAATTTCGGAATTTTACAAGAACCTCAAATATTCTATCTTAGATAAGGAAAATCAATGGTTGCTCTGCTCTAATAATGACATTGTTTGGGTGGTTGGACAACGTATTGATGATAGATTCAAGATTACAAAATCAACAAAGAATATTTATAAATTAGAATTAGACTAAGTATCTTTTGATAAATTTGTTTTTTAGGAAGTTTATTATTATCTTTGCAATTAGCAAAGCAAGTAATTAATTAATAAAAATTTATGCATTATGAAAATAGATTTTCAAGGTTTCGAGACATATATTCAAAAGAAAGAGATTAGTAGAATTTCATCAGAAATTGCAAAGCGTCATCTTAGCATTATTAATCGTTGTGGACTTGGTAAAGAATTTTTAGGTTGGGTTGACTTGCCGGAAAAACTTTCAAAGGGTTTGATTTTAGATATTGAGGCTGAGGCAGAAAAAATAAGAAGTAAGGCTGAGGTTTATGTTGTTGTTGGTATAGGAGGTTCTTATTTGGGTTCAAAGGCAATTATTGATGCTCTCCAAAATCATTTTAATGCAATGAAGAAGGAAAGGAATTATCCTTATATTATTTTTGCTGGGCAAACTCTTAGTGAGGATTATATGCACGATTTAATTGAAATATTGGATAAGAAGAACTATTGTTTGGTTGTAATTTCAAAAAGTGGAACAACACTTGAGCCTTCAATTTCTTTCCGCATACTTCGCACTCATCTTGAAAACAAATATGGTAAGGAAAAAGCAAGAGAAAGAATAATTGCCATAACTGATAAAGAAAAAGGTTCGCTTAAAGAAATGTCAACTGCAGAAGGATATAAGACTTATGTTATTTCTGACGATATTGGAGGAAGGTATTCTGTCTTAACCCCAGTTGGGTTATTGCCTATAGCAGTTGCTGGATATGATATTAGAGCAATTATTCATGGTGCAAAGAAAATGCGTCATAATCTTCTAAATAATACTACCTATGAAACAAATATTGCTTGGCAATATGCTGCAATGCGTTATTTGATGTATAAAAATGATAAGAACATAGAGTTAATGGTGAATTATTCTCCCAACATGGCTTCATTTGCAGAGTGGTTTAAGCAACTATTTGGAGAGAGTGAAGGCAAGGAAGGAAAGGGCTTATTCCCTTCTTCAGTAATCAATACAACAGATTTACATTCATTAGGACAATATATTCAAGATGGGAAAAATCAAATCTTTGAGACAATTATTCATGTTGAAAAATCTTCAAAGAGAGTAAGAATTCCTTATGATGAGTCAGATTTAGATTCATTAAATTATATATTAGACAATAGTTTAACTCAAATAAATCATAAGGCAGAACAAGGAACATCAATGGCTCATCTTGATGCAGGAGTTCCTCAAATTAGAATTAGCATAGACAGACTTGATGAACAAAATCTTGGACAGCTAATTTATTTCTTTGAATTTTCATGTGCTCTAAGTGGTTATTTGCTTGGAGTAAATCCATTTGACCAACCAGGAGTTGAGGCATATAAAAAGAATATGTTTAAGCTTTTGGGAAAACAGTAATTTTTTAAAACTCATCTTCAATGAAAGATTTAGAAGATATATATTGCAGACAGAAAAATTTCTATCTTTCTAACAAGACAAGAGATATTTCTTATAGGATTCTTATCTTGAAGAAACTGAAAGAAGAAATAATTAAATCGGAAAAGGAAATAGAAGAGGCTTTATACTTTGATTTGCATAAATCTTCTGTTGAAAGCTATATTACAGAGGTTGGATTTGTTCTTTCGGAGATTAATCTTTGTATTAAGAAACTGAAAAAGTGGTCAAAACCTAAAAGAGTAAGTTCTTCCATTGCTTGTTTCCCTTCAAAGGCAAGAATAATTTCTGAGCCTTATGGATTAAGCTTAATTATTTCTCCATGGAATTATCCTTTTCAACTTTTGATTTCTCCTCTAATTGGTGCAATTTCTTCTGGTAATTGTGCAATTCTTAAGCCTTCAGAACATAGTCCTAATACTTCAAAGATTATAAAAAAGATTATAGATAGAGTTTTCCCACCTGAATATGTTTTTACTGCTTTAGGAGAAAAAGAAGTTTCTCAAAAACTCTTAGAATTGGAGTTTGATTATATTTTCTTCACTGGTAGCTCTTCATTAGGGAAGTTAGTAATGGAAAAAGCTTCAAAACACCTTACCCCAACTACTCTTGAGCTTGGAGGCAAAAGTCCTTGCATTGTTGATAAAGATGCTAACATTGAAGTATCGGCAAAGAGAATAGCCTTTGGGAAGTTTTTAAATGCCGGACAAACTTGCATTGCTCCTGATTATCTTTTTGTTCATAAAGATATTAAGGATGTGTTTGTAAGAGAGATGATTAAGTCAATTAAAGAGTTTTATTCTGAAGACATTATTAATAGCAAGGATTATGGCAGGATTATTAATCAAGGGCATTTCCTTAGATTAAGAAAAATGTTGGATGACGGAAAACTTATTTATGGAGGAGATTTTAATGAGGAAGAAAAATTTATTTCTCCAACTCTAATAGAAGATATTCTCCTTGATTCAGACCTTTTAAAAGAAGAGATCTTTGGACCTATTCTTCCAATAATTAGTTTTGAAAATATTGATACCTTAATTCAAGAATTAAAAGTTAAGCCTAAACCTTTAGCTCTCTATGTTTTCTCTCAAAATAAGAAAGTTCAAGACAAGATAATTAATAATATTTCATCTGGAGGAGTTTGTGTTAATGATACAATTATGCATATTGTTCCACAAAGTCTTCCATTTGGAGGAGTTGGTAATAGTGGAATGGGCTCTTATCATGGTAAAAAAAGCTTTGAAACTTTCTCCCATAAGCGTTCCATTTTGAAAAGAAAAACTTGGTTAGATATTGCACTTCGCTATCCTCCTTTCACAGAAAGTAAGAAGAAAATTGTTGAGAAAGTGCTTTAGTAAGATTTATGCTTTTCTAACTTTCAAAGCTTTTATAACAACATACATTAAAAGACTGAATATAGATAGTCCAATAAATACGTAGTTGAAATTATATCTTTGTGTAATTATTTGACCAATTATATCAAATAAACAGAATATCATTGTTAATGCAGCAAAGGAGTTTTTCTCACTTTTTATTGCTTTCATCCAATTAAAAGGAAGAGAAGGCTTTCTGTAATTCTTACATTTAGGGAAAAATGCAGGAACAGTATTTGCCCAATTAAGATAATTATCTCCAAATTTCTCTCTTAAATATGCTTCTTCTGCATACATAATTCTTTCGTAGTAAACCCAATAAACCAAACAGAACACAAGAATAAACCAAATGTTAGCAATCAACATTGCAGCACTTAGCCACATTAGAAAATTACCAAGATATAATGGGTGGCGAACTATGGAATAAAATCCTGTGCTATTTACTGTGTCAGCTTTTTGTTCTGCTGTGTTTTTGCCAGAAGTGTTTTCAGCAGCATATCCAACAACATGAAATCTAATAAACAAACCCAAAAGCCCAATAAATAAGCAAATAAAGTTATAAATATATTCTCCTATAGTTTCTTGTCCTAAGAAAAAGTTTGGATTTAATTCCTTTAAAATATATAAGGCTAAACCTATTACTAAAATGAATAAAGGTAAATAACTTCTGTATTTAAACAGCCAGTTTCCTTCTTTTCGCATATCTTCTTGTAATGCCATATTGCTTAATTTGTTAATTTTGATGCAAAGTTAATTTATTTTTGTAGAATAAATATGATATTTCTTTATTCTGTTTTCTTTTTCCCATTCAAAATAATTAAAACAACTGCTAAGATAATAATTATTACTCCAGTTATAATTTGAATATTAATAGGTTCACTAAAAACAATTATTCCAATTATTATTGCTGTTACAGGCTCTAATGGAGAAAGTAGTGCAGTAATTGTTGAGCCAATTGCCTTTATTGCTAAAATCAATGTTAGATTTGCAATGATTGTAGAGAAAATTGCCATAAATAGGATATTTCCAGCAGCTTCAAATGAAGGTATGGGTATAAGCGTGCCTCTAATAAGGCTTAGCACAAGGCAGAGTATCATTGAAATACAGATTACATAGAAAGTCAATACGCTTGAATCAACTTCTTTCATTGAGGACTTGTTTACTCCAATTATATACATGCTATACATTAGGTTGGTTATTGTTAAAAGGAAAATTCCGTATAAACTAACCATGCCATGATTGGGAGAATAGGAGAGGAGGAAAACTCCTAAAAGTGAGAGTAAGAGTGAAATATAGATTGATTTCTGCAACTTTTCTTTATAGAACAACCACATGAAGATTGCAATCATCACCGGAAATTGAAATCCTATTGTTGTACCAATTCCTGAAGGAATATAATCGTAGGAAGAAACCAAAGTAAGACCTGTCAGTCCATAACCTGCTCCTCCAATAAGAATAATATCTCTAATATTCTTTTTGCTTATCTTGAAATTTGCTTTGCGAAAAAAGAGATAAGCTCCATAAATTATCATTGAAAACAAGAACCTATAAAACATCAAGGCTTCTGAGCTCATGCCTTGAGCTTTTACAGGAATTGAGAATAGGGGCAGTAGTCCAAAAGTGATTGAGGAAATAATTGCATAAATAATTCCTCTAATCAATATCTTTTTAGTTTGATTAGCAGACAATATTGATGATTTTATTCTTTACAAAGATTATTTTCTTAACAGGTTTCCCTTCCATAAAGCGTTGCACTTCAGAGTTTGAAAGAACTTCTTCTTCAATTTCTTTTTGTTCCTTATTAAGTTCAAATTCCATTGTTAAACGCATCTTACCATTAATGGAAACAGGATACTTAAATGAACTTTCAACTAAAAGGCTTTCGTCAATTTCAGGAAATTTCTCAAAGCTAATTGTGTTTTGATGACCCAACAATGACCAGAGTTCTTCAGCAATAAAAGGTGCAAATGGAGATATAAGGATTGCCAATGGTTCAAGGATTTCTCTTTTATTGCATTTCAAATCAGTCAATTCGTTCACACAAATCATAAATGTAGAAACAGAAGTATTAAAACTAAAGCGTTCTATATCTTCCTTAACTTTTTTTACTGCCTTATAAAGTGATTTATATTCTTCTTTTGTAGGTTTTTCTGCAGAAATATTTAAGTTGTTATCCTTATCATGATACAATTTCCAAAGCTTTCTCATAAAACGAAATACTCCTTCAATTCCCTTAGTGTCCCATGGTTTTGATTGTTCCAAAGGTCCTAAGAACATTTCATAAAGACGCAAAGTGTCGGCACCATAACGTTCAATTAAGTCATCAGGGTTTTGCACATTATACAAGCTCTTTGACATCTTTTCAACCTCATAACCACAAACATACTTCCCATCCTCTAAAATAAACTCAGCACTATTAAATTCTTCTCTCCATGCTTTGAAGGCTTCAATATCAAGAATATCATTATCAACAATATTAATATCAACATGGATTGGGTCAAATTCATATTCGTTTCTTAAATTATAGGAAACAAATTTATTTGTTCCTTTTATTCTATAAACAAAATTTGAACGACCTTGAATCATCCCTTGATTAATTAGCTTTTGGTATGGTTCATCCTTGCAGCAAAGACCTAAGTCAAAAAGGAATTTAGTTGTAAAACGGGAATAAAGTAAATGCCCTGTTGCATGTTCACTTCCACCAATATATAAATCTACATTTTGCCAATAATCATTAGCTTCTTTAGAAAAATATCTTTCACTATTATTAGGGTCCATATATCTTAAAGAATAAGCATTTGAACCTGCAAAGCCTGGCATAGTATTGCAATCTAAAGGATAAGTTTTTCCATCAATTGTTACATTCCAGTTTTTAGCTCTTGCAATTGGTGGTTCTCCATCTTCAGTTGGAAGATAAACATCAATTTCTGGTAACTCCAAAGGAAGGTCTTTTTCATCCAGTACACAAGGAATACCATCTTTATAATAAATAGGGAATGGTTCTCCCCAATATCTTTGACGAGAAAATATAGCATCACGCAAACGATAGTTTATTGTTCCATAACCAATTCCTTTTTCTTTTACATAAGCAATAACCTCTTTCATTGCTTTCTTAACTTCCATTCCAGTTATAAAGTCAGAATTAATGCAATGACCAGTTTTAGAATCTTTAGCCTCTGTCCATGTATTTACATCTTCTTCCTCTTCACCAGATGGGACAACAACTTGTTTAATTGGAATATTAAAATGACGAGCAAAAGCAAAGTCTCTGCTATCATGAGCTGGAACTGCCATAATTGCACCTGTTCCATATCCAGCTAAAACATATTCCGAAATCCAAATAGGAACTCTTTCATTGCTTAATGGATTAATAGCATAAGAGCCTGTAAATACTCCAGATATTTGTTTTACTTCTGATTGACGTTCTCTTTCAGAACGTGTCTTAGTCCAAGCTATATATTCTTCAACTTCTTTCTTATGTTCAGATGTTGTAAGTTTTCCTATTAAATCATGTTCAGGACAAAGAACCATAAAAGTAACTCCCCAAAGAGTATCTGGACGTGTTGTGAAAACTTCTAATTTATCTCCTTCTTCTGTATTAAAGAATATTGCAGCACCTTCACTTTTTCCTATCCAGTTTTTTTGAATTTCTTTTAAAGAATCTGTCCAATCAACTGTTTCTAATCCTTGAAGCAATCTTTCAGCATAAGCAGTAATTCTTAATGACCATTGACGCATTGATTTTCTTTCAACAGGATAACCTCCTCGAACAGAAACTCCATTTACAACTTCATCATTTGCCAATACAGTTCCAAGCTTAGGACACCAGTTGACCAAAGAGTCAGAAAGATAAGCCAAACGATAGTTCATTAGAATATCACTCTTTTCTTTTTCGCTAAAGTTTTTCCAGTCCTCTGCACTAAAATCTAATGGCTTAGAGCATGCAACATTTAATTTCTTTGCTTGACCTTGTTCAAAAGCCTCAAGAAGCTCTTCAATTGGTCTTGCTTTGTTGGTATCGTAACAATAATAGGAATTAAAAAGTTGGATAAAACACCATTGAGTCCATTTATAATATTTAGGGTCGCAAGTTCTAACCTCTCTATCCCAATCGTAAGAAAGACCAATTTTATCTAATTGTTCTCTATATCTTTTAATGTTTATTTCTGTGGTAATTGCAGGATGTTGTCCTGTTTGAATAGCATATTGTTCAGCAGGTAGCCCATAAGCATCAAAGCCCATAGGATGAAGGACATTAAAGCCATTAAGTCTTTTGTAACGTGAGAAAATGTCGGAAGCAATATAACCAAGAGGATGTCCTACATGTAATCCAGCACCAGAAGGATAAGGGAACATATCCAAAACATAGTATTTTGGTTTTGAATTATCTATTTCAACATGAAAGGTATTATTTTCTTTCCAATAGCTTTGCCACTTAGGCTCAACATCTCTAAAATTATAGTCCATATAAATTATATCTTTGAAATTCTAACCTGCAAAGATACAATATTAATTTATTTTTTCATTGTCTATTATTTGACTGACATTTTGAATATGACGAGAAGTAATTGAATAATCATTGCCATTATTTACTCCATTTTGTAAAAAATGTACTACTTGTCTTTTATTTGAGTAATTTGCTTTAGGTTTATTTTCTAATAGATTATTAATGGTATAGGTTATTTCATTTGGATAAATGATAATTGTATCTTCAGGAATAAAACTTACATCTCTTAATTCACAATCACCATAAAACACTATTATACTATAAAATGGTACATCAGCAAATTGCTTCATTTTACTTCTCAAAATTTCAATATGCCTCTGATTTTGTTTAATTGGATTATATAATTTATGTTTTTCTTCACCATAGGCCAAAACTTGAGTCCAATAAGTTTGATATCCTTTTCCAAAAATCCAACCGCTATAATCTTTTACTTCAAATACAAGAATTCCTACTTTTGTCGGAACTACAATGTCTATTTGAGAGTAACTTCCTTTATGCTTTTCTATATATAAATCATGGAAAATAGTAGAAGATGGTAAACCTGATTTTAATAGCTTAATAATTAGTTTTCTTTCAGACCATGTACCCCTATCAAGAGTTGTTACAGTTTTTAGTAATTTTCTGTCTTTATAAAATTGTACTATCTTATTTATTGATACTACAATTGTTGTTAAAATTAAAGAATAAATAACTAAATCTGCAACCGGAATATTCATTTTATTCTATTGGAATAATAAACCTTTTATCAGAATCAAAGTGCCATTGTACTTGCCAAACTTTTCCACTTATTTGGTCAAGTAAAAGAAAATTATAAATATTTTGAGTTGGATGTAATTTAAATCTTCCATTAATTTCTTCTTCTTCAGATACAAGAGCATATTTGTTTAGACTGTATTCAAATTGATTTTCATCCGTTATAGAATATTGAATTATCGTAATTTTACCGTTACGAGTATTGAGTTTAATAAAATTCCATTTATTAGTTGTAGGATATAACTCATAAACAATATTATTACAATTAATAAATTCATTAGTCTTTATCTCTTGTTTTTTTATATTAACAGAATCAATTTGCGAAAATGAAGTCAAAGAAATGACAATAAATAACATTATTAATATTACTCTTTTCATAATATATGTACTTTTAATTAGTAAATATTTAATATTATTACTACTTGCAAAGATACAATATTAATGAATAGTGATAAAATGAAAAGATTATTTTATAATACTATAATGGAATAAGAATATAATATTGTATTTAGGTTGAATGTTATTTTAAGCAAAGTTCAATAATATTCTCCACGTGTTGTGTGTGTGGGAACATATCTACTGGCTGAATTCTGTTTACTGAATACTTTTCCATTAACATATTTACATCTCTTGCTTGGGTGGCTGGATTGCAACTTATGTATATTATTTTCTTTGCTTCAATATTCAATAGTTGTTCAACTACGCTTGGATGCATTCCTGCTCTTGGTGGGTCAGTGATAATTGTATCTGGTCGTCCATTTTCTTTAACAAAGTCTTCATTAAGAATCTTTGCCATATCTCCTGCAAAGAAATGTGTGTTGTTTATGTTATTCTCCTTAGAGTTTACTTTTGCGTCTGTAATTGCTTCTTCAATTGACTCTATTGCAACAACTTTTTTAACATAAGGTGCAACAAAATTGGCTATTGTTCCTGTTCCTGTATATAAATCGTAAAGGATATCTTCTTCTTTCAAGTCTGCCAATTCAGCTGCTTTACTATATAATATGTATGCTTGCTCAGAATTGGTTTGAAAGAAAGATTTTGGTCCAATCTTAAACTTAAGTGTTTCTTTTCCCTCTTTGAAAGGTGGCATAAATTCAATTATATGGTCTTTTCCCTTATAACATATAATGTCTTGGTCAAAGAGCGTATCGTTGAATTTTGTGTTAATGGCATACATTAGGGAAGTTATCTGTGGAAACTCTTTTGCAATTGCATCAAGCATTGGGAAAATCTCCTGACTCTCTTCTGCAAAAACAAGAATTATCATCATTTCATCGTGAGAGGTTGTTCTAATGATGAGGTTTCTAAGTAAACCACTGTGTTCTCTTATATTATAATAGCTAAGTTGTTTTTCTTGAGAGTAATCTCTAATGAAATTGCGAATAAGATTTGAAGGTTCTCTTTGAAGGGCACAATAATCTATGTCTAAAACCTTATCAAAGAAACTTGGAACATGGAATCCGAATCCGTTTTTATTTGTTCCTCTTTCAAGTGTTTTTATATCTTCTTCGCTTAGCCAACGTTTTGTTGAGAATGTAAACTCCAATTTATTGCGATAGAAGAATATTTTTTCTGAACCTATAATTTTTTCTGCCCCTGAACAATCAATATGGCCAATTCTTTGAAGATTGTCTATAACTTGCTTGTTTTTAAAGAATAATTGGTCTTCATATTGCATTGTTTGCCATTTACATCCTCCACAAAGTCCAAAATGAGGACATTTCTGCTCTGTCCTTTTGTCAGAAAAATGGTGAAATTTAATTGCCTTTCCTTGTGCAAAGTTCTTTTTCTTCTTCAAAATCTGCACATCAACAATATCTCCTGGAACTACAAAAGGAATAAATATTACTAAGTCATTATGCTTTGCAACAGAATTGCCTTCTGCTCCAGCATCAATAACTTCAACATTTTCAATTATCTCTTGTCTTCTTTGCTTGTTTAATTTCATTGGAGTTGTTCTAATTTTTTGAAATAAAAAAGAAGCATTGCTTATTCATACAACAACAATGCTTCTTTGTATATTTCTAAAAAGAATAAATTCTATCTTTCGTCAGAAACAGTTAATTTCTTTCTTCCCTGACGACGACGATTTGCCAATACTCTACGACCATTAGCCGATGACATTCTATGTCTGAATCCGTGTTTGTTTATTCTTTTTCTGCGTGAAGGTTGGAATGTTCTTTTCATCTTAAATTCAATTTTTCGGATTGCAAAAGTACAACAAATTTTTTATTAACCAAATATATTCGCATAATTTTTTCTTAAACATCTATGTTTTTCTTCTATTTCATTAGTCTAAACATATCAATTATTACAATAGGATATTCAGAAAAAAGATAAATTTATAAACTCCTCTTTTAAATTTTCTTTTATAAGGAATAAATATATTTATATCAGATAAAAATTGTGTAACGTGCCACCTTACACTTTACATCCTGCCACCTTACATAGTGTATCCTGGCAGGTTGCACACAGCATCCTGCCACCTTGCAAAATTTAAACTTGATTTTAGAAAATTAAATCCTTATTTAGAGAGATTTATGTCTTATGTTTTTTTATTTATAAAAGGAGTAATTTTTCAGTTTTATTATTATGAGGAAATTCAGACTTATTTTGTCTCTATTTTGCTCTAATTTCTAAAGCTTATATTAATCTATATTCCTTATTATATATACAGTAAAATCAATAAAGTAGAATTTTGGATAAGTTATGCGAAAATTATGTTTTTCTTTTCCTTTTTTTGAGAATTACAAAAGAATGATTTATATTTGCAAATTCAAACTCAAAGAGAAAAAGGGTAAGAAAATGCTTAAATAGATATGGATAGAACTTTTATTAATAATTTATTGCAGTTAAAGGATGAAGAATTTAATAGCCAAGTTCTATATACTCTAAAAAGGACAATTGAGAAATATCCCTACTTTTCCTTACCTTACTACTATAACGCCAAATGTTCCAAACTGCTTAGTCAAAATCAAAATCAAAGTCTTACTTTAGCCTCAACTTATTCGCCCGATAGAGCAAAGTTGAAAGAGTTTATGGAAACAAGTGTTGCATTTCAATTCACAACTGATGAGCCTCCAAAGACTGATATGGACAAAATCAATGAAAGAATTGAGCAATTAAGAAAACTCTATGGCACAAAACCTATTGAAAAGGAAAAAGAAAAAGATTCAACACCTGACATTATTGAAGAAATTGACTCCTATACCGAACCAAATCTTTCAGATACTCCAACAAAAGAAGAATTAATTGAAAGATTTCTTCAGGTTGAAAATCCAAAGGTAAATAAATTAACCACTTCTAAGGAGATTGACAAGGAGAAGGAATATGTTAGTATTAATGAAGTTGTGAAGAAAAGTGTTGAAGATGAATTTGAAATTGTAACTGAAACAATGGCTCAAATCTATTTAAAACAAGGGCATAAAGATATGGCAATTAAAATTTATAATAAATTAATTTTGGCTAATCCAGAAAAAAGTAGTTACTTTGCAACTCAAATTCAAAAATTAGAAAATAATTAGGTAAAAAATAAGAACATTATGTTTGTATTTATTTCAGTTTTAATATTAGTTGTATGTTTGTTATTGGCATTGGTAGTACTTGTGCAAAATAGCAAAGGAGGAGGATTGGCTGCTAATTTCCAATCTCAAAGTCAAATAATGGGTGTTAGAAAAACTGCTGACTTCTTAGAGAAAGCTTCTTGGGGTTTGGCAATTGCACTTTTAGTTCTTTGTTTAACAGCAACTATTTTTAGACCAGGAAGGCATGCTAATCAAACTCAAGGAACAGAATTAAATCCTAACGCAGTAAACACTACAATGCCTGCACCTAAAGGGCCAGCTGCACCGTCAGCACCCGCACCGATTAAGCAATAAATTTAATAATTTATTTTTTCATAATTTGGTTTTTAAAGAGCTGTCTTTTTTTGATAGCTCTTTTTTGTTTTATATAAATCTTTTTTACTGACGTTTTGTCAGAAAAAGAAAATGGAAAATACTATGGCACGTTATTTACTATATAGGGAGGTATAAAAATAAGTTTAAAAAGAAATCTATAATATTAATAACTAAAAATTAAAAAGGAATTATGACAAAGATTAATGTAAGACCCTTAGCTGATAGGGTTATGGTTAAGCCAGCAGAAGCAGAAACAAAAACAGCAGCAGGCATAATTATTCCTGATATTGCAAAAGAAAAACCTATGAAAGGAGAAGTTGTTGCTGTAGGTCCAGGTAAGAAAGATGAACCAATGACAGTTAAAGTAGGCGACAAGGTATTATATGGTAAGTATTCTGGAACAGAAATCAATGTTGATTCTGAGGAATATTTAATAATGAGAGAAAGTGATATTTACGCAATTATTTAATTAAACAGACATTATTAACTAACAATTAAAATCTAAAGAAAAATGGCAAAAGATATTTTATATAATATAGAAGCACGTGAACAATTGCGTTTGGGTGTTGATGCTTTGGCAAATGCAGTTAAAGTTACATTAGGACCAAAGGGAAGAAATGTTTTGATTGATAAGAAATTTGGTGCTCCGCAAATAACAAAAGATGGAGTAACTGTTGCAAAGGAAATTGAAATTAAAGACGCAGTGCAAAACATGGGAGCACAATTAGTAAAAGAAGTTGCTTCAAAAACTGCTGACCAAGCAGGAGATGGAACAACAACAGCAACAGTTTTGGCTCAAGCAATTGTTAATGCAGGAATAAAGAATGTTACTGCTGGTGCAAACCCAATGGACTTAAAACGAGGAATTGATAAGGCAGTTGAAATGGTTATTAAAGACCTTCAAAAGCAATCAAGAGAAATTGGTGATGCTAAGGAAAAAATTGAGCAAGTAGCAACTGTTTCAGCAAATAATGACCAATTTATTGGAAAGAAGATTGCTGAGGCAATGGAAAGAGTAAAGAAAGAAGGAGTAATTACAATTGAAGAGGCTAAGGGAGTTGAAACAGAGGTTAAGGTTGTTGAAGGAATGCAATTTGACAGAGGTTATCTTTCTCCTTATTTTGTAACAGACACCGAAAAGATGGAAGTAGTTTATGAAAATCCTTTTATTCTAATCTACGATAAGAAGATTTCAAACATGAAAGAATTTCTTCCAATTTTAGAAAAGGTTGTTCAAACAGGACGTCCACTTTTGATTATTGCTGAAGATTTGGATGGAGAAGCAATTGCAACCTTAATTGTTAACCGTTTGAGAGCTAACTTGAAGATTGTTGCTGTTAAGGCACCAGGTTTTGGAGATAGAAGAAAAGAAATGCTTGAAGACATAGCTATCCTTACAGGTGGAGTTGTTATTTCTGAAGAAAAAGGATATAAATTGGAAGATGCTGACTTGGAAATGTTAGGTTCAGCTGATAAGATTTCAATCGATAAAGATAACACAACAATTGTTTCTGGTAAGGGAGAAAAATCATTAATAGAAACAAGAGTTAATCAAATAAAATCTCAAATTGACAAAACGACTTCCGATTACGATAGAGAAAAACTTCAAGAACGTCTTGCTAAATTGGCAGGTGGAGTTGCTGTAATTTATGTTGGAGCTGCTTCAGAAGTTGAGATGAAAGAAAAGAAAGACCGATTTGATGATGCACTTCATGCAACAAGAGCAGCAATTGAAGAAGGAATTATTCCTGGTGGTGGAGTTGGATATATTCGTGCAATTAAATCTTTGGAAAAACTTAAAGGAGAGAATGATGATGAAGAAACAGGAATTCAAATTATTCGTCGTGCTTTAGAAGAACCACTTCGTCAAATTGTAGAAAATGCAGGCTTGGAAGGAAGCGTTATTGTTAATAAGGTAAAAGAGCTTAAAGGTGATAATGGCTTTAATGCAAGAACAGAGGTTTTTGAAGACCTTCACAAATCAGGAGTAATTGACCCTACTAAGGTTTCCAGAGTTGCTCTTGAGAATGCTGCTTCAATTGCAAGCATGATTCTTACAACTGAATGCGTTCTTTCAGAAATTAAGGAAGAAACACCTCAAATGCCAGCTGCTCCAGGAATGGGTGGTATGGGAGGAATGTACTAATAATAACTTTTCATAATAATAATTTTAACCCCCTTTTTTATTTAAGGGGGTTTTTCTTTTAAAAGAAAATAATATCTTTGCACTTTAGAACTTAAAACAAAATATAGTATGATACAAAGAATTCAGACCTTATGGTTAGCCTTTATTGTTTTATTAACAATAGCAACTTTTTACTTCCCTATTGTTGATTTTACCTTTGATGTTAAATCAATGCAAACCACTCAATACTATGGACTATTTCCACAACCATCAACTGAGGATAGCGAACAATTCATTCAACTTACGCCAGCTTGGAGTTTAGTGTTTATGCAAATAGGAGTTTCTCTAATTTCAATTACTTCTATTTTTCTATACAAAAACAGACCTTTGCAAGTTAAGTTTGTAGCAGGAGGATTATTATTTCTAACAATTTATATTGCTTTTCTTTTATTTGTCAAAATTGATGGAATTGAAAGAGAAATTACTAAACTATACTCAGCACCAATAGTTTCATATAATAAGATTGCTATTAGTTTTCCAATACTTCAATTGCTATTATTTGTTTTGGCTCAAAGAGCAATAAGAAAGGATGAGAGAATTGTTCGTTCATCAGACAGATTAAGATAAAAATATTCCAAATTATTTGGTAGTATTTCTAATTATTGTATCTTTGCACCCTTAAATCAAGATATGTCTTTAAAGACTTATAGGTCCCATAGCTCAGTTGGTTAGAGCATCTGACTCATAATCAGGGGGTCCTTGGTTCGAGCCCAAGTGGGACCACGTTAATGAAAAGACCTTTAATATTAAAGGTCTTTTTTGTTTATTTGTAGATGAAAAAAAAAGTAATTGTTTCGGTTAGTAATGATTTAATTACTGATAATAGGGTAGATAAGACTTGTAATACACTTGTTGATGCTGGATATGATGTCCATTTGATTGGGCGATTGAAACGAAACAGCCCTCCAATGAACAGTAGGTTATATTCCTATACGAGACTTCGCTTGTGTTTTTATTCAAGTTTCTTTTTCTATGCTGATCTAAATATCAGACTTTTCTTCAAACTTCTTTTCTCCAAACAAGATATTCTTTGGGCTAATGACCTTGACACATTACCTGCAAATTATTTAGTATCCAAAATTAAAAACAAGCCTATAATTTATGATTCTCATGAGCATTTTACTGAGGTGCCAGAATTAAAATATAATAAGTTTGCCAAATGGTTTTGGAAGAGAATTGAAAAAAGAATAGTCCCCAATCTTAAAAATGTAATTACAGTTAGTAATCCGATTGCTGAATATTTTAAGAAAGAGTACAATGTGGATTCTATTATTGTAAGAAACTGCCCCAGAAAAGATATTATTAGAAAGACTAAAACTAAGCAGGATTTGAATATGCCAGATAAACCAATTCTTATTTGGCAGGGTGGAGGTTGCAATATTGAGAGAGGAATGGAGGAGTTGGTTGAGAGTATGCAATGGATAGATGCCTACCTTTACATTATTGGAGATGGGGATGTTTATAGTAAATTAAAAAATTTAGCTGTGAGTTTTGCCGTAAGAGATAAGATTTCCTTTGTTCCAAGAATTCCTTTTGAAGATATGATGCAATATACTTTTAATGCAGATATTGGGCTTTCTCTTGACAAAGGGACTAATCAAAATTATTCTATTAGCTTACCTAATAAGCTTTTTGAATATATCCATGCCGAAATTCCATTTATTATTACTCCATTAAGTGAAATAAAATCAGTTGTTGAAACGTTAAATGTATGTGATTTCTTAGTAAATCATCATCCAGCAAATATTGCTAATCAGATTAATTCGCTCTTGAATGATAAAGATAAGAGAAAATTCTATTCTGAAAATTCAAAAAAGGTAAAGCAAATACTTTGTTGGGAAGAAGAACAAAAAAAGATAATTGACTTATTAAGTAACATTTAAGATGTTTTCAATATTAATACCTACATATAATTTTGACTGTTCTAAGCTTTGTCAGGACCTTCACAAACAGGCTTTAAAGATTGGTGAGGATTTTGAAATCTTGGTTTATGATGATTTCTCTACAAAGAAGTTTGAATCAAATAAAGAACTTTCAAATTTATCCAATGTAATATATAAAGAACTTCCAAGAAACTATGGTCGAGCTGCAATAAGAAACCTTATGGCTCAAGAGGCTAAGGGAACACATTTATTGTTTTTGGATTGCGATGGCGAAATTGCATCTAAAAACTATCTTTGTCTATATCATAAGTTTAAAGATGAAGCTGATATTATTTGTGGAGGAAGAATTTATCCTGAGAAAGAAAAAATTAAAAGGAAGTATTATCTTCATTGGATTTATGGCAAGAAAAGAGAGTCAAAATGCAATAGATGTAATGCAAAGAGCTTTATGACAAATAATTTCTTGATAAAAAGAGAAGTTTTTGAGACTTCTAAGTTCGATTCAACTATGTTAGGATATGGTCATGAAGATACTGCTTTTGGAATTGATTTGAAGAAGAAAGGATTTAAGTTTAAGATTATTAGTAATCCTGTAATTCATATAGGTTTATATGATGCAGATGAGTTTGTTAGCAATACACGAAACTCAATAAAAAACTTAGTTGATATTATTTATAGAAATAAAAATATTGAAGATTTCTTTGATATTAAACTTGTTAAGGTTTATTTTCAATTAAATAAGTACAAACTCAGAAATCTTAATATTCTTGTTTATAAATTATTCAGATTCTTGATTGAAAAGAATTTAAAGAGTAGGTACCCAAACTTACATCTTCTTGATTTGTATAAATTGGGTTATTTTTCATTGCTATCAAAGGAGAAAGAATCAAAGAATTAAGATTAGCAAAACTAATATTTATTGCTTTTATTAATTAAATTCCGTCTTAAATAACCTTCCCATCTTCACAACAAATAACTCTGGAACGGAACTTTTCAATAACGAGGTAATCATGAGTTACCATAAGGATAGTTGTTTTATATTCTTTATTGATTTTCATCAATAAGTTTACAATTTCTTCGGAAGTAATAGGGTCAAGATTACCCGTTGGCTCGTCAGCAATAATTAGTTTTGGATGATTAACAATAGCTCTGGCAATGGCAACTCTTTGCATCTCTCCCTCACTTAAACTATAAGGCATTTCATTTTCTTTACTCGCCATCCCAACTTCTTCTAAAGCAGCAATAACTCTTGTCCTGATTTCTTCTTTATCATTGATTCCAATGGATTTAAGAACAAATACAATATTATCAAAAATATTTCTATCTTGAAGGAGTTGAAAGTCCTGAAATACAATTCCAAGTTTTCTTCTTAGCAATGGAATATTTTTTTTCTTAATATTTTTTAATGAAAAGCCACACACCTCGCCTTCACCTGACTTTAGAGGTAAGTCTGCATAAATAGTTTTTAATAATGTACTTTTTCCTGTTCCTGTTTTACCAATAATATAAGCAAATTCACCTTCCTCAACTGTTAAGTTAACATTGGTCAATACCATTTTTCCATGTGAAAGTGTGGCATCAGTAAATTTTATAATTGGAGCAGATGTTTCTTCTTCTAACTTTGGTTCTTTTTGAATCTCTTGAATTTGAGTTATTGAATCATCATTAATAATTAATTTTTCTATTGTGTTAGGTTCGTTTGACATATTCTTTTCTTTTTCATTAGTTTTAATCTTCTTTTAGCAATATATGAAACAGATAATACATATAATAAAAACATAAAGATTAATAAGGGAACAAATACATTGTCAGTAAACACTACTGACAAGCTAAGACCTATTGTTGATGTTATAATTGAAAATGTAAGCGTTGTTAAAGTGCTGACTTTATGAGAAGCTCCTGTTCGGAGTAAGAAGTGATGTATATGTGATTTATCAGGAGTAAAAGGAGATTTTTTCTTAAGAATTCTTGCTATAAATACTCTCAAAGTGTCAGCAAGTGGGATATAAAATAAAGAAACCACAACTCCTATTTTAGATTTTACTTCAAACCCAAATAAATTAGTATTATTAATACTTTGTCCATTAAAGTTTATGGCTGAAATCATTACGCATGCAATAACTGTCCCTATATAAATTGACCCGGTATCACCCATGAAAACCCTTGAAGGCTCCCAATTATAATAAAGAAAACTTAATAACGCACCAATCATACAAATACTGATAATTGCCCAAAAGTTTGGATTATGAAAAATATTTGTGGATTGATTATCACCCAATAGAAAGAAATAGAGGAATAGAGGAGTAAAAACAATAAGGGCTTGTGTGGCTGCTTGACCATCAATTCCATCAATTAGATTATAAGTGTTTAGAATAACAACAAAGAAAAAGATTGTAATAGAATAACTTACCCAAAGAGGAAGTTCGTAAATTCCTAAGAATCCATATAGATTATCAATCCTAATACCCATTCTACATATAAATATAATTGCAATAATTTCTAATACAAGTTTATTTTTTGCTGTTAATGAATTCATATCGTCTCTTACCCCAAAAACAATTATACAAAGAAGAATTAGGAGAAATGTAATGGCTGAATCAGAATAATTATCATTTGCTAAATATGGTAGGGCAACAATATAAGAAACAGCAAAAGCAAGAAAAATTACAAGTCCACCAATATTTACCTTAACGCCTTTATGAATTTTGCGTCCCCCCGATTTATCCAAAACCTTATATCTCAACATAATTTTTATGTAGAAAGGCATTATGAATAAAACTAATAAAGCAGAAATAAGAAAACAATAAATATATATCATATAAATACTTTAAAAATTATTGTGCAAAGATAAACATTTATATCAATAAAATGAAAAGAAATTTAAATATTAATTATTGAATTACTAATTTTGCCGTTATTCATTAGCAAATCTATGCAAGAGAGATTCTCAACAAAAGGGAATTTTTCAGAAAAACATTGGAGATATGGTATAAACTTAGTTGTCTTTTCAGAAGCTTTCTTATTAACCAAAAATTTGTTTCTAAAATCATATTCTGGACTTACTTCAGTGTAGCTTTGAGTAAATTCTATCTTTGTACTTATGTCAAATCGTTTAATGAAATAGTGTAGGATTTTAATGTTTAAATCAATAAGCTTCTCGTGTTCAGAAGTAAAGAATTGTTTTATTTCGTCTTCAAAATATTCAAAATAAATACTTTTTCCGTATGCAGATGTAATTGTTCTCCATGCCTTAACGTTCCAATTTTCAGTGTATGAAATTCTTGTGTCTGAAAATTTTTGTTTGATAGTTTTTTCCTTAACAATAGGAACATTTATTCCCAACAATCCGTTTGAAGAAAGAATATATGTCCTATTTCGGAAGGTTTGTTTTGGAAAGTTTTCGCAGATTTCAATATTAATAGTATCATACTTACTTAAAAACATAAAGTACTCAACATTTGGGAAAAAAAATGCAGGAAAAATTGGTATAGGTTTATTTTCCAAAAGTTATAGAGACAAGTTTATCGTCAATAAAATAAAAATCAATACTATAATCTTCATAAGAAATACGCATCTCTCCCCAATCTTCATCTTCTTTTGTCTTATTAAGAATATTATTCTTTATCATTAATTCTTCTATAACTCTTGAAGGTTCTCCCATCACTTTTTGACCAAAAATTGTTGTATCGGAATTGTCAATATCAATACATGTAAGCATACAGGTTTCGTTGGTTTCAAAAAACAAACTTATTCCTAAGCTATCATAATGAAGAATTGTTGTAGGGTAGTCAATATCCTCACCAATATTTTCAACATCAGTAGGAGCTCCCATCAATTTCATAGCTTGATCGATTGTTGAATTGAACTGTAAATCACCAACCCCTTTCTTTAATTTTACATCTAATTTCATAAGAATAATATTTAGATACGATTTGCAATAATAAAGAATTTTTGGAATGAATGCAAGTTTTTCAATCATTATTTATGTTTGACTTAAAATTGCGGTAAATTATATTTCTGATTAAAAGAGTTTTAAGAAAAATGGTTATTAAAATAAATAGAAAAGATTTGCCAGTATTAAAAAAAGAATTACCTTTGCACTTCCAAAACAAACGACTAAGTAGCTCAGTCGGTAGAGCACATCCCTTTTAAGGATGGGGTCCTGGGTTCGAATCCCAGCTTAGTCACAAAGATATAATAACTTTTTTACGCCACTCTCTTTGTGAAAAGCAGGTGGCGTTTTTTTATTTTATGAATTAACTCCCGTCTTTTAAAAGTTATTCGGTTGATAAATAAATTTTTGCGGGGGATAATTTTATTTATTCGGTTGATATTTTTGATTATCCTTCGTTTATTTTGGATAATGTCTTTTTGACTAATTCTTATTATCTTTTTCATTTTATAGTTTTAAATTGTATTGTCGTTGAAACATTATCATTATATTTGCAAATGATTTTTTAAATAATAAATTCAATTTGATATGAAAAAAATATACCTTTTCTTAGCGATTTGTTTCTTTGCTCTTCAAATTAATGCTCAAACAGATTCAATTGATGTTCAACACTACAACATTAGTTTAGATATAAATAATCTTGTTAAAGGACGACATCAGGGTAATTGTGTTTTGAGAGCTAAGGTAGTAAATCCAACTAACAGAATCATTAAATTAAATCTGTTAAACCATCAGGTAGATTCAGTTTATATTAATGGTATGCCAGCAATTTATTCATATCTTTCTCCCAATTTGAATGTTTCCTTACCTCCTTATGTTCAAGATAATGAAGTGGTTGAGGTTTCTGTTTGGTATAGTGGTTCTCAAGTAATTGAGGTTTATGGTTGGGGTGGAATTCATTATAATCCTGAAATAATTTATTCTTTAAATGTTGCAATTATGGACCCTCAACATTCATTTGCAAGGAGTTGGTTCCCTGCACAGGACTATTTTAGCGACAAAGCTACATTTAATTTGAATATTACTACTCAAAGCTCAAGAAAAGCAATTTGTGGTGGGATTTTAGATAGTATTTCAACTGTTTCAGACTCCTCATCATCATGGCATTGGAGAATTCCTCAGGAAATTTGTCCGTATTTAGTTGCAGTAACTATTGCAGATTATTGTCTGGTAGAAGATACTGTTCAGGGAGTTGCAAATAGTTTTCCTGTTCAGATTTATTGTTTCCCTGCTGACAGTACGGTCGTTAGAGGAAAAATGAATTTAATTAAGGATGCATTCCATGCTTTAGAGAGTAAGTTTGGAGAATTTAGATTTAATAGGGTTGGGTATTGTGTTACACCATTAGGCAGTATGGAACATGTTGATAATATTTCTTTAGCCTATAGTGCTGCTGTGGGACAGGGCGATCAGAATAATAGTAACATTGTTCATGAGTTAGGTCATAGTTGGTTTGGAAATTATATGGGTGGAGAATCTGAATTAAATATGTGGATTAAGGAAGGATGGACTTCATGGAGTGAGAATATATCTTTTGAAGGGCATTATGGGAAAGAGCATGCTAAGAATTATTTTAGAAATAATATGGAAATGGTTTTAGATAAGATGCCATTAAGTGAAGGATATAGAATATTGTATGGAGTAACAGGTGCTGATGTCTATTCTACCACAACATATAGGAAAGGGGCAGCGGTAGTTCATACTCTAAGAGGATATTTAGGAGATAGTATTTTCTTCCCAGCTGTTCGTTCCATGCTAAATAATTATGGGTATGGAATAATAAATACTTTCCAAATGAGAGATTATTTGTCTTCAGTAACAAATATTGATTTAAATGATTTCTTTAATTTCTATGTTTTAGACAGCGGATACAATCATTATTCAATTTCAAATAAGCAGTTTAATGGTAATATTGCAACGATAACAATAAATCAAAGAACTATTGCAAATGCTAATGGTGGATGTCAATCAAGTAGGGTTCCTATAACTTTTATTGATGAAAATTGGAACAAGGAAAAGAGAATAATTGAGTTTAATGGCTTAACTTCAACTCAAAACATTATTCTAAACATTAATCCAATCAATTGTTTTGTTGATTTAGAAGAGGAAATAGCTGATGCCACAATTGATAACTATAAAACCATTGCAGGAACAGGAAGACAGGATTTTCCTAATACATATTTTTATGCAAATGTAAAGAACAATCCTGATTCAATCTTTATTAGAACAACTCTTCATTGGGTTGGAAACGAAGAAGATAATCCTTTGCCAGATGGGATTAATCGATTAAGTCAGAAACACTATTGGACTATTGAAGGAGAAGGTTTAGAAAAATGCGAGATAGAGGGTAATTTCTATTTTAAAATTCTTTCTGGGGTGAACAATTTTGATAATGCTTTGATTAGTAAATATTCTTCCTTAGATTCTTTAATTCTACTTTATAGACCAAATAAAGAAACTGAATGGATAGCAGTTAAAACTTCAAGGCCAAATAATACTGAAGGCTACCTAACATTAAATTCACTTTGGGAAGGTGACTATATAATGGGTGTTGGAGATTTAAATATAATTGGAATAGCTAACATTGAACAAAATTCTCCAAAAATGAAGATTTACCCTAATCCGGCTAAAGAAAGTATAAATATTAATTTTAGAGAATTGAATCAAGATTACGATTTATTTATTTCAAATAATAATGGATTAGTTCTTTATTCTAATTTGGTGAAACAAGGAACTAATCAATTAAAAATTGAAAATAATTTACCTTCCGGTTTTTATATCTTAACCCTTATTTCTAAAGACAAAACCTCAACTCTAAGAGATAAAGTTATCATAATAAAATAAAAAAATACCTTACGGTACTTACTTTTTTCAGAAATTGGTTGTTATTATGTTTGAAAAGGATTTATGAAAAAGAATGAGAGAGAATTATTAGACTTAATAAACCTTTGCAAACGTAATGACTCAATGGCACAAAAAGAACTATTTAATTGCTATAAAAATCAAATGTTTGCTTTATGTCTACGGTATTCAAATAGTAGTTCTGAAGCAGAGGATATGTTAATGCAAGGGTGGTTAAGAGTATTTAGTAAGATTGGTTATTTTGAGGTTACTAATGAGTTCAAAAATTATCATTTTGAATCGTGGCTCCAAAAAGTTATTATAAATAATGCAATCAACACTTATAGACTTAATAAAAAGTATAATAGCTTAATTGAGTTTGAGGAAGTTGTAGAGAAAAAGGATTTTGAATTGTTTGAATCAGAATATACATTTTCGGAAGAAGAATTATTATCCTGTGTTCAATCACTTCCAAACGCTTTGAGAGTAGTTTTTAACCTTTGTGCGATTGATCAGTATAGCAATAAAGATATTAGTGAGATACTAAACATGAGTCAAAATAGTGTTAAGAGTAATCTTTACAAAGCAAGACAATTATTGAAAAAAAAGTTAGAACAAATAGAAAAGAGTAAGAATGAATAATATAGATAATATTTTTAGGAAACTTAAAGTTAGCGAAAAGGAAGCTCCTGATATTTGGGATAAGATTGAAACTGAGCTAAATAATTCAAATAACATTGCAAATGATAATGCAATGAAGCAAGGCATAGAAAAATCTTCAATCAATAAAGCATTTCACCTAACAACAACAATTAAAACAATTGGAATTATTACAGCTACTGCAATTGCAGGAGTAGGAATATATCTAATTGTTGATAATAATTTACAAGATAAAACCACTGCAAATGAAATTGTTGTTAAGAATAACACCCCAACAATCAATCAAGAACCAGTTTCAATCATACCTGCAGACACCCAAAACAAAATTGATAATAAATCAACTGAACAAATTTTACTTTTGATTGATAATAAAAAGCTAAAGAAAGAAACGACTAATGATATTGATATTGAATACAATATTAATGATGTTACTTATGAGGCATTAGAGAAAAATGACTATACCATTGAACCAATAAAAAATAATACAACCACTTCAGGATTAATTAAGAATAATAAGATAGACATAGTTTCTAATGACGAAGATAAAGTTTCTCCAATTGAAGAAGAGATTCCAAATTTTTTACCTTCAAACGTTGTTACTCCGAATGGAGATGGAATTAATGATTATTTTGTGATTAATAAGGTTGAGAAATTCCTTGATAACTCACTTATTATTTTAGATAGTAGGGGTAAGATTATTTATAGGAGAAAGAGTTATAATAATGATTTCCCTAAGACAAATATACCTATAGGCACATATTTTTATAAATTTGAATATACTTGTTCCGGAGAGAGAATTACTAAGTCTGGAAGTATTACTGTTATTCAATAATAGAATAATTCTTTACTTTTTTGATATAAATATTCTTAATTTTACTCGAGTATTACAAAAAGTTACTAATATTGCAAATTATTTTTTGCAAAATATTATGAACCCAAAAGTAAACAAGAAAAGAGTAATTATAAGCTTTAATAAGCTCACTACGGAACAAATTGTTCAATTCAGCGAGGCTTATCCAGAAGGTTATGCTTCACATATTCAAAAAATAACAAAGCCTTCAGGTGAAATAATTTATGTAGTGCCTTTTGAAACCACTGACACAATCTTTATGGTTAAGATAGATGTTAAGGTTGATCAGAAACTAACTGAGGAAGAGTACGATAAAGAAATATTTAGCCAGACTAAAACTCCTGATTTTCCTGAAGAGACACCTGAGGTGGAAGAGGAAGAAGAAAAACCATCAAAAGATACTTTTGTTCTGATTCATGGTGATTATTCAGACAAGATTGAAGATGATGATGAGGACGAGGACGAAGAAGAGGATGAGGAAGATTAAAATATTAAATAAATGAATATCTTTGAAAAACAAAAGGAAACACAAGATAAACTAAAAAAGTCAGTTGCAAAAATTAAGCATTTGGTAGCTGTTGGAAGTGGAAAGGGAGGTGTTGGAAAATCTACAGTTGCCGTAAATATAGCAATTTCTCTTGCTAAGCTTGGTTTTAAGGTTGGCTTAGCTGATGTTGATATCTATGGACCTTCAATCCCAACACTTTTTAATATAGAAAATCAAGAAGTTGCAGGAAGAGAGATTGAAGGGAAGATTTATCTTGAGCCTATTGAAAAGTTTGGAATTAAACTAATGTCAATAGGTTTTTTTGTTGATAATAATAAAGCACTGATTTGGAGAGGACCAATGGCTTCCAACACAATTGTTCAATTAATCTCCGATACACTTTGGGATGAGTTGGATTATTTAATTTTTGATATGCCTCCTGGAACAGGGGATATTCAATTAACTATTCTTAAGGAACTTCCTATTTCGGGAGTGATATTTGTTTCAACACCTCAAGAATTAGCGGTTGCTGATGTGAGAAGAGCTATCAATATGATTAAAAATAAAGATATCAATATTCCTATTTTGGGTCTTGTTGAGAATATGGCTTTCTTTACTCCAAAAGAACTTCCAAACAATAAATATTATATATTCGGAAAGAACGGAACTAAAAATCTAATCGAAGAACTAAGCCTCGAGTTATTGGAAGAAATACCAATCACTGAAGATATTTCTTTAACAAATGATAGTGGAAACCCAATAAGTTTGGATAATGAAGCGTTAGAAACAAAACACTTTTTGAGTTTGGCAAAAAAGATTAATAACAAATTAAACATATAAATATCATGACACCACAAGAAAAACAAGATTTAGAAATAAAAGTTAAAGAAGTGCTTAACAAGATAAGACCTTATCTTCAAAATGATGGAGGAGATCTTCGTTTTGTAGAATTGACAGACGATAAAGTAGTTTATGTAGAGCTTCAAGGGCATTGTGGATCTTGTCCTCATGCAATGATGACTCTTAAACAAGGAGTTGAGCAAGCCGTTATAGAAGAATTGCCTGAAATCAAGGCTGTAGAAAGGTATATGTAATATGATTTATACCAAAACAGGAGATAAGGGCACAACTTCACTTATTGGAGGAAAGAGGGTAGATAAGTTTGACCTTAGAGTAGAATGTTATGGAACTCTCGATGAGCTAAATTCTCACATTGGACTGGTTAGAGACTTAATAATTAAAAGAGAGAAAAAAGGAGGAAAGACTAATTTAGAAGCTCAAAACAATAAACTTACACAAGACCTTCTTAGAATTATAAATTCTATGTTTAAGCTTGAATCAATTATTGCTTCTTTGCCAGAAAGTAAAGAAGATGCTGATAAAATTTCAGATCAATTTTGGAAAGATTCTTCTTTAGATATAGAGTGGCTTGAGAATACGATTGATAATATTGAACAAAAGTTGCCTAAATTTAAAAACTTTATTCTTCCAACAGGATACTATATTTCTTCGCAAGCACATATTGCAAGAACAGTATGCAGAAGAGCAGAAAGATTGCTTGTAAAGCTAAATAGAGAAAGTTTTGTTTGTGATAAATCATTGATTTACATAAATCGTCTTTCTGATTATTTATTTTGTCTTTCAAGATTTTTGATGAAAGAATACAAACAAGATGAAATTTATTTTCAAGGTTAATTTAATCCATAAATACTAAAAACAAGATTATTATTTCAAAGTGCGGGATAAGTTATTCCGCACTTTGTTATTTTATAGATATACTTGTCTTCAAAAAATATTCTCACATAATATATTAATTAAAATGTATTTGTATATTTGCCAGCAAATAAAGTAGATAATAAATAAGTATCGGATTATAAATCCTAATAATAATATAGTGCGGGATTTCAAATCCCACACGACGGAAAAATAAGAGATGAATAAGATAAAGATATTATTATTAATTATTATATGTTCAACGTTTAATAATTTATATTCTCAAGAACATAAAGAGCGATACCATTTCGATGCAAACTTCGATAGTGGTCCTTGGGGTGCACTTGAAGGTTATATTTATATGCCAGCAAATTATGAAGTATATCTTCCGAATAAACCTTCAGATATTGATGGTATTCATAGAGAAGTATGGATAAAATATGACAGTAATCAATATATCCTAATTTATTATAATAATTTGAATTATCGGGATACAATAGGTCTAAAAGATTCAATTTATATTCCTTCAAAAGATGAATTAGAGGAAATATTAGATAATCATTATTCATATAAGTTTTTCGAAGAGTTTATGCCTACAGAACTTGGATCTGTTGGATATGTAAATTCAAATCAAAACCCAGAATCATTGTTAATTGTAAAAGGATATATTAATATTTTATTATTCAGTATAAAGAAAGAGAATATAGATTATTTTGCTGAATGTGCAAATACTCTAAAAATTACAAAACATAGAGCTTTATTGAAAAGTCGGTAGTGTGGGTAGTGTATCAGATTGGGAGTTGATGATATAAGTCGTTGAAAAACATTGATTATTAAAATTGATTTAGCGAAAAGACAGAATAAAATTCTGTCTTTTCCTTTTTTTCACAAACCAAATAATCAATATACATAGAGTAAATTAGTAATTTAGCTATAAGTAAACCTTAGTTTTGCTATGAGTAAACTTATAGTTTAGCTATGTGCTAAGTTATAGTTTGACTATGAGCTAACTTATAGTTTAGCTATATGCTAACTTATAGATTAGCTATGAGCTAAGTTATAGATTAGGTATGAGTAAAGTTATAGTTTAGCTATATGCTAAGTTATAGATTAGCTATGAGCTAAGTTATAGTTTGGTTATATACTAAGTTATAGTTTAGCTTTAGCAAAATGGCTTATTGGGTAAAATTATTCGGTATTTTCTCGTAATCAATAAAATAAATTACAATTATATCCGTTTAATTGGTATCATTAAAAATTATTTATAAACCATTTAAAAAAGGAGGTTATTATGCCAATGTTGGCTGTTCGCGTTTTGCGAAAAATTTCAGTAGGACTTAATCCAGGTATGAAATACTTGTTGCGTCCTAAGAGAAAAAAGGTTATTGATTCCAAGCAGGTTGCTGAACGAATTGCCGAAACTTCTGCTTTCTCAAGGGGTGATGTTTATGGTATTTTGACGCAATATGAAACCATTTTGAAATGGGAGTTGCTGGAAGGTAATCCTGTGAAACTTGGGGAGATTGGAACTATTTCGCCTGAGTTCAGTGCTAAGGCAGTTGATACTTTGGAGGAAGCTAATTTGTCAACCATTAGAAGAAAGTTTATCCGTTTACGCTCATCTTTGGATATGAGAGAAAGCTTTAAGAAGATGCCTATTGAAATTGATTCTTATGAAGATATTAAGGGTCTTCAAATCAATAATCCTGATACTCCTGTTGAAGCTCCTTAAGAGAATAAACTGATTAAAAAGTCATTGATTGACTTAAAATAAAACGCCGATTTAATTTATGTGAATTGGCGTTTTTTTGTTTTTGGGAATTTGGATTATTAATTTTTGTTATCACTTAAGGCAATAAATAAGTATGGCATAATGTTTGTTATAGATTGTATTATTTGAAAATAAAATTCTTTAGTAAAAAGAGTACCGAAAATTTGTTTGTTAATGAAATAATATTACTTTTGCAAAAAATTTAAGGTATATACTTATATTAGCCTTTGTACTTTTAAAATATTATTGAACAATGTATTGGACATTAGAATTGGCATCAAAATTGGAAGATGCTCCTTGGCCAGCAACAAGGGAGGAATTATTGGATTATGCTTTAAGAAGTGGTGCACCACCTGAAGTTATCGAGAATCTTACCGAAATGGAAGATGAAGGAGAAACATATGATAGCATAGAGGAAATTTGGACAGATTATCCTACGAAGGAAGATTTCTTCTTTCATGAAGATGAATATTAAAATTTTTTGTTAATAACTTGGAAGCGTTTTGATTTTTTCAGAACGCTTTTCTTTTTCTATTAATTCTTTTTCTATATTTGCATTGACAATTAACCCTTAAAAAAATTATTTATGAAAAAATCTTTATTTATTTGTCTTTTACTATTATCTCAATCTGTTTTTTCACAAAATATTGGAATTGGGATGAAGGGTTTTATTGAAAACTATTATAAAAAGTCTCAATCAAATTTTCCCAATAAATATTCTATAAGAGATATTGATGGGTTAGAATATTTATCTGCAATTATTAAAGTAAATTCTGATTTCCAAGATAAAAGTATAACAGAAATAGGCTGTAGGATAGGGTCTAAGTTCGGAAATATCTATACAATTTATATTCCAGTATGTAGGGTCAGTGAAGTAATACATTTAGATAATATTATTGATATAGAGACTTCAAGAAAAATAAATGGACCACAATTGCATAAAGCAACTAATGATGTTAGTGCAGATTTGGTTTGGCAAGGTTTCGAACTGCCTCAAGGGTATTCAGGAAAAGGAGTAATAATTGGAGTAACTGATTGGGGATTTGACTATACTCATCCAATGTTCTACGACACAGCAATGAATAATTATAGAATTTTGGGGGCTTGGGATCAGTTCAGAAGTCAGGGACCTCCTCCAGATAGTATGTTCTATGGAACAGTCTTTTATGGAGAGCAAGAATTAACTCAAGCACAAAGTGATACTATAAATATATATAAGGTAGGAACTCATGGAACCCATGTAAGTGGAATTGCTGCAGGAGGTGGAGCAGGAACACAATATAGGGGAGTTGCCTACGATTCAGAGCTACTTATGGCAACTTTCCTAATTGATGAAGTTGCTGTATTGGATGCTTATGCATGGATGAGGAATGAAGCTAAGAAAAGGCATAAGCGTTTGGTTGTTAATGGGAGCTGGGGATTATATCATTTTGGAATGATGGATGGAACTTCTTTATTAGATCAAGCAGTAAAGCAGATGTCTGATGTTGATAGCGTTGTATTTGTAACAAGTGGTGGAAACAATGGTAATAATAAATTTCATGTAAAAAAAGCTTTCACAAATAACGATACCTTATCTACGGGGATTTCATTTGACATTCAATCTCAAAATGCAAACTACTGGGGGCAAACCATAACAATGGCAGGAGATAGCACAAGTAGTTTTTCTTCAAGAATAGAGTTTTATAATAGTTTCTTTGAATTAGTCTATTCTACCCCATGGATGAATACCCAATCCGATGATCAAATTAACGATACATGTGTAATTTATGAAGGAGATAGCTTGATTTTTAGAGGAAGTTCAATCTCGTCAACACCAATTTCTCAAAGACCCATTGCTGAATGGGAGGTTCGTTTGTCAAATTATACTTTTGGAAGATATTTTGTTGTGCTTTCAACAACTTCCAATCAGGGAATTGTTCATGCTTGGAATGTTGCGTGTTTAAATACAGGAGTTGGGAATTGGGGAATTGATTTTGCTAAATATAAACCATATTATCTATTGGGTGATAGTTATTATGGTGTTGGCGAGCCTGCAGTTGGAGATGGGATGATATCTGTTGCTGCATATAATTCACAACTTAGAGGCACTTCTAATGGAGGAGCAAGAGCAGGATTTTCAAGCATTGGTCCAAGAATTGACGGAGCGATAAGGCCAGAAATTGCAGCTCCAGGAGTAGCTGTCATATCTTCAATATCCTCTTATTCAACTGAAACCTACCCAAGTATTCAAGATGTATTCTTTAATGATAGAACATATTCTTTTTCTGCTCTTTCAGGTACGTCAATGTCCTCGCCAATGGTTTCGGGAATAGTTGCACTAATGTTGGAAGCAAATCCAAAATTAACTCCTATGAAAATTAAAGAAATATTGAAAGAAACTGCACGCATGGATAATTATACAACTTCAACTATTCCAAATAATAGTTGGGGCTGGGGAAAGGTATCTGCTCATAATGCAGTTAAGAGAGCTGTTGATTTAATTGGTCTTGATGAAGTCAACGATGATATCCGTTTTGAGATATATCCTAATCCAGTAAAGGATTTTATAAGTTTTTCTTCATCAGAAAATATAAACTTAGTAGAGATTTTTGATTTATTTGGAAGAAAACAAATTTCAAAGAAAGGAAATACAAAACAATTAGATGTATCTTCCTTAAAAAAGGGAATGTATATTCTTTCTATTAATTTAGATAGCAAGGTGTTAAGATATAAAATAATAAAAAGATAGGTTTCTTATTAGGTAATATTAAAAAATATAGTAATTTTGAACTTTGAAACAAGTTAGAAGAAAATTAACATTAAAAACATATAAAAATGAAATTCCCAGAAAATTTAAAGTATTCAAATGACCATGAATGGTTGAGAATAGAAGGCGACCAAGCTTATGTAGGTATTACTGATTTTGCACAACACGAATTAGGTGATATAGTTTTTGTTGATGTTGATACAGAAGGCGAAACCTTAGATAAAGATGAAATCTTTGGTTCAATTGAAGCAGTTAAGACTGTTTCTGATTTAGTTCTCCCTGTTTCTGGAGAAGTTTTAGAATTCAATGCTGAATTGGAAGCTAATGCTGCAGCTATAAATACTGACCCATATAATGCTGGTTGGATAATTAAGATGAAAATTACTAATCCTTCAGAAGTAAATGATTTAATGGATTCAGTTGCATATACTACATTTATCGGACTTTAATAATATTCTGAAAGATAAAAAGATGCTTGGATATAAACTTCCTTGCATCTTTTTTTATTCATCTGCTTTATCTAATTAAATGAGTAAGAAATTTAATTTAATATTTTTTATTTTGTGGGTGGCTTTGATGTTTTTTGCAATTTTAGCTCCTTCAGAATCATTGCCCAAAGGTATTGGATTTTTTTCTTTTATACCTCATTTCGATAAATTCGTTCATGCCATAATGTTCGGAGGTTTTGCATTTTTATTGTTTGGGCTATTCTTTCCTCCAAAAACAATTGCTTATTCCTCCAAAATTACAATTTTAATCTCCGTTTGTTTTGCTGTTTTTACAGAAATAATGCAATTCCTTCTTGGAGAATATATTCATAGGTCTTTAGAATTTATGGATGTTATTGCAGATATTTTTGGAATAGTTTTGGCAATAGGGTTATGCGTTTTTATTGTAAAAAGAAAGAAAAGAGATAATATTTGGAAAAGGTAGAAAATAAAAAAAGTAAAAAAAGTGTTGCTAATAAAAAATTAATTTCTATCTTTGCAAACTCAATTAATTGAAAATAATAAGAAAAATATAAACAAGTAGGTATTAGGATATGTATTTAGAAGCCGAAAAGAAAAAAGAATTTTTTGCTCAATATGGTAAATCAGAAAAAGATACTGGTTCAATTGAAGGGCAAATAGCATTATTTACTTTTAGAATTCAACATCTAACACAACACGTTCGTGGAATGAAGAATGATAAATTTACAGAACGTTCATTAGTTAGATTGGTTGGCAAAAGAAGACGTTTGTTAGATTATCTAAAAGATAAGGATATTGTAAAATATCGTGAATTAATTAAGCAATTAGGAATTAGAAAATAATACATTTCAAGTGCTTATTTAGTTTCAAAAAGGCAATTAGCTTCTAATTGCCTTTTTGTGTTTAGAGTAGTTAAGGAGCAAAGAATATAAAATAAAAAGAATGAAACAAGTTATCTAATTAGGCTCCAATTAGAAAGAGGTTAAAATAATAGAAAGAAAAAGATGCAAGCAATCAAAAAAGTCTTTACAATTGAAGACGGAAGACAAATTGAAATTGAAACAGGAAAATTAGCAAAACAGGCTGATGGTTCGGTAGTAGTTAGAATGGGAGATACAATGCTCTTAGCAACTGTTTGTGCTAAAAAAGAAGCAGGAGATAATGTTGATTTTATGCCACTAACTGTGGAATATCAAGAAAAATATGCAGCAGTAGGACGTTTCCCTGGAGGGTTTTTTAAAAGAGAAGCACGCCCTTCAGAATATGAAATACTAATTGCTCGTTTAGTAGATAGAGCTTTAAGACCTCTATTCCCCGAAGACTTTCACGCTGAAGTTCAAGTACAAATTACATTAATATCAGGAGATCAAACAACTCCTCCGGATGCTCTTGCAGCTCTTGCAGCATCATCTGCTTTGGCGGTATCTGATATTCCTTTCAATGGACCAGTTTCAGAGGTTAGAATAACTTATATTGATGGTAAATTTGTTATTAACCCTTCAATTGAAGATTTGGAAAAAGCAGAATTAGACCTAATTGTTGCTGCAACTGAAGATAATATAATGATGGTTGAGGGAGAAATGAAAGAAGTTTCTGAAGAGTTGATGTTAGAAGCTTTAAAAATTGCACACCAATCAATCAAAACACATTGTCAAGCAATAAAAGATTTGGAACAAATGGCAAATAAAACTCAAAAAAGAGAATACTGTCATGAAACCAACGATAAAGAACTTCAAGAAAAAATTCATAATGCAACATATCAGAAATGTTATGACTTTGCAAAACAAGGAATAGCTAATAAATCAGAAAGAGCAGAAGGCTTTGCAGCAATAAAACAGGCTTTCATAGATACTCTAACTGAAGAAGAAGCATCAGAAAAAGAGTTTTTGATTAGTAAATACTTCCATGCAACTGAAAAAGAAGCAATGAGAGATATGGTTTTGAACGAAAGAGTTCGTTTGGATGGAAGACGCTTAGATGAAATACGTCCAATATGGGCAGAAGTTGACTATCTTCCAACTCCTCACGGCTCTGCAATATTTACTCGTGGAGAAACACAATCTTTAACTACATGTACACTTGGAACAAAACTTGATGAGCAAATTATTGATGGAGCAATGATTGAAGGAAAGAATAATTTCATCCTTCACTATAATTTCCCTGGATTTGCAACTGGTGAAGTTAAAGGAAATAGAGGATTGTCAAGAAGAGAAGTAGGACATGGAAATCTTGCAATGAGAGCATTAAAACAAGTTCTTCCAACTTCAGAAGAATGTCCTTATACTATAAGAATTGTATCTGATATTTTAGAATCTAACGGTTCTTCATCAATGGCAACTGTTTGTGCAGGATGTTTAGCACTTATGGATGCTGGAGTTCAAATCAAAAAACCAGTATCAGGAATTGCAATGGGATTAATTGCAAAGGATGGAAAATGGGCTGTACTTTCCGATATTTTAGGAGATGAAGACCATTTGGGAGATATGGACTTTAAGGTAACTGGAACCGTTGACGGAGCAACAGCTTGTCAAATGGACATCAAGTGCGATGGATTATCTTATGAAATTCTTACTCAAGCACTACTACAAGCTAAAGAAGGAAGAATGCATATCCTTAACATAATAAATGAAACACTTCCAGCACCAAGAGAAGACTACAAACCACAAGTTCCAAGAGTTGTTAAGCTAACAATACCAAAAGAATTTATTGGAGCAGTAATTGGACCTGGTGGAAAGATAATTCAAGAAATGCAAAAAGAAACCAAAACCACAATTGTAATTGAGGAAAAGGGAGAATTTGGAGTGATTGATATTGTATCTGTAAATAAAGAAGGAATTGATGCAGCTTTAGCAAGAATAAAAGGCATAACAACAGTTCCAGAAATTGGACAAGAGTACGATGGAGAAGTTAAAAACCTTCAAACCTTTGGAGCTTTTGTTGAGTTCCTTCCTGGAAAGGATGGCCTATTGCATATTTCTGAATTAGCATGGGAAAGAGTAAATAATGTTGAAGACGTTTTGAAGGTAGGAGATAAAATTAAGGTAAAACTTATTGAAGTTGACAAAAAGACAGGCAAATTTAAACTTTCACATAGAGTGCTACTTCCAAAACCAGAAGGATTTGTTGAAAGACCACAAAGAGAAAGACCTGAGCGTCCAAACAATAACCGCCCTAACAATAACAGAAACAACGCCGAAAGACCAAAACCACAAAAGCCAGAACGTCCTTTGGATGAAGATTTCTACATCTAAGAAATAGATAAAACATCAATACATACAAGAGAGTAAGGAATAATCCTTATTCTCTTTTTTTATGCCCAATAATTCCTCAATAAATATATACACCAACCCATCCTGAATAAGGTTGACAGATTTGTAGTTAGTCCTAAATTATATTTACATTTTTAATTTACTAATCATGTAATTATTTTAGCATAGTCAATAATCGGAATTATAATGTTTTGATAATGGTTTTGGTTTGTTTTCTTGCTTGAGATGATATTTTCTTTGGAAAAAATCAATAAAAAGTTTTGTATATTAAAAAAAGTTTGTACTTTTGCACTCCCAATTCGGCGTAACGATAGTGAAGAGAGACAGAGGGAAGAATTGGGAATAAAATAAGTTCATTGACATTAAGGAAACCAAAGAAGTTAGCGAAGAGCGTATATGAAGTAGCGATACTAAATTTACGTAGAGTTTAGGGAAACAAAATATTATACAATGAAGAGTTTGATCCTGGCTCAGGATGAACGCTAGCGGCAGGCTTAACACATGCAAGTCGAGGGGCAGCATAATAAGTAGCAATACCTATTGATGGCGACCGGCGGATGGGTGCGTA